>JAYSSR010000078.1:0-77120 GCA_043720395.1 Acidimicrobiia bacterium
GCGGTGGTGGCGTAGGGCGGGAACTGGTCGCCGAAGCTGGCCTCGTTCAGCAGGGCCGCGACCGCCGCCCGCAGCAGGGTCTCGGCCTTGCCCTTGACCATGTTGCCGCCTTTGTAGCTCAGGGCCTGCGTCAAGCTGTCCGGCCCAGCCGGCTTCGACAGGTCGAGGTTGCCACCGGTCCGTAGGCAGGCAGGCACGGTGAACACGTTCTGGACCAGCGTCCCGGTGGTGTAGGCCGACGGCCACGCCGACGCGTGGTTCTTCCAGTAGCCCGGTGTGCGCCCCGGCGCGACGTCATTGCTGATGATCGTGATCGTCGCCGCCGTCGCGTCACCCAACACACAATTGACGTCCCCGCCACAGCGGTCAGCACGATCGTGATCGTGAACGTCTCAGGCCCTTCGACCAGTTGATCGTCCTCGACACTGATCGAGACCACATCGGAAGCGAGGTTCAAGTTGAAGGCCCCGCCATTGAACGCCGAGTAGTCGCCGGGCGCTTCCGCAGTCCCGTTCATCGAGGTCACCGCCAACTGACACACGCGGCCCGCCGGGTTCGTCATCGAAATCGTCACCTGATCGCTCGAGCCGCCCTCAGTGAGCGTCGCATCCGCGATCGACACCACCGACAACACCGGTGCCACGTCATTGCTGATGATCGTGATCGTCGCCGTCGCGTCACCCAACACACAATTCGCGTTCCCCGCCACAGCGGTCAGCGCGATCGTGATCGTAAACGTCTCCGGCCCTTCGACCAGCGCATCATCCACGACACTCACCGAGAGCACATCGGACGCGAGCCCGTTCAAAATGAAATTCCCGGCATTGAATGCCGAGTAGTGGTCCGGTCGGCTTGATCGATCCGGGCGAGCATGACCCGACACATTCGTGCGTGATGTTCGTTGAACCGGCCCGCGAGCGCGTCTTCAAGCAACCCAATCTTGGATCGCATCCTGCCCTTCGCAAGATCCGCGAGAAGAACCGGGTCACGTTGACCCGTAATCAACGCATCGATCATCTCTCGACCCGATTTCGTGAGAACCGACGACGCGACCGACGACAACTTCACCCCGGCATCTTCCAGGACTTTGTGAAGACGTTGCGTTTCGCGGCCCCTCACCCGCGAGTCGTGACGCCAGAGATCCCGAAGGACTTCACGCGTCGACGCTGCTCGACATGCTCATGGGCAACGACAGCGGTTTTCGCAGCTCGTAAGGTCTCGCCATGATCGAGCTGGAACCAATCGAACCGTTCCTCCGCCAAGAGGCACTCCTCGACGACATCATTGTCGTGCTTCGCGGCGGGCCCATCGCCGTTGCGAAGATTGTCGAACATGCCCTACGCGAGGCACGGGTACACTCATTCCAAGGCAAGCCGCTGCACTCCGTCAGCGTCAGCCTGACCATCGACGACTGGACACTCGACGACGTTCTCGCCGGCCCACTCGCATCACGTTCCACCTACGCAGTATCGACCGTCGGCCGACTTCGAAACGAAGGGCTCCTACTCTTGCCCACGTACACGAAACCGCACTACGACCTCGTTCTGAACTCGCCTCACTACGATGAAGCCGAACGGCTGCTGAACATGTTTAGCAATCCGCTGCCCATCCCCACAAGCGACGCAGGTGACACAGTGACCATCGAGGTCGACATTCCATGCGATCCAACCCAGATCGACCAAACCGGTCACCCGTGGGCATTCCTAGACGAAGCAACGCACCCCGACCGAATCCAGCCCGGTGCAATCGTCATCACCGGCGACGCCGACGACCCCGTCTTCGCCCGCGTGATATCGCTCACCGAACACCCCGGCGGCATAAGAGTCCATCTCGACCTCCTCCCGGGGGACCCTCTCGACTACGCCGACGCCATTCGCCGCACACTCCTCCTCAGCGCATAGCCCCGCTACCCAACGCTCCTCCCCGAACCACGAGCAGCGGCGAACCGAGTGCCTCACCACGAAGCTGAATCGAAGTAGGCAGAAGCGGAGAAACCGGCCGCAAGGTGCATTCGACACAACCAGCCGGTACGCAGCGAAGCTGCGACGAGTCAGTCACTTCGCGAGGCGCTCCAGCAGCTCTCGGTCATCGTTCACGATCCCGCGCAATCGGGCACAAACGCTCGGGCCGTTCGGTCGACGCTGTACGGCCTCGCTCAGCGCTTGGTTCACCGGTCCGCCTCAGTGTCGGCAGCTGGTGCCACCTTCACGACGCTGCCGCGCAAGGCTTTCACTTGAGCAACGCCAGCAACTTCGGCGTCCTGCGTTGCACCGCCGTTCCTGGTCCGAAATACGTTTGGCAGCGGGTGACGGCCAAGGAATCGTGGCCCCAAGTTGCTTCACCGGCGGAATGCGACCCGAACTACTCGCCGTGCGTCCCCATCGCCTCCGACGTCGACTGCGCTGGCGGCAAAGGGAACGGGCCGGCCTACGTGAAAGGACCCGTGCGCGTAATCGGCATCGACATCTACGGACTCGACCGAGACGACAACGGAGTCGGATGCGAGAGCCGCTGAACGAACGCCCAGTGTGCCGACGTCCTATCCGGGTGGATACGAAGCATCCGGGTGCCTCCATCACCGACGTGCGGGAGCGATCCTTCCGGGCAGATTGCTTGACGGACGAGCCAGTCAGGCGGCCGAACCCTTGCCGAGGTGGCCGCGACACGCCTTTCGTCGTCATCGAACACGGCAAACCAGTTCGAGCACCGCACCAAGACCTTCGAGGTACTACCTGAGCCTGGAACCGCGAACGTCTTCGGAGTGCTCAAGCTTCGAAATCGCGCCTTCCGACGCGACCGCTTGCCATGGCGAGCGCGTGCTTCAACGGCCACGCCGAAGTGCCAGATCCCGATCACAAACCGGCACTGCACCGACAAAACTCCGCTACCCGTCATAGAATCGCAATATGGCTATCGAGGTACGAGATCTTCCGGAAGTAGTCCGCGATGCCGCCGTGCGTGCTCGAGCGTCGTTGCCCAAGATCGCCATCGCACCACTCGACACCACCCCGCTACCACCGAAGTTCACCGAATGGGCCGAAGAGTTCATCAGAAGCGGTGAACTTGCAAAGGCGCTCCGGGAAGCTGCGGACGGCGACCCCGACCTCGCCGGCTGAGAATGATCGTCGTCGACGATCAGCTCTTGTTTGGAATCCTCGCCCGGAAGCCTTCTCCGGCGCTTGAAGCACACGCCAGCAACGGCGTGGCCACGACTTACTCGTGGTACTTCCGACTTGCCCGGGCGATCGCCACCGGCAGAGCCGAAGGCTCCCTAAACCTCCCTAAACCGCCTGATGAATCTCCTCGACGAACCAGAACGCCAAATCGTCCGAATCTCACTTGGCACGCTTCCCGCATCTGTCGAAATGCTCACACCACGCGTCGTAATCCCGCTGATGGCAGCGATCGCTTCGGCAACCAGCGCGAACTTCCTCACCCTGGAAGCTCTCGCTGTAGCGATCGCGCTCGACGCGACGATCGTCACCGCGACGACCTCGCCCCTTCTGGTATCCGCGGCGCGCCTCATTCACGTCCCCGTAGTTCTGCTGTAGCGACCGCTCGTGATGGAGCAACCGCGCAGCCCCGATCACAGAGCCGAAACGCGCCAGACGGTCGCGTACGCCTGATGATCTACGATTCAAGGCATACGGGCTCGCGATCCCAGGCTCAGGCTCAGGCGGGTTCCGTCTGAGTCCAACAATCGTGTCGAAGGGGGGACTTGAACCCCCATGCCCTTTCAGGCGCCAGCCCCTCAAGCTGGTGCGTCTACCTATTTCGCCACTTCGACGTGGTCCCTTGCGGGCACGCAAGCGTAGCGCACCACCGGAACCCGCCCGCGCCTGAAATCGCTTCGGATGATCGAAGGGCGACGCAGCCCACCGAGCATCCGGTATTGACAGGGCTGGAATCCGCGCGCACCCTCGCTCGAAATGACTTGATACAGCATCAAATGCAGTAATGGGGCGGACCCCAGCGCGCGGATTTCAGCCCCTGCTCAACGGCTCCTCCAAACGGGACCCCAGGGTCGGCCGCGAGGCGAGGTTGCGAGCCAACCCGCCAAATCGCGACACGTCGAATGAGCAAAACAGAACTCCAAGGCTGAGCAGGGGCTGGAATCCGCGCGCCGAGCCGTCGAAAGTACCGAAAACCTGAGCCGTCGCGACCGCTCGCGCGCGGAATTCAGCCCCTGTTCGACCAGTTCCTGTCCGCGACCTCTTGACCGATCGCACCAGTAGCGTTCGTAGATGCATTTCCCGATGTGCCTGTTCTTTGTTCGCTACAGAACAACGGAGCAGACGACACGCAAGCTCCTCGTGGCCGCGATCGCAGCCCTCACATTCGCGACCACCTCAGGCTGCGCGCTTGCGCGAACCAGCACCAACGCAACCGCACGCACCACCACCAAGAAGCGGACCAATCAAACCGCCAAGACCACGGCCAAGCCGACGACGCTCGCCACCTTCAGGCCAGCACCAACGACCCCCCAATCCACAACCGCCCCGGAAACGAGACCCCCGACAACAAGAGCATGCGGCCCCGTCCGCGTCATGCCCCTCGGCGACTCGCTGACCGCCTTCCCCGACTCCTACCGCGGCCCCCTCTTCCGACGCCTCACCGGCGAGAACCGAAACGTCGATTTCGTCGGCTCCAGCAACTGGCCACCGACGGGCGGCGGAGACCCGGACGGCGAGGGTCATGGTGGGTTCACGATCGGGCCCGACGCCAGCCTCGACTTCCAAGGCAAGCCCTCCAACATCACGGCCAACATCGACGCGTGGATCAGGAAAGGGGACCCCGAATTGATCCTGCTCACCATCGGGAACAACGACCTTGCCGCAGGTGGCGACAAAGCCGCTCAGGCCGGGCCCAGACTCACCAAGCTGGTAGCCCGGATACAAGCCACCGCCCCCGACGCGGTCATCGTGGTCGGCGATATCCCCCCTGGTCAGTACGTCACCTCGACGACCGGACCCTCGAAGGGCATCGTCGACGCGGCCCGCCAGCTCGGTGAGGCCAGCTCGACTGACGGCCTTCTCTACGCGCCGACCTTTCGACGGATGATCGACGCCGGGTTCAACGCTGCAACCGACACCCAGGACGGCACCCACTTCACGGCGGGCGGTGGCGAGAAGTTCGCGGACGCCTGGTACCCCAGCGTCATCGAGGCGTTGACGCTGCTCGGCGCAACCTGCTGAGCGACCGGCTCAGGGATACGGAACCGTTGATGCCGGCACATCGGGCGAGCACGACTGCACCGGTCAGCGAGCCTGCTGCGTTCATTATGAGGTCCTTGATCGTGTCGTCGTAGGCACGCCCAATCGCCAACGTGTGACGGCTCCACTCCCCCACCTCGTTGAGGTTCCCCAGCGCCGCAACGAAGCCGACGACGATCAACGCGCACTCCAGCAGCGTCCGCTTCATCACCCACCTGGCGAGCACCGGTGCAAACAGTCCGACGCTGCAGAATGCCCACATGAAGTGCTGCAGCCGGTTGCTGAGTCCCGTGCTCTCCGTTGATCCGATTGCGGTCTCGTGCCACTTGATCCACGTCGCACCGATCGGAAACGCGAGTGCGCAGGTTCGGTGGAAGGTCGTCAGTGCACGTGATGGCTCGTCGCCACGGCACCGGATGCTCACGAGCCCGAGACACCCGAACCAGAACATCACCACCGCAGCCCAGACTGTGGACACGAGGAGCCCGGCGATACCCAGGAGAAGCACCGCCTCAGCGGCCGCGGCGAACAGGAAAAGACGTTGACGTTGCATGCCCGTCGACCGTAGGGCCGACATGTCGAGACGCTTCGGACGAGATGCGGAGATCCCGTGAAGACCGGAACCCTTACTGCATGCGGATGCCGAGGGCGATGCCGGTAAAGGTGAAGACGAGCGCCGCAATAATGGTGATCCGGTTCAGGTTTCGCTCCACGACCGTTGACCCCGCCGCGGTCGAGTTGAGCCCGCCGCCGAACATGTCGGACAATCCGCCGCCACGGCCGCTATGGAGCAGCACCAGCAGGAGCATCAGCAAAGCAGAGACAACGAAAATGGCGATCACGAAATAGGTAAGAACCACGGACAATCCTCAGGTGAAAGGGACAGTCGATGCTACCAGCGACGTTCGGCCGGCCCGTGCCAGCGGCGCGGTACAACGGGTCCGCCCGCGGTACGTTCGGGCGCGCACAGTGCACCGCGAGCGGGCCGGACGTACCGCGACCGAGCAGGGCTAGCAGGGCTCGCAGGGCCGACCGGGCTGGCGTCCCAACCGCCGAGGCGCGGTACAACGGGTCCGCCCGCGGTACGTTCGGGCGCGCACAGTGCACCGCGAACGGGCCGGATGTACCGCGACCGAGACCTCGATGAAGCCGAGCACCAACCGGCGAAGTGAGCGTTCAGCTCTCGGGGAAGTGGCAGGCAACGGGGTGCCCTCCGCCACGGTCGATCAGCGCTGGCTCCTCGGCCGCACACAGGTCGGTCGCCTTCCAGCAGCGTGTGCGGAATCGACATCCACTGGGCGGATCGGCCGCCGAGGGGAGGTCGCCCTGCAACACGATGCGGTGCAACTTCCGTGCCCGCTCGGCTCGCGGATCTGGTAGCGGCACGGCGGACAGAAGCGCCTTCGTGTACGGGTGTGACGGGACCGCGAATACCTGCTCACGCGTCCCGGTCTCCACGATCTTGCCGAGGTACATCACCCCGATTCGGTCCGAGATATGCGCGACGACCGAGAGGTCGTGCGCGATGAACACGTACGTGACACCCAGCTCCTCCTGGAGGTCCTCCAGCAGGTTGACGATCTGCGCCTGGATCGAAACGTCGAGCGCTGACACCGGCTCATCGAGAAAGATCACCTTCGGGTCGTTCGCCAGCGCCCGTGCAACGCCAATGCGCTGACGTTGCCCGCCCGAGAACTCGTGGGGGTACCGCGCAGCGTGCTCACGGGCGAGTCCGCATCGCACCAAAAGATCGTCGACCCGAGCGTATGCATCTCCCTTTGATGTGCCCTGCACAATCATGGGTTCGGCAACGATCTGGCGAACCGTCATGCGCGGGTTCAACGATGCATATGGGTCCTGAAAGACAATCTGGAGGTCCTTGCGCAGGAGTCGCATTTCCTCGTGTTCGAGGTTCGTGATGTCGCGTCCGGCGAGGAAAATCTCG
This sequence comes from Acidimicrobiia bacterium, assembly GCA_043720395.1. GTDB lineage: Bacteria > Actinomycetota > Acidimicrobiia > Acidimicrobiales > JANYDT01 > JANOYY01. The sequence goes on from JAYSSR010000078.1 coordinate 7,159, forward strand.
CCCGAGGTTGGATCCATGAGACGCAGCACAAGGCGGGCAGTTGTCGATTTGCCGCAACCAGACTCACCGACGAGCCCGAGCGTCTCGCCCTTCATCACCGCAAAAGACACGCCATCGACCGCCTGGACGTGACCGACCGTTCGCTTCAGCAGACCGCGCTGGATCGGAAAATGCTTGACGAGATTACGGACCTCCAGCTCAGGCACCTGTGGAGCGTTCATTGCTGCGCACCGCTTCGCACGAACGCCGCTGCATTGTTGTCAAAACCCGGTTCCAGGACCCGTACACATCGGGCAAAGTGGTTCTCGCCGGCACCGGACATCTCGATCAGATCGGGGACGCTCTCCGTACATTTGTCGAGCGCGAAGGAGCATCGCGGTGAGAAGCGACACCCCTTCGGTGGACGCGACATCAGCGGAGGCACGCCCGGGATGGGAGTGAGGCGACGGCCCGCTTCGTCGTCGAGCCGCGGAATCGAGCTGAGCAGCCCCCACGTATAGGGCATGCGTGGCCGGTAATACAGATCTTCGACTTCGGCGCGCTCCACGATCTGTCCGCCGTACATGACCATGACGCGGTCGGTCATTCCGGCCACGACCCCGAGGTCGTGGGTAATGAGCAGAATCGCTGCTCCCAGTTCCTGCGCCGCCTTTTCGATCACCTCAAGCACTTGTGCCTGCACGGTGACATCGAGTGCCGTTGTCGGCTCGTCGCAGATCAGCAGTTCCGGCTCACAGGACAATGCCATGGCGATCATGGCCCGCTGACGCATACCTCCCGAGAACTGATGCGGATAGTCGTCGACCCGCTGCTCCGGTTGCGGGATCCCCACGAGGTTCAACATGTCAATGGCCTTGGACCTGGCCGCGCGCCTAGAGACCGGCTGGTGTGTCGTGATCATCTCCTCGATCTGGTTCCCGATCGTGAAGACGGGATTCAGCGATGACATCGGATCCTGGAAGATCATCGCAATCTGTCGTCCACGAACCGAGCGCAGTTCCCGCTCGTTCGCAGCGAGGAGATCGTTGCCCTTCCACAGGATCTGGCCCGACTCGATCCTGCCAGGAGGTACGGGAATGAGACCAAGGATGCTCATCGCCGTTATCGATTTGCCCGAACCGGACTCTCCGACGATGCCGAGAACCTCACCTTTGTGGATGTCAAAGCTCACGCCATCGACGGCTTTCACGACACCGGCATCGGTGTGAAAGTACGTCCTCAGATCACGGACGGAGAGAATCGGCGCATCGTCCTGCATATTGTTCAGTTGCCCTTGAGTTTCGGGTCGAGCGCGTCGCGCACCCCTTCCCCGATAAAGGTGAAGGCGAGAACCGTTAGCACGAGTGCAATTGCCGGAACCATGAACATGTGCCCATTTTCGAAGATCTCGTTGCGACCCTCGGCAACCATCCGGCCCCACGATGGCTTATCGGCGACGCCGAGGCCGAGGAACCCGAACACCGACTCGGTGAGCACCGTCGCCCCGATCGAGAATGAGATCCCAATGATCATCGGCTGAATCGCGTTGGGAAGGATGTGCTTGCCGAGGATGCGCCACGAACCGCAGCCCGCTGCGCGCGCCGCCTCGACGTAGTCCTGCCCTTTCGCTTGGAGCACACCTGCACGGAACTGACGTGCGCCGCCCATCCACCCTGGAACTAAGAGGGCGAGGATTACCGCGAACATGTTTCGACCGAATCGCTCGGCGAAAAACGTGATGAACACGATATAGGGGAGCGCCGACATGATGTCTGCGAATCGCATGATTGGAGAGTCCGCGCGCCGCCACCATCCTGCAACGGCCCCGATCAGAATCGCGAGGACGGTGCTCGAAATCGCTGCGAGCCAGGCAATGGTCAACGACACGCGGGCACCGAAGAGAAGTTGACTGTAGAGGTCCCGTCCGATTCGGTCCGTCCCCAACCAGTGTGAACCGGACAGCCCGTAGTCCGTTGCCCCCGTCTTCTGATCAACAATCCCGAGATAGTCCCCCGTGTTGGGATCCCACTTCGTGAGCGGCCCTGCAAACACCGCGGCAAGCGTAAGCACGACGAGGAAGGCCAGACTTGCCACGGCGAGCTTGTTTCGGAGGAAGCGGCGTCTGCGTTCGGCCCAAGGCGACTCGAACTCCCTGCCGAGCAGCGGATCGAGCGCGGCTAGTTCAGTGTCAGCGAAAGGAACGGTCGTTGTCACGTGAGACGGACCCTCGGGTCGAGCCACGCATAGCAGACGTCAACCAGCAGATAGATGAGCGCCGTCACCAGGACCACTGGCCCGATGAAGCCCAACACCAGAGGCACGTCCTGTGCCTGCGCCGCTTTCGCGACCGTTGATCCGAGGCCATTCAGGTTGAACACCGTCTCGGTCAACACGGCGACACCGAACATCGAGATGATGTCAGCGCCGAGAATGGTGATGACGGGAATCAACGCGTTGCGCAGCGCGTGCTTGAAGATGATGGTGCGCTTCGAGAGTCCCTTCGCCGCAGCAGTGCGGAGATAATCGGCCCGAAGCACCTCGAGCATCGCCGTCCGCGTGAGCCGAATGAGGTAGCCCGTTTGCACCGCGGCGATGATCAGCGCCGGGCCAATCAGGTACTTCCACGTGTGACCTGCTGGCAAGAAATGAAGGAACCATGTCCCGTCGCCGTTTTCCTTGTCGAACGCAACAACCGGGAACCGAGCCCAATTCGGCCAGTTCCATTTGTTCGGCCCCGGCAGCACGCCAAAGATCCATTGGAACATGATCCCGGTCACGAAGACCGGCACGGCAGTAATCGCCACCGACAGGAAGCCGCTCATCGTATCGAACCACGAGTACCTGCGAATGGCGGCATACACACCGGCCGGAATGCCGATCAGCAGCTGCACCGCCAGGCCCCAGAACGCGATACGTGATGACACCTTGGCCGCAGGCTTGAGGGCGTCAATCACCGGTCGCCCGAGCGTCTGGGATTCACCCAGATCCCCACGGAGGAAATTCGCCCAGTACTGCCCGTACTGTTGCACTGGAGACTTGTCAAGCCCATACTGGCGTTCGAAGTTCTTCTTGATCGTTGGCGGAAGGTATCGCTCGGAATACCGCGCCTCGATCGAGTTCCCGGGAATGCCGAGGAACATGATCCAAAGCAGACTCAGGGCACCCCAGACCACAACAATGGTCAGCAGCAACCGTCGGAGGATGTACGTGCCCATGGGAGGTTGAGAGTAGGCGGGTTTGCACCCGCCTACTCAGCCAGCTCTTTACTTGAGGGTGACTTCGTTGTAATCGACGAAGCCCGTCGCTCCCTGTACGTAGCTGTCGACCCGCTTCGAGGTGACGTTTCCCCAACGCCCCCAGATCATCGGGATGACGATGGCCTGATCAAGCAGCACCTTTTCGGCCTGCTGATAGAGCGAGTTCTGCTTCGCATCGTCGGTCGTGCGGCGGGCTTCGTTCACGTAACGGTCGAAGAGTGCGCTCGTGAACTTCGCTGAGTTGTCCTGGCCGACCGTCGCGGTGTGGAAGAGCGGGTACATGCCGTTGTCATAGCCCGCGTAGTCGTAAACCCAACCGGACCGGAAGAACTGATGGCTGTTCCCGGTCGCCAGGTCGCTGAAGTATGTCGTGGACGGGCGAGCGTCGAGTTCAACTTCGATACCAATCGCCTTGAGGTTGTCCGTCACGATTGCCGCAATCTGCAGGTTCGCCGAGGGGTTGTTCGTCCGAAGCGTGATCTTCGGCAGCGGCTTTCCCCAACTGGCCAAGAGCTTTTTGGCACCCTCGACGTCAGCGGAGGTTTTGATGGTCGAAAGTTTCGAGTTGTAGCCGGGCACCCCGGGAGGTGTCACCCCAGTGGCAGGCAACCGCGTGCCGTTGAACACGAGCTGGTTGATCTGAGTCCGGTCGATCGCCATGCTGATTGCTTGGCGGAGTTTCGTATTCGCAAAGCCACCGACCGTCGGATCGTTCCAGTTGAATGCGTAGTAAGGATTGATGGAAAGCAGCGCCTTCTCGTTTCCCTTCGGGCCGTACTTGTCCTGTGCCTCTTTGAAACGGCCACCAGGAATCGTTGAGTTGTCGCCGGTTCCCGACTCAAACAGGTTGTACGCCGCGAGAACGTCCTTCGTGATACGGAAGTCGACACCATCGAGGTACGCAGTATGTCCATTGATTCCGCCGTAGTAGCTGTCGTTACGTGCGATCTTTATGGATTGGTCGTGCTTCCACGCTCCGTCCATCTTGAACGGCCCGTTCCCGATCATGATGCCCTGTTCGTAGGACTTGTTGGCGGCGCACCCCGCCTTCGGAAGCGGTGAGAACACCGTGTGCTGCGTGTTCGCGACGAACGACGTGAACGGTGCTCCAAGGTTCACCGTCAGCGTGAGGCTCGCATCATCGGCCGTGACCGAAGTGAGGGCCTTTCCTTTGCCGTCGTTGATGGCCTGGGCACCTTTGATCGCATAGAGGTGATAGGCGACCTCGGAGGCAAGTTCGGGCTGGAGTACTCGCTCCCACGCACATTTGAAACTCGATGGAAGCACGTCCTCACCGTTGGAGAACTTGACACCCTTCTTCAGTTTGAAGACGACCTGATCTCCGGCGGCGTTGGACTTCCACGACTCGGCGACCGCCGGTTTGAGCGTGCCCGTGTCGTAGTCGATGTCGACGAGCCCGTCGTAGAGCTGCGATGTGATTTGCGACGGATCAACGACGTGCGCGAGCGCCGGGTCTATGTGGTCGGGGTCGCCGTTCGAGAGATTGAGGGCGATGAACGTGCCACCCTTTTTCCCTGCGGCCTTGGTAGTGGTCGTTTGCGCCTTGGCCTGTGGGGCCAACGACGCCACTCCTGCGAAGGCCATTCCGGCGATCGTTGCGGAGGCAATCAGCTTAGTTTTCATTATAGGTTTGCTCCCTTCCCTGGGGGACACGTAGCGCAGTCACAGGTGACTCTGCTGCGAATTTGAACTTTTCCTGACGGTAGCGCAGGCAGTACGCGTACGGGTGTTTCCTACTGTCAGTGACGGACCGGTCACCGGTACCCTCAGCTACCCGTGTGATCGTCACAAGTGAGCCGACGCTTGAACGATCTTCGCGAACTCATCCGGATCCAGGGAGGCTCCCCCGACCAGAAGTCCGTCGATATCAGGCTGCGCTAGGAGATCCCCGGCATTCGACGCTTTGGCCGAACCGCCGTACTGCACCCGCACTCGCAGGGCCGCTTCCGCCCCCGAGATCTCGGCGACCTGCGCACGAACCGCCGCACACATGCCCTGAGCGTCTTCGACCGTTGCGGTGAGGCCGGTCCCGATCGCCCAGATTGGCTCGTAGGCGATGACCATCTTCGCAACGTCGTCGGCCTTGACCTTGGCCAGACCGGCCACGATCTGCGCACGAACGATCGACTCCGCCTCACCGGACTCGCGCTGCTCAAGCGACTCGCCGCAGCACAGGATCGGAATCATTCCGGCCTTGATGGTCGCCTTGACCTTGGCGTTCACAAACTCGTCGGACTCACCGAAGATCTGTCGACGTTCCGAGTGCCCGACAATCACGAACTTCACGTCGAGCTTGGCGAGCATGGTCATGCTGACTTCGCCGGTGAATGCGCCCTTGTCCTCGGGATGTCCATTCTGCGCACCGAGCAGCAATTCCGCCCTCTTCTCGCCCAGCAAGTAGGTCTGCACCGTGCGCAGGTCGGTGAACGGCGGATGGACGCTCACATCAGCAAACGCAAAGTCCTCCTTCGCGAGCCGGAAGTGCAGCTTCTCCACCGTATGGAGTGCCTCCAAGTGGTTGTGATTCATCTTCCAATTGCCGCTGATCAGCGGTTTGCGGAGCTTTGCCATGGTCGTCAGATCCCCATTCGTTCCGCCGCAGCGCGAAGCGCGGCGAGTCCGGGCAGGTCGCCCAGTTCGATGTATTCGAGCGACGCGCCGCCACCCGTCGACACGTGGCTCACCTCGTCGTCGAGCTTGAACTTGGCAAGCGCGGCGGCGCTGTCTCCGCCACCCACAACGGTGAACGCCTTCGTGTCGGCCATCGCCTGAGCCACCGCCTTCGTGCCACCGGCGAACCTCTCGTCTTCGAAGACGCCCATCGGTCCGTTCCAGAACACCGTCCGGGCGTCGAGCACGATGTCGGCAAACTCCGCCGCCGACCCGGGACCGATGTCGAGACCTTTCCACCCGTCCGGCAACGAGCGTCCAAGTTGGCGCACCTCACCCGAGCGCGTCGACGCGTCGGACCCGAACTGCCCGTCCGGCGAAAGCGCCGTGATGTCGGTCGGCAACACAATGCGATCGCCCGCCTTCGCCAGCAGCGCCTTGCACGTGTCGACCATGTCCTTCTCAAACAACGACCCGCCGACGCTGTGGCCCAGCGCAGCGAGGAACGTAAAGCACATCCCGCCACCGATCACAATGCGATCGCACTTGCCAAGCAGCGCCTCAATAACACGCAACTTGTCGCTCACCTTGGACCCGCCAAGCACGGCAACGAACGGCTTCTTCGGCCCATCCAGCAACCCACCCAACACCTCAACCTCTTTCGCCAGCAACCGCCCAGCAGCACTCGGCAAAAACGCAGGCGGCCCAACGATCGATGCATGCTCTCGATGCGCGGCCCCGAACGCGTCGTCCACATACAAGTCCTGACCCGCAATCAACGTCTGCACAAACGCAGGATCATTCCCCTCCTCCCCCGCATCAAACCGAAGGTTGTCCAACAACGCAACCGCAGGAGCGAGCGACGCGAGCCGCTCCCGAACGGGCTCCATCGAATACTTCGCATCCACAACCCCCTTGGGCCGCCCCAAATGCGAACAAGCAGTAACCACCGCCCCAGCAGAAACAAGCCATTCAAGCGTCGGCAATGCCGCCCGAATCCTCAAATCATCATCAATAACCCCACCAGAGATCGGCACATTAAAATCACACCGAACCAAAACCCGCTTCCCGCTAACCGCAGGAAGATCCTCCAACTCCGGAACCCCAAACTTCATAAAAACCACAACCTTTCAGAAAAATGAAGAGTACCGAAAAGACGAGAGCCCCAAGAAGACCAGCCCCGAAGAGACGAGGCCCCACAACATTGAGAATCCGCCCAGGAGGGCTGAGAACAATCAGAACCGAAGCACGAGTGGTCCGAAAGGAGCGATGGGCTGGGACGGGTGGCCCGTACGGGTGGGGCCCGTCCTGGTGGGTCCCAGCGCAGCTGGGGGGACCGGGATGGGATGGGACCCGAGAGGGACAGGACCCGTCCCAGCCCATCGCGGCCTCAGAACCAATTCAGCGCTTCTTGCCCATATACCGCACCAGATCAACGAGGCGGTTCGAGTAACCCCATTCATTGTCATACCACCCAAACACCTTCACCAGATTCCCAATCGACTGCGTCAACTGCGCATCAAACGTGCAAGAGAACGGCGTGTTCACAACGTCGGATGACACAATCGGATCCTCCGTGTAATGCAGAATCCCCTTCAGACGCCCCTTCGCCCCCGCAGCCTTGAACGCGGCATTGACCTCGGCAGGCGACACATCGCGGCCAAGCACACCGGTGAAATCCGTGATCGAGCCGGTCGGGATCGGCACACGCAGCGACTGCCCGTCGAGCTTGCCCTTCATCGACGCCAGCACGAGCGACGTAGCGCGAGCCGCACCCGTTGACGACGGCACGATGTTGATCGCCGCCGCACGTGCACGACGAAGGTCGCTGTGCGGACCGTCGACCAGCATTTGGTCACCGGTGTACGCATGCACGGTCGTCATGAGGCCCTTGTCGACGCCGAAGGCATCGTCGAGCACCTTGATCATCGGCACGAAACAGTTCGTCGTGCACGATGCGTTCGACACCACAACATGCGTCTTCGGGTCGTAGGTGTCCTCGTTGACGCCGTACACGAAGGTTGCGTCAGCACCGTTGGCCGGAGCGGAAACGATGACGCGTTTGGCACCCGCCTCGATGTGCATCGCAGCCTTCGCCCGATCGGTGAAGAAGCCGGTCGACTCGACGACGATGTCGACGCCGAGATCGCCCCATGGGAGCTGCAACGGATCTCGGTTCGCGAGCACGAGGAACTCGTCGCCGTCGACCGTGATGCCCTTCTTCGAGGTCTTCACGGTCTTGCCGAGTTGACCCATGACCGAGTCGTACTTGAGCAGATGAGCGAGCGTGTCGACCGTGGTGAGGTCGTTGACCGCTACGAACTCGATGTCCTTCTTGCCGGTGCGCTCCTGCTGCTCGATCACCGCCCGAAGGAAGTTCCGACCGATGCGACCGAAGCCATTAATGCCGACACGAACAGCCATGACGAGTACCCCTCCCAGGGACCGAAACCGGGGACCTGCGCCCCGATTGGGCACGGGCATTCTTGTCGCGATAAAAGCGCCCGGCCGACATGGTCAGCCGTGACTGCGGTCACGCGCGAGAGACGAGGTCCCGCAACGCCTCGGCAAGCAGCAACGGGTCATGAAGACGACCGGTCGTGTCGCTCAACGGCCGCCCGACGACCTCGACGCGACCAAGGTTTCCGAGCGTGAGCGTCGCCGGGTCATGCACGACAACATCGACCTCGACACCGTGGGCACGCAACGCCTCGACGTGCATCGCAACGTCGAAGCCCGACGTCTCCGGATGCTGCTCCCCGAGGTTTGCCACGTACACGGTTCGCCCACGAGCCATCGCGATCGCGTGACCGATCCGAGGCACCGCAACGACCGCGAGGACGCTGGTGAACAGCGACCCCGGTCCCACACAGATCAGGTCGGCGTCACGGATCGCGGCGAGCGCACCCTTCGGCACGGCAGGGTCCGGCGGCGAAACCGCGACCGACGTGAGGCCGAGCGTCGCGCCAACCTTGACCTCACCTTCGACCGTTCCGAACACGGAGATCGGCTGCTCCTTACTGCCGGCGCTGCGTCGATACGTGGCGATCAGCGTCACGGGATCATCGGTCGCCGGGAACACGCGTCCGACGCCACCGAGGAGTGCGAGTGCCTCATCGATCGCGGCACCGAAACTGCCGAGTGTTTCGGTGAGACCTGCGAGCATGATGTTGCCGAGTGGATGGCCTTCCAGTTCCGATGCGTTGAAACGGTGCTCGAACGCCTCGGCCCACACCGAGCCGGGCTCGGCGAGGGCGACGAGGCAGCGTCGAAGGTCCCCGGGAGCCGGGATGCCGAATGCCTTGCGGAGACGTCCGCTTGATCCGCCGTCGTCGGCGACGGACACGATGCCGGTGATGCGTCCCGAGAACCTGCGCGCCGCGCGCAGCGTCGTGGAGAGGCCGTATCCCCCGCCGATCGCGACAACATGGGGACCGCCAGGAACGAGCGTGCCGTCGCCTCGCCGTCGGTCCGGTGTCGGATCGACGGAACTCAACGTTTGTCGATGTCTCGGTGACGCACGTTGGCCGGGTAGCCGTGCTCGGTCAGGAGGCGTCCGAGTTCGACGGCCGTCGCGACAGAGCGATGCTGTCCACCGGTGCAGCCAACCGCGATCGAGAGGTAGCTCTTGCCCTCTGCCACGTAGGCGGGAAGCAGCATCATCAGCATGTCGTCGAGCTTGGCAAGGAATTCCTTTGCGGCCGGCTGGTTCAGCACGTAGTCCCGCACGGGCGCGTCCAGGCCGGTGAACGGGCGGAGCTCCTCGACCCAGTGCGGGTTCGGCAGAAACCGCAGATCGAACACGAGGTCGACGTCGGCGGGCAGACCGTGCTTAAACCCGAACGACACGACGTTGACGTGCATGGTGAGCGTGTCGGCGCTGGCAAACTCGTCGTTGATACGCGCGCGTAGTTCATGGACGTTGAGCGGCCCGGTGTCGATCACGACGTCGGCGCGGGCTTTGACTTCCTCCAAAAGACGACGCTCGCGCTCAACCCCGGTTCCTACACGGTCACGTTCGGCAAGCGGGTGGCGTCGGCGAGTGCCCTCGTAGCGACGCACGAGCACGTCGTCGGGTGCCTCAAGGAACACGACGCGGACTCTGGCACCGGTGCTGCGTAACTGCTCCAGGGCGGCGTCGAAGACTCCCTCGGCGCCGACCTCTTGCGGTGCGTAGCGTCCGACCACGAAGGCGACGCGGTCGGTGCGCGCGTTCGGCGCGTTGACGAGTTCGGCGACCTTGCCGACAAGGAGCAGCGGCATGTTGTCGATCACGAACCAGCCGAGGTCGTCGAACGCGTTCGCGACCGTGGACCGGCCAGCGCCGGACATGCCGGTGATCACAACGAATTCGGCCATCGGCTACATCTTTGTCGCGTGGAGGAGGAGCAGTCGTGGAATCGTGCCGGCCTCGGAGTATTCGCCCGCGATTTCCAGGAACCCTGGCGGCGGCGCAGGCTCTTGCATCTCGGTGAGGTAGAGGCCGTTCGCAGCCATGGCGTTCACGTAGCGACTCATCGGCCGATGGACGAACGGTATGAACACGTTCTTCTCGACCTCCTCGATCTCGTCGGCCTCGATCAGGTACGGGCCGATGCGCCAGTACTGCTCCTCGATGATCTGATCGTCGATCCAGCCGCTGCCTGGCGTCTGCAGGAGGGGATGGTTGAGGAAGAACACGAACCGTCCGCCGGGTTCGAGGACGCGGGCCACCTCGGCGATCGCCTCGTCCATGGCAGCGATGTGCTCGAACACGAGGCAGGCGAGGACGACGTCGAACGACGCGTCTTTGAACGGGAGCGTGGCTGCTTCGGCCCGTGAGTACTCCGGGATTCCACCTTTCGTTTGAGCGGCGTCAACTTGTGCCCAGGTGGGGTCGACGCCGACGACCAGTTCGGCGTGCGGCTGCAGGCTCGCGAGCCGGGCGAGTTGGCCCTCGCCGGTGCCGACATCGAGGACCCGTCTCGCAGTCGCGAGACGTTCCGCGGCCATGGGCACGATCTGCTCGACATACTCAATGTCAGCCCCGTCGGTGAACCCGTCCTGCCACCATCCGGCGTTGATCTCCCACAGTTCCTCCCGCTCGTTACGCATGCGCACAGCTTGGCAGGCTCCTGCGGCCCGAGTTGGCGTGCACTGCGACCTTGCGCTGCGCTCGCAAGGCCCGAAAGGCCCGAAAGGGCTCGTTCGCGGTACATCCGGTCCCATCGCGGTGCAGTAGGCGCGCCCGAATGCACCGCAGACGAGCACGATGTACCGCGAACCCGGATGATCCGCTGCGTGGACTTTGCGGCCGTTCAGTCCGATGCGCCTTGTTCGCTTACCTTCGCATGCACCGCCACCGCGACCGCGTCCGGCAACCAGGTAAGCGCGCGTAGCGTCTCCAGCGACGCCGCCTTCACGCCCACTGCTCCGCCCAGCTCCTTGGCGAGACGCTTCTTGCGGGTCTCGCCTAGGCCGGGAATGTCATCCAGGACGCTCTTCGTCATGCGCTTCCCGCGCAGCTCACGGTGGTACGTGATCGCGAAGCGGTGCGCCTCATCACGCAGACGCTGCAGCAGGTACAACGCCTCGCTCTGGCGAGGGATTCGGATCGGTTCGCTCTGGTACGGCACGAAGACTTCCTCGAACTGCTTGGCGAGTGAGCACACGGCGATCTCCTGATCCAGCCCCAGACGCTCCAACACGGCAACTACTGAACTCAACTGCCCCTTGCCACCGTCGATCACGAGCAGGTTCGGCGGGTAGCGGAACTTCGTTTTCGTCTCGATCGGCTGGTCGCGTTCGCGCAGATATGCCTCTAAACGGCGGGTGAGAACCTCTTCCATTGCAGCGAAATCGTCGTTCGCCTGTGGACCTTCGCCAGCCTCCGTGCGAACCTTGAAGCGCCGGTACTCCCGCTTGTTCGGCAGGCCGTCCTCGAACACCACCATGGACGACACGTAGTCGCTGCCCTGGATGTGGGAGTTGTCGTAGCACTCGATGCGGAGTGGTGCCTCGGGGAGATCGAGACGGTCCTGGAGTTCGTTCAGGGCCTTCGCGCGCGCGTTGTGATCGGCACTGCGACGCATGCGGTGACGCACGAATTCGGCCTGCGCGTTACTGGTGACCGTCTCAAGAAACTCGCGCTTCTCGCCGCGTTCGGGGACGCGGATCTCTACTCGGAGCGCCGAACGTCCGGGGCCGGGCGGCCTTGTCTCGGAACGCTTGAGAGCGATGAACTCCTCATAGACCTCAGCGTCTGGAGGTAGGTCGGCGATCAACACCAGCTTCGGGTAGCCGGCTGCCGGCTCCTCGTAGTAGATCTCCTCGAGGACGTGGCCCACCAACTCAGAGCGACTCACCTCCTCCACCTTGTCGACGATGAACCCCTTACGTCCGACCACTCGCCCATGACGCACGTGGAAGACCTGCACGGCGGCTTCGAGTTCGTCGTCCACGATGCCGATCGCGTCGAGATCGTCGGTCTTCTCAGCAACCAATTGCTGCTTGTCGATGGCTCGTCGAACGCTGTTGAGACGGTCTCTAATTCGGGCGGCGAGCTCGAATTCCAGCGTCTTCGCGGCGTCGGTCATCTGCGTTTCGAGACGCTTCACAAGCGGGTCGGTTTCCCCATCGAGGAAGTCGACAAAGTCGGTCACGAGATTGTCGTAGGCGGGTTTGGTGATCTCGCCGACGCACGGGCCGGAGCACTTCTCGATATGGAACAGTAGGCAGGGTCTGCCAATTTTCTCGTGCGTGTGCAGCTTGTTGTCGCTGCACGTACGAATCGGGAACGAGCGGAGGAGTAGGTCCAGCGTCTCGCGGATGGCGTAGGCGTTGCCGTACGGGCCGAAGTAGCGCGTCCCCTTCTGTTTCGCGCCGCGACGGACCATGGCGCGGGGCCACTCGTCGGACAGCGTCAGCGCGAGATGCGGGTAGCTCTTGTCGTCGCGCAACCGGATGTTGAAGCGCGGCCGGAACTGCTTGATCAGCGAGTACTCCAGCATGAGCGCCTGGACCTCGGTCTGCACCGTGATCCACTCGACCGTGTCCGCCATCCCGACCATCTGGGCGGTCTTCGGATGCATCCCGGCCGGATTGGCGAAGTAGCTGTTCAGGCGACTCCGCAGCGACTTCGCCTTGCCCACGTAGATGACGCGGCCGTCAACGTCCTTGAACTGGTACGAGCCGGGTTCGTCGGGAATCGTTCCGGCTGGGGGACGCTTGACCATCCCGTGCATCGTGGCACGCCTGCCCCTGGTAGGTGTGCCCGCAGCCCGCATCCATCGGGCTCGTCCTCCGCTTGGGGTTGGGGGCGCACGGCGGTTGGCCCGGCGACTCGCCAGACGCCGGAGCGGTCGCCGTGATCACTCGTGGCCTGGGAGGATCGGGGCGTGAAGTTTTGGCGACGACGCTCGGATGGCGAACGCAGCGATGGTTCCGCCAACGCTGCACTCGGACGCTGGTTCTGCGATCGACGTGGCCACCGGATCGAGACCGACACGGTGCGTCTCGCTGTGGTGAACGAGTTCGATGCAATGGCCCTGCCGATGCTGATTGACGACGTCATCGTCCGCGAGAACGGGTGGCCCGCCCACCTCCAAAGTTTCACATCAGCAACTTCCCCGGTCACCGGCTGGCAACAGACCGACGCCGAGGCGAGTGGACCGAGGAGTTCGTCATCCGACGGGTCGATTCCGATGCTCCGCTCGGGTCGATCTCGTTGACCAACTACGGGCCGCTTCACCACACGCAAACCCTTCGACGGATGCTGCTCCTCCTTCGGTGCCGACCGTTCCTCCGGACCAGGAGAACCCGCCTCAACGCGACCCGTCCCGCCATCAGCCGCAACCACCGCCGCCTCCGTCACCACACCCGGAACCGGCAACTCACGCGTCGGCGCAGCATCGCCGGAGGCGCAAACCGATCCAACGGAACCACCGCCGCGACAGCAACCGGCGTCGCCTCCTGAGCATCAATCGCCCGGGGCAACCCAAACACCACCAACAAACCCGACAACGCCACACCCAAAACGCCAGACCGAAAAACCGTCGCATCACAATCGCCTTTCACAAACAGAAAAAATGGTTGGGGCGTTCCTACCAGCGACAAAAAACAAATGTTCTGAACCTACAATGGCTCGCCCCGAGACCATAGGCCCAATCGCTAGGGTTGCAACCGGCCACACGGCCCTCCCGGATGGCTGCGGCCACGGGCAGCAGCCTCAGCCACACCCACGAAAGGACCGAGATGAGCGACATGCTCGGAGCCAACACCGAATCGGTGCCGTATACGGATCTCGACCAGCGGGCCGTTGCGGTGATCCGCGGCCTCGCCATGGACGCCGTGCAGCAGGCTACGAACGGCCACCCCGGCACCGCGATGGCCCTCGCACCACTCGCCCACGTGCTGTTCAGCCGCATCATGCGCCACGACGCCGGCAACCCCGACTGGTTCGACCGTGACCGTTTCGTGCTCTCCGCCGGGCACGCGTCGATCCTGCACTATTCGATGCTGTACCTCTCCGGCTACGGCCTCGAGCTCGGCGACATCAAGCAGTTCCGCCAGCTCGGCTCGAAGACGCCCGGCCACCCGGAGCGCGGCCACACCGTCGGCATCGAGGTCACGACCGGCCCGCTCGGCCAGGGCTTCGCCAACGCAGTGGGCATGGCGATCGCGGAGGCGAACATGCGGGCCCGTTTCACACCGTCGCTGTGCAGCCATTACACGTTCGCGATCGCAGGCGACGGCTGTCTCATGGAGGGCATCAGCCACGAGGCGGCGTCGCTGGCGGGTCACCTCGGGCTGGGCCGTCTCGTGGTCATCTACGACGACAACCACATCACGATCGACGGCCCCACCGAAATGGCCGTGACCGACGACGCTTCCATGCGGTTCCGCTCGTACGGCTGGCACGTGATCGACGCGGGGGAGATCGCGAACGACCTCGACGCCATCGAGCGGGCGATCCGCGATGGCATGGCTGTGACGGATCGACCCACGCTGATCCGCCTCCGAAGCCACATCGGCTATCCGTCTCCGGGGAAGACCGACTCGCCGTCGGCCCACGGATCACCGCTCGGGGCCGAGGAGGTCGCGAAGACGAAAGCCATCCTCGGCCTGTCCCCGGAGCCGTTCTTCGTCCCGACCGACGTGCTCTCGTGGTACCGCCACAATGGACGGCGCGCTGCGCTGGTCGTCGAAGACTGGAACGAGCGCGTCATCCAGGCGGCGAGCGACGGCAAGGCGCTCAAGTCGATGATCGCGGGAAAGCTCGACCTTGGTTGGGACGAAAACATCCCGGTCTGGGACGCTGGCGCGCAGGTCGCCACGCGTGAGGCGAGCGGCGAGTGCCTGAACGCAATCGTCCATACCGTGCCCGGCATCATCGGTGGCGGGGCCGACCTGAGCGGCAACACCGGCACGATCTTGAACGAAGCCACGCAGTTCACGTCGTCAACCCCCGAAGGACGCCAGATCCGCTTCGGTGTCCGCGAACACGCCATGGGCGGCGTCATGAACGGCATTGCCGCGCACGGCGGACTGTTGCCGTTCGGTGGCACGTTCTTCGTGTTCAGCGACTACATGCGAGGTGCGGTGCGTGTGGGCGCGATCTCGAAACTGAAGGTCATCTATTCGTGGACGCACGATTCGCTCGGCGTCGGCGAGGACGGTCCGACCCACCAGCCGATCGAGCAGCTCCCCTCGCTGCGGGCCATGCCTGGGTTGCGTCTGCTGCGTCCTGCGGACGCGAACGAAGTCGCAGCGTCGTGGCGTGTGGCGGTCAAGGCGGTCGACGGCCCGACCGCGCTCGTCCTCGGACGCCAGAAGGTGCCCGTGTTGGCCGGAACCTCGGCGCGTGCTGGCGCGGGCGTCCCCCTCGGTGCGTACGTACTTGTCGACGCGGGTGGCGAGGACGAGCCCGATGTGGTGTTCGTGGGCAGCGGGTCCGAGGTCCAGCTGTGCGTGGCTGCGGCGAAGCAGTTGAGCGGCGAGGGCTACCGGGCACAGGTCGTGTCGATGCCGTCGTGGGACCTGTTCGACGAGCAGGACGAGGACTACGTCGACACCGTCTTCCCGCCCGGTGTCCCCGTCGTCGCCTGCGAGATGGCCAGCTCGTTCGGCTGGGAGCGGTGGGCCGACCTCGCCGTCACTGTCGACACGTGGGGCGCGTCGGGCCCCGCGGAGAAGCTCATCGAGGAGTACGGGTTCACTGCGGACGCGCTCGTCGAGGCCGCACTGCTCCTCCTCGACAACGAGTAGCCCGCCAAGCTCGTTCACCGCGGCCTGCGCCGTCGACCCGCCTCGCTCGATGTGACGCGTTTCGGCCTTGGGGGTTGCGCGCAGCGGTTGGGGGCTGGTGACATGCTGCGCGCAACCCCCAATGCTGCGCGCAACCCCCAACCGAACCGCTAGTAGAACTGATGGCCCGGCACTTCGAGGAGCAACAATGTCTGATCGCCTGCATGAGCTGTCCAATGTCCAGGGCCAGAGCCCGTGGGTCGACAATCTGAAGCGCTCGTACCTGAGCGACGGCACGCTCGCCGGTCTCGTGACTCGCGGCGTGCGCGGCGTCACGAGCAATCCGTCGATCTTCCAGAAGGCGATCGCCGGTTCGCACGATTACGACGATGCGTTCGGTGCGCTCGTCCGCGCCGGGTCCTCGACCCCGGACGCTTACTGGACGCTGGTCTGCGACGACGTTTCCGACGCCTGCGAGGTTCTGTCGACCGTTCACGCGGCGTCGAAGGGGGTCGACGGCTACGTGTCGCTCGAGGTCTCCCCGCTGCTGTCCGACGACACGGTAGGCACCGCGTCCGCCGCTCGGGCGCTGCACGCACGGGTCGCCAAGGCGAACCTGATGGTCAAGATCCCGGCGACGCGTGCTGGCGTCCCGGCGATCCAGTCGATGATCGCCGAGGGTCGCGACATCAATGTGACGCTGATCTTCAGCCTGGATCGCTACGCCGACGTGATGGAGGCGTACATCTCGGGCCTCGAAGCGTTCGCGGCGGGTGGGGCTGGCGACCTGTCAGGAGTGGCCAGCGTCGCCTCGTTCTTCATCTCACGTGTGGACACCGAGGTCGACCGGCGTCTCGACGCGATCGGCACGCCTGAGGCGTTGGCATTGCGGGGCATGGCCGCCGTGTCGCAGGGCGTGCTCGCGTACCAGCTGTACCTGCGCGCGTTCAGCGGCCCACGCTGGGAACGTCTCGCGACGCTTGGGGCTCGGCCGCAGCGTCCTTTGTGGGCGTCGACTTCCACCAAGAACCCCGCGTTCCCCGACACCTTGTACGTTGACACGCTCATCGGACCTTCGACCGTGAACACGTTGCCGGAGAACACTCTTGAGGCGTTCGCGGATCACGGCACCGTGGCACGCACGGTCGATTCACTCGAGTCGATCGTACGCGCGCAGAGGGTTTGGGCGGCACTGTCTACCGTTGGCATCGACATGACCGACGTTGCTTCGACGCTGGAAGCCGAGGGCGTCAGCGCGTTCGTGAAGAGCTTCGACGAACTGCTTGCCACCCTGCAGGGCCGCGCCGACGAGTTCCGCTAGCCACTCGCCACTCGCCGCTCACCGAGTCCAGTCCGGCGTTCAGCGCGCCGATGCACAAAGCATGCTCGCCTTCGCACGACCCGCGGACCTATTGTCCGACGGCGTGACCACGCTCCCCGGACCCATCGTTTCGCCATCCTGGCTTGCCGAGCACCTCGGGGCTTCGAACCTCGTGGTGTGCGACGTCCGCTGGTACCTCGATGGGCGATCCGGTGAGGCCGCCTACGACAGCGGCCACGTCCCCGGCTCGGTCTGGATCGATCTCGACAGCGAACTGGCTGGTTCCGCCTCGGTCGGCCCCGGACGACACCCGCTCCCCCACCCCGAACACTTCGCAGCGTGCATGGCAGCCAAGGGCATCGGCGATGACACGGTCGTTGTTGCCTACGACGACGCTGGCGGTTCGATCGCGGCGCGTCTCTGGTGGATGCTCCGCACACTCGGCCACCAAGCAGCTGTGCTCGACGGTGGCATCTCCGCATGGACGGGCGAACTCAGCATCGACGTCCCCTCACGCCCTGCAGAGGTGACGTTCACCCCAGCCGCTTGGCCGACGGATGCGGTCGCCGACGCGATCGTCGTGGATGCGGCGAGGCGCAATGCCGACACCGTTGTTCTGGACGCTCGCTCGGCCGAACGGTTCGCCGGCGAAACGGTCAGCGTCGATATCCGACCCGGCCATATCCCGGGTGCCGTGAACGCGCCATGGACCGGCAACATTGATCCGGCGACGGGCCGCCTGCGCACAGCGTCAGATCTCCGTGAACGCTTCACCGGCCTCGGGGTCCGGGCGGACCGATCCGCCATTTGCCATTGCGGGTCGGGCGTGACGGCATGCCACAACGTGTTGGCGCTCGAGATCGCCCAACTCCGCGGCGCTCGGCTTTACCCCGGCTCCTGGTCGGATTGGGCGGCCGAGCCGACCCGCCCCGTCGTGAGCGGCAGCTGACCGTTCAGCGGCTGCGCGATAGCCACACGGCAGCAAACAATCAACACACCTGAGTGTGAAAGTTGTCCGCCGTGTGGGAATCGCGCGACTTCGGTGTCGTGGCCTCACCGACTCCGCCCGGCGGCCACTGCCACCAACCCGCTGGAACGCCGCAAAAGAACCTTTCGCAGCAAAGGAATGTGTCGCAGCAAGTGAGGGCCGACGGAATACCCTCACTGCTGCGACAGTGACAAGCGTAACAGACCTGTTCGCCGAAAACGCTTCCGCACGCCGATTTTTTAGCCAAAACTTACCGAGCGATCACGAAGAACGTTTCGATTAGACGCGATTGGCCACGCGAACGTCACGTTCCACACCACGCGCCAACGATGACGAAGCGTCGTCGGGCGCACGTTCGGCCGCACGCTCAGCGTCGACCCGGCGGCGGTAATGGGCGACTTCGGCGTCCACGGCAGCGGCGTCCCAATCGAGGGCCGGGGCCATCGCTGCAGCCGTCGCGAACGCAGCGCTCACACCGCGGTCGTCTGCCTCGATAGAAATGCGGGTGCGCCGAGTCAGCACGTCGTCCAGGTGGCGCGCCCCCTCGTACAGCACGGCGTGACAGACCTCGGCCGCGAGGTAGCGACCGCCGTCCAAAAACGCTCGATGCGCAGCGTCGAAGGCACCGGGGTCAAAGGCATCGGGGTCGCCGGACACGTGTTCCCCCGACCCCGGACGCTCCAGGCTCACCGGCCGCGCCAGCAACGGATCGGCTGCGATCAGGTCGAGGACTTCCGACGCTGTCGAGCCGTACCGCGCGACAAGGTGCGAAACCACGTCGGGCGCGAGGTAGGCCGCACCGCGGTGTGCACGCAAGCGCGTGGGAGCGTCTTCTCGGCCTACGGCTCCCAGCAGCGCAATGTCGGCGGTACGGCTCGGGGGAATCGGACGCCCCAGCTGCGTGCCCGCGGCGTCGATCGCATCGGCCGCCATGAGGCGGTACGTCGTGTACTTGCCACCGGCGATGCTGACGAGGCCCGGACGCGAGATGTTGACGGCGTGCTCGCGGCTGAGCTTCGTCGTGGACGTTTCGCCGCCGGCAACAAGCGGACGCAGCCCCGCGTACACGCCCACCACGTCGGCGGTCGTGAGTTTCTCGGCGAGCACCGTATTGGCGTGGTCGAGCACGTAGGCCACGTCGGACGCGTTGGCCGAGGGATGGTCGAGGTCGTACGTCCAATCGGTGTCGGTCGTGCCGATGACCCACCGGTCGCCCCATGGAATGAGGAACAGCACACTCTTCTCGGTGCGCAGAATCAGGCCTGTCGACGACCGAATCCGCTCCCGTGGGACAACCACGTGAATGCCCTTCGACGCCCGCACGCGCAGCGGATTCGCGACACCGGCCGACTCCTCCACCAGCGTCGTCCACACGCCCGTTGCGTTCACCACGACCGGGGTGGCGATCTTGAACACGCTCGCCCGGTCGCGCCCGTGCGCGCCCGTGTCGACGTCGACCGCCTCGACCCCGACAACGTGCCCAGCCTCGATGAGCACACGGTTTACGGCGACGCCGCTCAGGCAGATCGCTCCGTGCAGCGAGGCCGTGCGGGCGAGGACGGCGGTGTGTCGCGCATCGTCGATCTGGGCGTCGTAGTACTGGATGCCGCCGACGAGCGCGTCCGGGTTCAGCGAGGGTACGGCGTCCAGGCAACCCGCCTTCGAGAGGCGGCGGTGGCGCGGCAATCCAGGGTTCCGCCCGGCCAGAAGGTCGTAGAGCAGCACACCAGCACCGAGGTAGAGCCGCTCGTAGTGCTTGCGAAGCGGGAGCAGGAACGGGGCCGGGCGCACGAGGTGAGGAGCAACGTCTTCGAGGAGGACACGACGCTCATGGAGCGCCTCGCGAACGAGCCCGAAGTCGAGTTGCTCCAGGTAACGCAGGCCACCGTGGACGAGCTTCGAGCTGCGACTCGATGTGCCCGAGGCGAAGTCGCGCTGTTCGACCAGGCAGACGCGCAGGCCACGGCTGGCGGCGTCGAGCGCCGATCCGCAGCCGGTCACGCCGCCGCCGATCACGATGACGTCGAACTGCTCGGTCTGCGCCCGCTGCAGGCCGATCGCGCGAGCGGCTGGGCTCAGGACACCGGGTGCCACCAGATCCGGCCCGGGTACTCGACGGTTGAGCGCGGTGTCACCGGTCACCCGAAGAATGTAGCGGCGGCCCGCCTCTACCCTTGGGCAAATGCCAGCCGCGCCATTGCCCTCGGAGTTCGATCGACCCGGCGAGACCGCCGCTCTCCCCGATCTTGCGATCGGCGCGTTCACGGCGGACGGGCCATGGATCTGCGATCCGCCGAGCATGCCATGGCGTGTCGGCCTGGTCGGCGTGCGGGCTCGTACCCGAGCGCTCGTCCCGTCGCTGACGCGTCCGGGCGCGCTCCCACCAGGCCCACGGGTCGTGCGCACCACTCGCCTCATCGGAGGTGCCGTGATCGGGTGGCGTCTCACGGAACGTCGTCAGGGCGGCGAGGTAAGCAGGGCCGGACTCTCACGGCGGCTGCGCATCGCGTTCGAGCAGCTGGGCGCGACGTACATCAAGCTCGGGCAGATCATCTCGTCGGGCGAGGGCATCTTCCCGCCGGAGCTGGTGCGGGAGTTCCGGCTGCTGCGTGACCGCGTCCCGGCCGAACCGTTCGACGCTGTGCGCCGGGTCGTGGAGAGCGATCTCGGCCGCCCCCTCGACCAGGTGTTCTCGTCGTTCGACGAGAAGCCGATCGCCGCGGCGTCGATTGCGCAGGTGCACGGTGCGACGCTGCTCACAGGCGAGAGCGTCGTGGTGAAAGTGCAGCGTCCGAGCGTTTCGGTGCGGGTGCGTAGCGATCTCAAGGCAATGAGCTGGTTCGCGCCGCACCTCATCGGCCGCATACCGATTGCTGCCCTCGGGAATCCTCCCGCATTGGTCGAGCTGTTCGCGGAAACGATCGTGGAGGAGCTCGACTTCCGACTCGAAGCGGAGAACATGCTCGACATCGCCCACGTTCTTGCCGATACGGGGCAGCGTCAGATGGTCGTGCCGCGTCCGCATCCGACGCTGGTCACCAAGCGCGTGCTGGTGATGCAGCGTCTCGACGGGTTCGCGTGGGATGACGCAGCAGGCATGCGTGCCGCGGGGATCGACACGGAGGCCGTTGTCAAGGCAGGCATGGTTGCCTTTCTCGAAGGTGCGATGCTCTACGGCGTCTTCCACGGCGATCTGCACGGCGGCAACCTGCTGGTTCTGCCGGATGGGGTCACGGCGTTGCTCGACCATGGCATCACCGGGCGACTTGACGAGCGGAAGCGTCAGGCGTTCCTGCGTCTGATGATGGGCGGCACCACGAACGACGTGCGCATGCAGGTGCGGGCGCTGGTCGATCTCGGCGCACTGCCCGACGACACCGACATCGAGGCCGTTATCCGCGACCTCGACCTCGAAGGCGCGGTGAAGGACCCGACCGCGATGACGCCCGAGGAGATCATCGGGCAGGTCCGCGACATCACCAAGAAGCTTCTCGCGTATGGCGCGCGGATGCCGAAGGAGCTGATGCTCTACGTCAAGGACCTGCTGTTCCTCGACGGAGCGATGTCCACGCTCGCTCCGAATCTGGACCTGTTCAAGACGCTGACCGAGATCGCCATGTACTTCGCTACGACACACGGTCAGCGGATCTCCGACGACGTCGGTGTCGACGTTCGCGCCGTGCCGGTCGACCTGTCGGGAATTAAGGCATCCATAGGCGTCGAAGCGTCGGTCGAGCGGCTGACGTATGCGGACTTACAGGCGCGGCGTCAGCTCATCGCGAAGCGGATGGAAGGACACCGGGTTGATTCTCGGCGTTCCGGTTGGGCTGGTCGCTTCCAGCGCCTTCGTCGCCGATCCGGTCGTGCCGCGGGCTGACCATGAAGCCGATGGCGATGGCAATCATGAGCAGGCCCTCGGGGTAGAACCAGAAAACGAGGTCGAGCAGTGCGTAGGGGACGAGCACGGCGAAGAGTGCGACCCTGCGGGACCGGATGCTCGCCCTCACCGCCAGCGCGGTCACGGCGAGCATCGGTGCGAGGGTGAGGATGCCGCCCTCCGCTGCGATCAGCAGCGGCAGGTCGTGAACCGGGAGAACGCCTCCGGCCGGACTCTTCTCGAGGAGGTCCGGCGCGCGTTGGAGGGCGCGGCTGTAGTTGCCAGGGCCGACGCCGACGAGAGGGCTTTCTTGCAGGAGGCCGAGTGCCTGCTCGGTGAGCGCGGAACGTCCGTTGGAAATGTCGTCGGTGGCCTCGCCGGTGGCGTTGGTTGCGACGTTGTGGGTTCGACGGAGCCAGAGATCGCGTGAGGGGACGGCCACCGCGACGAAGCCGATAGCGAGCACGATCGCGGCGACGCACCCCCGTCGGACGTTGCTCGCGGCGAGAGCGGTGCCAACCACGAGGACCGTGAGGAGCGCAGCGCGCGAGCCGCTCAGCGCCGCGAGTGCCCCGCCGCTCAGCAGTACCGCGGTCGTGAAACGGATGGCAGCTTTGGCCTGGATCGCGTTTGTGGCGACGAGTGCCGCGGCGAAGAGGCCGAACCCGGCGAGCGGGTAGGCGTCGCGCATCGTGCCCGTC
The DNA here is from genome assembly GCA_043720395.1 of Acidimicrobiia bacterium. Taxonomy (GTDB): domain Bacteria; phylum Actinomycetota; class Acidimicrobiia; order Acidimicrobiales; family JANYDT01; genus JANOYY01. The sequence goes on from JAYSSR010000078.1 coordinate 30,137, forward strand.
GGAACGGGGTAGCCGGGCCGGAACGGTTGCAGCGTCTCGCCGAACGCTCCGAGACCGATCGGCCCTCGGGTGACGCGTTGGCTCAGCGCGATCACGCACTGCACGATCGCTGCGACGCCGACTGCTCGGACGAGCAGCGTCCTCATTCGATCGGTCGTCGTGGCGAGGAAGTGAGCGATGACGAGTCCGGTCGCGATCCGCCCGAGCAGGACGATGCCACGCATGCTCGGGTGCGCCGCGAAGGTGGCGATCGTGGCCGCGAGGAAGGCCAGGCCCGCCCACTCGATGCGGTGCAGGGCTCGTGCGCGGACGGCCCGTGCGTATCCCCTGGCGGTGCACGCAGCGAGTGCGGTGGCGACAAGGTCGAGGATCGACAGCGTCGCCCCCAGCTGCCACACGTCGGGTCCGGGCCCGAACACGACATACGGCAGGATCGTCATCGCTCCCGCCATGAGCACCACGAGCACGGTCTGCAGCGCCGAGTCCCCTGCCAGGTCGCGGTACATCCGGTCCGTTCGCGGTGCGTTCGGGCGCGCTCGATGTACCGCGAGCGGACCGGATGTACCGCGACCTTGGTTGACCACGCGAGCGAGGGCCACGAGTGCAATGCAAAGTGCGCAGAGCGCCGACCACGGAAGCACGGGCGTGACGCGCGATGGGTTCCCGAAGAGGACCGCGAGGTTCATCGCCAGCGCTGCGCCTATCACCATCGGACGTTGGTGGGCGGGTGATGCGCTCATCCACAGTCCGAGCGCCACGAAGATCAATGCACCGTCGCCGACGTTGCTGTGCTGGCTCGTGACGACCGTCAAGGCGATGACGACAGCCCACCCGACGTTCGGATCGAGCGAGCCACGTTGCGCCCGCCGGGCGATCATCACCACGCACGCGGCCCCGATCGCGAGCACAACCAGGCTGAGCGCGTTGATCAACGCGACGCGGCCGTCACCGAGCACCCGGACCAGTAGCCCGCGGACGTTCAACATCTGACGCGGCAGCCACAGCTCGCCACGCTCGGACAGATTCCAGATGTCCAGCGTCGACGCATAACGGTTGAGGAACGGTCCGTATTCGCGCCACGGAGCGAAACCGGTAAACGGAAGGGACGCCGCGACGACGGCTGCCGTCGTGCCCGCGGTTGCAGCGACCGCCCGGTAGCGGCGTCGCAACAGCAGGTACACCATCGGCAGGATCGCGTACTGCGGCTTGAGCGAGAGCGCTGCGGCGGCGACGCCGGTGCGCCACGAGTCGCCGTGACGGTCAAGCGCGACGACGCCGACGATGGTCAGCGTCACGAGCAACGAGGTTGACCCGTTGACAAAGGTCGTTGCGACGCACACCGAGGAGACACCGAGGAGGAGAAGTGCTACGACCTCGTGACGGGGCACATCGCGGGCCCGGAGAAATTTCGCGCTCATCGACGCCGTCGCACCGAGCGCAACAGCGTTGAGTACGGCGAACAATGCTCCAGCGACGCCAAGGCTCAGCGCACCGAGGGGCGCGAACAGCACGGCCACATAGGGTGGGTTGAGGAAACCTTTGAACGCACCCGCGCTCGCGTCGCCAAAGCTGCTGGCCGGGTAGAGCGCGTCGGGGCGTCCGTCTTCGACCCAGCGTCCGGCCAGCCAGAACGCCGCGAAATCGGAGGTCGCCGAGGGTGCGTACCGAAGCGCGGCGACCACCGCTGTCGCCGTCGTTGCCATCAGGGCGGCGCCGATCACAAGCGCGCTCCATGACAGCCGTTTCACGTCGGAGTCATCGACCCCGTTGAAGCGACACTTGACCTGCTCTACGAAACTGAACCGCCGCGCGGCTGTGTCAAGGCGACGCTGCACGGTGCCGATAGTGCACGTGATGCCGTCGTCGCTGCCCCGGCCGGGGTCGTCTGTTGTTGTTGCTGCTGAGCCGTTCGACGCGCCCGAGTTCTCGGAGGCCGATCGCGTCGCCGAGGACCCACTCATTGACGTCGGCCCGTGGGAGTCATGGTTCGGACTGCGACCCGTTGCGGAAGTCCAACCGGATGTGCTGGGTCCGGAACCCGCTGAGCCGACCGCAATCGTCGTGTCCCGGGCCACCACCTCCCGCGCAGGTGTGCAGCCCGCCAAGATTCGCCGGGCGTGGACTGTTGCGCGCACGATTCTGCTCCTGTGTGCGGATCTGGTAAGCGCACAGATTGCCAGCACGATTGCGCGAGGCGCTCGGTTCGAGGCCAGGCAGCTTCCGCGCAACGTGTCGACCGCGAACACTGGGTTCACGATCAGCTATGCGCTCGTCGGCATGTTGATGATCGTGGGATGGGTCGGCGTTCTGGCCGCTGTAGGAGCGCACCACAAGCGACGCTTCTCAAGCCTGTGGAACCAAGGTACGGCCATCGTGCGCGCCTCCGTTGGGCTGCTCGCGCTGGTCGGCGTCGCAAGCCTCTTCACCCGACTTCAGCTCGCCCGCAGCTACGTCGCCACCGCGATTGTGGCGCTCGTCGTTGTGACCTTCCTCGGACGTTGCGTGGTCGCCGCAGCGTTCAGTCTTTTGATGCGCGTCGGAATTCTCGCCGACCGTGTCGTGCTGATCGGCGAAGCAGCGCACGTCGACGAGATCCGACGTCACCTGGAGCGCACTTCGCAGCTGCGCGTCCGAGTTGTTGATTCGGTCGCTTTCGGGTCGGGGTCGACCGTTGACATCGAGGCAGTGGTCGAGGTAGCGAACCGCCGGGGCCTGACGTCGGTAATCATCTGTGGACAGAGCACCCTCTCGACGGCGTCCATTCGACGCCTCGGCACCGCGTTGTCGGACGTTGGCGTCTCGCTCGTGGTTGCTCCAGGCACGACTGAGGCGCTCGGCCCGGCACTGGAATTGCACCCGATCGGCGACCTCGTGCTTTTGCGAGTTACGAACGCGGAGCCGCGAGTAGCTGCGCGATTCGCCAAGGCGTGCATCGATCGGATCGGCGCGTTTCTTGCCCTGCTTCTCGGAGCGCCCGTGCTCCTTGCCGTTGCCGTTGCGGTGGTGGCCGAGGGTCGTCCGATCCTGTTCCGTCAGACCCGGGTGGGAGCGCATGGTCGACGTTTCCGCATCTACAAGTTCAGGACCATGGCACCCGATGCGGAGGCGCGCCTCCAGCGGGAGGGTCTTTATGACCGCTACGTCGCCAACGGCTTCAAGCTGCCTGCCGATGAGGATCCGCGAATCACCCGTACCGGACGATTCCTGCGTCGCACGAGCCTCGACGAGCTGCCGCAACTCATCAACGTGTTGCTGGGGCAGATGAGTTTGGTCGGGCCGCGTCCCGTGGTCGAGAAGGAACTCGAATGCTACGGGCCACTCGTGGGCGCGTACACGGGCGTGAAGCCGGGCGTCACGGGCTATTGGCAGGTGAACGGACGCAGCGATGTCGGCTTCCCAGAGCGTGGCGAGCTCGACGCGTACTATTACGACCACCGGTCGCTGCGGTTCGATCTGCGCATCCTCGCCCGCACGGCGTTGACCGTCATACTCCGACGGGGAGCGCACTGATGGGAACTGCTCTTGCTGCACCTCCCGTTCGCGACGTTGTCGGCTCTGGCGTGGCAATTGTGCTGGACTGCCGCTGGCTGGGTCGCGGCGGTGTCGGCATGGTCACCGAGTTGACGCTGCGGGCATGGAAGGTACTCCACGCGGCCGGCGAGTTCGATCGGCCGGTCGTCCTTCGCGGCGATCCCGACCTGCTCGCACCGCTTACGTGGGAAGGTGTCGCTGTTGAGCCGGATCTCTCAGATCCCCACGCGTTTCTCGGGCAGCGCGGTTGGAGTCGGGATCAGCGACTTGAGATCGCGTTCCATCAGGTGCGTCCGCTCTCGATGCGACCGCGGGTCCAGTGGCTGCATGACTTGATCCCGATCCACTTTGCTCGCTCGGCTGCGGATCGTGCGTTGCGGACGGCATACCTGCGACGAGTGGTGAAGACGTCGAGCGCGCTCATCGTGGCTTCGGAGCACACCCGGCGGGGCGTCGTGGAGGAGCTCGGTGCCGATCCCTCGATCGTTACGGTCGTCACGTATCCGGTCGACTTCGACCTGAGGGCGCAGGTGCTGCAGAAGCGAGCTGAGCTGCCCGGCGTACGTCGCCTGCTGTACATCGGCCGCTTCGCTCGCCACAAGAACGTCGAAGGGCTTGTTCGGGCCTTTCGGGTTACCGATTTTGCTCGGACCGGTGGGCTGCTCCATCTCGTTGGCGGGTCCGAGGGCGAGGTTGCGTCGCTCCGCCGTCGGGTGGACCTCGACGTGGCGAACATCGTGATCGAGCAGGCCGTCCCCCGTGCTCGGATTGTCGAGCTGCTCGCAACGTCTGCCGGTGTAATTCAGCCGTCGTTTGAGGAAGGCTTTGGGCTTCCCGTTTGGGAGGCGCGCACCGTCGGACTGCGGGTGATCGCAAGCAACTGCGGGTCGCTGCCAGAACTGATCACCGACCCTGCCAACCTGTTCGATCCGTTCGACACTCGCTCAATAGCCGCCGCGATCGACCGGCTTGCGACAAAGGACAGATTCGACCGCGAGCCGGTACCGTCGTGCCCGTCACTTGCCAAGTTCGGGTCCGTCCTCGCCAACGTGCTCAATCACGCCGCCGACAAATCGGGTCGGACAGCGTGAACGGGCACTCCATCGGTCGTCGATCCTGCCCTTACCTACTCCGATTCGCTCAGGAGCAACCGTGATTACATCAAGACTCTCCGGCGGCCTCGGAAACCAGATGTTCCAGTACGCAGCCGGTCGTTCCCTCGCGCTGAGGAACTGCACCGACCTACATCTCGATAGACGCTGGTTCGGGCACCAGACGCAACGTGAGGTTCGGACCCGCCGAAGCTACGAACTCGGAGCGTTCTCGCTGCCGACTGGCACCGAGGTTCCGATGGCCCGAGGATGGGGTGGTCGGCGCGGCGTAAGCCAGCGCAACGATGACGAGCGCCTCCTAAGCGAGGCGTACTTCAGCTTCGATCAATCAGTACTCGATGCACCCGACGGCACCGTGCTTGATGGCTATTGGCAGACCGAGCGGTACTTCTCGGATCACGCGTCCACGATCCGTTCGGACTTCCGCTTCCGCACCACGCCACACCCTCAAACTGCTCGACTGCTCGACGTCATCGGCGCCACGACATCGATCGCGCTGCACGTCCGCCGCGGAGACTATGTGGTCGATCCACACACCTCGGCGTTCCACGGAACGGTCGCTCAGACCCATTACTTGCGGGCGGTGGAGGACTTGGCCGCGCATTTGAATAGCGATGCCCAGCTCTTCGTCTTCTCCGACGACATCCGATGGTGTCAGGAGCACCTGAGGTTCCCACTATCGACGACGTACGTGGATCACAATTCTGGTCGGCGTTCGTATGAGGATTTGTGGCTCATGTCCGTCTGTCGTCACCATGTACTGGCGAATAGCTCGTTCTCGTGGTGGGGCGCGTGGCTCGCCGAGCATCCTGATCAGCAAGTGATCGCTCCAGACCCGTGGTTCGCCGACCCGAGCATCGACACGAGCGATCTCCTGCCGACGCGGTGGCGATCTCTCGCCATCGCAAAATGAGCGCAATGCCGCTGGTCTCAGTCATCATTCCGGCATTCAACGGCGGCCGATATTTGGCTGCCGCCATCGAGAGCGCCCTCGCGCAAACGTATCGGGATCGCGAGATTGTCGTCATTGATGACGGGTCCACCGACAACTCCCGAGCCGTCGCCGATTCCTTCAACGACCGCATCGTCATCCTGTCTCAACCCAACGGAGGTGTGTCCGCTGCCCGCAATCGCGGCATCGGAGCAACTTCCGGCGAATGGCTGGCGTTCCTCGACGCCGATGACGTGTGGTTCCCGGACAAGCTCGCCCGTCAGGCAGAGTATTTCGAAACCAGCGACATCGTCTGCTCTAACGCGCTGATCATCGGTACCGACAACAAACTGTTGCTCGCGCCCGGTGAAATCGCTTCTCTCACAGCCCGGGGGATCTTCCACCTTGTCGAGGGGGGTTCTCCACCACTGAGCTCGGTGTGTGTCCGGCGGAGCGCGATGGGCGGCCAACGCTTCGACACGGCTCGCCGATTCGGCGAAGACCTCGATCTTTGGATGCGACTTGTCGCTCAGGGCGCTCGCTTGACCGCGATCGACGAGCCGCTTTCCTCGTATCGCGTGCATCAGGAGAGCGCGACGTCCAACACGTTTGATATCCACCGAACGTTGTCAGAGCTGTTCGCCGATTTCGCCGCGAACGACCAACTGGGTTCGGACGTACGTGCCGCTGCGCTTCAATCTGCAGGTTGCAACTACTACGCGTACGTACAAGATGAACTGCGATCAGGTCGGAAAGACGTTGTTGGTTTGGCCCGCTACGCATCCAAATACGGTGCGAACCCCTTGAAGATCGGCGCGCTTGCGGTGCTGTCATGCTTCGGTCACCGGCCAGTCAGGTCGCGATGAAGATCCGTCCCCGCGTCTCCGTAGTCATACCGTGCTTCAACTACGGACGATTCCTCGGCCCTGCCATCGAGAGTGTGTTGGCGCAGACACTGCAAGCGTTGGAGATCATCGTGATAGACGACGGCTCGACCGACGACACGGCGGAGGTAGCGAATCGCTTCCAGGGTGTTGTCGCGTACCACCATCAGATCAACGGGGGACTTTGCGCGGCTCGCAACCACGGGATCGAGAGAGCCGCTGGTGACCTCATCGTCTTTCTCGACGCGGACGACCTGCTCGATCCCGATTACTTGGCGACGACGTCCGACGAGCTGTCGCTTCCTGGCAACGACGACGTCGCGTTCGTCTACACACAGATGCGACTGTTCGGCGAACGCACTGAGGTGACCGAGTACCCGCCCTTCGATCGCAGGCGCTTCCGGTTCGAGAACACCGCACATGCGACGGCGATGATCCGTCTTGGAGCACTTCGAACGCTCGGCTATGACGATCGCTTCCGTGTGGGTTGGGAGGACTGGGACGTGTACCTCGGCCTGATCGAGCATGGCTACCGCGGCGTTCTCGTCGACCGACCCCTCCTCAATTATCGCAAGCACGATGACGGATCGAGCATGACCGACGCACTCACGGACGGCTGTGGCATCCACCGGCTCCGGCTCGCCGTCATGGAGAAGCACCGCGACCTCTACGGCTTTTCGGAATACCACCGCCACGTGGCCCGGGCGCGGGTCACGCTCACCAAACTGCGAGCACGACGAGTGCTCGCAGCCGCAGGTTGGCATGACTGACGAGTCCCCGCAGCTCACGATCACGCTGGTCGGGTTCAACTCGAATGCCGATCTCCGGGTCTGCCTCGCCTCACTCGACTCGCAGCTTGACCCCCCGAGCTTCGAGGTAATCGTCGTCGACAACAACTCGAGCGACGACACCCTCGCCGCGCTCGAACGGGACCGACCAGACGTCACCATCATCGCGAACGAACGCAATGTCGGGTTCGGCACCGCGCACAACCAGGCGGCGCGTCGAGCTCGGGGCGAGTGGCTCCTGCTGCTGAACCCCGACACGGTGCTCCCCGACCGCACGCTGAGAATGCTCTTCGACGCACGCCATGACGACCTGCTCCTCGCTCCACGACTCGATTTCCCGGACGGCAGCCTGCAACGCAGCGCTCATCGTCGTTGGCCGTCTTGGTGGAGTCACACCTACCTCTTCAACGTGTTCCTGTTTTTCGCCCTGCAACGACTTCGTCGAGGGTACGACCCAACGCTCTATTCGAACGTACAGCACACGAAACCCCTCGCGGCCAAGCACGTGATGGGTGCCGTACTGTTCCTCCGTCGGGACCGCTTCCTTGCGTTGGGCGGATTCGACGAGCGCTATTTCCTTTACCTCGAGGAGACGGACCTCTGCCGTCGTTTCCTCGACAACGGCGGCGACGTGCACTACCGGCCGGAGATATGCGTGACCCACACGCTTGGCGGGAGTTCTGGCGCGGGCAAACTCGGACAGGGGTCGCCGTACTTCATGGACAGCAGCTACCGATACCTCGAGGGCCGGTACGGACGTCGAGGCGCAGCAATCGTCTTCCATCTAACGACAGCGATGCTGCGAATCAACATGCCCCTCCTCACCGTCCTCCGTCGGGCGTCATCCGATCCGAGGGTTGCGCTCGCAGCGGACTTCAACCGGGATTCACTCGCATGGCACCGTCGCCAGGAGCAGCGCGCATGCGCATAGTCATCGACGCGTTCCAGGTATCGCCCGTTATGAGCGGCACCGACCGACTCGCGCAAAACGTCATTCGCGAGATGGCATCCGCCGATCGCCGCAACGACTACGTGATCGTGACGAACGGGGCGGTCCCATCGATCCTTGCAGAGAATCTGCCGTCGAACTTCTCGATCGAGCCCGTCTACACGCGAAGCAGGTTCGTCTGGTTCCTGTTGCGGTTGCCAGGACTGCTACGCCGAACGAAAGCGGACGTGTTTTTCTCGTTCCATAACTTCGCCGGGCCATGGCGTTCGAAGGCGCGGACGGTCTGCACGACGCTCGACACCATTCCCTTTCGCCGACCGGATCTCTACTTCGGAGGATCGCATCCCTTGAAGCGCCTCGTCGTGACGACGGCGATGCGCCGCGCCGGGCATCGTGCCGATGTGATCATCGCCATCTCCGAGTTCACCAAACGCGACGTCGCAGAAGTTCTCGGCATCAACAGGGACCGGATCACAGTGATCCCGCTACAGGCAGACCCGCGATTCTTCCTCGATCGAACCGAGACCGAACTCGATAAGGTGCGACAGCGATATGCACTGCCGCTTTCGTTTGTGTTCGCGCTCGGCGGGTCAGATCCCCGCAAGAACATCGAGCGTCTCGTCGCCGCGCATCGCCGTCTACCGCACTCTCTACGAGCCGCTTCGCCGCTCGTTCTCGGCGGTGCGGAATGGCACGGGCGCGCTCTCGCATCTGGCGAGGCCGATCCCTACGTCCGATGCGTCGGGTACATTGATGACGCCGATTTGCCGTCGGTGTTTCGACTCGCCTTGTTGTTCGCGTTCCCGTCCTTGTTCGAAGGCTTTGGCCTCACCGTGATCGAGGCCATGGCATCCGGCACCCCGGTTATCGCTTCGAACACGACGTCAATTCCGGAGGTTGCCGGTGATGCCGCCCTGCTGTTCGATCCGACCGACGTCGAATCAATTCGTTTAGCACTACACGAGGTGATGAGCGATGGCGAGCTTCGTGACCGGCTCGTTGCAGCGGGGCGCGAACGGTGCGCACAGTTCTCGTGGAAGCGGGCAGCCGCCATCCTGCTCCCGGTCCTGTCGGAGTCCCCACGGTGAGTCTCACCATCACAACGTCGAGACCCGAATCGCCGACCGCTCCCGGACGTCTCCGATCGCTCGACGGGCTGCGAGGACTGGCAGCCTTCGTGGTCGTGGTCCACCACACGCTCCTCACCGTTCCGAACCTCGCCGAGTCCTACCGCGGTGGCAGCGTCCATGGTATGGCAGCACGGCTGTTTGCCTTCAGTCCGCTCCATCTCATCTGGTCCGGCGGCGAGGCCGTAATCCTTTTCTTCGTACTGAGCGGATATGTCCTGTGCCTTCCCTACGCACAGGGACGGACGCTGAGCTTCGTCGGGTATTACCCGAAGCGTGTGGCACGCCTCTACATTCCCGTGTTCGCGGCAGTGGCGGGTGCGGTCGCCTTGCGATCGCTCTTCTGGCACCCGGTTCCGAATGGCAGTTGGTGGTTGAACCTCCACGCGGTCCGCGTAAGTGCGTCCGACATCGTTCGCGACTCCACGTTGGTGGCGGGTGCCGGATCGCCGACGATCAACGTACTGTGGTCGCTGCAGTGGGAGGTGATCTTCTCGCTGCTGCTCCCGGTATTCCTGTTCGCTATCCGCGCTATCCGAACACGGCCGCTCCTCCTGCTCGGGACTGTTTTTGTTTCAGGAAGTCTCGGAGCGACGCATCCGTCGCTGCCTATGGCGTTGCTGTACCTCCCCGTGTTCGCGCTCGGAACCTGGATGGCAATTGAACACCGGTCGATCGGCCGGGTAGCTCAGTCGGTGCTGCGCGGGCGCTTCCATGCGGAAGCCGGGCTGGTCGGCACCGCGGCCTGTATTGCGTTGCTGACGCTGCGCTGGACCATTCGCGGCTGGCCGCCGTTCCCACCCAGGGTTGCCATCGCACTAGAAGCAGTCACTTGGTCATCGACCCTCGTCGGCTCGGCGCTTGCCATCGTGCTGGCGCTCTATCACGAGCGCTGGCAAGCGATTCTCCAGAATTGCGTGCTCCAATGGCTCGGGGCGCGTTCGTTCAGCCTCTATCTGGTTCATGAACCCTTGGTGGTGGCACTCGCATTCGCGACCAAGACCACACGCAACCCATGGTTGTTCGCTCTCATCGCAATTTCCGGGGCGCTGATCGCAGCCGAGGTGTTCTGGCAGCTCGTGGAGCGCAATGCGATCGCGTTCGCGAATCGGGTCGGTCGGTACAGTGACCAAAGGACACGCCGATTCAAGAGCCCGCAACACGGTGCCGATGTAGCTGGACAGGTCGTATGAAGTACGGCCTTGAACGGTTCAGCCTGTTCGGATTTTCAACACGACACCACACGTAAGACCGAAGGTCCATATGAAGGTCCTCACTCAATTGAGACAAAGCTCGCATTCAATTCGATCGTTTCACCAGCGCTCGACTCGCGGGATCACGTCGCTCGCCGGAAGTTTGAGCAGCCTCGACGAGGACTACCTCGGCGTTTGCCGGATGGCGGTGCTCGACAGTCGTGTCTTCGCGAACTTTCGGCACCACCCTGGGTACACGACGATCCTCGAGCACGTCACCGAAGCCCAAGGTACCGAATACCTTCGAATGCTCCTTGCCGGAAATCGCGCGTCGACCGGCATCGATGAAGCCGCCCGCAACGACACTATCGGCGGCCCGAGAACAATGACGCTCTCCACCGGGACACAGATATCGCCCACCACCCTGCGCTATCTCAAGGTGTCCAACGACCTCGAAACACTCTTCGGCAACCTCGACGGCACCGACGTCGTCGAGATCGGCGTCGGGTATGGAGGGCAGTGCCGCGTGCTGGACTCGCTCTTCGAATTGAATTCCTACACGCTCATTGACCTTGCACCGGTTCTTGACCTCGCCTCGGAATTCTTGTCTCGTTTTCCTTTACGCACCACAAGCCGATTCCTCACCATGAACGAACTCGACTCGCGGATCTATGACCTGTTCATCAGCAACTATGCGTTCACCGAACTCACGAGAGACCTCCAAGAGGCGTACCGGCGTAAGGTCATCAACGGCACGAAACAGGGCTACGTGACGTTCAACGCCACCAACCCGCCCGAGTTCCGGTCCTACACGAGCGACGAGCTCTGTGCGGCGTTCAAAGCTCGGATATTCGACGAGCGACCGCTCACCCACCCAGGCAACTGCATCATCGCCTGGGGCTCCGATGGCCGAACCCTGCCATAGCGGCGGCCTCAGTGCAGGTGCCCACGCGAGCCCGTCCGTCACCTCGCGAGGTCGCTTCAGCTGACCTGACGGCGGACGCCCGATCCCAACTATTGGTGTCAAATACCCGGCGCGTCTTCTTCAGCACCGTGGTGCAGGTTTTCGCGCGAATCGCTACGTCGGTGATCGGGATCCTCACCCTCGGTACCGTGACGCGCTATTTGAGCGTGGACCTCTTTGGGCAGCTTGCCACGGCGACGATATTTATCGCCCTTCTGTCCACCTTCACCGACGTCGGCCTCGGAACGGCAACGGTTCGTGAAATCGCATCCGGACGAAAACCTGTGGACGAAATCCTCGGAGCGACGATGTTGTTGCGCATGGCGACAGCGATCGCCATCGCGGGAATCGGGATTTCGCTGGGCTTAGCCATCTACCGAGGACACCATCATGCGACGACTCGGCATGCGCTGGTTCTGCTCTCCGCGACGTTGGTGTTGGCAACCCTCCAAAGCAGTGTGACTGCAGGCATGGCTGCGGCACTTCGGCACGACCTCATCGTCATTGGCGACGTTCTCGGTCGAGCAGTGACCTTCGCACTTGTGTTCCTCGCAGCACATCACGACAGCGGAATTACAGCGATCGTGATGGCCTACGTGGTCGGCGCAGCCGCCAACGCCGCGAGCGACCTCTATTTCGGACTGCGGCGGTTCCGTCCAAAGCTGCGCTTCGACCGTCGCTACATGATGAGTGTGCTTCGAGTCGCCCTGCCACTAGGCACATCCGGCATACTCACGAGCGTGTACCTCCGCGCCGATGGGTTCATGCTTTCCGTTCTTCGGACGAATGGTGAGGTGGGCCGCTACGGAGTTGCCTATCGCGTCGCCGAGTTCACGCTCGCCATACCGGCGTTCTTCGCGGCCGCAGCTATGCCGATCCTTGTGAGGGAGCGTGGAAACTCGGAACGTCTCCACGCAATCGCAAATAGAAGCTTGGTCTCGATGGGTGCGCTCGGTGCCCCCATCGCGGCTGGGGTCGTCGCATTGTCTCCCGAACTCGCGCTGCTCCTCGGTGGGCCCGCCTACGCATCGGCTTCCGTCGCGATGGCGATTCTTGGCGTCGGGACGATATTTGCCTTTTATAGTTCGGTGCTCGGCACCGTCATTGTCGCGGCAGGGTCAGAGTCCAGAATGGTCCGAATTTTCGCGACGACGCTCGTAGCCAACGTAGCAATGAATCTCATCGCAATTCCACTTTTCGGCATTACGGGTGCTGCGTGCACGGTCGTGACATCTGAATTCATCGCCTTGTTCCTGCTCGCACGTCTCTGTTCACAAATCGGCATTCGATTCTCGGGCTGGCACCACCAGCTCCGGCCGATTGCCTGCGCCGTGACGATGGCGGGTGTGGTAGCCGCGTCCAAGCCGACACTCCACAATCACCTCTCGAGCGGCGCCGCGACGATTGCCGCCGCTATCGCACTCGGAGCCTTCGTGTACATACTCGCTGGGCTCGCAACAAAATCCCTTCCGTTGGCTGAATTGCGAGCGCTCGTTCGACCGTCAGGAACAGAATTAACTGAAGGTTCACTCGCAGTGTGAACCAGACGTCCTTCCCGAAGACAGCCGGAACCGAGCGTTTCCAGGTGTTTGTCGACCACACCAAACCGCAATGAACTCGTCTACCAGCACCGAGAGCTCGTGAACGGACGTCGCGTGTTAACCTCAGATCAGCAGCCAGCCAGCCAGCTCCCGCATCCGTTCCCGGAACACGTCCGGCCGGAACCCATCCGCATGCGCGCGTAACTTCGCCCCCTCGAACGTGATCCGGTCGGATCGCTCAAGAGCATCGGCCAACGAGGAAGCCGATTGCTCGTGGAACAGCACGCCAGTCACGCCGTCGATGACCGTGTCGAGTGCCCCGCCCCGCCCGAACGCGATCACGGGCACGCCAGCCGCCATCGCCTCCACGGGCACGATCCCGAAATCCTCCTCGCCAGGAAACAGAAGCGCCCGAGCTCCGGCCAGCAGTTCGAGGTATCGCTCATCGCTCACCGACTCCTCGAACCGCACCGTCGGACCGGCGAGAGAACGCAGGCGCGACAACTCCGGCCCAGCCCCGGCAACTACAAGCGGCAGGCCAAGCCGAGTACACGCCGAAACCGCCAAATCCACCCGCTTGTACGCCACAAGACGTCCGAAGCACAGGTAGTGCGAACCCGCGCCGGGAGCGGAATCAACCGACGAGAACCTGTCGACATCGCACGGTGGATGAATCACGACCGACGGCCGGTCGTAACAGTCCGAGATCCGCTCTGCGATCGACCGTGAGTTGGCGACGAACAGGTCGACCGACGACGCCGACCAGCGGTCCCACCGGCGAAGCTGGGGGCGCAGAAGCGAACCAGCCAGGGCGGACGCGCCCGTCAACCGGCCACCCTCAAGATCCGGGCGCCATGCGTAACGGAACGGTGAATGGCAGTAGCTGACATGACGCCCCTCGAACCGCGCCCCTGCGGCCTTCGCCGCAAAGTGACTGCTGGACACAAGGAGATCCGCAGAACCAACAGCGGCACGACTCCAAGCCGCCATGATCGCCGGCGCATACCGCAACCAATGCTCTCGAACACCTGGCAACCGATCGGTCCACAGCGTCTCCACCCGACGCCCCGGAACCAGCTGCTCGACCACGTCGGGGTCCGCCACTGCGGTGATGACCCGCGAGACGTCGAGGGCGCGAGCAATCTCGGCCGCGACCTTGTCCGACCCACTTGCAGACAGGAACCACTCGTGGGCGAGAACGGTGCGCACGACCGCATCATCGGCACATCCAGGCCAGGGCTTGATCGGCGGGACCCAACACGCCACGGGAGCAACGAGAGCCCGGTCGGCAACCGCGCGCCGATCCGGCAACACCCCTTGCCCAACGTCGGAAACGCTTCGTACCCTGGCCCGGTCGTACCCGACACCCTTACCAAGGAGCAATCATGAGCGTCCGTGTCCTGTCTTCCGACCAGGCCAAATCCTCCATTCAGCGCATTTCGAGCATCCTCGCGGGTGGCCTCGCCGACCAGATCCGTGCCCTCAAGACCGAGGGTCAGACGCTGTCAGACCCGAACGTGTGGGACGGCATGCTCGCCGAGAACTTCCGCTCCGACACATGGCCGTCGACCGCCGCCAACCTCGACTCGGTTGCGGCGTCGCTGGAGGAGCTCCAGCAGCAGATTGCCGGCATCAACACCGACATCATGATGGCAGGCGGAAACAGCTGACCCCCGGCTGAACCGCGAACCCGGCTCTTCCCCCGCAGTCCCCGGCAGGCGCTCCGCAAACTACTCGGACGGCCGAAGGCCGGAGAGGGAGGCGGCACAATAGGCAACCCGTAAGGCCGTCTGAGTTGTTTTGCGGCGGGTCCTTACTCCTCCAGCGCCCGGCGCAATGACAGCGACAAGCGTCGCTTCTCCGGCTCGATGGCAAGGATCTTCGTCCAGACGCCCTCGCCGACGTTCACGACCTCCGACGCCTCCTCGACGCGGAAGCGGCTGAGCTCTGAAATGTGGATGAGACCCTCCACCACAAAGCCGTCGCCCTCCACCGTGACGAAGGCACCGAACGGTGCGACACCACTCACGATGCCGTACACGAGATCCCCAACCGCGGCGGTCGCCTTCAGCTGCTGCCACGGGCTGGCCAGCGTCGCCTTGTGGGAGAGGCTGATCTTGCCCCGATCGGCCTTCACCTCGATCACGATCACGTCGATCTCCTGGCCGACCTTCACGACATCGCCAGGCTTCGCGACATTGCGGTGGGCGAGTTCACTCACATGCACAAGTCCTTCGGCACCACCAAGATCGACGAAGGCACCAAAGTCCGTGAGGGCGGTGACCGTGCCGACCATACGATCGCCGGCTTGCAGCGTCGTAAGAAGACGGTCACGCTGTGCCTTGCGCTCCGTCTCGCGCAGGATGCGCCGGTTCACGACGACCTTCTCCGAGCGGCGCTCCTGCGCAGCAACGTCGCCCGCCAGCTTCTCCGCCTCGACGACCAAGACGGTCACTTCGGTCCCGATCAGCGTCCGCGGATTGTGTGGCTTGCGGACGTCGATGAGCGACTCCGGCAGGAAGGCACGGACGCCGAGGTCGACAATGAGTCCGCCCTTTGTGGCGTCGGTGACCTTGCCGGTCATCGGCGTCTTCGACTCCAACGCCTCGACGATGCGCGTCCACGCACGGGCCTTCGCTGCGCGCTTCGGCGAGATGACGTAGCGGCCGGTGCCGGCCTGATGCTTGATGACCGTGCCTTCGACCGCCTCGCCGACGACCGGATCACCATCGATTTCGGAGCGCGGGATGACGGCGGTGTCGCCGTCGCCAAGGTCGGCCTCGATACCGTTCGCACCGACGACGCTGATATGGCCGGGCACGATGTCGCCGGGCTGGTAACGAAACGACGCGGGCTCGGGGACCACCTCGGGTTCGGGAGCAGCGGCGGCGTCGGCGACTGCGGGACCGGAGACTCTGGCTTCGGGCTCGGCCGAGGGATCGGACACAGGCACTTCGACAACTTCGACCGCAACCTCGTCGGCGATCTCCGCAGCCGGAATCTCTGACGCGTCGGGTGCCGTCTCGACGGGAACCGCGTCAATCGGCGCGACCACCGCATCAACGGCGTCCGGGACCACAACTTCGGCAGCGGCGACCGGTGCGGACTCCGCAGCAACGTCGACCGCAACTACGGGCTCAGTGGTCGGAACTTCGGTCCCATCGGCACCGCTCTCGGGGGAGTCGGTCGTGTGGTCGGTAGCGCTCATCGTCGGCTCAGGTCCTGCGGTGGTGTCGGGCAGCGCGGAGCTGCAGAAAGGACAAGGCTAGCCGACCCGCCTAACCGCCGCCCTGCCCGAGTAGTCAAACGGTTGTTCGCGGTACATCTGGTGGCAATGGGACGCGATCCACGCGGGAAATCGCGTCCCAAGGTCACCGGATGTAGCGCGACGAGGTCGGTCGACAGGCCAAGCCAAGCAGGCACGCCCGGCGCGGGTCAGGCCGCGTCGACGCCGGCGCGAAGCTCCGCCACGAACGCTCCGAGTTCCGCCGGACGAGCGCCGTCGAGGATGCGCCGCACGATCGACGAGCCCACGATGACACCGTCGCAATGCGCACCGACCTCCGCCGCTTGCGCCGCGTTCGATACACCGATGCCCACGAGTACCGGCCGATCGGTGACGGCCTTCAGACGCTGCGCTATCACGCTCGCCGTGGCCGCCAGCGCCGCCCGCTCGCCAGTGACGCCCATTGTGCCGACGCCGTACACCCAGCCCCGCGAGGCTGCGCAGATCCGGACGAGACGCTCATCGGACGTTGTCGGTGCAGCGAGCAGGATGTTCTCAATCCCGTGTGCCGTGGATACCTGCCGCCAGCTGGTCGCCTCGTCAAGTTGGAGGTCGGGCAGGATCGTTCCCGAAAAGCCTCCGTCTGCGAGCATCGATGCGAACCGTTCGTCGCCCGCCCGAAAAGCAAGGTTGTATGCGGTCATAGCAACGAGTGGCACACCGCCGTCGAAGGAGCGAAGGTCGGAGATCAGCGTCGAGGTCGTGGTCCCGCGAGCGAGCGCCAGCGTCGACGCCGCCTGGATCACGGGACCGTCCATCATCGGGTCGGAGAACGGCACGCCGATCTCGATCGCGTCGGCACCGGACGCCGCGAACGCGTGCACGTAGTCGACCCAGTCATCACTGATCCCGGCGGTGATGAACGGCACGAGCAGCTTCGCTCCGGCGGCCCGTTTCGCCCGGAACGCAGTTTCTATGCGCCCATACGATGCTTGAGTGTGCGTTGAAGTGACCGCGCTCATCGGTTCGGGCACCCTTCGCAGACCGGCTCGCACGGACGCGACCCGCACAGCCGCAGCATCTCCAGCACTTGTGGAGCGTCCTTGTCGCCGCGTCCGGACAGGTTGATCAGGACCGTCGATCCGGCGGGAATGTCCCCGCTCCCAGCGGCGCGCACCAGATAGGCAACCGCATGCGCCGACTCCAGCGCGCAGATGATTCCTTCGGTCTCGGCGAGCAACTGGAACGCGTCGAGCACCTCCGCATCCGACGCAGGCACATACGTCGCCCGCCCCGACGCGCTCAGGTGCGCGTGCTCTGGTCCGACGCCCGGATAGTCGAGACCGGCCGAAATCGACTGCGCCTCCAACACCTGCCCGAACTCGTCCTGCAGAAGGTAGGAGCGCATACCATGTACCACCCCCGGCACGCCGTGGCCGACGGCCGCACCACCCGCCGGTTCAACGCCGACCAGCTTTGCCGCAGTGTCGACGAAACCCGAGAAGATCCCCGCTGCGTTGGAACCTCCACCCACGCACGCGAGCACGTAGTCGGGGTCAACGCCGTTGAGCAGCGTCCGACATTGCTCTCTGGCCTCCTCGCCGAGAATCCGCTGGAACTCGCGCACCATCCACGGGTACGGATGAGGACCCATGACGGAACCAAGGAGGTAGTACGTCGTCTCGACCTCGGAAAGCCATGCGCGCATAGCATCGTTGACGGCGTCCTTCAGCGTCTTCGAACCCGAGTGGACCGGTCGCACGGTCGCCCCAAGGAGCTTCATGCGGAACACGTTCGGGGCCTGACGCGCAACGTCGACCGAGCCCATGTACACAACGCACTCAAGGCCTAGCAGCGCGCATGCCGTCGCCGTCGCCACACCGTGCTGGCCCGCGCCGGTCTCTGCGATGATCCGACGCTTGCCCATCCGCTTCGCGAGCAGCGCCTGACCGATCACGTTGTTGATCTTGTGGCTGCCCGTGTGCGCAAGGTCTTCGCGCTTGAGCAGCACCCGCACGCCGAGCCGCTCGCTGAGGTTGTGGCACTCGGTGAGCGCCGTTGGGCGTCCACCGTACGACTTCAGGATGTGCTCGTACTCAACATGGAACGCCGGGTCGGACCATGCTTCGCGGAAGGCAACCTCCAGCTCCTCGCAGGCGGGTACAAGGGTTTCGGGGACGAAACGTCCGCCGAACTCTCCGAAGCGCCCGTCGTCGGATGGATCACCCATGAGCGAGGGGCGTCCTCCGTTGGACAGCGGGGTCGTTGCGGTCACAATTCCTCTTGCCAGTCGTAGGGGGCGTCCGCGCTCTTCGTGCCGCGTCGTTCTGCTTGACGTTGCGCGACGATCTCCCCCGCCTTGCGAGCGTTCGAGATGAACTGCCGGAGCTTCACGGCGTCCTTGCGAGCGGGTCCCGATTCAACACCGGTGGCGACATCGACGCCCCACGGCTCAACGGCGTTCACTGCATCGGCGACGTTGTCGGGATGGAGCCCACCCGCGAGCAGAAGTCGCTTCCCGTCGGGCAGGCCGTCGATCATCGACCAGTCGAACACCTGCCCCGAACCGGGCGTCGGGTTGTCGATGAGGATGACGTCGACCGGGTAGTCACGCGCGCGGTCGATGGCCCGGTCACCGGCGCCGAATGCCTGCACGGTAAAACGCACGCGCTCCGCCACGTAGCGACACTGCAGAGCGGTTTCGTGGCCATGCAGCTGTGCACCGGTGAGGCCGGTCCGTAGCACGATCTCGACCACACGCTCCGGCGCTTCGTTGCGGAACACGCCGAACGTTGCAACGTCCGGGGGAAGTCGCTTCACGATGTCGGCCACGGCTGCGGGGGTCACCCGTCGAGTCGATCCGGCGACGAAATTGAATCCGAGAGCGTCGGCACCGAGCGCTACTGCGAGCAGCGCGTCGTCCTCGGTCGTGATGCCACAGATCTTCACGAACAATCCGTTGTGCGCAATGTCCTCAGCGCGCATAGGAAGCCTCTCGGAGCGCCCGTGTCGCTGCTGCAGGGTCGCCAGCGGTCACCAGCGATTCACCGACCAGAACGGCGTGGAACCCTGCGGTTGCGAGCGACGCAGCATCGTCTGCGTTCCGTACACCGGACTCGGCGACCCGCACGACGCTGTCGGGCATCGCCGCACCGACACGTATGGCCCGCGCGTGATCGACCTGGAACGTGTGGAGGTCGCGCTGGTTCACGCCGACGAGAGTTGCGCATATGTGTAAGGCCCGTTCAAGTTCGGCCTCGTCGTGGATCTCCACGAGCGCATCGAGCCCAACGTCCAGCGCGGCGTCGTGGAAGTCCTTCAGCTCAGCGTCATCGAGCGCAGCTGCAATCAGCAGTACGCAATCCGCACCTTGGATTCGGGCGTCGTACACGTCGCGGACGTCGACGGTGAAGTCCTTGCGCAGTACCGGCAGATCCACCGCACAGCGGGCCAGTTGCAGGTCCTCGAACGACCCGCCGAAGTGCTGCGCATCGGTCAGCACCGAGAGGCAGGCGGCACCACCCGCTGTGTATTCGGCGGCCAACTGGGCGGGGTCGAGACCGATGTTCAGGTCGCCCTTCGACGGCGAACGTCGCTTGATCTCAGCAATCACGCTCAGGCCGGACGCGAGCAGGGCCTCGCGGAAGCCGCGGGCGAAGCCCTTGCAGGCCAGAGCCTGTTCCCGACAGGCTTCGACGCTGCGCTGGTCTCGCTCCGCGGCCTCACGATGCACCTCGACAATGCGATCGAGGTAGGTGGCGGGCCTGGACGTCACGGCTGCCGAGCGTAGTTCCCAAGTCCCCCGCCGCCCGCGGCAGTTTCACCGACGGCCTTAGACGTTGTGGCCTCAAATCGGTCCGCATGGCCCGAAAACGGCCCGATCTGGGGCCACAGCGACCGATCTGGGGCCACGACCTTCGGGCCCGCGAACTCGTCGCACAAACTGGTCCCGAAGACCGCGCGCTTGGCCACCCACTTCATCGGACGCTCTCCGTACCCTCGGTGGATGGACCCAACGCTCTTCACACGATCAGATGCGACGCTCGACGGACAGAATCTCCACGCGCTGGAATCGCGCGTGCGGCGCGGCAAGGTCGATCGGCTCCGCCACGGCATGTACGCCACCGAGAAGCCGACCGACGATGACGCCGTGTGGCGACGCGAGCTCCGGATGCTGCTCCTCCGTTGCGAGTCGGACGCCGCTATCGGCGGTATCGCTGCGGCAATCCTCCACCGTCTCGATGGATTCGAGCCCGACTACTACGCGGCCAGGCCACTCACGATCGTCACCAGCGTCCATGCCCACGTCCGCGACAAGAACATCCGGCGGAGCCGCAGCTTCGACGTGGCTGACACCATCGACCTCGACGGTCTGCAAGTCTTTGACCGCATCCACACCGTTGCCATGCTTGGCCGATGGGCATCTGCGGACGAGGTCGAGATGGCAATGGAATCGATGTTTCGCGGCGCTGATCCGCGGCGTCCGGACGTGTGGAACCGTGCCGCGCTCAAGACACTGACGCGACTCATCGAGGAGAATCCCCGGCGGTCCGGTTACGCGGTGGCCGCCCAGGTCCTCCGCCGACGGGGCAACGTTCTGCCCACGGGTAGCGGTGCCGAAACCCGAGCCGCCATTGCGTTCAGGAACAACAAAATCGATCTCGTCCGCCAGTGCAAGGTCCGGGTGATCGGGCGAACCGGGCGCGTCCGCTACATCTACTGGCTGGACTTCGCCGACGTGAGCCGACGCCTTGCGGTCGAAATCGACGGGCGGCTTGCGCACGGAACGAACGAAGCGGTGGCACGTGACGACGTCCGCGAAAATCTCCTGAACAATGTGTTCACGGTTGTACGTTTCAGCGGCTCGTCGGTCCGGTCCGACCCGGCGGCAATGTGCGCTGACCTTCGGCGCAGGATCGATCGCACCTCGCCACTCGAGGGGACCGTGCAGTTGGCGAACGGCTGGCGGGTCGTCCCGACGCGCAATGGTGTCGACCTGTACGAGCCGGCGTGAACGTCGGCAAGTTGACGTTGTGGCCCCAAATCGGTCGGCGTGGCCTCAAAACGGCCCGATCTGGGGCCACACTGACCGATTTGGGGCCACACACCCCGCCCGCGGCCGTGCCCATCGCCGCGCCGACTACCAGTCGGTGGGGTGGTAGTCCTTCAGGAACTGACCCCACACATGCTCACCGGTGAGGACGCCTGCGATGATCGGATCGACGATGCGGGCGGCACCGTCCACGATGTCGAGCGGCGGATGGAAATGCTGCTCGGCGGTCTTGCGCTCGGCAATGTGCACGGGGTCCTCGTCGCTGACCCAACCCGTGTCAACACTGTTCATATGGATGCCGTCTGCCTGATAGTCGGCCGCCGACGTGCGCGTCATCATGTTCAATGCCGCCTTCGCCATGTTCGTGTGCGGATGACGTGTCGTCTTCATCTTCCGGTAGAACTGGCCCTCGACCGCTGACACGTTCACGATGTGCTTGTCCCGCCCCGGCGTGCCCAGCATGAGCGGCTTCAATCGGGCATTGAGCACGAATGGTGCGGTTGCATTGACGAGCTGGGTCTCCAGCAACTCGACCGTGGACACTTCGGCCAGCGTCAGACGCCACGAGTTGCGGCCGCGCAGGTCGACCTGTTGGAGGTCCTTGTCGAGACGCCCTTCCGGGAACAGCGCCGGTCGGGCCATCCGATCCTCGGGCAACAGCGCGGCCTGGGACAACAACGCCGACTCGGCGAGACCCATCGGCAGCGTTGGGCCAGCGAGCGCAACGTCCGGACCGACACCCACGAGCTCCACCCCGCGGAGGCCTTCGTACTCACCGAGCACCGCTTGGACGCTGCCCGGCACAACCGCGGCACCCTCCAGTTCCATCATGTGTCGGTAGAAGTCGGGCGGACGCCGGACGGTCTGGCAAGCGTTGTTGACAATGAAGTCCAACCGCTCACGTGTGGACAACAAGTGCTCACAGAAGGCCTCGACGCTGGGCGTGTGGCGCAGGTCGAGCCCGAAGATCTCCAAGCGGTCCGACCACTGCACGAAATCCGGTTCGGCTGCGTAGCGCAGTGCCGAGTCACGGGGGAACCGGGTAGTCACGATGAGCGATGCACCTGCCCGCAACAGCTTGATACCCGCCTGGTAGCCAATCTTCACGCGCCCCCCGGTGAGCAGTGCGACGCGTCCGCTCAGGTCCGCTGTCTCGCTCCGTTTCGCAAAGTTGAAGTCGCCGCACGGCCCGCACATCTGGTCGTAGAACGGGTGGATGACCGTGAACTTCTGCTTGCACACGTAGCAGTGCTGACGTAGTGCGGACTCGCGCTGCTCACCGGCGTGGCCGACCTCGCCGTCGCCGGCCGGGTCCTCGGACAAGTCGTCGGGAGGGGTGTCGGTCGGCGGGAACACGTTCGGCGTCGTGAACACCGGCTTGGCCCGCAGCACCCGGATACCCGTCTCCGACAACGCCTCCTGATCCCGCGCAACCTGGCGGGCCTTGTGATCACGACGCTGCGCCTTGAGCTGACGCCGCCGTTCCGCAATGTCCGGCGCGAACAGGTTGCCCGCAGCATTGACGAGCCGCACACGTTCGTCGAACGAAAGCGCGTCGAGCAGCGTCCGATTCGCGACGACCACTTCCAGCACCTCGGTAAGAGCACGCAACTGCTCACCAACATCGTCAGGCACGGGGCTTCACCCTACTGGCGAGGCGAAGGACGCCAGGCCCCGTCAACTTGTCGTTCCCAGCGCAACAACGCGCCCGAGTCGCGACCACGTCCCGGGATTCACTGTGCAATGTGTGGTGCCCAGCGCACACGGACATGCCCGCCTCGACCGACTGGGACCTCAGAATTAGGCTCGGGTCCGATGCTTCCGACCGAACCGACGCTGGCCTGAACGTTCATGGAACACACCTTTGGCGTTCTGCTGCCCTTCGACTTCGACGCCGAGACGTTCGACGTCTTCGACATCGAACCGGACATCGACGGGATCGATTGGGTCGAGATGGACCCTCAGATCGGCGTCTCCGCGACACTCTTCGTCCGCGGACGCTCGACACGTGGCGTGCACCTTCGCCTTGACGTTGACACCCTCAACGTTGTGGTGCCAGGCCTGGCTTCCGACGCCGACTGGGACGCTGCACTCACCACGTTGGCGAACGTCTGCGCGCTGTTCGAGAACGTAATGGTCGGCTGGAACAACGATGCATTGGACCTGCACGACCTGCAAGAAGCCTGCGACGCTGCCACGCGCAGCGACAACCTTGAGCGCGACAGCGCAGCGCTGCTGGACGTTGTCCGCAAACAGAGCACCGTGATGATTCCTGGCCCGCTTCGACCTGTTCATATCGGCCCCGAGATGGCAGCGCAGGTCGAATCGAGCCGATGCAGCGTCGAAGCCATCCTCCTCCGAACCAACTACCTCACCGGACCGACGCACGTCGCCGAAGCGGTCGAGGAGGTGATCGGGGAGCGTCCGATGCTGCTGACCGTGCTGGGGCCGGAACTGCGGACGCTGCTCCCGAAATGCGACGTGGTGCTGATCGAGTCGGGCAGAGCTGACGAGCCCCCGACGCTGGTCGACGTCCGTTCGATCGACGAAATCCCCGGGCTGACCGTCACCCGGCTCGACGAGTTTCTCCGACTTGTTGACGCCGTGCCCGAGTCTCCGTGGCGCGAAGTCTTGGCGGCCGCTCGACGCGTGGCTCTTATCTGAACCGCCAACCACAGGCAGGCGCATCCACGTAATTTGGACATTCTGTAAAGCAATACTTCACAAGTCGGCCAACGGCGTACCAGTATCTAGGTCCATGTCCGCTGCTGCGACCGCTCCCCCGACACTCTCCACCGACCTCCGACTCGGGCTGACCGCCGACGTCGTCGACCAGAGCGCGTACGACCGGGCGGTCGAGCGGTTCCGGGAAAAGCGGATCGCGCTCCCGACCTTCGCGCAGGTCGCCGACCCGACGTTGCAGCCGACGGGTGCCGCGGCATCACTGAACGGCATCGACCCCGACGCGCCCGACGCCCGTAACCTCTGGCGCGTGCACTGGTTCAATGCCGCGGACCGCAAGGGCCGCGTGGACGTTCCGGTGCACGTGTTGCTTCCGCCCAGTCTCACTGGCGTCAAGGCAACCATCGTTGTCATGCTCGGCAACAAGTTCCCAATGATACGCGCGCATAAGGTTCAGGCGGCCTACGCGGTGCTTGCGCCGCGGATCGTGACCGGTCAGTTCGACCCGACATCCCAGCGGGCGATCTGGCCGAGCACGGGGAACTATGCGCGCGGAGGAGTTGCAATAAGTCGCATCATGGGGTGCCGCGGTACGGCCGTGCTCCCCGAGGGCATGTCGAAGGCCCGCTTCGAGTGGCTCGCCGCGTGGACCGAGAACCCCAGCGACGTGATCCGCACGTACGGCACGGAGTCCAACGTCAAGGAGATCTACGACAAGTGCAACGAGCTCGCGCTCGACCACGAAAACGTGATCCTCAATCAGTTCAGCGAATTTGCGAACTATCTCGGGCACTACAACGTGACCGGACGCGCCCTCGCGACGGTGTTCGAACACGTTGCAGCGGCGGCCGGATCAACAAGGCACCTCCGGTTGACTGCATTCACCAGCGCCACGGGAAGCGCAGGAACGATCGGTGCGGGCGACTACCTCAAGGAGCGCTACGGCACAACGATCGTCGCCGCCGAAGCACTCGAATGCCCGACCATGCTGATGAACGGGTTCGGTGAGCACAACATCCAGGGCATCGGCGACAAGCACATCCCCCTCATCCACAACGTGATGAATACCGACGCGGTCGTCGCCGTGAGCGACCGGGCCACCGACAACCTCGACATCCTCTTCAACACTGCGGCAGGCATGGCGCACCTCCGCGACCGGATGAGCGTTCCCGGCACGGTGATCGAGCAGTTGCAGCACTTCGGCTACTCGGCCATCTGCAACACGCTCGCCGCCATCAAGATGTCCAAGCTCATGAACTACGGCGAGGACGACGTGATCGTCACGATCGCCACCGATGGGTCCGAGCTGTACCCGGCCGAGCGCGAGCAGTTCATCGCCCGTGACTATCCGAGCGGCTTCGACAACATCGCCGCAGCCGAGGTGGCAGGTCGCTACTTGCAGTCAGCCGACACCGACCACATGCTGCAACTCACCGAGTTCGACCGCGCCCGCATCTTCAACCTCGGGTACTACACGTGGGTCGAACAGCAGGGCATCGACTTCGCCGACTTCGAGGCCCGACGCCGCCAGGAGTGGTGGCAGCGCATCCGCTCACTGGTTCCGCTCTGGGACGAGCGCATCGGCGAGTTCAACCAGCGCACCGGGATGGCGTAGGAACCTGCATGGCAGTTTCACTGATCCTGCGGTGCGCTGGGTGTGCGGCGTCCGTCGACCCGGCCGACCTCGCCAGCCGGTCGCCGTTCCGCTGTCCGAACGCGGAGCGAGCCCGTGACGTCGACCATGTGCTCACCTGGGACCCGGTCAGCGCTGGCGTCACCGAATGGCCGACGGACACGTCCACAAATCCCTACATCAGGTATCGGACGCTGCAGCACGCGTACTGGCTCAACCGGGCGTTGGGCGCGACCGACGTGGACCACGTCGCGCTCGTGGAACGCCTGGATCGGGCCATCGCAGGTGTCGCGGGAGTCGGGTTCACCGTGACGCCGATGGTCGAGCTGGCGTCGGACGCGACCAAACAGCTCGGCGTGAGCGAGGCCTGGGCGAAGGTCGAGACGCGTAACGTCGGCGGCTCGCACAAGGCCCGACACCTCATGGGGATACTCCTGCAATTGGAAGCGCGCAGAATATCTGCGCGCGTACCACTTGCAATCGCGAGCTGCGGGAACGCCGCGATCGCAGCGGCGACCCTCGGGAAGGCGTCCCGGCGATCTGTACAGGTGTTCATTCCGACGTGGACCGCGAAGGCTGTGCGTGAGCACCTCGCTGCACTTGGCGCGTCGCTGAACGAAAGCCCGCGACTTGCGACCGACCCGCCCGGCGACCCGTGTCTGCACCGGTTCCACGAGGCGGTTACGAGGGGCGCGCTCCCCTTCTGCGTCCAAGGCAGTGAGAACGGCTTCACGATCGACGGTGGTGCGACGCTCGGACACGAGATGGCCGACCAGTTCGCCATGCTCGGCTTCGTGCCCGACCGACTGTTCATCCAGACGGGCGGTGGTGCGTTGGGAGCGTCGGTCGCGCGAGGTCTGCGCGACGCGGTCGCGCTCGGCGCGATTGCGTCGATGCCAGCGCTCCACTTCGTGCAGGCGGAAGGGTGCGCACCGCTGGAGCGGGCCTGGCGGCTGGTTGCGCAGCGAGCGCTGCGGTCGCTCGGTCGGGACGCGCTTATCGATGGAGCCGCTGTTGAAATCGCAGCCGCGCTGTGTGACCCCTCGACCTCCGAGGCCGTCGCTGAGGCGCTGCGTTTTGCCGCCACACACCGGAGCCGGTTCATGTGGGCGTGGGAGGACGAGCCAAACTCAGCGGCCACGGGCATCCTCGACGACGAGACGTACGACTGGTTCGCCCTCGTCCGCGAGATGATCGCCACGGGCGGCTGGCCGACCGTGGCGAGCGAGCGGCAATTCGAGCGGGCACTCACGTTCGCCTGCCCTCACGCGGCCGCGGACGGATGCTGCGACACCGACGAGACGGGCGCGTCCGGTCTCGCCGGTGCCGTCGCGCTCGCCGACGCCGGACTACTCGCGGCGTCGGACCGCATCGCTGTCGTGCTCACCGGCATCCGCCGCACCTGACGCCACTCACCCGCGGCCCACCTGACGTCGCGGACCACTGACCCGCGGCCCACCTGACGTCGTGGCCCCGAATCGGTCGGCGTGGCCTCAGATCGGGCCGTTTTGGGGCCACATTGACCGATTTGAGGCCACAACCACCGACCGGATCCCGGCCGAACGGGGACCTTTGCGCGACCCGACCCGCGTGGCCCCGGCCTACCGTGTGCGGGTGCCCGACACGACCGACACGACCGACACGTTTCCCCGCCAGTACGCCCGGACGCGCCGGTTCAGCCTCGGTGAGCCGCGTAGTTTCCGCATCGCCCCCGACGGCAGCCGCGTCGCGTTTCTCCGCAGCCGGGGCGGCAGCGACCCGCTCGCGTGCCTGTGGATGCTGGACCGCACCGATGCACCAAGCCAGAGCAACGGTCGGGGACGCTGGCACGAGCGTCTCGTGTGCGACCCCCGCGAGCTGCTCGGCGGCACCGCCTCCGATGGCGACGTTCCTCCGGCCGAGCGAGCCCGCCGAGAGCGTCTGCGCGAACAGGCCGACGGCATCACGTCTTTCGACACCGACCTCGACGTTACGAGCGCGGTCTTCACGCTCGCCGGGCACATCGTGGTCGCGAGCCTCCTCGACGACGCAGTACAGGTCCTCCCCGCAGCGCCCGGAGCGTTCGACCCGCGGCTCTCCCCCAACGGCACACGGGTCGCGTACATCGCCGATCGGACGTTGCGCGTCGTGTCCGTGGACGACACCGACGACGACGACGAGGCCATCATTGGCGAGAACGATCCCAACGTGAGCTGGGGCACCGCCGACTTCAACGCGGCGGAGGAGTTCAACCGCCAACGCGGGTTCTGGTGGTCGCCCGACTCCGCTCGGATCGTGGCCGCTCGTGTCGATGACACGCCGGTGCGCAGGTGGTACATAGCCGACCCGGCCAACCCTGGACGCGAACCGACCGTCCACCGCTATCCCGAGGCGGGCACGGCCAATGCCATCGTGACACTTTCGCTCTTCGACCTCACAGAGCTTGCGGCCCCGCACCAGACCCTCCCGGAGCCCCGCGCCCACGACGCGACTGTTAGCCCGAGCCAGCTCGACCCGTCGATGTCCGCGAGTACTTCCCGTGTTGACGTTCCGTGCACGCCGGACACGTTTCCCTACCTGCTCGACGTGAAGTGGACCGCGAACGGTCTCGTCGCCGTGTGGTGCAACCGAGCGCAAACAACACAGCGAATCGTGAAGCTTGACCCGACAACCGGTTCGACAAGCAACGTCCGCGACCGCTCCGACCCGGTGTGGATCGAACTGTCACCGGGCACCCCCGTGATGTCGATCGACGGCAGCTTCCTCAGCACCGACGATCACCTATCGATGGACGGCCACCTATCCGTCGACGACGGCAGCGAGCCGGAGGGCACCACGACCCTCGCCCGCTTCGGGCCCGGCCCACGAGAATTCAACCGGCTCACACCGCCGAACCTCCAGGTCCGCAAAGTCGTGAACGCCGACGCCACGCACGCACTGGTCGCCGCAACCATCTCAGCACCGATCGAAGGACTCGCCGCGGACGCCGAGCCGGGCCAGCAGCACCTCATCCGCGTTGACCTGAAGACATGCGCGCTTACCATCGTCGCGGGAGGGTCGGCCGACCCCGGAGTACACGATGGCGTCGCGTCGGGCAACGTCGTGGTCGTGCGCTCGACGAGCATCGATCGAACGCGCGCAGATGTTTCCGTGCTCGTGAACAACGTTCGCGAGCACACCATCGAGAACCTCGCGGAGGTCGCACTTGTCGAGCCTCGCCCGATCTTCTTCCGCGCGGGTGAACGCCAACTCCCCTGCTGTGTGATGCTCCCGACCGACATCGACCAATACGGAGGTGGCAGGGCCAGGCTGCCAGTCCTGCTCGACCCCTACGCCGGCCCACACGCGCAGCGCGTCGTCGCCAGCCGCAACGCACACGCCACCTCACAGTGGTTTGCCGATCAGGGTTTCATCGTGCTCGTGGTCGACGGACGC
This sequence comes from Acidimicrobiia bacterium, assembly GCA_043720395.1. Classification (GTDB taxonomy): domain Bacteria; phylum Actinomycetota; class Acidimicrobiia; order Acidimicrobiales; family JANYDT01; genus JANOYY01. The sequence continues at coordinate 59,165 of JAYSSR010000078.1, forward strand.
GGAACGCCCGGCCTCGGCCCACGCTTCGAGCAAGCAGTGCACGGCAACCTTGCCGACCCGGTGCTGGAGGACCAGGTGATCGGGCTCCACGCGGCAGCGGGACGGTTCCCGCAGATGGACCTGACCCGCGTCGCCATCCGCGGCTGGTCGTTCGGTGGCTACCTCGCCGCGCTTGCCGTGCTGAAGCGTCCCGATGTCTTCCACGCAGCGATTGCGGGTGCACCGGTTACCGAGTGGCGTCTCTACGACACCGGCTACACCGAGCGCTATCTCGGCAACCCGACCGAAGCCGCAGCACCCTACGAACGCAGCAGCCTGCTGCCATTGGCGAAAGACCTCGCACGGCCGCTGATGCTCATCCACGGCCTCGCCGACGACAACGTCGTTGCGGCCCACACCCTCCGCCTGTCGAGCGCGCTACTCGCAGCCGGGCGTCCGCACGAGGTACTCCCGCTCAGCGGCGTGACCCATATGACGCCCCAGGAGGTCGTGGCCGAGAACCTCCTCAAGCTCCAGGTCGATTTCCTCCTACGCTCGCTGCGCTGACCCATTTGGAATTGGCCGATAGTGGGCGACATTGACCGGCGCTACGCGGTCATGCCGCCGTCGACCACGAACTCGCTACCCGTGGAATACCTGCTCTCGTCGGACGCCAGATACAGCACCAGCTCGCCGACCTCGACCGCTTCCGCGTAACGTCCGAGAGGAATGCTCGTGGCGATCGCCTCACGTCGTTGGCTGTCGGCATGGTCGAGCGTCTCGATCATCTTGGTGTCGATGATGCCGGGGTGCACCGAGTTGACCCGCACGCCGAACGGAGCAAGATCTTTCGCAGCGGCCTTCGTCATGCCGCGCACCGCCCACTTCGACGCGCAATAGGCATGGAAACCGTTGGTGCCGCGCATGCCGGCGATCGACGAGATGTTCACGATGCTTCCGCCCCGCTGCGCAACCATCACGCGGCCCACCGTCTGCATCCCGAGGAACACACCGGTCTGGTTGATCGCGATGATGCGGTTCCACATGTCGAGTGGCGTGTCGAGGACGCCACCCGCCTCGAAAATGCCCGCGTTGTTCACGAGGACGTCGATGCGACCGTGCTGCTCAACGACCGAGTCGACGATCGCCTGCCACTGTGCCGGATCGGTGACGTCCTGGTGAAGATAGGTGCACTTACTACCTAGAGCCGACGCGGTTGACGCCCCCTCGCTGTCGAGCACGTCCGTAATGACGACGGTCGCGCCCTCCTTCACGAACAGACCCGCCTCCGAAGCGCCCTGTCCGCGGGCTCCACCGGTGATCAGGGCGACTCGACCGGCGAGGCGTCCGGTGGGCGGGGTGGCAGCAGTATCGGTCACCCGCCCTGCCTAACACGCGGCCCCTGCAATGGACCAGACGGCCCATAATTCGACCGCCACGACACCGGCTACCGTTCCCAGGATGTTGCGCACCGGCGGCAAGCTGCGCCTTGCTCTGGCCCTCGGAATTAGTTTGGCGGTGGCGTCGATGGTCACGCTGGCCGCACCCACGCGCGCAGGCGTCGTGCCCGTGACCGACCAGCGTCTCGGCGTCCTCGCATCGTTCTACCCGAGCGAACGCGACTTCCCCGGCTCGAACCACCCGATGTGGGATCGGCTGGCATCGGTCGGGTCCGACGCCGGCCTTGTGGCGACGGTGGAACTGACGACGTCCTCGATCGACTACGTGGACTTCGTCGCCCGCGAAAAGCGGGTTGTCCAGACAATGCTCGCGACCCTCAACGCCAACGTCGACCACCTCATGGTCGACTCGGCCGTGTTTCAGAAGCAGACGTACGGCTTCAACGGCGTTCTCCTGCGCGGGTACTCCGGTGCCTGCGACGGCACGCAGCCCACAACCTCGTTGGTCTCTCAGTTGCGCGGTCTCGGGTTCGCACCGATCGCGATTTCGACCTACGGGCAGCCGGAATCGTGCTTCGGACCGCTTGCCGACGTGCTGCTCAACTACGAAGGTTCGCTCGCTGGCTATGGAGCCGTCAGCGTTCCAACGTGGTTGAACGGGCCGACTCCCAAGCTCTGGCACGTGGTCTACAGCGTTGACCAGTCGCAGATCGCGTCGACGATTGCGGCGTCACGAATGCGGGGTGCCGACTACGTCATGACATCGCCCAGCTCCGGTCCGGTCGAGGCGGCGACCATCCCAGCCGATCCCTACTGGTCGTCACTTCGATCGGTGATTCGCAATGGCGCGCCGGCACCGATCGTTGATGAGAACTGGCCACGGGTCCTGCATCAGCGGACGGTCCTCCCCGCGTTCGGCACGGTCTATCCGAACTGGCCGCTCGTCCATTCCCTCCCACTCAATCCGCTCGATGTGGTCATCGTCAATGCATCAAATGGGCCCGGTTCCTTTGCCGATCCAGCCCTGGTGTCGGAGGTTCAGACGATGCGCGCAGCAGGTCGGACCGTGCTCGGCTACATCACCGCTGGGTACCTGCCATCGTCGGCACGAACCATTCAGCAAGTCGTCGATGAGGCAGTTCTGTTCCGTGCGTTCTACGGCGTTGACGGCTTCTTCGTCGATGAGGTCCGACCCGAATGCACGACCGCCGCGAGCTACGCAGCGCTTGCCACGCAGATGCGCGCCGCCGCGCCCGGGCCGATCGTGCTCAATCCTGGACGCAACGTCGGCGAGTGCCTTGCGGCGACCTTCGATGCAATCGTGAACTTCGAAGGGCCGATGTCGTCGTACCGGACGTGGCAAGCGTCGACCTGGACCGGGGCGCACCCATCGAACAAGTTCTGGCATCTGGTCCACACAGCAACGACAGCGGAGATCACCGAAGCGGTGCAGCTCTCCGGACGCCGCCAGGCGGGTCGCGTGTACGTCACGACGTTGCCGGGTCCGATCCAGTGGACGTCGCCGCTTTCGACGATCGACCTCGCGGCGCTCACGGCCGCTCTCGCCGCGTCCGGTCGCGTCGCCGCGCCAGTCGTGGTCACGCCGGTCAGTCCGGCTCCCCGCCGCGTCGCGCCCGTGGTGACGCCTCCCGTTTCACCGCCCGTGCGGCGACCGGCGGCGGCTGCGGTCAGCATCCGCGCATAGGAGGTCGCGGCGTGGCCCCAAGTACGTCACTGCGGCCCCAAAATGGCCCGATTTGAGGCCACGCCGACCGATTTGAGGCCACGACGCCTTCGGGTCAGTCGAGGCCGTGTTGCACGGCGTAGCGCACGAGGTCGGCGCGGCGGCTGAGGTGGAGCTTGCCGAGGATGTTGCGCGTGTGGTTCTCGGCCGTCTTGGCGGAGATGTACAGCTCGGCACCGATTTCGCCGTACGACTTGCCTCGCGCAACGAGTGCGAGCACCTCCCTTTCGCGGTCGCTCAGCGGGCTTACGCCTGCCTGCTTGGCCATGCGACGGAACTCGCCGAGCAGCAACGCGGCGAGCGATGGGCTGAACACCGGCTCGCCCGCCGCCGCAGTTATGAGTGCTGCGCGAAGCTCGCTGATCGGCGTCGACTTGAGGAGGTACCCGGCGGCACCGGCGGCGACCACGTCGAGGAGGTCACGTTCGGACTCGCTCACGGTGAGGATCACGATCGGGCAGATCGTCGCGGACTTGCGGACCACTGCGAGCCCGCCTCCGAGCGGCATGTGCAGGTCACACACGACGAGGTCTGGTTTGTGGGCCTCGATCACGTCGATCGCGCCCTGCGCGTCGTCGGCCTCACCAACGACCTTGAACCGGTCGCCGAGTTCGGCCTTGATGCCGGAGCGGACGATCTCGTGGTCGTCGGCCAGCACGACTCGGATTGGCTCGACCCAGTCGGGTTTACTCTGCGCGCTCAGGGTCCCCACAGCTCTACCTCGGTTCCACTGCCAGGCGTCGATCGGATTTCGACCGCGCCGCCCACCTGATTCATACGTGCACGTATCGACCCGGTGATGCCCCGACGTGAGGGGTCGGTCTCTCTGATCGCGAAACCGACGCCGTTGTCGGCGATCGTGACCAGCGTCCGATTCTCGTTTGCACCCGCGGCGGTGTCGACGAACACGGTGACGCGGGTCGCGTGCGCGTGCTTGGCAGCGTTGGCGAGCGCTTCGGCGGTCGCCCCGATCAGCGCCTTGCGGACCTCGGCGGACGGCTCGCTCTCACCGTCGTCGACTGCCGTCATCCCGACCGGGAGGTCATGGTCCAGCACCGCTCGGTCGACGGTCGCGCGGACGCCCGCAACCAGCGTCGTGATCTCCCGATCGGCCCCGCCGAAGAGGTACGAGCGCAACTCACGGTCGGTGCGCTTTGCCGTATCGGCAAGCTGCGGATCGGTCGCACGGGCGCGGCGCTCGACGAGAGACAGCGTCTGGAGAACGCCATCGTGCATGGTGCGGGCGAAGTCTTCGCGGGCGCGCACGGTTGCGACCTCGTTCTCCGCCCGGCGGAGCTGCATCGCGATCCAGCCCGCGATGAAACCCCAGATGGACGAGAACACGGCAGTGTTCGCCAGAGAACCGAGGATGTTGGCGTTCCAGGGTCCGTCGTAGCCGTTGAGCACTGCGCTGAGATAGCGGCCAAGGGCCATGAGCAGTCCGGCCGCAAAGCCGGCGGCTGGACCGAATGCGATGCCGGTGCTCGCCACCGCGCAGACCGGCCAACTCGCGGTCACCGATTGTCCGGGATAGAAGACGTGGTCGGCCTTGAACGCGAAACCGTCGAGGAGGTAGAGCGACAGCGCCGTGAGGACGTCGGCGATGACCGTCGGCAACCTCAGCGCGCGGGCGGTGTCGCGCACGGCGAATCGGGTCGACGTGATGGTCACCGCGGTCGCCGCGGCCAACACGATGATGAGCACCACGGGATGGCGCAGGTACCGGTGCGACCAGATCGCGACGCCGATCACCCACACCAGCGAGACCCACCGGAGCACCCCGAGCCCCCGCAGCATCGATCGTTCTAACGCAAACCGGCTCGGCACCGGTGCGGTCCCCCCGGCTGCCCCGTTGCTCGCAGTCGGATTGCTCGCCATGCCTGCATTCTTGCCGCGAGCAGCGTCCAGGCCCGGCTCGCGGCCAACTCCTCGTCGCGGTACATCCGGTCCGTTCGCGGTACGTTCGGGCGCGCCCAATGCACCGCGATGGTGCCGGATGTACCGCGCCCGAGGGGTCCAAGCAGACCGCCGACGGGCCGACCAGCGCAGGTCAGGTCTTGGTGAGCTCTTCGCCGAAGCGGCCGATCGACTCGAGCACCAGCGTCGGAGCGCCCTCCTCCATCGCCGTCGCAAGATCCACGTAGGCAGTGAAACCCCACTCGCCGTCGCCGTCGGGGTCCACGAGACGCTGCCGGACCACCCAGCGCCCGGGCTCTTCGGTCAGCGCAAACCAGCTCGCACCTCGAGCGTCGGCATCCGTAGCAATCGACGCGTACTCCGACCAGTAGGCGCGCAGAGCATCGGTCAGACGCCACGCCTCCCAGCCGACCCGTTCCGCAAGCGGCCCGTACGCCCGCCGAGCCAGCATCTCCACCCACCCGAACGCGGCGGTCCGCGCCGCCGTACGCCAGGCTTTCGGCGGGCCAAGAATCGGTGCGGCCAGAGCCTCCTCGCGCGCGTTACGCAACGACGGCGCAAGGTCGGCGAGACGCTCCCACTCCTCCAGCAACGACGCGTCCGTCGCACGGATCATCGAGCCGAGCCACTCGACGACGTCCTCCAACTCATCTGTGTACACATCATTCGGCAGCGAACGATCGAGGGCACGCCACGCGTCGCTCACATACCGCAACAGCAGCCCCTCCGACCGCTCGATCTTGTACCGCTTGATGAGTCCGCCGAACGTCTCGCCGGTCTCCAGCATCTCCCGCACGATCGACTTCGGCTCCGGACGCTCGTACATCCACGGGTGCGCCTGCGTATACGTCGCCACGCACGCGTCGAGCACCTCGGCCAACGGCTTCGGCCACGTGACCTGCGAGAGCATCTCCATGCGCTCCTCGTACTCGATGCCCTCGGACTTCATGCGTCCGATTTCCATCGTCTTCGTGGCCTTCTCCTGGGCGATGAGAATGGCCATGGGGTTGTCGAGGATCGACTCGATCACGCTGACGACATCGAGCACGTAGGCCGGGTCCTCGCGGTCCAGCGTGGACACCACCTCGATGGCGAACGGTGCGAGCGGGCTCGAGAACCGCAGCGCCTCACGGTCGGTGGACCCGTCTTCGATCAGCGTCCCCACCTGCACGCCAGCGCAGGTTCCGTCGACGTCGCGCAGACGCTCGGCGACCCCCGCAGCTTCGAGGCTCCGGTAGACCGAGATTGCACGGCGCTTGTGGTCGCGGCGCTTCGCCGGAACGTCGTGATTGGTATCGAGAAGATCCTTGAGCGCTTCAACGCCGTCCACACGAGCGAGGACGCTGGCCACGAGGTCCGGCGTCACACGGAAGCGGCTCACGAGGGGCTCCGGTGCAGCGGCGATGAGGCGGTTGAAGGTGTTCTCGTCGTAGTGGACGAACCCCTTCGGGGGCTCGGCCCGCTTGACCTTGCGGCGCGCCTTCGGATCGTCGCCGACCCTCGCGAGGGCACGCTCGTTGTCGATCACGTGCTCCGGTGCCTGCGCCCACACGTGCCCGTCGGGGTCGAATCCCGGCCGCCCCGCACGGCCCGACAGCTGGTGGAACTCCCTCGCTCGCAGCGTCCGAACACGCTGCCCGTCGTACTTCGTAAGCGCGGTGAGCAACACCGTACGGATCGGTATGTTGACGCCGACGCCAAGCGTGTCCGTACCGCAGATCACCGGGAGCAGTCCTTCGCCCGCGAGACGCTCCACGAGGCGTCGATAGCGGGGCAGCATCCCCGCGTGATGCACGCCGACACCGTTGCGCAGGAACCGGGCGAGGCTCAGACCGAAGCCGGTCACGAGACGCTCCCCCTTCAACGCCTCGGCGATCGCCTCACGTTGCGGACGGGTCGTGAGCGGCAGGCTCGTGAGCGCCTGCGCCCGCTCGATCGAGTCGGCCTGCGACCCATGCACCACATAGACCGGCGACAGCCGCTTCTCGATCGCCTCGGCAAGCGTCTCGGCGATGATCGTGGTGCGCCACTGGTTGTAGAGCGGCGTCGGACGGTTCACGCTCGTGACGTTCGCGACCTCGCGTCCGCTGCGTCGGTGGAGGTCCTCGGAGATCAGCGTGATGTCGCCGAGGGTCGCGGAGGCGAGCAGGAACTGCGTGCTGTGCAGCGTCAGGAGGGGGACCTGCCAGGCCCAGCCGCGGTCGGCGTCGGCGTAGTAGTGGAACTCGTCGAGGCACGCGAACCCAAAGCCAGGCTCTCGCGATCCGTGGGCGAGCGCGTGGTTGGCAAGCACTTCCGCGGTACAGACGAGGACGCTGGCGTTGCGGTTGATGCTCGCATCGCCGGTCGCGAGACCGACCGCGTCGGCACCGAGCAGGTCGACGAGGTCGAAGAACTTCTCGGCAACGAGCGCCTTTATCGGCGCGGTCCACACGCTGCGTCTGCCCTGGTTGCGGGCGAGCACGATGCCCGCCATCGCGACCATCGACTTGCCCGATCCGGTCGGTGTGGCGAGCACGACATGCTGCTCGTCGGCCAATGAGAGGAGCGCCTCCTCCTGGTGCGGGTAGAGCGGCCGTCCGCCCTGCTCCGCCCACGCGGCGAACACCTCGATGACGTCGGCAGGGTCCGACCCGATGGGCGGGAGGAGTTCGAGCAGCGGCGTCGGGGTGGGCGGCATGGCCGGACGAGTCTCGCACCTGCACCGTCCAACTCGTTCGCCAAGACCGCGCGAATGACCTTCGCGGTACGTTCGGTCGCTCGCGGTACGTTCGACGTACGTGGAACGTACCGCGAACGCGTCAACGTACCGCGAAGGTCAGTTGGCAGCTGCCACTCGGATCGGCCTGTCCATGTGGCGGAAGCGGACGAGCAGCAGCACGTCGTAGGTGAACTTACATATCGCGCCTGCGAACAGGGGCCATCGAACAGCGGAGTGGGCCAGCATCCACCCGGCCAGCGTCGGCGTCGCGGCGCTGGCGAGGCTGCGCGGGATGTTCGTGAACGCCGCCGCCGCGGCTCGCTCCTCCTCCGTCACAACTCGTAGCAGGCTCGGGGCCCGCATCGTGTCCAGAATCAGAGCGCGGGCGGGGCGAACATCGAGATCCGCTCGGGCACTCTCGGCATCGCATTGTTCGATCGCGCGGAAGTGAGTTCGGCGTGCGTGTACGCCTACCCATCGGGTCACATCGGCAGCATTCGACCTTCCGCACGTGCGCGAAAGCCACACGAACGCACGGTCGCCACACCTCGACGTGGGTGGAATCCGCACTCGTGTGGCGACTCCACGTTTCCCGCCGGGACGCCAATCGCAGACACGACGGACCCGCCGTCGTCAACCGCGGACGGGCCGCTTACGATTGCCTGTCGCATGAGCGCGTCCGATCCACAAGCAGTGCTGGCCGGATTCCTCATGCCCGCCGAGTCGGCTCCCCACGAACGGACGCTCATCGCGTTCCCGTGCCGCGAGGAGCTGTGGAAGGGACGCTTACGCGACGGTCAGCTCGCCTGGACACACGTCGCCCGGACGATTGCCGACTACGAGCCGGTCACCATGCTCGCCCGCCCCGACGACGCTGCACTCGCCGAGGACCTCTGCGCACAGAGCAACGTCGAGGTTGTGGAAATGCCGCTCGATGACTCGTGGCTCCGCGACACTGCGCCGATCTACGTGACCCGAGGCACCGAACGCAGGGCCCTCGACTTCGGCTTCAACGGGTGGGGTTCGAAGTACCTCCCCTGTGACAACGACAACGCAATCCCCGCTCGGTGGGCCGCACACGCAGGTCACGAGACCATACGTGTACCGATGATTCTCGAAGGCGGCTCGATAACGGTTGATGGCGCGGGCACGCTCATCACGACCGAGCAATGCCTGCTCAACCCGAACCGCAACCCGTCGATGTCGCGTGCACAGATCGAGGCGACGCTCGCAACGACACTTGGAGCGGAACGAATCATCTGGCTGCCCTACGCCATCGACGACCGCGACACCGACGGCCACGTGGATCTCGTCGCGATGTTCATCGAGCCGGGCCGCATCTTGTGGCAGGGGTGCGACGACCTGCACGATCCGGAACACGAGCGCCTGTCCATCTCCCGACGCTGCCTCGATGGCGCAGTCGACGCGACCGGTCGCGCGATCGAAATCGTCGACCTGCCGACCCTTCCCTACTGCGACGTTGATGGCGAACGTCTCCCGGTCCCCTACGCCAACCTCTACCTGTGCAACGGCGCAGTGATCGTGCCAGTCACCGGGCACGCGGCGGACCGTTCCGCCTTGGCAACCATCGGCAATTGCTGGCCCGACCGCGACGTTGTGCCGGTACCTGGCGGCATCATCGCGTTCGGTGGCGGCGGTCCCCACTGCATGACCCAGCAAATCCCGGCCTGCTGACCAGGCAACCCGAGCAGGGGCTGGAATCCGCGCGTCAAAGACCCAAAACGTCCTCAAAATGGCCGATTCGCTGTGCTCAGCGCGCGGATTCCAGCCCCTGCTCGCTGGTTGCGGTCCGTCCTGCCTAGGTCAGGTCTCCGTGTGGGTGACGGGCTGCTCCCCCATCCACTCCCGCAAGGTGTTCTTGAGCTTGATCTGCTGGATGAACACGTCGTGCTCCGGCCCGGCGATGGAGGCCGATTGCGGTGCCTTGAAGTAGAAGCTGAGCCACTCCTGCAGACCGCTCTCCCCGGCTCGCGCTGCGAGGTCCATGAACAGCGCGAGATCCAGCACAATCGGCGCTGCAAGGATCGAATCGCGGCACAGGAAATTCACTTTGATCTGCATCGGGTAGCCCATCCACCCGAAGATGTCGATGTTGTCCCAACCCTCCTTATTGTCACCGCGCGGCGGATAATAATTGATCCGCACGACATGGTCGATATTGCCATAGAGGTCCGGATACAGCTCCGGCTGAAGGATCGTATCGAGGACGCCGAGCTTCGAGACCTCCTTCGATTTAAAGTTCTCCGGATCGTCGAGTACCTCACCATCGCGGTTGCCGAGAATGTTCGTGGAGTACCAGCCGCGCAGACCGAGCATGCGAGCTTTGAAACCGGGAGCGAGGATCGTCTTCATGAGCGTCTGGCCAGTCTTGAAATCCTTCCCGGCAATCGGGACGCCACGAAGCAGGGCAAGCTCGTTCACGAACGGCGTGTCGCATGTGAGATTGGGCGCGCCATTTGCATAGGGGACGCCACTCTGCAGCGCCGCATAGCAGTAGATCTGCGACGGCGCGATGTCCGCATCATTCGCGTGAAGCCCAGCCTCGAATGCCGCGACCGAGGCGTGAACCGCCGATGCTTCCTGGTACGCCTCCGTCGACCCGCACCACACCATCACGATACGGTCTAGATCGTTCTCCGTTTTGAACCGCTCGATATCGGCAATCAGCGCCATCGCAAGGTCGTACTTCGTCGATGCCGTCTTCACCCGCTTTCCGTCCAACCGGGACACCCAGCGCCGGTCGAACACGGCGTCCATGGCGACAATGCCTTCGAGTTCCTTCGACAGCGGTGCGAGGTCTTCGTTCGTCAGCACGCCAGCCGTGCGAGCCGCCTCTAGGGCGTTGGGGCTGATCGGGTCCCAACCACCGAACACAATGTCGTCAAGTGTCGCCAGTGGCACGAACTCACGGATGAGCGGATTGCGCCCCTCCTCTCGCTTCCCGAGACGGATATGCGCCATCTGGGTGAGGGAGCCGATCGGAGCGTTCAGGCCCTGCCGGGCCGCCAGGACGCCGGCATAGAGCGTCGTCGCGACGGCACCCATGCCCGGGGTGAGGATGCCGAGTCGGCCGGTGGCAGGTGCGATTGGTTGTGCGGTCATGATGAACATGGTCACAAGTGGCAATACCTGAGGCAAACGGAAATACCATAAGTACTACTTATGGAACATCGCCTACCGAACCTGTCGGTGCACCAGCTGCTCTACGTCCAGGAGGCGGCCCGTGCCAACACCTGGACCGAAGCGGCAGATCGTCTCGGTGTGAGCCAGTCCGCCCTCTCACAGGGCGTGGCCGAGGTCGAGCGACGCCTCGGCGTCACCCTGTTCGACCGGCGAGGCCGGCTCCGCAGGCCCACCACCGAACTCGCCGCGGTTCTTCCGGTAGCCGAACAGGTCCTCGCTGCGATCGACGACCTCGACCGCCGTCTCGTCGAACTCGCCACCGGCACGCGAGGGACGCTGCGCATCGGAATGATCGATACCGCCGCACTGGGCTCCCTGGCTCTCCCGCTGGCGCAGTACCGCCGCGACTATCCCCACGTTGCCACCACCCTCGTCGTCGAGCCCTCGGTACCGCTCGCGGAGAAGGTCGCCAACGGCGTCCTCGATCTCGCCGCGGTCGTCATCCCGAACCCCGTGATTGACGCCGACGCGGCGCATTTCCATGTCCAGACACTCGCAGAGGAACCGATCTACGTGTACGCGCCGACTGCCGCCCAGGCACGCTCGAACCCCAACGCATGGGGCCCCTGGGTGTCGTATCCAAGTGGCTCACAGAGTCGCCTGCTCATCGAGAAGGCGCTCGTTTCGAAGGGTGCCAGCGTCAACGTCGTGGCCGAGTCGAGCAATCCTGACGTGCTGCGTCAGATGGTGCGCCTCGGCGTCGGCTGGTGCGCGCTTCCGCGCGACGTCGCTGAGCCCACAACGCAACCCACAACGCAACCCACAACGCGACCGTCAGAGCGAACCCGTGCGCAACGGTCGGACAAACGCACGCCGGGCGGCGCGGTCGGCGAGCCAATCGGCTTCGCCCGAGTGGCAGGCCCACCTCTCACACACCGCACGCTCGCGCTCGTGCGTCGCAACGACGCCCTACCGAACGGTGCCGCCGACGCCCTCGTCGCCCTGCTCCTCGGCACACGGGCGCTACCCGTCAGACGCCGTCCGGCAGGACGCCTCCGATCCTGAAACCTGGGTGCTGAGCGGCAGCACGATCGAGAACGTCGAACCACTTGCGCAATCAGACCGCGCCTCCACGAGTCCGCCGACGGCGACGACGTTCGCCCGCACAATTGCAAGGCCAAGGCCGGACCCACCGGTCGAACGGCTGCGCCCCGGATCGACCCGGTAGAACGGCTCAAACACGTGCGACAGGTGTTCGGCAGCGATACCCGGACCCCTATCGCGGACGTCGATCCGCAAGGCAGCGGAACCAGCAAGCGCATCGGGACTCGTCTCGATTGCAACGTCACCACTGGTGTAGCGCAACGCGTTCTCCACGAGGTTCGCGATCGACTGGTGGAGACGATCGCGGTCGGCGAGCACGACATCCTCACCCGCGCCCGCAGATCCGACAACCGAGAGCACGCGCCCCGGATGCATCGCACGAGCGTCAGCGAGGACGCTGTCGATCACCTCTCGCGCGGCGACGGCTTCCAATGCGGCCACGGTGCCGTTGCCACCCCGCGCCAGCGAAAGCAGGTTCTCGACAATCGCGGTCATGCGCCCACTCGCCGCCTCGATCTGCACGAGCGTCGCCGTCGTGTCCGCTCCGATGCCCGGCGCACGTTGGTGCAGTTGGGCGTGCCCGCGGATGGCCGTGAGCGGCGTCCGCAGCTCGTGGGACGCGTCCGCAACGAATCGCTGGAGCTGCGCCTCGGACTGCGCGCGTTCGTCGAACGCCGTTTCGACCTGCGACATCATCTGGTTCAGCGATCTGCCGAGACGGCCGATCTCCGAACGGGGATCAACGTCGTCGATGCGGTGCGACAGGTCGCCAGCCGCGATCGTCGCTGCCGCAGTTTCGATACGTCGCAGCGGCCGCAGGCCAAGACGGGCCACGAACCAGGCGGCCGTGCCAATGGCGGCGAGGACGCCGAGCGAGGCAAGGCCGAGGATCAATCGCAAGCGGCCCAGCGTCTCGAACATCGCCTCGGATCGGACAGCGGTCAGAAGCCGAAGCTTGCGCCCGTCGACGGTGTCGATCGAACGGTAGACGGCTCGGTACTTTACGCCCGCGCCGGAAAGCGTGGAGAACGTCGCCCCTTCGGGAGTCGGGGCAGGCAATTGCGTCGGCAAGCGCATCGTGAGTTGGTCGGTCTCATCGAGACGGTAGAACCGAGGCGTGAGAACGAGCTGATCGCTCTCATCACGCAGCTCCGTATAGACCTCGCCGAGGCTTCCGAGCAGACCCTGACGGTCCCGATTTACCGCCACTCCCACCGCCACTCCCACCGCTGCGGAACCCGACGGAACCGGGACGTCGACGCCGGGCAGGAGAACCCGGCTGAAGTTCCGCGACGGGTCGATCACGTCGCGGTAGCGGCCCTCCGCGAAACGCGCACCCACATCTCGGAGCTGTGTGTCGAGGCGAGCCTGCAGGTCGTCCGCGACGAAGCGCTGGACGGCGAGACTCATCGCCAGCAACGCGACGCCGCCGATGAGAAAGATCGTGAGAGCGAGCCGCGTCCGGAGCGATCGCATCAGCAGCGCGACCTCACTATCGAGAATCGATCCGCAGGCAGTACCCGACGCCGCGCACGGTATGGATCAGCGCGGGTTGCTCCTGATCGATCTTCTTGCGGAGATAGAAGATGTACGTCTCGACGATCGACGTTTCGCCGTCGAAGTCATAGCGCCAGACATGATCGAGGATCTGCATCTTCGTGAGCACTCTCGGCGCGTTGACCATCAGGTAATGCAGCAGATTGAACTCGGTCGGCGTCAGCTCGATCCGGCGATCCGCACGCTTCACTTCGCGGGTGTCCTCGTCGAGCGTGAGGTCCGCGAATGTCAGCAGTGACGACCGGGCCGACTGGTGGCCGCTTCGACGCAGCACGGCCCGCACGCGGGCGATCAGCTCATCGATGTTGAACGGCTTCGTGACGTAATCGTCGCCGCCAAGTGTGAGGCCGCGTACCTTGTCTGCACCAGCGTCACGGGCGGTCAGGAACACCGTTGGCGTGGTGAGGCGCTCCGCGTTCAGGCGAGCCTGCACCTCGAAACCGTCGATGCCGGGGAGCTGGATATCAAGCAGCATGAGATCCGGCCGCTCAGACCGCACGGCGACCACCGCAGCCTCGCCCGACGCTACGGTCGTGACCGCAAAACCCTCGTATCGCAGGACGGCCGCAACAAGGTCGGCGAGCGACGCCTCGTCGTCCACGACGAGGATTCGGGCGGGCGCAGCTGTTGGGGTCACGGTTCGATTCAACAGTGGTCAGTTCAGAGGCCGGTAAGAGCTGGGCGAGACCTTAGAAAGTGCTGAGAGGGAAGTCTCGGCTGGCTTGGAGGTTCGAGAAGACCAATTGCGACCCAATTCCTCACGCGCTCCAAGCGTTCTCACAAGCAATCATGGTCCCTTTGACCGGCGTCCTACGTCGTCGGACCGCTCGACTTCCCCATCGGAGCCATTGTGACCTCACTGATTCGTACAGGTGTCCGCATCCCCGCCAGCCCCACTCTTGTCGCTCGCCTTGTGGGTGGCCTCGTGTTGGGCCTTCTTGCTCCGACGCTGCTTGCCGCGGGCGCGTCCGCCGCTACGACACCCACGACGACGAAGGCCCCATCCGGCGCTGTCCAAAACTTCTGCTCGCAGGTTCGGGCGAGTCAAACGTCGATCGCGTCCACAACCGGAACTGCGGCGGAGAAGAACAAGCGGATCGGCATCGAGTGGGGCAAGATCGAAAAGGTTTCACCCGCTTCCGTCAAGAGCCAGGTCACGATCATCAAGGTTGCCTATACCAAGGCGTCAACGGAGTCCGATGTTGCCGCCACGGCCACGCTCGCCGGTATCGCGTCCGCTGGACAGAAGGTCACGGCGTTCGTGTCCAGCAGCTGCACGGCCGGCGGCACGACGGGTGGAGGCAGCCGTGACGGCGGCGGTGGTCCTGGCCGCCTCGATCCGGCTCGCCTCGCCGAGATCAGGGCATGCTTCGAGAAGGAAGGCGTGACCTTCCCAGAGTTCGGTGCTCCCGGCGGGGGCCGTCCCGCGAACGCCACGCCCGGCACCGGGAGTCGGCCCGCCGGAGGCGCCGCCAGCGTCCAGGACCCGAAGTTCGTCGCGGCCGCGCAGAAATGCGGCTTCGGCGGCGGCGGAACTGGTGGCCCCGGTGGTCCCGGTGGCTTCGGCGGACGTGGCCTGACCGACGCCGTACGAAAGTGCGTTGCGGCAAAGGGCATCACTCTGCCTGCCGCCGGTCAGGGTGCACCCGGTGGCGCAAATGGCGCGACGCCCACCACCAAGAAGGGTGCCGCCCCTGTCTCTGCACCGGCTCGTCGTGCCGGTCGCGTCCAGTTCGACGCGAAGACCCAAGCGGCCATCGAGGCCTGCCGGACGGCCAACCCCGCCTGACCACCCCCCAACCAATTTCGCTGGTACCTCCGACGGGCAGTTCAACCGCACCGGTCGCGTTGCCGATAGTGCACGGGTGAACGACCCAACCGCGACCCAAGCAGCGAGTGGGGCTGTGGCACCTGCGGTTGCCTGTCGCGGCGTCCGCACGACGTTTCGGGGTAAGTCCACCGTGGTAGTCGCGGTGGATGACGTTGACCTCACCGTTGCGCCGGGTGTCTTCTTCGGACTCGTCGGCCCGAACGGCGCGGGCAAGACGACGCTGCTGCGAGCGATCACCGGACTCTCCCGTCCCGACGAGGGAAGCATCGAGGTCGCGGGCATTTCGGTCTGGCCCAAACCCGAGACGGTCCGCACGATCATGGGCGTCCTTCCGGACGATCTGCGGCTCTTCGAGCGACTCTCCGGACGTGAGCTGCTCGCCTACGTCGGGACGCTTCGCGGCATCGAGACGGCCGAGCTGCAGCGGCGCGTCGACGAACTGCTCGACGTTCTCGGCTTCGGCCAGAGCGCCGACGAGCTGGTCGCCGACTACTCGACCGGAATGCGCAAGAAGATCGGCCTCGCGGCCGCCTTGTTGCACACGCCTCGCATCCTGTTCCTCGACGAGCCGTTCGAGTCCGTCGATCCAGTCTCCGTGCGGGTACTTCAAGATGTTCTGCGCGCCTATCAACGAGCGGGTGGAACGGTGGTGCTGTCGAGCCATGTCATGGACACGGTCGAGCGGCTCTGCAACGAAGTGGCGATTCTGCATGCGGGCCGCGTCCTTCGCAGTGGTTCGGTCGAGGAAATCTGTAGGGGTGGCCGGCTGGAGGACGTGTTCATCGAGGCCATCGGCGGACGGACCGAGGCGGCCGAGCTGGGATGGTTCGATCGGGCCGCGGAGTCCACGGCGGGTGCCTCGCGGTGACCGTTCTGGAACCGGCGGCACCCTTACTGCACAACGTCGTTGAGGCGTCAACGCAATCACTCGCCCGAACCATGTTGCGGCTCAAGCTCACGATCCTTCGTAACGGCATCGTCGGCTCCCGAACGAGAATGATCATGGCGACGCTCGCTCTCACGTTCTCCTTCGCCGGGGCGCTAGCGGGAGCGTTCCGCTTGGCGGCCCGAGCGTCCGATCCGCCTGCTGTGGCGCTGGAGAGCCTCACGCTCGGTCTCGCGATGTTGTTCGGGCTCTGGGTGTTCGGTCCGCTTCTGGTGGGCGGCGTCGACGACTCGCTCGACCCAACTCGACTCGCATTGCTACCGCTGCGACGATCGGAGCTGCGCCAGGGACTGCTCATCGGGGCCTTCATCGGCCCGCTCCCCCTCGCGACCACCGTGACACTGATCGGTGTTTTTGTGGGGTTCGCCCCACCTACAGCGGCGGCGCTTCTTACCTTTGCAGCCGTGCTCGTTGCATTGCTGCTCAACATCGGGATGTCACGCGCCCTCTCGGTGGCGCTCGCCTTCTCGGGACGATCACGACGCGGCAAAGACCTTTCCGTCCTGCTCGCCTCGCTCGGCGCGGCCGCCCTCTTCCTCGGCACACAGTCGTTGCGGTTCCTCAGCTCCGACGACAAGCGACGAGTCCTGCGCACCCTTCGCTGGCTGCCCGCAGGCCAGCTCGCCGTTGCGCTCCAGGAGGTGCAAGTCGGCCGCCTCGGGCCCGCCCTCGCGAGGATCGCTGCCATCGCCCTCGTGGCCTTCGTGTGCTTCCGGTTGTGGCTGTCGGGTGTCGACCGACTGCTCGTCGACCCCGACGCAATCCGCCACCAGCGCGGCGCGGCCTCGCGTGACGTCACGGCGATCGTGCCGCGTCCTCTACGACGCTGGGGGCAGCGTCCGGTGGTCGTGCTCGCGTCGAAGGAGCTGCGGTACCTCGCACGGTCGCCGCAGCGTCGAAGTTCGCTCATCATCTCGATCGTGATCGGGACCGTGTTCGCGCTGCTCCAGTCGATGCGGTACGCCAATGCAAACCCGAGTTCCGTGTTCGGTGCCGCGGTGGCTGCGCTGTTCGGCGTGCACGCGACGAACAATGTGCTCGGCACCGACGCGTCGTCGCTGTGGATGGAACAGACCGCAGGGGCAAGACTGCGCGACCAGCTGTCGGCGCGTTCACTCGCCGCCGCGCCCAACCTTGTCATCCCGACGATTCTCGCGGCCGGCGTCCTCGCGCTGATGTCGGGCGGCTGGTCGGAGTTCGTGCTCGTTTCCATCTGCACGCTTACTTTTATCGGTGTGGCGATGGGTGTCGGCGTTGTCGTGTCGGTCGTCGCGCCGTTCAACCAGCCCGATGTCGGAAACCCCTATTCCAACAAGCGGGTCACGACGGGCCAGGGTGGCCTGGTGAGCCTCCTCGCGATTGCTGGCATCGTGTCGCTGATGGTGATCTCGCTCCCACCGACCATTGTGATCGGGGTCGGCTGGTTCGCTCGACGTTCCGACATCGTGGTCGGCGGCGTCATCTTCAGCGCGGGCTACTCGTGGGCGACGTGGCGTCTCGGACTTCGCCTCGCGGTGCGGATCATCGGCGACCGCGAGGTCGACCTCCTCGCCAAGCTCGGCGGGCGCCGCTCCAACACCTGACACGGCGCCGGGGCTCGCGGCTCGGGCTCGGCCAACCCCTTGTCGCGGTA
>JAYSSR010000079.1:0-75893 GCA_043720395.1 Acidimicrobiia bacterium
CTCTCGATGACGAACCGGGGTCTGCTACCAGGCGATCCGATTCCTACCCGGACGGGACTCACACCCGCTGGCTCGGTCCAGCTTGCAGGACGCAACACCCACCGATCGTAGGGCGGTAGCGTCGCCGCCGATGATCGCCCAGCTGTTCGCCTCGACGTTCGCCTCGATACCCAGTCCGTCGAGCGGTCAGCTACGCCTCGGGCCGCTCGCGTTCAACGCCTACGGGTTGTGCATCGCCTTGGGCGCGGCAGCGGCGGTCTGGCTCTCGTCGAAGCGGTTGGTAGCGGCAGGCGGAAAGCACGACGACGCGTCACGAGTCGCCTACGTCGCCGTACCGGCGGGGATCGTCGGGGCGCGGATCTACCACGTGATCACCGACTGGAAGAGCTTCCGAGGTCAGTGGTTCGACGTTGTCAAGGTGTGGCAGGGGGGCCTCGGTATCTGGGGCGGCATTGCTCTCGGTGTCGTGGTCGGGCTGTGGAAATCACGAAGACTCGGACTCGCGACAGCAACCATGCTGGACGTCGTCGCTCCAGCGCTCCCGCTCTCACAGGCGATCGGGCGATGGGGGAACTGGTTCAACACGGAGCTGTTCGGACGCCCGACGACGCTGCCCTGGGCGCTCGAGGTACCGCTCGCCAAGCGTCCCGACGGCTACGAGCCGTTCGCGACATTCCACCCGACGTTTCTCTATGAGTCGCTGTGGGACCTCGCTATCTGCCTGCTCATACTCTTCGGCGGCGCAGCCGTCGCTCGACGGTTCCGGACCGGGGGTTCGTTCGCGATCTACGTCGCGCTCTACACCTTCGGGCGGTTCTTCATCGAACGCATCCGGATCGACCACGCATCGAAGGTGCTCGGACTGCGGGTGAACGAATGGGTCGCCGGGATCGTGTTCGCCGGCGCAGTCGTTGCGCTCGCGTTGCTACGGCGGCCGACGGCTCAGACGCCCGCGAAACTAGCCCAGTAGCCGACGGGGCCGGTGGCCGGTGTGAACACCCGGGTGTCGGCCTCGAGCACGCACGCGGCACGTTTCGGCGTGGTTGCGGCCTCGTCGCCATCGGCGGGCGTTACGCCGCCGAGCGAAATGACCCAGCCACTGCCGCCGCGGTCGACGTGGGCCTCGGAGCTGAAGTTCCAGCGGCCGTCCTGACCTGCGGCGGAAGTCACTGCATCTGAATCGAGTGCTGTCCACGACACTTTGAGCGGGCCGGAGTCGAACGCGCCGACGCCGGATTCTCCGCTGAGTCGGATGGTGACGGGTGACGGCGGGGCTTCGCCGTGGAACGTGAATCCACAGACCACGCCGCGATAGGTGAGTCCCGAGATTTCCATGGACAGACGTTTCGTGGGAGCGGCGATTTGCTTGGACGTCTCGCGGATCGGACGCGGGTCGCCCCGGGGAGCGTCGAAGGTGACGGCGACGGCGTCGGGGTCCGCGCCAACCGCAGTTGCCTTTGTCGTCGCCGTGTTGTCGGTCGTGGTATCGGAAGTAGTTGTGTCGGCGGCCGTCGTGGTGTCCACGCCGGGCTCGGCCGTGGTTGCGTCGGATGCCACGGGGACTGCGGTTGCATCGGTGGACGCCGAGCTACCGACTTCCGTCGGCGAAGTAGTCGTCGAACTGCCACAAGCTGCGAGAACGACGACGCACAAGAACGCAGCGACGGCGACCGATGCGGCCCGGTTGCGGCCACGAGTCCCGACGTATACGGCTGAGGTGTTGAGCGGCGGGGATGCGTTCACGTCAGTCCTTCATTGATCATGAGCAGCGCCTCATCGAGCAACCCCTCGTCAATCGGGTACGTCAGCCTCGCACGCGCAGCGTCGATCGATGCCCATTCGAACACGTCGACCTCCTCGTTTGGCTGGAAGGCACGCGGCTCGTGCTCGTCAAGCTCCATCAGCCAATACCTGACCTCTTTCGGGCGTCCTCGATGGTCCACGTACATTGCAGTCGGCAGTTCGATGCCGAGCGTGGCCACCACTCCGGTCTCCTCCTGCATTTCGCGCATCGCGCACTGCTCATCGGTTTCGCCGACGTCGAGCTTCCCCTTCGGGTACGACCAGTCGTCGTAGCGCGGACGATGGATCAGCAGCACCTCGATGCCACCGTTGCCGTCCCACCGGTACGGAACCACTCCGCTCGCACGCACGAGTTTGGGACCCGTCGCACTGCTCTTGCCGTTCTTGCCCATCACCCTCTAATCATGGCCGCGCATAGCTGTCACCGGTGCCACGTCGTGCAACCACACATTGCGCAGTGAGTCCGCAGGCCCCCGGTACACGCTTGCCGAAACCAAGTTGTCCGCACCGGCCCGCACCGCCGTACAGTCGCCGCCCATGCCGAACGACCCGGACCTGCTCCAGCTCACCGCACCGATGTTGGCCACAGTGGTGAGTGTCGTGGCCGCCGGTACGCCGGTGCGCGCGGGTGCCGAAGTGGTCGTACTCGAGGCAATGAAGATGGAACACGTGCTGCATGCTCCCGAGGGTGGCGTCGTGGTCGAAATCCTCGTGGCACGGGGACAGACGGTGGATGAGGGGCAATTACTTGCATCATTGCGTTTCGGCACGCAATCGGACCAGGCCGACGACACCACCGCAAGCGACGTTGAACCAGCCATCGACCTCGACCACGTCCGCCCGGATCTCGCCGATGTGCTCGCCCGTCACGCCGTTGGACTCGACGCTGCACGTCCCGCGTCGGTGGCCCGTCGGCGCGCCACCGGCCAGCGCACGGCACGAGAGAATGTCGGCGACCTCTGTGACGCCGGCAGTTTCGTTGAGTTCGCGCCGCTCATGATCGCAGCCCAGAGGCGGCGGCGAACGGCGCAGGACCTGATCGAGAAGACGCCCGCCGACGGAATGATCGGCGGTCTCGGCACCATCAACGCCGAGACGTTCCCCGGCCGCGAGTCGAGGGCGGTGGTCGTGTCGTACGACTACACAGTCCTGGCCGGCACCCAGGGCCACCAGAACCATCGGAAGAAAGACCGGCTGTTCGAGTTGGCCGAACGGTTCCGGCTCCCGATTGTGCTGTTCGCCGAGGGTGGAGGCGGGCGTCCCGGAGATACCGACGGCACGGGTGTGGCCGGCCTCGACTGTCTCGCCTTCCTCCTGTTCGGCAAGCTCAGCGGACTCGTCCCGATGATCGGCATCACGTCGGGCTACTGCTTCGCCGGGAACGCAGCGCTGCTCGGCTGCTGCGACGTGATCATCGCCACGAAGGGTGCCAATATCGGCATGGGCGGACCGGCCATGATCGAAGGCGGTGGACTCGGCGTGTTCCGGCCGGAAGAGGTGGGGCCGCTCGACGTGCAAGTCGCGAACGGCGTTGTCGACGTCGTGGTCGAAGACGAGGCGGAAGCAGTTGCCGTCGCGAAGAAATACCTCGCCTACTTCCAGGGCCCGACAAGCGGATGGACATGCCCGGACCAACGCGAGCTACGGAACGTCATCCCGGAAAACCGCCTGCGCGCGTATGACATTCGCAAGGCGGTCGCTGGAATCGCTGATACCGATTCGGTGCTCGAACTTCGCCGCGGCTTTGGCCACGGCATGGTGACCGCATTGGCCCGTGTCGAGGGTGTGCCGGTCGGCATCATTGCCAACAACCCTGCACACTTGGGAGGTGCCATTGATGCCGAAGCGTGCGACAAGAGCGCTCGATTTATGCAGCTCTGCGACGCGTTCGGCATTCCGATCGTCTTCCTCTGCGATACGCCCGGCTTCATGGTCGGGCCCGAGTCGGAGACAACGGCAATGGTCCGCAAGGCTGGACGACTCTTTGTCACCGCAGCGAGTGTGACCGTGCCGTTCTGCACGGTCGTACTTCGCAAGGGCTACGGCCTCGGAGCGCAGTCGATGGCCGGGGGCAGCTTCAAGGCACCCGTATTCACAATCTCGTGGCCGACCGGCGAATTCGGGGGAATGGGCCTGGAAGGTGCCGTCAAGCTCGGCTATCGCAAGGAACTTGAAGCCATCATCGATCCCGTTGAACATAAGCGCGCGTACGATGAGATGGTGGCTCGAATGTACGCGCACGGCAAGGCCCTCAGCATGGCGGACCATTTCGAGATCGACGAGGTGATCGACCCGGCCGACACCCGTCGCTGGATCAGCGCGATGGTCGCGTCGGTGCCCCCCGTCGACCGCGTCAACGAGATGGGGCCTTCACGCAAGCGCCGCCCATGCGTCGACGCGTTATGACGTGCTCTGCGCCGAAGGCACGCGCAGGTGAACATTTCCGTCGACAGACTCGCTAATTCGGAGAGGCGGAGCGAACTCCACGAGAAAGTGTGCCGCAGGCTGTGGGGCACCGTACAGATAACCCTGCGCGTAGCCGCATCCGAGCTCCTCAAGAACAGCAACGGTGGCCTCGTCCTCGATTCCTTCCGCGACCAGGCGCAGCTGCATCTCCGACGTCAGGTTGACGACGCCACGAATTACCCGACACTGCACCGGATCGTCGAGATCGGCCAGGAATGACCGGTCGAGCTTCAGAATGTCGATCGGAAGTTTCGCTAGATACGACAGGGAGGAGTATCCCGTCCCGAAGTCATCGATCGCGACGCGGACGCCGGTCATGCGCAGCGTCCGAAAGTCCTCGGCAACTGCATCGATACGTCCGAGGATGGATGTTTCCGTGATCTCCAGAACGAAGTGCTCGGGGCGCATGCCGAAGCGTTCCAGGAGGTCCGGCACCCGATCGGTGAGTGACACCTCGTCGAGTCGACGTGGGCAGAAATTGACGCTCACGTAGAAATCGGGCCCGAACACCGGAGCAGCAAGCTTTCGCAGGAGGGCGGCTTGACGCATCATCTCGGTTTCGAGTTCGCGATGAAGCCCGAGCTGTTCGAGGAGACCAAGGAACCTGGCAGGGCCGATCAATCCGAGCCGGGGATGCTGCCAGCGGACAAGGGCCTCGGCACCGACGATCCGACGATCGATCATTGACACGATTGGCTGGAAATAGGCAATTAGCTCTCGGCGCGCAAACGCGCCGTCGAGTTCCGTCTCCATCATCAGACGCTCATCGGTCTCGCGCTGCATTTGGGCATCGAAACGTCGGACGGTGCCGCGTTCTGTGCGTTTCGCTGCGTACATGGCCTGATCGGCCCGTGCCAGCAACTGCTCGAATCCAACCACTTCCCGTTCCCCCCGGAACGCGATTCCGACGCTCGCCCCCGTACGAAGTTTGCGCCCGCGGAGCGTCACGTAGCGCAGCGTCTCAACCGCCTCCGCTGCGGCTCGCTCGGTGTCGCGTTCGCTCACGGTGTCGGGAAACAGGAGCACGAACTCGTCCCCACCGAGTCGAGCAACGATGCCGATGTGCCCGAGTTTCGTGAGCAGTCGGCGGCTCACCTCGCGGAGGAGCGCGTCACCGACCGAATGGCCGAGACTGTCATTCACCGCTTTGAAGTCGTCGATATCGAGCAGAGCGAGCGCGAACGGCCGATCGGAAAGCAGTAGTTCCTCGACTTCCAGGCCCAGTCGGGAACGGTTCGGCAAACCCGTGAGCAGGTCGTGTTCAGCGCGGTATTGCTGTTCCCGGCGGAGGTCGCCCTCGGCTTTTGCGGTCTCTTCCTGTGCGGCAGCCAGCGAACGCGCCAGAACGACGTTGCTGCGCGCCTCCGACACGACGAGTACGAGGGTGCCACCGAACATTACGGATATAGCGACCGCGGCAACCGTTGAGAGCGCCCGCTCTTGCAGGCTCATCGCGATGAGAAGTAGGGCAATCGGCACGGTGGAGATGATTGGAATCGAACGAAAGAGCTGTCGGCGCTCCGCTTCAAGGCCAATGAGCTCGCGAGGGGCCCTCACCGCAGTGGACCCGGTAAACGAGAACAGCAGATATCCCGACGTCCACAGGAGCAGCGTCACTCGGTTGGGCACGGACCACTCGTCACCTCGCACCCAGAGGTCGACCATCGCGCCGGTGATCATCACCGTATACCCGGCGAGGAATGCTCGGAGGCTCGTTGACCCGCTGCCGTACGCGTTGATGGTCGCCGTTGTCAGTCCGACGATCAAGAGCACACCGAGCGAGACCAAAAGCGCGACGCGGCCGGGCGTGGTTGTCTCGACGACCCCCCGCGTTCGCAACATCTCCCAGAACAGGGCCAGCACCGTCGAGCCGACGGACACGGCCAGAGCCGCCGTCGTCGCGACGGATTGGAACGGGCGGACGAGCAGCCGGGAACGTACGAGCGCGAACAGGGTAAGCAGGCCAGCTAGGAGAGGGAACCCATCCACGAAGGGCTGGACCGCGGCACCGAAGAAAACCCGCGATAAGGCAGCGACCTCGCCGAGCACCTGAGCCGTCACCGCAGCGAACACGGCCGCTCCGAAGCCGCCCCACGTCTTCGGACGTTGCTTCACGAGCAGGGCGAGCACCGCTATCGCGATCGCCGTCGTCAGAACCTGAGCGTCGATTCGATCGTCGCGCCCAAACTGGGCGCTAAGTAGGGAGAGGGTAAAAACCCCAACTGCGACCAACCGAACGGTCGTGCGTCGGGGGATCGGCACGAGCACGAAGGTGTTCTCGACCGTTTGCAGTCCGGACTGAAGACCTCCCTCCCATGCACTTCGCTCACAGTACGCTTGCTTAATCATGAACTTGTTATCTAGTGTGGCGACAGCTCGAACAGGCTGAACATGCACGACTCGCACTTTTCCTTGGACACAACTACGTTCTCCGGCCCCGAGAGCGCTCCCACCACGGCCGCTCCCCTCCCGTGCGCGATGACCGTGCGCGGTGACGTGCGCGACCGCGACGAACCGTTCGACATCGTGATCGACCTCACGCAGCACGACGCCATCGAGCGGTCGGTCGAACGGTACGAGTCCGCCGCCGCACGGTTCGACGAGTTCCACGCCGACATCACCCGGTGTGTCCCCGAACAGGCCCTCGACCTCGGCTACGGCGTCGTGTCGGTCGTGCACGACGACCGCACGGCCTTCGCTGACATCCATCGCGCGATCGAATGGCGAAACGGCTGGACAGCTGAACCGGCGTATCTCCTCGGCCACGAACACGCATCGGTATTCGTGACGATCGTCGAGCGACTTCCAGACGGATCACGCCAGGTCGCTCACACCACGCGGTTCCTGCGCGGCTCGATGGCCCCGAGGGGATCCAGTGGGTCTCGTGTGCTCGACGGCGTTGCACCGCTCCTCGACCCGACCGAGGTCGGCACAGCATTCGGGCTCGACCTCCACCGGTGCTGGGATCTCGCCGGACTCATCACCATCCGGCGACGCGGTCCCTCCGGCGTTCCGTACGCCGCATTTTCGTATCGGGCCAATGCCGAACTCGTTCGCGCCAACGGAGCGTCACACATCTTCTGTGTCGCCAACCCGTTGACGATTCGGTCGATTTCAGCGCTTGGAATTGCGTTCCACCATCCGCTCGGACGCAAGACCTCGCCCTACGAGCTCGACGGCATCGACTATCACCGCGGTTCCTTCGTCGGTGCCGTTTCGATGAACGAGACCATCGCCGCCTGCACGCGAGCGAGCCATCCGGTCGGATCTGTTGCGGCCGGCGTCCGGGACCAACCTGTCGTGTACGTGCGCGCGACGGACGGCATCCGCATGCCGTCAGCGTTTCCGGCCTTCGAGTCGGAGATCGACCTCGCACTGGTGTGAGGTCGATCGGTGCGTCTGGCGGGCGTCCGGTCCGGGTGAGTCCAGCGTGCGTCCGACGAGACTTGGCAACCGTGCGGCTCCGTGCCCATTTTTGGCCTTGCCCGTTTTGGGCCACAATGTCGGGCGTGCTGATCGGTGCCCACGTGCGCGACCACGAACCCATCGGGGCTGCGATGGAGACGGGTTCGGCCGTCATCCAAATATTCGTCAGCGACCCGCAGGGTTGGAAGGTACCGGCGGCCCGCCCCGACGCGGCCGAGATCAAGGCGTCGGGCATTCCCGTGTACGTGCACTCGCCGTACATCGTGAACCTCGCATCGGAGAACAACAAGATCCGCCTGCCATCACGCAAGATCCTTCAGGCCACCTGCGACTCAGCGTCGTTGCTTGGCGCCCGTGGGGTCGTCGTGCATGGCGGACACGTCGGTCCGGGAGGTGACGTCGCCGACGGGATCGACCGATGGCGCAAAGCACTCGCCGAGCTGCAGACCGACGTCCCCATACTCGTCGAGAACACGGCGGGCGGCGACCGGGCGATGGCTCGCTACTGGGACGATGTCGCCCGGCTCTGGGAGGTCATCGGCAACGACCCGCGCATCCAGTTCTGCCTCGACACGTGCCACACCCATGCGTCCGGGGAGGAGCTCGCTGGCTCGGTCGAGCGGGTGCGGGCCATCACCGGACGGATCGACCTGCTGCACTGCAACGGGTCACGCGACTCCGAAGGCTCCGGGCGCGACCGGCACCAGAACTTCAGCGTCATCGGAACCGACAATCAGGTGAGCCCACGCCTTCTAGCTGAGATCGTCGCTCTGGCCGACGCGCCGGTCATCTGCGAGACGCCGGAGGAGGGGCTCGCGAGCGACATCGAGTTCCTCCGGACCTACGTGCCGGGTGCCGATCCGCTCGGGTGACGCGTCAGGCAGCGACGCGTCGCGTCCGTATGGTGATGTCCGAACACTCCGGGCACGCGTCCGGCACGACGCCCCACTTGGAAAGCTGGCCGTAGATCACGCAGCCCAGACAGAATCCGATCCCTGCTTCAAGCGACGCCGCACCAAGGATCATCGCCCCAAGGACCGTAGCCAGTGTCGGCGCGCCCAGGAGCCAGCTCAGCAGGGCCGCGATCGAGAGCACAGCACCGATGCCCTGCGCGAAACGCTTCGGCTTCCCCGGTACCGGCTTGTCCCGGAGACCCAACCTCGGTACGACGATTCTCGTCACGAAGGTGCCGAGCGGGCTGAGCGTCGGCCCCGTGAGGACCCTCGCAACGAACCCGTAGGCGAGTGGCACCAGTACCCAGCGCTGCCCACCGAACACGACGGCAGCAGTCATCACCACGACGCCGCCCGCCACGAGGCGCGCCGCGTACTCGTTGACCGGGTCCGGGAACGTGAACAAGGTCGATCGCTTCATGGCTCATGCAACGTATCAGAAACCCGACTATTCCAGTCAGGTTTCAATAGTACCAAGGGAAGGAGCGGAAGTCGGGGCCGCGCTTTTCCAGGAATGCGTCGCGTCCTTCGGCCGCCTCATCGGTCATGTAGGCCAACCGGGTCGTCTCTCCGAGCAGTACCTGCTGGCCGACAAGGCCGTCGTCGATCATGTTGAACGAGTACTTCAACATCCTTTGCGCTGTCGGCGACTTGGCGTTGATGATGCGTCCCCACTCCAACGCGGTCAACTCCAGGTCACTGTGGTCGACCACCTTGTTCACCATGCCCATCCGGTACGCGTCCTCGGCCGTGTACTCGCTTCCGAGGAAGAAGATCTCCCGTGCGAACTTCTGCCCGACCTGGCGTGCGAGATAGGCGGACCCGAACCCTCCGTCGAAGCTGCCCACGTCGGCATCGGTCTGTTTGAACCGGGCGTGCTCGCGCGACGCGATCGTAAGGTCACTCACGACATGGAGTGAGTGTCCGCCCCCGGCAGCCCAGCCCGGCACGACGCAGATCACGACCTTTGGCATGAAGCGGATCAGACGCTGCACTTCCAGGATGTGCAAACGTCCGGCCCTTCCCGGGTCGATGCTCGCCGCGGTGTCACCCTCGGCATACCGGTATCCGTCGCGTCCACGGATGCGCTGGTCGCCGCCACTGCAGAATGCCCAACCGCCGTCCTTCGACGACGGTCCATTGCCGGTGATGAGCACACAACCCACGTCACTCGACATACGTGCGTGGTCGAGAGCCCGGTACAGCTCGTCGACGGTGTGCGGCCGGAACGCGTTGCGTACTTCCGGTCGGTTGAATGCGACCCGAACCGTGCCATGCGCGTTCGCCCGGTGGTACGTGATGTCGGTGAAGTCGAACCCGGGCACCTCGCTCCACACGGAGGCGTCGAAGATCTCAGAAACAGCTGCCTTGTCGTTCATCGCCGGACAGTCTCGCCGGTCTGCCCAGCCCCGGTCGACCCGACCCGACCCGACCCGACTCCGCTCAGCCGTCAAAGCCAGGACGTTGGGAACATCGGCGACCCCCCGGGTAGTTGATCATCCCAACGTCCGAAATCCAGTCGGTCCAACTGACACGTTGGGAACCTTGCTGATCGGCACGTTTGGTCGGCCACCCACAACCCAACGTACGCTCGTCGTCACCCCCGAAGCAGGAGCACCCCCACATGGCCGGAATCGTCTCGTACGGCAGCTACGTCCCCTACTGGCGACTTGACCGCAAAGCCATTTCCGCAACACTGGGCACGGGAGGCGGCAAGGGCTTGCGCGCGGTGGCCAGTTTCGACGAGGACACCACGACCATGGGCGTCGAAGCCGCGCGAAATGCACTCGGGGCACGCGCCGGCATCCGCCCCGAACGCCTGCTGTTCGCAACGAGCGACCCTGCGTATCTCGACAAGACGAACGCGACGTCGATTCACGCGGCACTCGGTCTGACCCAGGACGCGCTCGCCGTCGATATCGGCGGTGCACCGCGCTCCACAACCGCAGGGCTGCTCATGGCAGCGGAGTCACTGGCCACCACCGTCCTGGTTGCGAGTGACGCCCGCACAGGTCTGCCCGGCAGCTCCGACGAAAGCACCGGCGGCGACGCCGCAGCTGCACTGGTCTTCGGCAACGGTGCCGTGGTTTGTGAGCTCGTCGCCCACGCGCACTCCTCCGCCGAATTCCTCGACCGGTGGCGCACGCCGGGAGCGAAGTCGAGCGGGCAGTGGGAGGAGCGATTCGGCGAGGGCGAGTACGTCCCGCTCGCGCGCAACGCAATCGCCGACGCGTTCAAGGCCGCCGAGCTGTCCCCCGACGCGGTCCATCACGTGATCGTCACGGGCGTCCACGCGCGCGCCGTCGGTGTCGTGCGCGTCGGGCTCGACGTACGGCCGGGCGTGGTCGCCGACGACCTCACGAGCAGCGTCGGCAACACGGGTGCTGCGGCGGGGGCGCTGGTGCTGTGCGACGTCCTCGACCGCGCCGGTACCGACGAGACGATTGTGATGATCAGCCTCGCCGATGGCGTCGACGTGTTCGTGTGGAAGACCACATCGAACCTCGCGGCCTTCCGTGCGAGTCGCACGACCCCGACGGTACGCGCGCAGATCGATGGCGGAGCACCGACGCTTCCGTACGCGCAGTTCCTCACCTGGAAGGGACAGCTGGTGCGGGAGCCACCGCGCCGCCCCGATCCCGACCGCATCTCCGCCCCGGCGGCGGGCCGCGGTTCGGCGTGGAAGTTCGGTTTCGCAGCATCGCGGTGTTTGCACTGCGCGACGCGTCACCTGCCGCCGATGCGCGTGTGCATGCACTGCCACGCAGTCGACGAGATGACGCCGGAGCGTCTGGCCGATTCCGAGGCGACGGTGGCGACGTTCACCATCGACCGTCTCGCGTTCTCGATGAGCCCACCCGTCGTTGCCGTCGTGATCGACTTCGACGGAGGCGGGCGCTTCATGTGCGAACTCACCGACTGCACGCCCGCCGAGGCAAAGATCGGTCTGAAGGTTGAGATGACGTTTCGCAAGATGAACACCGCACAATCGATCCACAACTACTTCTGGAAGGCGAAGCCGATCCGCGGCTGGAGCCCACCTGTATCCCCGACGTACGTACACTGATTATCAGCGCGCAGAACAACTACAAGGAGACAAGACCATGGCATCGAGGGGCATCCGAGACCGAGTAGCGATCGTCGGCATGGGCTGCACGCAGTTCGGCGAACACTGGGGCAAGAGCGTCGACGACCTACTCATCGACTCGTCGCAGGCGGCGCTGAGTTCCGCGAACATCGGGATCGACGACGTCGACGCGTTCTGGCTCGGCACCATGGCAAGCGGCGTCTCCGGACTCACGCTGAGCCGTCCGCTGAAGATCAACTACAAGCCAGTCACGCGCCTCGAGAACATGTGCGCTACGGGCTCCGAGGCGATCCGCAACGCGTGTTACGCCGTGGCCTCGGGCGCGTTCGACGTGGTGATGGCCATCGGCGTCGAGAAGCTGAAGGATTCCGGCTACTCGGGCCTCGTCGTCGGCGGTGCACAGACTGACGGCACGGACCCCACGACAAGCGCACCAGCGTCGTTTTCGTATCTCGCGCCGGCATATGGCAAGAAGTACGGCGTGACCGACGGGGAAATGAAGGAGGTCATGACGCGCATTGCCTGGAAGAACCACTTCAACGGGGCCCGCAATCCACGTGCACAGTTCCGCAAGGAGGTCTCGAAGGAGACGATCGCGGCATCGCCGCTGATCGCCGGGCCGCTCGGGATCTTCGACTGCTCGGGCGTGTCCGATGGCTCCGCCGCCGCGATCATCGTGCGCGCCGAGGACGCCTACAAGTACACCGACAAGCCGCTGTTCGTAAAGGCGTTGTCGTTCGTGTCTGGTCCCGGCGAGGGCCCGATCGATCCGACGTACGACTACACGACGTTCCGCGAGGTCGAGCGGTCCGCCGCGGATGCCTACGCGCAGGCGGGCGTGACCGACGTCCGGGCCGAGATTGCCATGGCCGAGGTGCACGACTGCTTCACCCCCACCGAGTTGGTGCTCATGGAGGATCTCGGGTTTGCTGAGCGCGGGATGGCATGGAAGGAAGTGCTCGCCGGCACGTATGACCTCGGCGGGGAACTCGCCGTCAACCCCGACGGTGGGCTGAAGAGCTTCGGCCACCCGATCGGGGCATCGGGCCTGCGGATGATGTTCGAGTGCTGGCTGCAGCTGCGCGGCGAGGCACCAGAAGATCGCCGTGTCGCCGCGATCGCGGCAGGCAAGAAGCTCGCGATGACGCACAACTTGGGCGGCGCGCCCGGCAACTGCGTCAGCTTCGTCTCCATCGTCGGCACCGAACCCTCCGCGTAGAAGCTCGCTCGGCGGCGTCCCTCGGACGCCGCCGACTCTGTGGTGTCCTGCATCGCTCGCTGACCTTTCCCGGCGTCCGTTTTCGGTTGGGGGTTGCGCGCAGCGGTTGGGGGCTCAGGACATGCTGCGCGCAACCCCCAAAGCTGCGCGCAACCCCCAACCATCACTGACTCCATCGCGCCCGGGTTCGGGTGACACGAAATGTTCAGAGCGTCGCGTGGTTGCCCGCTGCGCCGGAGCCGCTAACGGGGTTTGATCAACGCCATGCTCCACGGCTCCCTCCGACGTTCCGATCTCGTCAACGAAGGCCTCACACGTTCAGCGATCGACGGACGCCTTCGATCGGGCACCCTCGACCGCCGTACCCGAGGCGTCTACGCAACTCCAGATCCGCCCGACGATCTCTTCAAGCGTGACCTCGCCGCGGTGTTGCATCGAGTCGGGGGCTGCGCGGCCGTGTCGCACCGAAGCGCAGCACGTCTCCACAACTTCGATGGTTTCGCCACCGAATCGATCGTCGAGGTCGTCACCTACCATTTTTCGGGACTTCGGTCCGCAGACGTCCATCGGACCCGACATCTCCCGGCCGAACATTTGATGACCCTCGACGCTCTCATCGTCACGACCATCGCTCGGACGCTGCGCGACCTCGGTAGAGTCGTCAGCCTCGACGAACTTGAACTCGCACAGGAGAGTGTCCTCCGGGGTCCCGACCCGTCGAAACCGGCCGTCTGGAACGAAGACATCCTTGTCGAGCTCCGCTTTCTCGCGGACCTTCGCACGCCGAAAACTGGCGCAACATCGCTCGGCATTTCGCTCGCACGTCGCCCGCCGAACTGTCGGCCAACTGGCTCGTTTGCAGAGATGAAGGCCCTCCAAGGCTTTCGGCTAAGAGGCCTCGGCGACCTCATCCGCCAAGCCGACATACGAATCTTCGACTCGACCGGTCGACTCATTCATCATTTCTACGCCGACTTCCTGCATCACCTCACCGGACTCATAATCGAAATCAACGGCAAATCTGCACGGGGAGGCGTCGTCATGAACGAGCGCGATGTAGCGAGGGCGAATGTCATCACTCCGCACCTCACCGTTCTGACCTATCCGGCGGCCCGCGTGATCGATCGATCATCGTCAGTCGCCGCAGAGGTGCACGCTCGCGTCTCCCGAGAGGCCGTTCGACCAGACGTCGATGTTCGGCCCGGTGCTGAAATCCGTCGCACTCCGACCGGCTTCGACATCTACCTCCGCTAGCGCTAGCCGATCAGTCGGTTGGGGGTTGCGCGCAGCGGTTGGGGGCTCAGGACATGCTGCGCGCAACCCCCAATGCTGCGCGCAACCCCCAACCGAAAAGGAGATGGGACGATCCACGCGCCGGCGGATGTTCCCGATACCGCACGAGGGTCACCGCTATTTGGACGCTGCGCGGCTAGAGGCCTGCGACGAGGCGGGCGAGGTTCCAGTCGGGGTTGTCCGCGATGAGGCGATCCATGCGGTACTTCGACTCGAACAGTGCGACCCGTGAACCGTCGGAGCGGTTCATGACACGCACACCCGTCAGGCCACGCATCGCAGCAGCGGTGTCGGCGTCGGTGCGTCGGGCTACCACGTACGGCGAGCCGCCAAGGTCCACCGCGGCACCGAACTCCGATGCCAAACGGGATGCAAACACCTCGAACTGGAGTTGCCCGACCGCGGCCAGCACCGGTGCCTGGTCGCCGAAGTCGGGATCGCGCAAGACCTGCACGACGCCCTCCTCGTCAAGCTGCGCGAGGCCCGACCTGAACTGCTTGAACCGTCCCGTGTCACGCGGACGCACCGACGTGAACACCTCCGGGTCAAACGTTGGAAGCGGCGGGAACTCGACCACGGATGAGCCCTCGTAAAGCGTGTCGCCGATACGCAGGTCCCGTGCGTTGATGAGCCCGACGACGTCGCCCGGATACCCCTCCTCCACGGTGTCACGTTCCGCGCCGAACACCGACGTGGCGTACTTCGTGCCGAACGGCTTGCCGGAACGCCCGTGGGTGAGGGACATGCCCCGCTCGAAACGTCCGGAGTTGATACGCACGAACGCGATGCGGTCACGATGCGACGGGTCCATGTTCGCTTGCACCTTGAACACCATGGCCGAGCACAGCGAATCGAGCTCACGAGTTTTGCCGTCGACGTCAACCCGAGGCGAAGGCGACGGCACCAGGTCGACGACCGCTTCGAGCAATTGGCGGACGCCGAAGTTCGTGATGGCCGACCCCGCGAACACGGGGGTGGACTCACCGGCGCAGAACGAATCCACATCGAGGTTCTGGCCGACCGCGTCGAACAGCTCGACCTCCTCATACGCCGCGTCCCACGCCTTGCCGAGCGACGCCCGCGCAGCGTCGAAAGAGAGGTGCTCCTCGACCGCCATCGTCGCCCCACGAGCGGTCCGCTCGAAGCGAACGAACTCACCGGCGCGGCGGTCGATGACGCCCCGGAAGTCGCCCGGCTCCCCCACCGGCCACGTCACCGGCGTGGGACGCAGCACGAGACGCTCCTCGATCTCGTCGAGCAACTCCAGCGGCATCCGGCCCGGACGATCCATCTTGTTCAGGAACGTGATGATCGGCAGGTCCCGAGCGCGGCATACCTCGAACAGCTTGAGCGTCTGTGTTTCGAGACCCTTGGCCGAGTCGAGCACCATGACGACCGCGTCGACCGCGGTGAGCACGCGGTAGGTGTCTTCGCTGAAATCCTTGTGCCCGGGCGTGTCGAGGAGGTTCACGACGCAGTCCCGGTAGGGGAACTGCAGCACCGTTGAGGTGATGGAGATACCGCGCTTCTGCTCCATCTCCATCCAGTCGGACGTCGCGGAACGACCGCCTTCTCGGGCATGGACGCTGCCCGCGCGCTGGAGTGCGCCCGCATACAGGAGGAACTTCTCGGTCAGCGTGGTCTTGCCGGCGTCGGGGTGGCTGATGATCGCGAACGTCCGTCGACGCGCTGCTTCGGAGATGATTCGCGAACTCACGGGGCGGATATCCTACCGGCCCGCGGCGACGAGCCAGGGGCGGGCGGGTCAGAGGGCGAGTTGCTCCCTCGCATGGGCGGTGAGCCGCTTGTAATCGACCTTGCCGTTGGGTGCCCGCCCGATCGTGTCGATCCAGAGGACGTGGCGCGGTGCCTTGTAGGCGGCCAGCCGTTCCTTCACGTGGGCGACGACGTCGACCGGCAACACGGACCCGGCAGGAACGTCGGCGCGCAACTCGATAAGCGCGCAGATGACCTCGCCGAAGCGGTCGTCGGGGATCCCGACACAGACCGCGTCCTCGACGCTCCCATGCGTCTTGAGCGCCTCCTCGACCTCCTCCGGGAACACCTTCTCACCACCTGTGTTGATACGCACCGACCCGCGCCCCAACAGGTACAACGTGCCGTCGGCATTGACGAGCGTGTAATCGCCCGGAATCGAATAGCGGACGCCATCGATCGTCCGGAACGTCTTCGCCGTCTTCTCCTCGTCCTTGTAGTAGCCGAGCGGAATGAAGCCGGTCACGGCGACGAAGCCACGTCGTTCCGAGCCGGGTTCTACACGCACGTTGTCGTCGTCGAACACGGCCACCGTCGGACCGAGCATGAACTTGGCCGTCTTCTCCGCCGCACCCTTGGTCGACACCGATGCCCCGAGCCCGACGGCCTCCGACGATCCAAGCGAGTCGAAGAGCATCGCGGTCGGGAGATGCGCGAGCAGGCCGTCCTTCGTTTCCTGGCTCCACATGACGCCGGAACTGGAGATGACCTTCAACGCGGAGAGGTTCCACCGACCCGGCGAGGCGTCAAGCGCGGCCAGCAGTGGGCGCGCGAAGGCGTCACCGACGATCACCAGCTGATGGACGCCCTCGGATTCGACCGCGGACCACATCGCGGCAGCATCGAATCGACGAGCGGGCAGCGTCACGACGGAACCGCCCATGCCGAGCGCGATCATCGCGGAGAACTGTCCGGTTCCGTGCATGAGCGGGCAACCCGGCAGCAGGATCGGTGGCTCGGTCGGAGGGTTGGCCGAACGTTCGGCAAGTTCTGCGAGCGATGCGATCGGAGGAAATCCGAGCAGCGGGCTTCCCGCACATCCAGCGACGTTGTACAGGTCGTCCTGACGCCACATCACCCCCTTTGGCATGCCGGTCGTGCCACCCGTGTAGAGGAGCAGAAGGTCGTCGCCGGAACGTCCCCAGGGCCCCTTGGTCGGACCACGAGTGCCAATTCGCGGACCACCGACTACCGACTCGTAGGGCACCGCCCATGCTGGGCACGCGGCGACAAGGCCAGGTTCTCCCTCAGGATCATCGACGACGTACCAGCGCTTCACCTTCGGAAGCTCGCCGCGGATCGCGTCGATCAGCGTCGTATAGGACGCATGGAAGACAACCGCTTCCGCGTCGGCGTTTTCAAAGAGGTATCTGATTTCCTCCGGCCCGTAACGAAAGTTGGTATTCACCGGCGCAAGACCTGCCTTGAACGCCGCAAAGTAGACCTCGAGATATTCGGGGCCGTTGGTCAGGTACGCAGCAACCTTGGCCTGGTGGCCGAGTCCGGCGGCGAGCAGGTCAGCAGCAAGGTGGTCCGCTCGACGGTCGAAGTCGTCCCAGGGAAGGCGAATATTCGAGCCGGGAAAGCGGCTGATCGTCGAGACAAGAGGTCGCGGTACAAACGGTCCGATCGCGGTACGTTCGGGCGCGCTCGATGTACCGCGAGCGCACCGGATGTACCGCGACCAGTTTGAGCGACCGTCAGGCGGCGAGTGCTCGAGACACGAGAAGGGCACCGCCGCCGATCAATACGAACGCAGATGCGAGCGGGAGGGCGCTGAGAACGGGGGCAAGCACGGCACCGCGTCCACCACTCGATGACCAGTTTCGCAGGCGTCCCTCGAAGTAGGCGAGCACGACACCTGCGCCCATGAGCGTCAGTGCGAGACCGATGCCGTAGGCCACGACGAGGAGCAGTCCGAACCACACCCGACCGAGCGCAACCGCAGCGAGTAAGACCACGAGCGCTGACGGGCTCGGGACCAGCCCACCGGCGAGACCCATCGACACAAGTTGACGACGCGAGACAACGACGCCCGGCTTCGGGAGGACGTGGGAGTGCGCGAGCCCACCGTGCGCGTGCGTCGTTACGGTGAGGCGAGGGTCCGTACGGGCCGCGTTGAGCGCCTTTCGGCCGATCCGGAAACGACTGCGGACGGAGGTTCTCGTGCGCGGATGTTGATGCGGATGCGGATGCGTGTGGTCGTCTCCATGCTCATGCGCACCGTGCCCGTGGCCGTGGTGAGCGTGTTCGTGCGCATCATGTCCGTCGTCAGCCATCGCATGAGCGTGGGGATGCGCATGGTCGTGCGCACCGTGTCGGCGCTGGTAGTCCGCTCCACGTTGGTCCGCCTCATCGTGGGTCACGTTGGGATGGCTGCGCCCGCGTGCATCCGCCGCCCCAACGACCTGTACCTCGGACTCAATCCCTGCGGACTCCAGCACACCGAACAGACCGTCAGCTCGACCCGACCGATAGGCGCGCAGACGATCGCGGAGGAGGCCGACCCCGACGGCGACGACCAGGAGTCCGGAACCGACACCGGTCCAGCGCAGCGTCCGATCCGGTGACCAGGTCGTGCTCGCGAGCGCAAGCAGGCCGAGCAGAATCACCCCGATCGTATGCGTGAGGGCAACCGTGCCGCCGATCGTTAACAGCTCCCGACGGCCACCACGACGGCTCAATACGTAAGCCGCCATCAGCGACTTGCCGTGACCGGGTGCCAGTGCATGGAAGCCACCGAGCAAGATCGCCAATACGATCGCACCGAGCGCAAACATCGGGCTCAGCGTGTCGCGTGCAACGAGCGACTGAAAGCGACGCGTCAGCGAATTGTTCCCACGTTCCGCCGCCCTCCGGGCACTGGCTTCCGCGGTCGCCGACGATGTCGTAGGGGCGGTCGCTGGAGCGGTCGGCGGTACATTTCCGGCCGCGCTCACCGAAGCCACGCTCACGTTGGCGGAGCGGACCGCACTCGCCGATTCGGCAGCGTCCGAGGGGTAGCTGGTGAGCAGCGCCGAGGGCGATTTCGCGGGGAGGTCGGTCTCGATCACGACGCCGCGTCCGACCGCCGTGATCTCCCGCCAGCCGAGCCGATCGCCGAAGTTCGTGTCCCTGACGCTGAGCGTCGAGCCAGCCGACACCGCAACCGGAGCGGTCAGCTCGCAGGTGAGCCGCAGCGTTGTGAGTCCGGCTTGCCCCTCCGGGAACGTCACGGCGGATGCAGACACCACCCATCCGATCGAACCCGATGTGGCACCCATCGTTGCCTTGATGCCTCGGGAGCGTTCTGCGCATTCGCTCCCGGCCCACTTGGATGCAACGGTCGCTGGCACATCGCCCGTCGCCGCGCCAAGCCCCTGACGCACCTTCAACGCCGGAATCTCGGCGAGATCGACGATGTAAAGCGCATCGACCCGCTCGGAACCGACGGTAAGGGCGAGCGCCGTGTTGGTGGTGAAGTTGCCGAGGGGATGCGCTTCAGCGGCCGGCGACGGCAGTGCCGTCACGGCGATCAACGCAAGTGCGAGCCACCGACCAGGCCTCAGCCGCCGGACAAGGCGGCGGACGAAGGCCTGGTCCCGGACAGCCTGCCGACTCATGACGGGAGCCCATCGAGTGCGATGCGGGCGAGCGGTGCTTGGAGGACGTCGAAGTTAGGGCTGAGCGTCATCGATCTGCTGAGCAGCGCACGAGCCCGAACGTTCTCGCCCCGGGCGGCAGCAATCATTCCGGCGTGGTAGCTCAGCGCCGCGTCCGGAGTCCCGAGAGCGAGCGCCTTGTCAGCAGCAGCGGCGGCGGATTGGAGATTTCCGGCCTTGAACTCGGTCCATGCAAGGGCGTCGTAGCCGTACACATCTTTGCGGTCCACGATCTCAGCCCTCGCGAGGCTTACCGCGTCTGCCAGACGCCGGTCGTGGTTTGCGTAGAAGAGCGCCAGCTCCCTGTTGTAGATCTGTCGATTCGCGGTTGCCAAGCCGGCAATCGCATCGACCAACGCATACGACTCATCGGCACCCTTGTTGTCGCCGCTGACGCTCAGGACATCGCCGAGCAGCGTGAGCGCCGCAGGGTCCGGAAACCGATCGGTAAGTGCACGGAGGATTTTCACGCTGCGTTCGGTCTTGCCGCGACTGGCCTCTGCGCGGGCCAATCCAAACGTTGCGACCCGGTCGCCAGGCGCCAGCAACAGCGCATGTTCGAAGTGCTTCACCGCATCGGTGTACCGGCCGGCGTCGAAGGAGAGCTGTCCTCGAAACGCCGGGTAGAACGCCAGCGTTGGTCCAAGCAGGCCCGATCGAAGCGCTTGACGCTCAGCACGCTGCGCCAATTCCTCAGCAACCTGCGAGTCGCCTTCAAGGAACGCCAGCCGAGCCCTTCGCACGAGTACGGATGGTTCACGCGGGGCACCACGCTCAAGTTCAGAAAGCACCGACTCGGCGAGGAAATAGTTGCCAAGCTCGCGCGCCGCGTCGCCTCGAGTAGCAAGCGCGGCCATCTGCTTCGGATCTTCACGGACGATGACCGTCGTCGTGGCAAGTGCACCGGCAAAGTCGTGGTTGGTGTAGCGGACCTCGGCGTCGATCGTTCGTGCGTCAGGGTCGCGCGGAGCTATGGCCAATGCACGGCCAACGGCATTCTGTGCGCCTGCGTAGCTGGCAGCGTCGCCGGTGATACGGCCCCGAGAGAGCTGGAGTCGGGCGAGAAGACCCAGACCCGAGGACGTCGGCGTGTTCACCATCTGACGCTGCGTGTCCCGGATGAGCCGGTCTATGTCAAGCAGCGTCGAATCGGTCGTCGTGGCGACCGCAGTCGGGCTGGCCGACCGGGCCGATGCGTATTGATATGTCGACACGACCGCGCCACCCACAAGCGTGAGCATCGTGACTGCGGCGACCTTGCGAGCAGGGTTCTTCATGGGACTTCCTTCATGAACAGTGACTGGTGATCGTTCATTGCGCAAAACGGCGAGCGGGGGCGGAGCTCCTGGGGCCCGCCCCCGCCCCCTTCGACGTTGGGACGAATCACCTCGCTGAGCGAAGCAATGTGTCCCAACGTCGCGGGCTAGGTCATGCTCGTCAGGCTCAGTGAGCCTTGCCGAGGAAGGGCCAGGTTGCCTTGATGTCGGCGTGGGCCGACACGCAGTCCGAGGGGATCGCACCGACCGCATCACGGCCGGGAACCTGGTAGCCACCGGTCACGATGTTCAGCTCAGCGTCGATGACGTCATCGCCGAGCGCACGCCCGTTGAGGGGACCCGCGGCCTTGGTGGCCGTGTCGAAGGTGACCATGTCAGGGATGAGCACACCCGTGAGCGTCTTGACCAGGTCGGCGGAGTACGCGCCCTCCTTGTCAAGGGCCGAGAAGCCGGCGAGCGTGTCGCTCACGTTCTTCCCAAACTTCGTGGCCTGCTGGCTTGGGGGCGTCGCATTGAAGGCGTCTTTGTCGGGACCGGCGTTGAACACGGCATTGATTGCCGGACGGCCCATCTGGTCGATGGCCGCGCCCGTCTTCGCATCGAGGGTCTGCGCCCACACGCCGATCTTGCCGCCGAGTGCTGCGTTCGGCAGGTCGAGGATGATCGCGTTGGTGTTCAGCGCGGCGAAGAAGTCCACCCCGGCACCAGCGGTGTCACAGAAGCTCTTGCGGCCACGGTCCTGCTTCAGCACCACTTGGCGGAAGGCGTCGAGGTCGAAGAAGAACGGATCGGAGCGGATGCCCGCCCACGCCCGTCCGCCGCCTTTGACGTTGGCTTCGGGCATGTTGCTCGTGCCCTTGGCCACGGAGGTGCCGGTCATGCCGGACGCGGCGGCCGCGCCGGTCAGTTTCGAGACGGTGAAGCCCTGGCGTGGTTGTCCGTCCTTCCCGTTCTTGCCCGCAGTGAACTTGTAGACGTAGGCAAGGTCGGCGACTGCGTCACCGTTCTGATCGACGTTGACCTTGTAGGCAACATCGGTCGCGTACGTCTTCGGCGCGATCGCTCCAGCACCGGGGCCGGTCGTGACGACGAGAACCGTGCGACCAGCCTTGTCCGAGTTGAATGCGTACACATCGTTGATGTCGGCGTCAGGCCGCGCGGACGGCGACGTGAGTCCCGGAGCGTCGAGGTGATCCGCCGCGGTCACGAAGCCGGCGGTCCCGGCACCCGCAATCACCGCGGCGGAGGTTGCGAGGAGGCCGACAAGTTGGAGTCGACGCTTGGTCGTGGTGGATTTCATCATGGGTTCCTTTCCGAGTCACACGTGTTCGTGTGGGTTGGTTACGGAACGTCATTCGGTGCCGACTCGACCGTGGATTGCCCTTCGCCGGTATTTCCCGCTCAGGTCCTGCGAACCGACCGATTCCGGGCGGCCCCAACTTCGCGGTACATCCGGTCCGCTCGCGGTACATCTGGCGCGCCCGGACGCACCGCGAAGGCACCGGATGTACCGCGACCCTGTTCCACAGCGACCGTGTTCACCGGCCAACGTTTTTCCGCGCGGTACATCCGGTCCGCTCGCGGTACATCCTGCGCGCCCGAACGCACCGCGAAGGCACCGGATGTACCGCGACAAAGGGTTGGGTCAGGTGCGCTTGGCGCGCCGGCGTCGGAGTTCGGCGCTGATCGCCGGGACGACCTTGTGCAGATCGCCGATCACGGCGTAGTCGGCCCGGGTAACCATGTTGGCCTGCGGGTCCGTGTTGATCGCGAGGATCTGCTTGGACGCCATTGCCCCGACCCAGTGCTGGATCGCCCCGGAGATGCCACACGCCAGATAGAGGTCCGGCGCGATGCGCGTGCCGGTCTGGCCCACCTGATCCGTGTGGTTGCGCCACCCGGCATTGGTCACGGCACGGGAGCATCCCACGACGCCACCAAGCAAGCCGGCGAGCTCCTCCAGCGGAGCGAAGCCCTCCGGAGATCCGACGCCGCGTCCGCCGCCCACGACGAACGGTGCCGTCGCGAGCGTCACACCAGCAACGCGCTCAACCCGATCGGCGACCACAGTACGGGCGAGTGACGGATCCAGCAGCGGTGCGAACTCGTGCACCCCAGGCACCGCTGACGCCTCGACGGACGCGCCCTCGAACGCATGCGGGGCAATGCTCAGCAGCAACGTCGAACCGTCGGCCGAGGCCTGCTCCAAGAGCGATCCACCCCACCGCAACCGCACCGCCTCGAAGCCACCGTCACGAGGCGTGACCTGTGTGCAGTTCGCCACGAACGGCACATCGAGCCGAGCGGCCGCCTGCGCAAGCACCTCGTTCCCTCGATCGGTCCCGCAAGCCAGCACCGTCGAAATGCTCTGCGCGCGTACCAGCTGCGCGACCACCTCGCCCCACGTCTCCGGGCCGTAGTCCACCAACATGGGGTTGTGCGCCTGGTACACCGTCTCGACACCGTGGCCAGCGAGCACGCCGACCAGCGAGTCGGCAGATGCCCCGACCGTAAGCGCGCAGAGCGATACTCCGAGATCCGCCGCAAGCCCTCGACCGGCCGCCAGCGCCTCCAACGTGGCGGCGGCAAGCAAACCGCGATCGTGCTCAACAAGAACCAGCACCATCACCGCACCCCCAGGCTCTCCAGCAGATCAACCACGGCCGACGCCGCCTCCGGACCGTTGCCGAGGATCACCGTGCTCGACGCAACCTCGGTCGGACGCGTCAACATGATCAACCGCTGACCACCCGGCAACACCGACTCGGCCGAGTAGCGCTGCACCGGCACCTTCTTCGACGCGAGACGCCCCTTCATCGACGGATACCGAGGCAGCGTGATCCCCTCCTTGACGCCGACGACCGCTGGCATCGGCAGGCGGTACACCTCCTGCCCGGCGTCGGACTCCCGCCGCACCACCGCAACACCAGCGTCCACCGCCAGACCCTTGCCACCGTTCACGATCGGACGCCCCAGCGCAACCGCGCACCGCACCCCAACCTGGAAGCCACCCGAGTCGGCGGACTCGTTCCCGAACAGGATCAGGTCGAACGGCCCGTCGGCCGCCTCCAGAGCAACGATCGCCGAGGTGATCGCGGCGGCCGTGCGCTGCGGGTCCCAGTCCGCACCGTCGGTCGGTATCAACACCGCAGCAGACATGCCGACGCTGAGCGCGTACCGGAGTTGCTCCTCCGCATCGGAAGGGCCGAGCGTGAGCACCGTCGCCGATCCCCCGTGGGCCTCGATGAGCTGCACGGCGGCCTCCACTGCGCACTCCTCATGCGGCGAGGTGGTGAACCCGAGGAACGCGGTGTCGACGGCGAGGCCGTCGTCGGTGATATTGATCCGTGCGCCCGGAGCGGGTACCCGCTTGACGCACACCAGGATGCGCAACGTCATCTCAGGACTTCATCCGGCTGTCTTCGGGATCGAAC
The DNA here is from genome assembly GCA_043720395.1 of Acidimicrobiia bacterium. Lineage (GTDB taxonomy): Bacteria > Actinomycetota > Acidimicrobiia > Acidimicrobiales > JANYDT01 > JANOYY01. Next base: position 24,377 of record JAYSSR010000079.1, read on the forward strand.
AATGGCTGCGAACCCACCCGAGCGACCGTTACGGGATAAAGGTCGTTCAGATACATCACCTGCAGCTTCGTGCCCTCTACCGCATGTTCCGGCGGGAGATACGCGAGCAGCAGGTACTGGCCGAGCGACGGCGCTGCGCCCGCGGTGGTGACCCGCGAAACGCGGCCGTGAGCGTCGACGATCCGCTCACCGGCGAGCGTCAGAATCGGCTCCGCCCCACCCATCATGTAGCGGTCGACGCCGTCGGTTGCTGAGCGCAGCGAGTCGACCGTAAGTGTGCAGAGGGTCGCGACCGGGGCAGCGTCACGAGTGGCAAGGTATGCGGACTTACCGATGAAGTCGGCACCCTTCACCTTCGGACGTGCGAGACCCGCCTCTACCGGCGAGTACTCGCAGTCGAGCTCCGAGCCCATGAGGCGGTAGCCCTTCTCGATACGGCCCGTCAGGCCGTACACGCCGATACCAACCGGGACGATCCCGAACGAGGCACCGGCGGCCGCGATCGAGTCCCACAACCGGAGCCCGTGCTCGACCTTCGTGGTGATCTCCCAGCCCGACTCGCCGACGTAGGAGATACGGAACATGTTGACCGGCACACCATCGAGCAGAGTCTCGCGCACCGACCCATACGGGAAGCCCATCTGCGAAAGGTCTTCCGACGTGAGCTTCGAGACGGTGGCGACGGCGTTCGGGCCCCACACGCCAATCGTGCACAGCCCACCGCTCATGTCGGTGAAGCGCACCGAACCGTCGGTCGGCAGATGGCGGTTGATCCAGTGATTGTCACGCGCTCCGTCGAAAGCACCGGTGATCACGCGGTAGCGATCGACCCCGAGACGCTGGATGGTGAAGTCGGCCCGGAAGCCACCATTCGGAGCGAGCATCGGCGTGTACACGGAACGTCCGACCGCCACGTCAACGTGGTTGACACACAGGTACTGCAAGGCGGCCATCGCGCCCGGGCCGGTAACGTCGAACTGGTTGAACGCGGTGAGATCCACCATCGCGACCGACTCGCGCATGGCCAGGTGCTCGGCGTTGATGATCGGGCTCCACCAGCGGGCGTCCCATTCCATCTCGCGGTCACGACATTGATCTGCGTACTTAGGAATCAGCGCCGCGTTCGAGGCGTACCACTGCGGACGCTCCCAGCCACGTGCGTCGAAGAACACCGCACCGAGCGCCTCCTCACGTGCGTAGAACGGGCTGCGACGCATGCCACGCTCGCTCCCCCACTGCTCACGGGGATGCACGATGCCGTACGTCTTGTTGAAGTGCTCAGCACACCGAGCGAGGATGTGATGCTCAGTTCGTTCGTGCGCATACAACCGGCTGATGTCGGACTGGTGACCGTCGATGTGCATCGGGTAGCCATTTGTCATCCACTCGGCCACGAGCTTCGCGATGCCCGGACCTTCCTTGATCCACACAGCGGCCGCCGACCACAGGTTGCGCACCTCCGTAGTCTCGCCAAGCACGGGGAACGCATCGGGCGTGAGCGACAGGAGGCCATTGATCGCGTAGCGGATCTCGGCATCGCCGAGCATCTCCATCAGGTCGATGGCCTGCTCCATCTGCGGATCGAAATCATCCTGCGTGAGCGGCAACTCGGTCGGCGACAGCGCCGACGCCTCGTTCGACGGGATGTCGTCCGGGTGCATAAAGATTGGTCGGTGCGCATACGATCCGACCTCCATCGATCCCGCCGACTGCCGCTCGTAGCAGAACGTGTCCATGTCGCGGATGATCGGATACGCGACCTCCTTGCCCGACTGCTGGAGGATGTCGATCGGGCCGACGTCGGCCATCTGGTGCACCGCCGGTGTGAGCGGAATCGTGGCACCGGCCATCTTCGCAATTCGGGGGCTCCACACGCCGCAGGCGATGACCACGTGCTCGGCCTCGATGCGTCCCTTGTCGGTGACGACCGCCTTGATCGTGCCGTCGACGACCTCCATCGAGAACACCTCGGTGTTCGCGAACACCTGGAGGACGCCCTTGCCGATCGCTTCCTCGCGCATCAGCGTCCCCGTCTGCAGCGAGTCGACCACGCTGACCGACGGCGTGTAGAACCCGCCGAGGATGATGTCCTCGTTGATGAACGGTACGAGCGCCTTGACCTCCGCCGGCGTCACCAGGGTCGCCTCGATGCCCCAGGCCTTCGCTGAAGTGATGCGGCGCCGGAACTCGTGCATCCGCTCCTCGGTGCGGGCGACCTCGATGCCGCCGCACGTGGAGTTCAGCCCCAGCTCCTCGTACTGCTGCTGGCTGTCGAGGGTGAGCAGCGCCATCTCCTTGTTGTGGTCCGTCGGGAAGATGAAGTTCGATGCATGCCCGGTCGACCCGCCGGGGTTCGGCAGCGGTCCCTTGTCGATAAGCACGAGGTCGGTCCATCCGAGCCGGGACAGATGACCGACGAGACAGTTGCCGACGATGCCGGCACCGATCACGACGCAGCGGGCTTTGGCGGGGAATGCGGTTTCGGACATGGGCCCTCCAGGGCAGCGACGCAAGATCTTGTGTACGCAAGCGTACGTTCCGTGTCTGTCGCCGACCAGCATTTCCGCTGCTCAGGGGGCTTCTTGGGCCCGAGGCGGCGGACACGGAACGTATGCGATGCGCAACTAGTGTACAAAAGATATATCAGCCGATACGATCTGTCCATCGCGTCGAACACGAACCCGCACCCGCACCCGCACCCGAGGAAACCCGCCCGTATCTCCCTGGGCGAACAGGCGTATCAGCGTCTTCGCGAGCTAATTGTGCGCGTCGAGCTGGCACCCGGAGCACTCCTCTCCGAGGACGAGCTGCAGACGCTCACGGGCATCGGCCGCACCCCGATTCGTGAGGCGCTGCAACGGCTCGAGCGCGACAAGCTCGTGCGGATCATGCCCCGCCGCGGCGTCATGGTCTCCCCGATCGACCTAGGCGACCTTGCACTGCTCTACGAAAGCCGGGCGATGCTCGAACCTCACGTCCACCGCCTCGCCGCGGCGCGTGGCGACGAGCGTCAGTGGACCGTCATCGAGGCGGCCCTCGACCACGTCGACGAACTCGGGGTCGCCGCCACGTGGGCCGATTTGCTCGACGCTGACCGTGTGTGCCACGAACAGGTCTGGGCAGCGTCGGCGAACCGGTTTCTCACCGAGACGCTGGACATGCTCTACACCCAGAGCCAGCGCCTGTGGCATCAGTACGTCCGCGACGTGTCCGACCTCCGCTCTGCCCTCGCGGAGCACCGCCTCGTCCTCGCCGCGTTACGGGCCGGTGATGGCGAGACTGCCGCGACGCTGATGGAGAACCACGTCCGCAGCTTCGAGAACCAGATCCGCAAGGTCCTCCAGCGCTGGCTCGGCCGGGCCGCCACACCCCTCGACTCCTGACTCGACGTTGCACAAATCCGTCACCGATCGAGGGAATGTCCCCAATGGCGATTGCTCAGACCAGGCGGAGTTGATATCACGAGATAACAGAGGAGCGCAATGACCGACATCCTGATCCGAGAAGTCCCCGACGACGTGTCGTTTCGGATCACCAATCGCGGATCGGTTCGGCACAACCTGAAGATCGTCGGGCTTGGTCAGAGCCCCGACCTCCGACGGCCCGCTCGGTTTCAGCATCAACGGGAAGGGCTTCCCGGCGAGATCGCCGATTGCGACCAAACGACATGTTCACGGCCACGATCACCACCGCCGGCGACCGCGTCCATGTATTGACGCGTCACGCCGGTCGCTCGCCGCGATCGATCCCAGCTTCGCCACCCGATATGACCCGACACGCCTCTCCCCCGGTTCCCCGCTCAGCGCGTCAGAGGTGATAGCGGCCGAGGCGAAGAGCCGTGGGCGGTGCGGAGCCTTGGAGCAGCCGCCGATGAGCAACGTCCGACGCAGATGTTTCGTCTCGCCGAAACGAACGCCGCGTTCGTTGCGGCGATCCTCGCGTGCGTTGTTGTGCTGAACAACCTGCACCACGCGGTCCACTGATCTCAATTCTCCGAGCGTGGCTTCTCTCTCGGTGGGCTCAGCTCAGCGCACCCAGTGGCCCGGATCGAGCATCAGCACCGCGGCCCGCACACATTCAGCGGACTGGCCGGGCGACAGTTCGTCGACGTCGACCACGGCATGCGCGGCGTCGGCGTAGATAGGCGCACGCTCCACGGTGAGCTGGCGGATGCGCCCCACGGGATTGCCCGCGAGCAGCGGTCGCCCGCCGCCGCCGCCGTTGCGCTCCACCAGCGTTTCTGCGGTCGCCCGCAACCACACCACCGCGGCACGGTCGCGCAACACCATGCGACTTGAATCGCGCAGCACTGCGCCGCCACCGACCGAGACGACAGCGGCGACCCGTGATGCGAGACACCGCTCCAGCAACTCCGCCTCCGCGTCACGAAACCACTGCTCACCCTTGTTGGTGAACATCTCGGAGATGGGCATGCCGTGCTCCTCGACCAGCACCGCGTCGAGGTCGATCACCGCACGGTCAACCTGAGCGGCAAGGATGCGCCCGATCGTGGTCTTGCCACAGCCCATCATGCCGACGAGCGCGATGTGCGGACGTCCGACCGGCCCGGCGTCCGCTATCACGACGGGCCATGGCGCAGCGATGCCACATAGCCTGCGTGATTGCGCACGAACTCAGCCACCGTGTCGCCGCCGAACTTTCGCACCGCCTCGTTCGCGAGCACGAGCGCCGTCATCGTTTCGGCCACAACGCCCAGCGCTGGCACCGCGGTCACGTCGGTGCGTTCCTTGAAGCTCACCGTCGCCTCCTTGGTGGACATGTCCACGGTGGCAAGCGTTGGCTTGTTGAGCGTGGCCAACGGCTTCATCGCGGCCCGGACGACGAGCAGTTCACCCGTCGACATGCCTCCCTCCGTGCCGCCCGCGAGCGTGGACTCGCGTCGGTACTGCTGGGCGGCAGCGTCCCACACGATTGGGTCGTGTGCCTCGCTGCCCCGACGCCCCGCGACATCGAAACCGTCGCCGATCTCGACGCCCTTGACCGCCTGGATGCTCATGATCGCAGCGGCCAGCATCGAGTCGAGCTTGCGGTCCCAGTGGACGTGGCTGCCCAACCCAATCGGCACGCCGTAGCCGAGCACCTCGACGATCCCGCCGAGCGAGTCACCCTCCTTCGCGGCAGCCTTGATCTGCTCAATCATCTCGACCTCGGCTGCGGCGTCGAAGCATCGAACGTCGGAGCCATCAACAGCGTTGAGGTCGGCCGGGGTGGGGCGGGTCGACGACTTCGAGCGCACCGGGCCCATCTGGATCACGTGCGAAATTATCTGTGTACCTATGGTCGCGAGCAGCGTCTTCGCGAGCGCGCCAGCAGCACAGCGCGCTGCAGTCTCGCGAGCCGACGCACGTTCGAGGACGTTGCGAGCGTCGTCGAATCCGTACTTCTGCATACCGGTGAGGTCGGCGTGGCCGGGCCGCGGTTGGGTCAACGGCTTGAGAGTCTGCCCGGCAGCGGGGTTCATCTCCTCGGTCCACTTCGGCCACTCGGTATTGCCGATGAGGACGCTGACCGGCGAGCCGAGCGTGCGGCCGTGGCGGACGCCGCCGAGCAGCGTCACCTCGTCTTGCTCGAAGCGCATCCGCGGCCCGCGTCCGTAGCCGAGACGCCGACGACCGAGCTCCCCCTGAATCTCCTCTACGGTAATTGCGAGGCCCGCGGGCAGGCCCTCGACGATGACCGTGAGCGCCTGACCGTGCGATTCACCAGCGGTCAGGTAGCGCAGCACGGTCGACGAGTCTACGGGCCGGGCACCGGCGACTCGCCACGCGATACCGAGGGTGACTGCCGCGTCAGCGCACGAGGACTCGGTCCAGCACCGATGGCCAGAGCGACACCACCAGCGCACCCGTTGCGAGGTACGGGCCGAACGCGATCAACGTCTTTCGTCCGCCTCCTCGACGAGCCATGAGCAGGAGACCGCCGACGGAACCGAGGAAGAACCCCAAGAACAGGCCGTAGATCACATAACGCCATCCGTACCATCCGAGGTACAGGCCGAGCAGGAGGCAGAGTCGGGCGTCGCCATCGCCCATACCCTTCGGTGAAATCAACACGAGGACCCAGAGGAACAAACTTGCGCCGAGGCCGCCGACCAACGCCCACACGAAGCGCTCGCGATCGTGCGTGACGGCGGCAGCGAACGCAAGCAGCACGAGCCCGACCCCCGACGCCGGATACACGAGCTTCGTCGGAATCTTGTGCAGTCGAGCGTCGATGAGTACCACCGCGACGCACGTGAACCCGAACAGCAAAAACGCAGGCATCCACGACCACTCGGCGATGCGCCAGGCAACGATTACACCCACCATGACCGTCGCGATCTCCGCCCAAGCGGCCCACACCGGCACCTCGTTCCCACACACGGGGCAGTGGCCCCGCAGCACTGACCCGCCAAAGTGGAACCACCGCTGATCGGGCCGAAGCTGGTGTCGGCATGCCTTACAGACGGGCGTCTGCTCGCTGTCCTGCGTCGGCTCGAGCAGCCTCGGCGCACGCACTTCGTGGGCGACGAACGGTGCGGCGAACACGCCCGCGAACACGCCCACCACGATCCTCAGCACCAGCACCACAACGACGCTAGCGGCTCCCGTCGCAATTCCGACGCCACCCGTTACGAGTCGGTCAGCGAGCACCGTTCTGCTCGGCGAGTTTGATGTTCTTGCGATGCTCCTTGAAGGTCGTGGCAAAGCTCGATGTTCCGTCCGGTGAGGTGACCACGTAGTACAGCCAGGTGCCTTTCTCGGGATGCAAGGCCGCCTCTATCGACGCTTTGCCCGGCGAGGCAATCGGCGTGGGAGGAAGTCCTTTGTGCACATACGAGTTGTAGGGCGAGTCGAGTTTGAGATCGTTTTCGAACAGTCGGGTCGTTCCGTTGTTCAGCGCGTAGATGATGCCGGCGTCGATCTGCAGGTACATCTCGGCCTTGAGGCGGTTGTAGATCACCCTCGCGACCTTTGCGCGTTCGTCGTCCTTCTTCGCCTCGCGTTCAACCAGCGAAGCGACGATCAGGGCCTCGTACGGGGTGACATCGACCAAGGCCTGCGCGTTCGCGAGTCCAACTTGACCAGCAAGTCCGTCGAACGTTTCGACCATGCGTGCGGCAATGACGCCCTCGTCGTCGTCCATTGCGAACGTGTAGGTCTCGGGGAACAGGAAGCCCTCGAGGCTTGAGACGCCGCTTGGCTGGTAGGCCGAACGGATCTGACCCTTCTCGATGGCGGCAAGAAAGGCTGCGCCGGAGCGGCCCGAAAGCTTCTCGCCGACGCGTGCTGCGATCTGCGAGGCGCGGAACCCCTCGGGAATCGTGAGCCGTTGCTCGGCGGGGACCGACGGTCCGTCCTGCAGCGTCGAAAGGACGCTCTCGAACGACGAGTTGCCCCGGAACTCGTACTGGCCTGCCTCGAATCCACCCTTGCCGCGAAGCTGAACCCAATAGCGGAAGACAACCGGGTTGCCGATGATCCCTCCCTTGTTCAGGATTTTGCCGATGCGAGCAGTCGACGTGTTGTTCGGGATCACGATCGTGACCGCTTCACGGGGCGGTCCGGACGGATCGAGCTGGTTCTGGTACCAGCGAAGTCCGGCCAGCGCGCCGGCCGCGATGATTGCAAGCGTGAGCAGGAAACCGAGGAAGGCCCCTCCTCGGCGGCGCGGCGGAAAGTCGTCCTGCAGCTCTTCGCGTTGACGCTTCGTACGGGTCGGTGCGGTCGTTTGCGATTGCGTCGGCGTCTGCGTCGGCTCGCTTCGACGGTGCCCCCGCCTCGGGTTGGCATTTTTGCGGTCGACGGTTTGCGGTGGTGGGCCCTCTGGGGCTGTGCTCCTTGGGGCGGGCGATGTTGCTGGCGGGGGCGCGGTCCTGTCGGGTATTGCGTGACTCCGAACGGGTTCACCGGGCGCGGGCGGGGGCTCAACGGGTGCGGTCCGCTCGCGCACGGGTTCATCGCTCCACTCGGTGTCGCTACCCCACTCGCCTTCTGCCGCCCAGGGATCGTCGATCTGGCTCATTGCGTTCGCTCGATTTCCGCTCGCACCATGTCCGCTCGCACCTTTTCTCCGTCCAGCCAGCTCTGCAGAAAGACGGCAGCGGCGACCTTGTCGACCACCTTCCTCCGTGCCTGGGCATTCATCTTCCGTTCCATCATGCTGGCGTGCGCGGATGCTGTCGAAAATCGCTCGTCATGCACAACAACCTTGACGCCACGCGGCTCGAACAGCGCTTGCAGCTCAACCAGTTCCCGGCGGATGAGCTGCGCGGCCGCTCCCTCGTTGCCGTTCAGTCCGATCGGCAATCCAACGACCATCGTGTCCGGCTCGTATTCGTCCACCAGGTCACTGATCGCCTTGTGATCGTGCGCGTGGCTGCCCCTGCGTTCGAGCACGACGACCGGGCTGGCCAGCGTCCTGGTGGTGTCGCTGGACGCGACGCCGATCCGTTTGGACCCGAGATCGAGCGCGAGCACCCGGGCCACGGTCAGACGCCGGCCGCTTGGCGCGCCTGGGCGAGTGCCTTGTCGAGCGCCTCGGGTTTCTTGCCACCAGCGACCGCAAGGTCGGCCGCCTTGCCGCCACCGCCGCCGACCGTGCGCGCAGCGTCCAGGATGAGGTCGCTCGCCATTTTCCCGAAGTCGTTCGTAACCGCGCTTACCAATGCGACGCCGCCCGCGACAGGTGCGCTGCCGAGCACGACGGCTTTGACGCCGGGCTGGTCGCGGATGGCCACGGCGAGGTCCTTGAGAGCGTCACGGTCCATGTCCTCGATGCGCGCGATGACAACGCCGTTGACTGCCTCCGCTGCGAATTCGCCGGCCCTACCCGCTGCGTTTGCCCGCTTGAGCGCCGCGATCTCTCGTTCCATTTCTTTTCGCTCGTCGAGGAGTTTGGCGACCCGTTCAGGCAGCTCCTCCGGCTTCGCCCTGAGGGTTGCCGCTGACCTTTCGAGTAGGCGCTCATCGTTTCTGAGCTTCGCGATGGTCTGCATTCCGGTGGTGGCCTCGATACGGCGGACGTTGGAGCCGATCGACCCCTCGCTCACGATCTTCACCGCACCGATCTCGCCGACGTTGCGCACGTGCGTGCCGCCGCAGAACTCCAGGCTCGGCCCTGCCTTCAGGATGCGCACACGGTCGCCGTACTTGTCGCCGAAGAACGCAATCGCGCCCATCTCCTCGGCCTCGGCCTTCGTCATCTCCTGGTTCAGGGCGTCCTTGGCGGTGAGGACAACGCCGTTGACCAGGTCCTCGATTTTTGTTGTCTGCTCGGCGGTGAGACCGTCGAAGTGGAAGAAGTCGAAACGCAGACGGTCTGGGCCGACCATCGAACCCTGCTGCTTCACGTGATCGCCGAGCACCTCACGCAGAGCCCAGTGCAGGAGGTGTGTGGCGGTGTGGTTCCGTCGGGTCGCGTCCCGCTTGTCGGTGTCGATGCACGCTGTCGCGGTCGTACCCGCTTCGATGGTGCCATTTGTTATGCGCGCTTTGTGTCGCGTGAGGCCCGGTAGGGCGTACGTGGTGTCGACGATCTCCGCCTCGCCGTCGGTGGTGGTGATCGTGCCGGTGTCGCCAACCTGTCCGCCCGACTCGGCGTAGAACGGGGTGCGGTCGAGGAAGATCTCGACGAAGTCATCGTCCTCGCCCTCGACCACGCCGGCGATGAGCGCCGCTACCACAGTCGTCTCGGTGTAGCCCACGAACGAGCTCGTGCCGTGCGCGTCGATGATCGCCCGGTACTGGTCCGACAGCGCCTCCGGTGTCTTCGCATTCTTCCGCGCCGCACGTGCCCGCTCACGCTGCTCCGTCATGACCAACGCAAAACCGTCTTCGTCCACGCCGAATCCACGTTCTTCGAGAATCTCTCGTGTGAGTTCGAGTGGGAACCCAAAGGTGTCGTGAAGCTGGAAGGCCACGTTGCCGGGCACAAAGCCTTCTCCGACCTTCGCCAGATTCAGACCGACGGGTTGCGCATTCGTGGCGTTATAAATTGCCGCAGAACCGTATGCCGAACCAGGCTCACCGGAGGCAACGAGCGCCTGATACCGCACGACTCGTTCGACCTCATCGTCGAGTCGAGCGCTGCCCGTCTTGAGGGTCTGGCGGAAGCGGAACTCCTCGCGGTCGATGATGTCCATGATCCGTTCGCGCTTGGCGACGAGGTCCGGGTAAGCACCGCCCATCACGCCAATGGCGGCGTCGGCCATCGAGGGCATGATTGCCTTCTCGGTACCGAGGCGGTAGGCGTGGCGGATCGCACGGCGGAGGATGCGGCGGAGCACGTAGCCGCGGCCCTCGTTGCTCGGGAACACACCGTCGCTCACGAGCATCGTGCCGGAGCGGGCGTGCTCCGCGAGGATGCGCAAGGACAGATCGTCGGGCGATTCGTAGCTTTTGCCGTAGGTGCGACCCGTGAGGCTGCTCGCCCGATCGAGCAGGGGGACCATCAGGTCGGTGTCCCACACGGCGTCAACACCGTTGAGCACGGTCAGCGTCCGCTCGAGGCCCATGCCCGTGTCGATGCTGGGCTTGGGCAGACGGTCTCGACTCCCGTCGGCACGCTGATCGAACTGCATGAAGACGAGGTTCCAGATCTCCAGGAACCGGTGCTCGGCGTCGGGGTTGAGCGGGCCTCCGTCGGGACCGAACTCGGGGCCCTTGTCGAAGAAGATCTCGGAGCAGGGACCGCAGGGACCCGTGTCACCCATCTGCCAGAAGTTGTCCTTGTCGCCGATGCGCTGGATGCGGTCCATCGGGACCTTGGCGACGTCGTGCCAGATCTGCTCGGCCTCGTCGTCGGAATCGTGCACGCTCACCCACAGCGTGTCCGGGTCGAAGCCGAGCACTTCGGTGAGGAACTCCCACGCGTAGGGGATGGCGTCGGCCTTGAAATAGTCGCCGAAGCTGAAGTTGCCGAGCATCTCGAAGAACACGAGGTGACGCATGGTGCGGCCGACGTCGTCGAGGTCGTTGTGCTTGCCACCCGCCCGTGCGCACTTCTGGCTCGTGACGGCCCGCTTGTACGGGGCCACCTCATCACCGGTGAAGTACGACTTGAACGGCACCATGCCGGCCACGGTGAACAGCACGGTCGGGTCGTGCGGGATCAGGCTGGCGCTCGCAACTTCGGCGTGGGCCTTCGACACGAAGAAGTCGAGATAGGCACGCCGCAGCTCATCAGCGGTGCCCGGCCGGACAATTTTGGTGATTGCAGGAGTGCGGGACGGGGTAGACGAGCTGCCAGACATGGTCGGAGAATCCTACCGGCCTTCCCTCCCCGAGCAGGGGCTGGAATCCGCGCGCGGAAGGTCGGTTTCAGGCCGATATTGCCCGGTTCTCGGACCCGCCCGCGCGGATTCCAGCCCTTGTTCGGGAGGGGTGCACCATCTCAACGCTTGTGCGGATCGATCGCACGACGTCAGCCGCCTCCGACTCGATCCGTTTGCTCGTGATTTCGACGACCGGATGGCCAAGGGCCAGAAGACGGGACCGCCGGGTCCGATCGTTCTCGAATGACTCGTCCTTGGTGTGCCATTTCTTCCCGTCGCCTTCGAGCACAACGCCGCAATAGAAGAAGTCGACCCGCCCGATGAAGCCGTTCGCGTCGGCGAATGCCACCTGGCGCTCCAGGTCCGTGATGCCGAAACGACGAAGGACCTGCACGATTCTCGTTTCCAGGTAGCTCTCGGTCGGAGGGTCATCGGGATTGCGCAGCGCGAGAAATTCGCGGAGAACTGGCCGACCGGGGTGGTTGCGCGGGAGGTCGTCGACAGCTCGCCGGAGTTCCTCGTGCGTCACCAGGCCCATGCGGGCGGCCGACTCGAAGGCAAGCTCCACCCGTTCGAGCTGCGTCAGCCACGGTTGACCAAGTCCACGCTGCCCCGCTATGCCGATGATCGCCTCGGTTGCGGACACCACGGGAAACACGATGCCCTCGACCGTGTGATCGTCAATCCTGCGACTCGGACGATGTGCAGCGCCGCTCCGCACAGTTCGCGATCTCGCAACGTTGACCGTGAGTGGTACCGCGTCAACCTCGAACGAGTCGAGCCCATAGAGCGCTGCGGCCGCGGCGTCAGCCACTGCGACGTCAGGCCAGGAGAGCGCGACCAGAATCGCAAGCTGCTGCCACCAGGTTGCTTCACCTTCTGCCGGGCGGGCGAGCAGATTCGGCCCGACAACTCGGTAGGTCCCATCCGCCCGTCCACGCATCACCGCTCGCCTCGAAAGTCGACGCCGATCGACCAGTCCGAAACCCTCCAACGGGAGAACATCAAAAACACTTGGATACATGAAAGATAATGAAACACCCGAATTGAAGTCGAATCGTGAAACTGCCATCGGCATCGCGCGCAGAACCACCCTCGAACGGGGTTGGAATCCGCGCGCGTTCGATCGTTCAGATGCCGATTTCAGACGATTTCGGCCGGTTTCGGACCCCAGCCGCGCGAAATCCAGCCCTGTCAGAACGTTGTGAGAAGGTCAGCCGGACTTCGGAAGGGATCGTCGAGCGGCGCGTGCGTCGGCGAGCCGTTCGCGCAGTTCGTGTTCACGAACGACCGCGGCGGACTTGCCCTCCCGCACCGCACTGAGCACTCGGCCCTTCGTGGCAGCGGCGATGTTGGCCGGGTGCAGAGTCTCCTGGACGCGTTCGACCTGCGCCCGCACGACCTTCTTGACTTTGCGTTGCGCCCAGATCGAACCGCCGGCTCCCATGACGGCACCGCTCGCCCACCAGATCAGCCGTTTGAACACGAACGTCATTCTTCCCCCTCACGAGCTGCCGCGTGGGGACGCTGCACCGACTCAACGGACGGAGTCGGAATTGCACCCCGGCGGGCGAGGTCTCGCCGCTTCGCCTGTAGGTGCCGGTCGGCCCGACCACCTGGCGTTGTTGTGTCGCCCAGTGCCTTCACCGCCCTTCTTGTCCCGGTCAAGAACGCGATGACTTTCACGAACGGATTGGTCACCATTCGGTAGGCAAAGCGTGATGCGGCGTCGGCGGTGCCCGTGAGCGACGTGGCGGCGTCGATCAGCGCGTCGGCGCGTCGGTCCTCTATCGATGCCTTCGACAGGGCCGTACGGGTCTCGTCCAGGAGTGGCAGCGTCTCGCGACGCAGGTCGTCGAGACCCGACTGTAGGTCTCGCACGAGCCGTCGCATCGTCGCCACAACCACCAGGACAACGACAAGCACGAGTACGACGATCACCGCAAACGTGATGAGGAGGGCCTTGAGCATCACCCACCATCCTGCCCCGCGGCGTCCACCGACGAGAGCTGGCCCCGCAACCGCATCCGTTCGGCCACACGCGCCTCGTTACCCCGAGCCGACGGCTCGTAGTAGCGCCGGTCGACCAGATCGTCGGGCAGGTACTGCTGTGCCACGAATCCCTCCGGAGCGTCGTGCGGATACTCGTAACCCTTGCCGTGCCCGAGACGTTTCGCGCCTGCGTAGTGGGCGTCTCGGAGGTGTATCGGCACGGCCCCGACGGACCGCTCGCGCACGTCGGACATCGCGCCCCAGATACCAAGCGCGCTTCGATTCGACTTCGGTGCCGTTGCGAGGTGCACGACCGCCTGGCCGAGGTTGAGCTGCGCCTCGGGCATCCCGATGAAGTCGACCGCGTGCGCCGCTGCATTGGCGATCACGAGCGACATGGGATCGGCCATCCCGATGTCTTCCGACGCGAAGATCACCATGCGACGCGCCACGAACCGGACGTCCTCCCCCGCCACCAACATGCGGGCGAGCCAGTAGAGAGCAGCGTCCGGGTCGCTGCCGCGCATCGACTTGATGAACGCACTGACCACGTCGTAGTGCTCGTCGGGGCCGTAACGGAGGACCCGAGCGTCGACCGCGGCTTCAGCGTCGGCGAGCGAGACTGCGGTTCCCGGACGCTCCTCGGCCAGCGCGAGTGCAACTTCCAGCGACGTGAGCAGCGAGCGTCCATCACCGTCGGCCATCGCGACGAGGTGTGCGGCGGCATCCTCGTCGAGTTCGCGATTCTCGACCGTAAGCGCGCGAACTATCAGCGCGCGTAGTGATTCTGGCGAGTGCGGTTTGAGTCGGAAGAGCGTCGAGCGCGAGAGCAGTGGACCGTTGACGCTGAAGCTCGGGTTCTCCGTGGTCGCTCCGATCAGCACGAGCGTGCCGTCCTCCACCGACGGCAGCAGAGCGTCCTGTTGGGCGCGGTTGAAGCGATGGATTTCGTCGAGAAAGAGGATCGTGCCGCGCTGGTGCATCCGCTGTTCTTCGCGAGCCGTGTCGACCGACTCGCGAACGTCCTTCACACCCGCGGTCACGGCCGACATCGCGATGTAGTGCTTTGATGTGGCGGTTGCGATCAGCGATGCGAGCGTGGTCTTGCCCGTGCCGGGCGGGCCCCACAGGATCACGCTAGACAGGCGGTCGGCCTCGATGAGGCGGCGCAATGCACGTCCGGGGCCGAGGAGGTGATCCTGGCCGACGACCTCGTCGAGCGACGTCGGACGCATCCGTGCGGCGAGCGGTGCCGTGCGGGTCAGCCGCTCGCGGAAGGCCGCGCTGAAGAGGTCATCGGACACGGCGACAGTCTGGCCGAGGGCCAACCCGGTCGTCGGCCGCGGCGGTCACCGTGCGTGATGTTTCGTGAGACGTCGAGACGCTCCGAGTCCGCATTACGCTCTCCTGCCGAGCCGAGGAGGGTTTCGTGGCGGTTATTGACGTTGCCGGGTACATCGCAGATCTCAAGGACCACGCGACGGTCGATCACGGTTTCCATGTCCATGACGAGCGTCATCTCGTGGAGACGTACTCGCTGCGTCAGGCGTGGGAGGTCGATCTGCATCCCGAGGAGGGTTGCAACGGGCCGCTCGATCTTCATATGACGCTGGAGGTCGATCCGCGCGTCCTGCTCAGTTTCGAGGACAAGGTCGCCGAAATCGGCGAGGACGCCGACCCGCCCGACGATTTCCATTTCCCGCTCACGCTCACCTGGGCGCTGCCGCCGCTGCCGCATCCTCCGGACCTGCTGGTGCTGGCGACGGAGTTGGCTGGCGTCGGCGGTCCCGACCTGCCGTTGGAGGTTTCGGCCATCGACTCCTTCGCCGCCGTGACCGATGCACCGGAGCGGTCGTTGACGATCGTGGCACGGCGTCCGGTGTCTCTGGCCAGGGTGTTCGCGGGCGAAGAGATGCTCTGCGACCTGCTCGATGGGTGCCGTCGGGTGAGTCTGTATCTGCTGGATCAGGCCACTCGGTGGCTTGAGGAGTAGGGCTGGTTGTGCGGTGACCCGCCGTTTTCGGCGGGTCACGTTTTCTTTGCGTGGCTCCGGGAGCAGGGATCGAACCTGCGACAATTCGATTAACAGTCGAATGCTCTGCCAGCTGAGCTATCCCGGAAGGCGGCAATGACTGTAGCAGCGGGTCGCTCGTCGGCGGGAGCATTTCGGGGGCGTCGTCGTTGGCGGCCGACGGGCTCGGACGGTGTGACAAGATCGGCGTTGCTCGTCGGACGTTGCCCGGCGGACAAGGGGCGGTAGCTCAGTGGTTAGAGCACGGGACTCATAATCCCTTGGTCGTGGGTTCGATCCCCACCCGCCCTACTTCATTCGCGCTCTTCGTCACGGCGGCGGACTCCCGTGACTGCCCGATCGCAGCAGGCCCTACCGTTTCAATACAGCGACCGGCCTTCGGACATCGTGTTCTTTGATCGTCGACCGTGACAGCCGGCCCGCCACCGCAATTTTGACGGTACGCGGTCGGCCGCAAACGACAGCGATTCCCGAACCACAAGAATCGCCCCGCGACGAACTCAAAAACGCAGAGCGGCAACGGACCAACCGACAGATGTTGTACAAAATGATTCGCACACTGTACGATGTTTGCATGACCACCATGGCAGTCAGCGACGCACGCGACAACTTGTCTGGAGCGATCGACACCGTTCGCACGGAACCGGTGTTCCTGGAGCGGTACGGCAAGGCGGTCGCCGTGCTTGTCAGCGCAGAGCGTTACGACGAACTTCTCGCTGCGTACGAGGAAGGGGAAGATGTTGCGGCGTACGACGCCGCGATGGCTGAAGAGGGCGACAACATTCCCTGGATGCAAGTGAAGGCCGATCTCGGCTGGACGTAATCGCTTGTACGAGATACAGCTTCGCCCAGCGGCAGCACGGGCTCTCCGCAAGCTCGAGTACGACGTACGACTTCGAGTTCAAGGCGCGATCGCACTTCTCGCGTCGGACCCACGACCTCCTTCCTCGCGACCGTTGCGAGGGCGGCCCGCTTATCGAGTGCGCGTCGGCGACTACCGGATCATCTACTCAATTCACGATGATGTTCTGCTCGTTGTCGTCGTCACACCGGGCCACCGGCGAGACGTCTACGAGCGATGAACGCCCGCCCTGGGCCACTCGGAGGTTCGCGCCACGAGGCACCCGTGGCGGATGTGGATACCGTTCGCGACGTTGAGGACGGTTGGGCTCTTGCCGTGAATTCAGCGTCACTCGCGGGAGGCGACCTTGCGTAGATCGTTGCCGACTTCCGTGAGCGTCTTCGAGATGGCCTGCGACAAGGCCGAGCCGACGTCTCGGACATCCTCCTTGATGGCCGGGTCTTTCGCCGCTTTGCACAGACCGTCGAACGCACCCTCCAGCGACGCCGCGAGATCGCGGAGCGCGTTCTTGACGTCGTGATCGTCGGAGGACGATTGCTCCATGTGCATCTTCAGTTTCAGGCCGAGTCCGCCGAGTTTTGATCCGAACTCGTCCCAGTTCGTCGATGTGTTTGTGCTCATGCGCCCAGGATGAGGCGCGGACCCGCGATCGGATAGGGCCTTTGGACTGAACGCGCCCGCCGCACGGCTTCCGTCGACCGGCCTCCGACTACGAGAAAGCCACACCGGCGCAAACAAACCACAAGCCGGAGTGGGTGGAGTTCACGCTGGTGTGGCAATCGCACAGTTAGACCGGACCGGACCACCGACCACCCGGCGCGTTACCTGACCGGGAAGCCGCCTCCGAGGTTGCGCACGGCCTGCATGAGCAGCGTCCGCAAGACCTTCCGCTGCGGTACGGTCATCCCGGCCGTCATCGCCGCCTCGACCTCATCGACGCCGCGGTTGCACTTGTCGACCACTCGACGTCCGGCTGCTGTCAGTTCCGTCCGCCGAATCCGCCCGTGGTTCGGGTCGGTCTTCCGGCGTACGAGTTGGCGTGCTTCGAGGGCGAGCAGCGTCTCGTTCATCGACTGCGGCGACACGAAGGCCCGCCGCGCGAGCTGGGCGTTCGACAGCGCCGGCTGGCGGGCCAGGACGCTGAGGACGGTGTACTGGCTCACCGTCAGGTCGAAAGGCGCTACCGCCCGTTCGACGCCCGAGCGGACCACCCGGTCGAGGCGCGCAGCGACGTAGGGAAGGGACGGTTCATCGCTCACTGTTCGATCCTCGCACGGGTGCCGCTGCGAATCGAGGACTCCCGTCGTCTAGCAAAACAGGGCAAGTATCAGGTACCCTGAGAATCCAGTCCGCACCGAGGAGCACGCACATGACCGACACCCCCGAACGCGCCGAGGAAGACACCGTCAGCTTTGAGGTCATCGACCGCATTGCCTGGGTGAAATTCAATCGCCCCGAGAAGCGCAACTGCATGAGCCCGAAGCTCAATCGTCAGATGTACCGGGTGCTCGACGAACTCGAGTTCCGCGACGACGTCGGCGTGCTCGTCCTCACCGGCGAAGGCAACGCCTGGTCCGCCGGTATGGATCTGAAGGAATACTTCCGCGAGACCGAGGCGCTCGGCCTGCCCGGCACACGCAACGCGCAGCGCGAGGCGTACTCGTGGTGGAAGCGGCTCCGCTGGTATCAGAAGCCGACGATCGCCATGGTCAACGGATGGTGCTTCGGCGGCGGCTACGGCCCCCTCTTCGCCTGCGACCTCGCCTTCGCCGCCGAGGACGCTCAATTCGGCCTCTCGGAGATCAACTGGGCGATTCTGCCGGGCGGAGGCGCGTCGAAGGTCGTCGCGGAATTGCTGTCGTTCCGCCGAGCCATGTATCACGCGATGACGGGCGAGAACGTCGACGGCAAGACCGCCGCCGAGTGGGGTCTCGTGAACGAAGCGGTCCCTCTCGATGCGTTGCACGCACGCGTCACCGCGGTTGCGAACACGCTCCTCCAGAAGAACCCCGTGGCGTTGAAGGCCACGAAGGACGCCATTCGCCGCGTCCGTGAGATGTCCTACGACAACGCCGAGGACTTCCTCATCCGCGCGCAAGAGGCGGCGAACTCCTACGACAACGACGGCCGCAAGGAAGGCATCCGCCAATTCATCGACGACAAGACCTTCAAGCCTGGCCTCGGTGCCTACGACCTCCAGAAGGCAGCGGAACGGCTCTCCGATGCGCGTTGACGCAATCGCGGCACATTCGCGAACGCGGCCCAATGCGCTTGCGTGCGCGGACCTCGAAACCGAGCGTCGATGGAGCTACCGCGAGTTCGACGTTGCCATCGACCGCACTGCGGCATGGCTCGTCGAGCAGCTCGGCCCGGCCAGCGGTGCCCGGGTCGCGGTCCTCGCCAAGAACACCGCCGACGCCCTCGTGCTTCACTATGCGTGCATACGGTCGGGGGCGATCTACGTGCCGTTCAACTGGCGTCTCGCTCCACCCGAGATCGCCGGGCTTCTTGCCGACGCCGCCCCATCGATCCTGTTTCGCGACACCGAGTTCGCGGCCACCGAGTTCAACGGTCCGACGTTCGCCCTCACCGACCTGACCGCGCTCGCCGCGTCCGCGAGCAACGACGCTCCACCGCCCGAGGCCCGCCGCGACTTCGAGGCACCGGTGACGCTGCTCTACACGTCGGGCACGAGCGGCACACCGAAGGGCGTCACGGTCAGCGAGTCCAACGCGTTCTTCGGGGCAACGAATTTCTCCCTCGGCAGTCAGGTCGACACCAACAGCGTGTTCCTGTGCGACATGCCGATGTTCCATACCGCGGGCCTGTACGCGGCATGCCGAGTCCCGCTCCTCGCTGGTGGTGCGGTGCTCATTTCCAAGGGGTTCGACCCACCGGTCACGCTGCGCCGCATCGCCGACCCAGCCTTGAAGATCACCCACTACTTCTGCGCCCCGCAGATGGCCCAGGTGCTCTGGAACCAGCCCGACTTCGAACCCTCGATGCTCCAGCGTCTGAAGGTGCTGGCAACCGGTGGCGCACCGAATCCATCGGCTCAGATCGAGCGGTTCGTCGACGCTGGCATTCCCATGTCCGACGGCTTCGGCATGTCCGAGACCGGGTCGAACTTCGGCATGCCCGTGATCGACCTCGACGTTGTTCGGGCCAAGGCCGGGTCGTGCGGCCTGCCGTATCTCACGATCGAGGCACGCATCGTCGACCACGATGGCAACGACGTGGCAATCGGAACGTCGGGTGAGCTGTGGCTGCGAGGCCCGAGCGTGACCACAGGCTATTGGAACCGGCCGGATCTCACCGCCGCCGCCTTCGACGATGGCTGGTTCAAGACCGGCGACGTCGCCAGGTGTGATGCCGACGGCTTCTACTTCCTCGTCGACCGTATGAAGGACATGTACATCTCGGGCGGCGAGAACGTCTACCCGGTCGAGGTTGAGGCGGTCATCGCGGAGCTGCCCGGGGTGGCGGAATGTGCGGTGATCGGCGTCACTGATGAGCGTTGGGGCGAGGTCGGGCATGCCTACGTACTCGCTGCTGCCGGACAGTCCATCAGCGCGCAGACGATTGTTGCGCACTGTGCTTCCCGGCTCGCGAAGTTCAAGGTTCCTGCCGTGGTGTTCACAGACCGAGCGATCCCCCGCACATCGTCGGGCAAGGTGCAGAAGCACCTGCTCCGCGGCGGCTGACCAGCGTCTCAAACCACCCAATCGAACCACCCAATAGCCGATTCGGTCGATTGGGTGGTTCGATCGGGTGGTTTCTGATCCGTCCGGCGAACTCGACGCGGCGACCGCGCGCCGAGGTGCCATTCAGTTCTGAGCGCTACCTGTCGATGACGACCACAGACCGTTTGCACTCGGAGGAGAACCAACATGATCCCGCTCGTTCCCGCCTACATCTGGCCCACCGACGACGACGCATTCCGCCGGGCGCTCACCGGCTACACGCCCGGCCTCGTGATCATCACCGGGGACAACTCGGGCCCTGGCACGGCACCTTCAGCCGGTCTCGCCGCACGCATCGCGTCGCTGAACGCGGCCAACTGGGCAAGGATCGGCTACGTCCGGCTCAACTACCTGCAGCGTCCCCTCATCAATATTTCAGCAGACGTAGAGCTATGGCGGACCTGGTACCCGAACGTCACCGGCATCTTCTTCGACGAGTGCGCCACGCAACTGACAGGTGCCCTCCATGCCGCACAGGCGTTGGAGTCGCTTGTCCTGGCTTACCTCGGACACTGCGTGTTCAACGCAGGTACAACCGTCGACGCCGGGTGGTTCGGTGCACTCCCGCGGTCGGTCATCGTGACGTTCGAGGGTACCGCCAGCACGTACGCGACCACTGACGCGCAACGTCATGACCGCGCCGCTCATCTGGTCTACGCGGCGACGCAGAAGGTTGCCGTCAGCGGTGGATTCGGCGTGACTACGACCGACGGCGAACCGGGCGACGCAAACCCCTGGGACGCTGACGGAACCGCGGCACCCAACATCGCATGGAACGCCGACCGAATGGTCGATATCCGTGAGCCCACAACGACCGCGCCTGGAATCAATCCCGGCGGGGGTCGACAGCCCGCTGTGCACTGACAGCGCACGCGGACCAGGTCGGACTCGCCGGTTGACGTGCAGAAACGGCACCGTGCGCCGCATGAGCCAGAACCTCCGCGACTACACCAAGGCCATCTACACACTCGATGCCGTCGTGCAGCGCGTGCCGACGGCTGCTGGGACAAGCAGTCACCTTGCGACGAGTGGAACGCCCGCCAGGTGCTCGGCCACCTGTCTTCGGGCCCGCCGTCACGGTCGCCGCGGACGCGGACGCAGTGACCCGGTTCGCCGCACTTGCGGGCCGTAACCCAATCTGATCGGCCATTGGGGTCGGCTGCGGTCTCACCAACAGGTCTGAACGTCGTAATCGGCGAAGGCTCGGCCCCGAGTGATGACCGTCAGAGCCAGGGCGACTTGTACCAACAGCGTTAGGGAGTTGTCGACGTGGCGAGACGGTCCGCGCCGCCACCACAACGTTGGCACCCAGGCGACCAAGCTCAAGAGCTATCTGCTTCCCGATGCCACGACTGGCACCGGTCACGATTGAGGTGCGACCCGCAAGCTGCATGCTCACGCGTCAGTAGTCAGACTGCGGAGCGTCCGGGACGCCCGGGAAAAGCTCGGCGAACGCGCCCTGCGTGATGCGCTTCCGACTCGCCGGGTCGACGTCGTCGAACAGCTCGTGCAACGTCTTCTGCGAGTGTCCGAACGTGCCTTCGAGATGCGGGTAGTCGCTCCCCCAGATCACGTTGTTCCAACCCATCGCCGTCATTGCCTTCACCGCGGAACGGTCGTGCTGGAACGATGCGTACACGTTCTCGTAGAGGTAGTCACTCGGCAGACGGCGCAGCATCGGGCGGACCATTGAACCGTGTTGACGGTATGCCTCGTCGAGCCGATCCGCGATGAACGGACCCCACGTTGCGCCGCCTTCGGACACCATGACTTTCACGTTCGGGTAGCGATCGAAGACACCACCCGCGATCATCTTCGTGACGGCACGCTGGCCGCCGTAGGTCGTCTCGACGTAATTCATGAGCGCGCCGCCCGCACCACGGAAGTAGCCGCCGGTGTGCTGGTCGGCCTCCCACGGCTCGGTACCGATATGGAACGCGACCACCATGCCGGTGTCCTGGCATGCGGCCCACGCCGGGTCCCACACCGCAGAGTTGAAGTTGTCGACGCCGCTCGGTGGCGACACCGCGAAGAAGCCCGCCTTGAACCCAAGAGCTGAAGTACGACGGATCTCGGCCGCCGCGTCGAGTGGGTCGAGCAGCGGGATCGACGCTGCGCAGATGTAGCGAGGCGAGACCGCCTGGTACGTGATCGACCAGTTGTTGATTGCTTCCGAGCCCGCCTTGAGCAGCTTCGGGTCGCGGATCGACGAGCTCCAGATGCCGATCGACGGATAGATCAACTCCGCCCAGATCCCTTCATCGTCAAGGTCCTTGAGACGGAGGTGCGGATCGTTCGAGCCGGGTGCGCGCTCCAAGACGGTCTTGCCGTTCTCATCGGTGAGACCGCGAGCACCGCCGCTCTGCGGCATGCGTCGGCGGAACTCCTGCCCGTCGACGTGGATGGTCTCGTACGACCCATCCTCGTCCTTGACGCTGCGCGGCATGCGAGCGGCGAGGTCAGCGGGGAGGCTGCTCGTGAAGAGATCGTCCGGTTCGATGAGGTGTGAGTCGCCGGAGTTTGCCCAGATCTTGCCCATGGTGTTCGGCCCTTCTCGTAGGTGTGCTTACGGAAATGCTGTGTGTGCTTACGGAAATGCTACGTGTACGGAAATGAGTTGCTACGTGTACAGATGAATCAGCGCACCGGCCGGAACCGCGGTACCGACATGTTCGACGCGCTCTCGGCGATGTGCTCGAACACGACCTCGACCTTGTCGCCGATGCGGACGGCGTCGACGTCGCAGTCGATGATGTTCACGACCATCCGTGCGCCGGAGCCCTGCGTCCCGTCCAGCTCGACGACGCCCCCGATATACGGGACGGCAGGTGCCAGGCCGGGCGAAAGCGCGTGACGGACGATCGTGAACGAGTACACCGTGCCCGTGCCTGGAAGCTCCGTCCAGTCGTATGCGCGGCTCTGACACTCGAAGCAGAACGGCGTCGGCGGGATGCGGAACGTTCCGCATTTCGTACATTTCGGCGCGACGAGCCGGTTCTCGCGTGCAGCGTCCCAGAACGGCTGGGTGGAGTCGTCGGCGAACGTCTCGGTGAGAACGGCGGGGAACACACCAGGAGTCGTGGAGCGCATCGTGCTCATGCCGCGACCGACTTGGAAAGGAGGGTGCCGCTGACAGGGAGGCTCGCTGGGCCTCCCGTGACGAGCGCAATTTCCGCACCCTCAACCTGGTTGATGGCCGTGCCGCGGATCTGCTCCACGGCCTCTTTCACGTGCGTCATGCCGATGATGTAGGCCTCGGAAAGGTTGCCGCCGTGGGTGTTCACGGGGATGGAGCCGGTGCTGTAGCGGATGTTGCCCTCGGCCACGAACGGCCCACCCTCACCGATCGGACAGAAGCCGTAGTCCTCCAGCTGCATGATGACCATCGGCGAGAAGTGGTCATAGAGCAGGGCCACGTCGACGTCAGCCGCTGTCACGCCAGCCATCTCGTACAGACGCTTGGCGACCGGGCGGTGACCCGATGAGGCGAACTCGTCGTCGGGCGCCTGGAAGTACTTGAAGATAGCCGGACCCCAGCGTCCCGTGCCGCCATGCGCACTGGCCATGATGTACACCGGCGGCTGCTTCAGGTCCTTCGCCCGATCCGCGGAAACGGTGATCACGGCAACTGCGCCGTCGGTTTCGAGCGTGTAGTCGAACAGGCACAGCGGGTCGGAGATCATCCGGGCGTTGAAGTAGTCGTCGAGTGTGAGCGGCGTATTGCGGATTGCGGTCTTCGGGCGGTTCAGCGCGTTCTCGCGCTGCGAGATGGCAACCTCGGCGAAGTGCTCGCGCTTGGTCCCATAGAGGTGCATGTGGCGCTGCGCGAGCACCGAGAACGAATGGCCCGGCGAAAGCAGACCCGAGTTCGCGGTGAAGGCCGCATTCGGGCTGATCCCGTTGCCGCCGTAGGGGCTCGATGACTCGCTCATGGTGGCGTACGCGAGCAGGCCGCCGACCTCGGACCCGCCAAGTCGCTTGTTGAGCTGCTGCAACGTCATGAGCGTGACACAGCAGGTGGCCATCCCCCCGTGGATCGCCGCTGCGGCGAGGCCGAGAGCACCTGCGCACCCACCGCCGCCCGAGGTCGTGGTCGCGGCGAAGCGGACCTCGGGGACGCCCAGCACCGACGCCACCTCCGCGGGGTCGCAGGAGTTCGAATAGATCGCGAAGCCGTCGAGGTCCTGCACCGTGAGGCCGGCGTCGTCGAGCGCGCTCAGGATCGCCGTGCACGCCATCGACAATTCGGTCTCCGGATAGGACTGCCCACGCTTCCAGTAGGGCGTGGCACCGACGCCGACGATCGCGGCCTGGTCTTTTATGCTCATCGATGACGCTCGGGGAAAGTCACTCATTGAAAATGGCATTTTCAGTCGGAATTGTCAAGTGTCGGCGCTTCCTGGGCGACCGGGAGCGTGAACGCCCGGAGGAACAGTCGCACCGTGTGGTCACGAGCCTCCGCCCAGGTCGGCCCGGGCTCACCGGCCATTCGCGCCGCCATCAGTCGATGCACGACGCTGGCCACAGCCCGCGCGTCCTCGACGGGCTCGGTTCTCGGAAAGACACCGGACCGCTGTCCCTCTTGGAGGATGCCAATCAGAACGGAGGCGTTCGCCGCTTCCCCTTCGTTGCGGGCCGCCGCGATACCCGCTGCGCTCAAGGCTTCCGCCGACGACAGCACGCGCCCCTGCGCCGCCCGCTTCGGGCTGTAGGCAACAGCAAGCAGACCATCGACCCACGCCGTCAGTGCCTCGATCGGACCCCCGGCCGACGCGGCTGCGGTGGCCAATTCGACCGCGACACGCTCACTTGCCGTTCGGTACATCGAGGCGATCAGCTCGTCCTTCGAGCGGAAGTGCCGATAGAACGCGCGCGTGGAGAGGCCCGCCTCGTCGAGAATGTCCTGCACCGACGATGCCCGCCCGGAAGGACCGCCGATCACGCGGTACGCCGCCTTCACGATCGCCCGCTCCTCCGCCGCATGCTTTGCCTGCTTCGTCGCCGAAACCGTGGGCCGGTCGTCATTCATCGCAGGCATCTTTTCACGGCACCTCACAACGTCCTCGGCACCTGATCGATCTCCTTCGACAGCAAGTCACCGTGGCGGTGTCACGCGCGCTGGCCAAAGTCGTTTGCGCACGCTGCGTGGATGACTTTCGCCTGCGCCAACGACACCGCCGCCACCTGGACCTCGACAGAATTTCGGCGTTGATCTCCCTTCATGATCTGGAGTCCAAGCGCAGGCGTGGGAACCTTGCGGCCATGACCGACCCTGCCCGCTCGATCTGCTCGCGCGTGATGGTGGACTCCAGCACGTTGGAGGTCGTCCGGATCGACCCGACTCTGCCAAGCGGAAGCACGGTGCTGGTGTTCCTGCACGAGGGACTCGGCTGCGTTGAGCTGTGGCGGGGCTTCCCGGCTCGCGTCGTGGAGGCGACCGGTCTCGCCGCGATCGTGTACTCGCGCGCCGGGTACGGTCGATCGTCGACGATCGACCGTCCGCGTCCGGTGGAGTACATGCACCATGAGGCGCTGGCGGTGTTACCGAGGCTCCTCGACGAGCTCGGTGTCGACGACGCATTGCTGATCGGGCACAGCGACGGCGCCTCCATCGCCTTGCTGCAGGCGGCAGCCCAGGGCACACGGGTTCGTGGACTAGCGCTCATCGCGCCGCATGTGTTCGTGGAGCCGATCTCGCTGACCGGCGTCGCCGCCGCACGCGAAGCCGCACTCCAAACGGACCTCCTCACGCGTCTCGGCCGCTATCACGACGACGTCGACGCGGCATTTTGGGGTTGGAACGACGTGTGGCTCGATCCCGCGTTCGCGACGTGGGACATCCGCGGATGCCTGACGGCTATTTCGGCCCCCGTGCTGGTGATTCAGGGCGAGGATGACGACTACGGAACGTCCGCACAGGTCGACGCCATCGTGTCCGACCGGCCCGAACGCCGAGCGGTTCTCCTGCCCAACTGCGGACACTCCCCCGTCCGCGACCACGCGGACGCGACCGTCGCGCTGGTCGCAGAATTCGTCGCGACCGTGACAACCGTGGCGGGCTAAGCGGACGGAGCGGTGCCAAAACGCACGACCGAGACCGGCGGTGTCGTCCGCGCCGACGAGTGTCGGGCGCGCAGCGTGCGCGGATGACTTTCGTCAGCGCGGACGACACCTTCACCGATCGGCAACCGACTTGTTCGATCAGACGAGCGCCGTGGCGGGCAGCGTCAAGAGACCACCCGCCGCGAGTTCCGCAACCGCCGGAACAGGATTGGGATCGAGGAAAAGCTCGTCGTTGGAGGGATCGAACGCACGACCCGTACCGTCGTGTACCCAGTACGACGCTTCAAGCGCGATGCCGTTCGGGTCGGTGAAGTACACCGACTTCATGACGCCATGATCGACAAGTTCGGTGACCTCCGAGCCCGCGGCGCGAATGCGCGTCTGGAGAGCGAAAAGTGCTTGCTCGTCGGGGACGTTGAACGAGATGTGGTCGAGCTGCACCGGATAGGGCGCGCCGGAGCCTGCGCCCTTTTGAAACGTCTGCGCGCCTACTATCTCGAAAAACGCGACCGTGTTCTGCGGAGCAATCTCGAAGAAGTAGTGCCGCATGGGGCCGGCCATGAGCGTCGTGACGAGGGGCATGCCGAGCACGCCGACGTAGAAGCGCACCGTGGCGTCCATGTCGGGGGTGACGAGCGCGAGGTGATTGACGCCGCTCCATCGCGGGGCGGCCGGAAGATCGGCGGAGGTGTCCATGCGAACCATCCTCGCGCTCTGCCGGGGCTACGTGGCTCAGCCAGACCCGGTCAGCGCTGGCATTCAGCTCTGCCAGTCAGCGCGGCGCAACGATGTACAGCGCTGTACATCGGGCAAGCTGTGTCTCGCCGTCGCAGATCTCCGCCGCCATATGGACCTTGCGACCAACCCGCTCGGTCATCCACGCCCGAGCTTGGAGCGGCGTCGCAAGTGGCACGGGCGCGACGTACCGGACGCTCAGCTCACCCGTGTACGCACTCACCCGCATCACGTGCATCACGTAGCCGGTGAGGTCGTCGAACAGCCCGGCGATGAGGCCACCGTGCGCTCGTCCTGGCGGACCCTCGTGGGCGGGGCCGAGCGTGAACACAGCGGTGACGCCGTCACCGTTGCGACGCGGTTCGAACTCGAACCCGTACGGACTGGCCGGGCCGGAGAACGGACGGTCCCCGTGGGTGGGCATGAGCGCACCGTCGACAACGTCGTCGAGGTCCTCATTGCGGGCTGTTGACGCCAGTCGCGACCGGACCGGCGACCGCTCCAACCGAGCCGCAATCGCGTCGATCGACACAGCCATCGCTGCGAGATCATCGGGTTCACCGAGCCGCCCGACGACCGCGTGATGCAACCGCCGCATCGCCCGTCCGAGATCCATCCGGGCTGCAGCGTCCAAGTCTTGGTCAGGCACCGAGGGAGTCTGGTCCGAGTCGGCGGGCGCGACCAAAGCACTCGTCAGAGGTCGGGCACGTCCATCCCACTCTTGAAACTGAGGCGCAGCTTCGTGCGGTAGGCGATGACAATGCCGTTCTCGATCAGCACATCCATCTCAACGACCTCCGCGACACGTAGGTCTGCATACGATTTGGACGCCACCTTCACGGCGTTCTGCGCGGCCAACTCCCAGCTCTCGCTGCTCGAACCGATCAGTTCAATGACCCGATAGACGCTCTCGTTCATGACGTTTCCCCTGACGTGTTGAGCGACCCGAGCACTTCACCCGGGCGCAGTTTGACCGACACACTCATCTCGGCGACAAAGGCGAGGTGGCCCCCGGTGTCGACTCTGCAACTCAGTGCCTTGACCTCGCCGACGCGGGCATCGTCCCAGCGCGAACAGACGCCGCTGATGCCGCGTCCGGCCGCGCTCTGCCAGTCGAGACGACTTTCCGCGACGATCCGCACGACCTCGTAGACGCTCTCCGACCCGCCCCGGAACAGTGGCGGCTCGTCGCTGGAGAAATCGACCGACACCGGTTGGGCAGACAGCGCCCGGATCGCCTCCATGAGATCGCTGGTCATCTGCTGACGTCGACGCCGCTTCGGTCCGCCGTAGTCCTCCGGCCGCAACGGCTGGCCGATCCGCATGACAGCACCACGCCGAAACGGGCGCGGGACGCGTGCGCCGATCGGCTGGATGAGATCGGTGCCAACGAGACCGATCGGGACAATCGGTGCGCCGGTCGAGAGCGCTAGTTCGGCCACACCCGTGTGACCGCGGTGCAGGTGTCCATCGCGCGAACGAGTGCCCTCGGGGTAGATGGCGAGCAGCTCGCCACGTCGCAGCACGCCCGCCGCCGTGTCGAGCGCTGCCATCGCCTGGCGTCCGGCCTGACGCTCGATCGGAATCATGCCGAGGGCCGGGAACAGATGGCGGGTCTTCCAGCTGTCCATGTACTCCGCCTTGCCGATGAAGCGAGTTGCGCGCCGAACGGAGAACATCAGCGCCACGGTGTCGAAGAACGAGATGTGATTCGCTGCAAGGATCGCTGCACCGCCCGACGGGATGTTCGCTGCGCCTTCGACCCGCACCGGGTAGAGCGCTCGGTAGAACGGCGAGAGGCCAGCCTTGGTAAGTGCCGACACTCGTTGCTGATCCGCGGCGAGCCGTCGGATCGGACCCGGCACGTTCACTTCGACGTTCGCTTCTCGGACGCTGCGCGCACGAGTGTCTGCGCCGAGGTCGGCACCTGGGCCGCCGCGATGAGGACGCTGCGCAGAACCTTGCCCGTCGCGTTGCGCGGCAGCTCGTCCACGAATTCGACGCGGCGAGGAACCTTGTATCGTGCAAGATGTACGCGTACATACGAACGGAGATCCTCCACGTCGACCAAAGGCAACCGTGGACGCCTTACAACGAACGCGGCGAGCGCCTGCCCGAACTCGGCGTCGGGAATCCCGATCACGGCGACCTCGACAACGTCCGGGTGATGTGAGAGCACTTCCTCCACCTCGACCGGGAACACGTTCTCGCCGCCGGAGACGATCATGTCGTCCTCACGTCCATCGACGAACAGCAGCTCGCCTTCGAAGTGTCCGACGTCGCCCGAGGAGAGCAGCCCACGCTGCTGCTCCTTGCCGTCGCCGTTCGTGTACCCCGCAAAGCGCCCGGCACCGCCGACGAAGATACGACCTGAAACACCCGGTGCGACGGGCAGCCCAGCGTCATCGAGTATCTCGACCTGTACGCCGGACGCAACTCGACCGGCGGTGGTTGGAGCGGCCCGTAGATCGGCCGGTGTCGCGATCGTCGCGATCGCCACTTCGGTTGATCCGTAAAGGTTGTAGAGCACTGGGCCGAACCGGTCGAGCACGTCCGCTGCGAGCTTGCCACCGATTGCGGAGCCACTACTGGCGATGACCCGAAGTCGGCTGCGGCCGGGTGTCGTCGTGGTCGCCGTCGGGGGCAGCGCGACGATGCGGGCGAGCATGACCGGCACGACCACGAGCACGTCCGCATTCGTATCGGTAAGCGCGCGTATCGTCAACGCGGGGTCGAAGCGCCGTGAGAGGACCGTCGTTGCACATCGGCTGAGGCCGAGGAGCACGTTCGAGAGGCCCCACGCGTGGAACAGCGGGGCCGCGATGACCTGCGTGTCGCCGAGCCGGAGCGGAACGCGTCCGAGCACCGAAGCGACGCCTTCGATCGACGCCAGATCGGGACTGCGCGCTGCACCCTTCGGCCGTCCTGTCGTGCCGGAGGTGAGGATCACCACCGCGCCCTGCGTTCGGCACGGTCGCGCTCGTCCCCCGGCCGCGATCATCGCAGCGATCGCGGCCTCGTCGAACGTCCGATCTGCCCCGCACCCGCGCACGATCGAGCCGAACTCGGTGTCGTGAAGTACCACGTCGATTCGCTCGCTCACGACCACGCCCGCGAGTTGCGGCCCGGCGAAGCCCGTGTTGAGGAGCACCACGTCCGCACCGGTCGCGGCCACGGCAGCGAGAGATACAACGAAACCCCGGTGGTTCCGGCAAAGGAGCCCGACCCGTACCCGGGGCGCAAGTCCCTCCGCGGTGAGCCCTGCTGCGAGCGCCCTGACCCGACGCCACCCATCCTTGTAGGTCAGCGTCCCCTCGTCGTCGATGACCGCCGCCCGGTCGGGATACCGGGCCGCGGCTCCGGCCACGACCCCCGGCAGCGTCGCACCCCACGGTGCCATCGCGAGCAACGCACGCGGCAAGCGGTCCGGCCGCTCGAACAGCTTCGTACTCGAACGGGCAACGATCGCACCGGCGGCCACGCGTCGCATGACGGACATCGGCCCACCCTACTCACGTCCCGTCGCGCCAGTGACGTCCGCCACACGACCTCGCGGTACATCCGGTGCGTCCGCGGTGCACTTGGGCGCGCACAATGCACCGTAGGCGAGCACGATGTACCGCGACACTCGTTGGGCCGCGCGAGCATGGCGTGCTTGCACAGGAACCAGGAGATCGACATGTCCGATCCAATCACCATGTCGGGGTTCCAGATTGGTGGTCCATTCAGGTGGATTGGGTGGTCACCAGACCGCCTGTCTCCCACATTCAGCAAACCGTCCGACTCGCACACGGCTCCAAGCGCTACAGGTCGACCGGGGCGAGCGCATAGCCGACGACGCGATCAGCGACCGGTTCGAGCGAGAACACCATGCGCTCGACCTGACGGGCGAAGCACTGCACAAGTGCAGCGTCGGAGTCAGGACCGGCCGCGAGAACGAACGCCTCCATCTCCGGATACAGGGCGCGCAGATCATCGACCGGCCGGCCCAGGATGGCCGCGTACTCGGTGGCGGTAGACCGATCAAGATTCGGGCCCACCGCGTCGGCGCGAGCCACGCAGCGGGTCAGGAGCGCGGTCGCTCGCTGCTGGTACCCGTCCATCCCGCGTGCGGGCTGGAGCTGCGCGAGCGAGTCGCTCAACATGGCCAGCATCGGGGACAGGGCCGAACCCACCGCCTCAGGCTCTACCGGTGGATCAATCTCCACCCCGATGCATTCCGCCAACGCCCACACCAGAGCGCGCCGTTGCATGAGGTCCCACCACAGGTACTCGAGGTGCGGCGAACCAGGCTGCGGCTCGACCATCGGACCCGCGAGCGCCATCACACCGACGAGCGCGAACACCACTGTGTGGAACCGCAACGCAGCAACGTCGATGGATTCACCGGATACCGCGGCGTAGTGGCGGAACAGATGGCTCAGGTCCGCACCGAGCGGTTCAGCAGGATTGCGCAGACGCAACGCTGCTAGGTCCATCAACGGGTCACCGATGAGGCACGTCTCGAAGTCGTAGAGCGCGGTGATGCGGCCGCCATCGTGAAGGAACTGACCGGAGTCCCAATGGACAAAGCATGCGCGCGTACGATTCTTCGGGACGTTGCGACGCGCCCACGCGATCGCAAATTCGATCAGCGGTTCCGGCGAGACCTTGGTGCGGTTGTACAGCGGCATGTAGGCGTCGAGCATGCCAATTCCGATCTTCTCCGGCGTGGTCGGTAGTTCGAGACCGATACCAGCAAATTCCGCCGTGTCGAGCGCGTGCATACGCGCCAAAAGGCCCATGTACTCCTCGGCAATTGCGAGTTGCTGCTCGGGCGGTCCGGTCTGCGCGCGCACGCCAGGCACGGTGTCCATCACGATCGCGAGCGGGTCGGGGCACATGCCGTACACGTGCGGGACTGGGACGCCGCCCGCTTCCAGCAGCCGCAAGATGTCGGCCTCGCGTTGCAGCGAGGGGAACGGGAGCACGTCGCTGCGTCGGTCGCCGCGCAGGTGCAAATGGAGCAGCGTACCGTCGCGGTCCACATCGAGGAACCAGGCCGGACGCCACCGCGAGAGCCGCTTGATCTTTACGACCCGTCCGCCGATCAGTTCCTCGACGAACGCGATCGCTCGGTCTTCCTCGGTGCTCACGGTTGGGTCGTCAGGCGGTGCAACGTCGGTCATGGCGTCAGCGTCTCACACGCACAATCGGTGCCCGTAGTCAGTCAGTCGAGCACCGCAGCGTGCACGGCGTCGACCTGCACCGCGACCTTGCCGTCGGCGCGCAATAGACGGGCCGTGGTTGTTGCGGTGGTCCTACCGATGTAGGCAACCTCTGCCTCCGCCACGAGCGCGGTGCCATCAGCGGGCACCGGTCGCAAGAACACCACGCGCAACTCCACCGGGCGATAACGCCGCTCAGATCCTGCGACGCTGCGCAGCGCAAGGTCCCCGACCCGCTCCCCCATGAGCGCACCTGCGCCGCCGTGCAAGCCACCTCTCTCGTTCGCGAACTCGGTCCGAGCGTCCATCGTGACTCGGACCTGCACGCCAACCACGTCGAGGACGTTGGTGCGCAGCAGATCGTGGACCGGCGAGTTGGTCAACGCATGCGCGAGGAGCGGCGACCGCCGACCGGGATACACCGGTGCTGCTTCGCCGGTGACGGCACCGCCCTGTTGCTGATCCGCGCCGAACAACGCGAACCGCGCGCTGAACACCGCTAGGACGCCGCCCTCCGCGCTGGTCGCGCGGCCGCGGGCAAAGCCGCTGCCGGGCATGACGTCGATGACCTCGCCGTGCCCGATGAGGCGCGTCAGACCCGGAGGAAGTGCCCTCAACATCTCGACGTGGAGATGGCTGGTAACAATTCGATCGTTGAGCCCGATGCGGCTGAAGATCGCCGCGCCGAGGGCATGATCGGCGAGCAGGAAGATCATGCCCGTGGCCGGAGCGCCACGATCGTCGAGGATGTGGTCGGGGCATCCCTGCGTGACGGTGTATCCGGTGTCGTCGAACGCTCCACGCTCCACCTCGAACGTCGCAGCTGCGGGTACCGGTGATGACGCCTGCGCATGAAGCGGCGCTGCTCCGTCCGATTCTACGCCAGAGTTCGCTGTTTGGTCGGGCCGGTTCGTCGTTTGCATCAGCGCCAGTCTCGCAAGCCGCGGCGGCGGACTCCGCCATTCGGCTGATGGCCCTCCAGCGAGGGCACCGTCGTAGACTCGTCGAACCGCCCAAAACGGGTGTCATGGGAGACGCAAATGATCGAAACACGAGTGACAGCGTTCGTCCGTAATTGCTGGTATGTCGCTGGTTGGACACACGAAATACCATTGGATGGCCTGTTCTCTAGGATTCTTCTGAATGAATCGGTGTTGCTCTACCGAACGAGTGCGAATTACATCGTGGCGATGGAGAACCGGTGCTGTCATCGAGGTGCCCCGCTCGACTTGGGTCGCCGAGAAGACGACTGCGTCCGCTGCATGTACCACGGCATGAAGTTCGACCCGACAGGTGTGTGCATCGATGTTCCGGGCCAGGAAAAGATCCCTGCCCGTGCTGTCGTTCGGACCTATCCGGTGGTCGAGAAGGACGAACTCATCTGGATTTGGATGGGCGATCCCGCGCTTGCCGACGAGTCGACAATCCTCTCCTACTGGTGGCACACCGATCCGGGCTGGCGCAAGAAGACTGCGACGCTGCACTACGACGCTCCGTACACACTGATAGTTGACAACCTCCTAGATTTCTCGCATCTCTCCTACGTCCACGAGAACACGATCGGCACGCCCAGCGTCGCAAAAACGAGAGCAAGCGTCGAGTCGATCGACGGCGGAATGAAGATCAACCGTTGGTATTTAAACGATGAGATTCAGCCAATTCGCAGGAGCATTACGACCTTCTCCGGGCCGGCTGATCGTTGGCAGGTCTACGAATGGCACGCTCCATCATTTCTTCATCTACACACCGGAGCGGCACTCGCTGGCACGGGCGCACAGGAGGGAAACCTTGTGCCGGAGACGATGCAATATCGGCATTGTTCGGTTCAGACCCCCGAGACGGACTCCACCACGCACTACCTCTTCTCGCATGCCAACAACTTCAAGCTCGACGATCCGAACGTCACCGATATCGTGTTCGGCAGCGTCCACAAGGCGTTTCTCGAAGACAAGGTCATGATCGAGGCCCAGCAGAAGGCGCTCAAACTCGGCCGCCCGTTCGAGCCGATGACGATCGTCCACGACGCCGCCACCCTGAAGGCACGCGCTCTCATCCAAACAATGCTCGACGCAGAAGCAGGAGTGAAGTCATGAAAAGACTCGAAGGCAAGGTCGCCCTCGTCACGGGAGCGACGTACGGAATCGGCACGACAATTGCGGAGCGACTCGCGGAGGAAGGCGCAGCGGTTGTCTTCACCGGACGCTCCGAGGACAAGGGCATCGCCATGCAGAAGCGCCTGCGCGACCTTGGTCATACCGTGCTCTTCTCGCACGGGAGCGTCGCAATTGAAGCCGACGTCCGAGCCGCGATCGACGCCGCAGTGTCTACGTACGGTTCGCTCACCACGGTCGTGAACAACGCAGCTGCTACCGATTCGACGGGGCCGGGCCGACCAGACACGCACGTCGAGGAGATCACCACTGAAGCATTCGAAACGGTCATGCTGACCGGCGTGTACGGCGTGCTGTGGACGTCGAAGTACGCGATCCCGCACCTTCGTGCGGCCGGCGGCGGGGCGATCATAAACATCTCGGCAGCGTCGAGCATTCGTGCGATCGACGGTCGCCCGGCCTACCAGGCGTCGAAGGGAGCGGTGAACTCGCTGACTCGCCAGATGGCTGTCGACTACGGCCTCGATGGCATTCGGTCGAACGCCATCATCGTGGGCTTCACGCCGACCGGCGGCGAAATCATGGACAAGATGGTGAAGAACGAAGTCTTTATCAGCGCCGTGCGCAAGGCGATCCCGTCGCCGCGTCTCGGCAGCCCTCGCGACATCGCGAACGGCGTCCTGTTCCTGGCGTCCGACGAAGCGTCGTACATCAACGGTGTGCTGCTCCCGATCGATGGCGGGCTCACCTGCAAGCTCGGCATCCCCGACACGTCTGCGTTGAGCGCAATAGCGGAGTAGGCCCTGGCCAAAAGCTGGTTGCCGACCAGAGCTGGCCACCGTCCCGCGGCGCGACCACTAGTCCCCCATCGATCGGGCGATCGATGGGTAACCTCGACCAGGAACCACCCAAAAGGACCACCCAAATGGGCGGATCTGCAATTGGGTGGTCCTTTCGGGTGGTCGCTCCTTCTCAGGGCCGCGCCTCGCCGTGCAACGATCTTCTGATGGAACTCGACGAGGTGCTGTACGAAGCCGAGGGTGGCGTGGCGGTCATCACGCTGAACCGGCCCAAGATTCTCAACGCGATCTCAGCTCGGCCAGGGGGCACGCGCGATCAGATCGTCCACGTGATCGAGCGAGCGGAGTCCGACCCCGACGTTGCCTGCGTCGTGCTGCGGGGTGCCGGGCGTTCGTTCTGCGGCGGTGGCGATCTCACGGGCAATGCGAAGCGCGAACGGCCGATCGACGACGTCCACTTCGTCGAGTCGGCGGCGCGATTCCACGCGCGGGTCCGCACGAGCAGCGTCCCGATCATCGCCGCAGTACATGGTCACTGCCTCGGCGCGGGCCTCCTGCTTGCGGCGTCGTGTGACATGGTGATCGCGGCCGAGTCTGCCCGGTTCGGGTTCCCGGAAGGACGCCTCGGACTCGTTGGGGCAAGTGCGCTCGTGCCCGTCATCGGTCGACAGTGGGCCACGTTCTTGACGCTGACCGGCGAGTCGCTCACGGCAGCACAGGCACGTGACATCGGCATCGTGCTTGCGGTCGAACCCGACGAAGAGTTGCTCGCGCGGTCGATGGATCTTGCGGCCCGCATCGCTCGCATGCCACGGGAGGGCGTCACACTGAACCGCCGCGCGATCGGCGCGGTTGCTGATGCGTCGGGCGAGGCTGCGGGCAGGGACGCGTCCGCTGCGGCTGATGCGCTAACGCTTTCGATGGCCGCCCATGCCAAGGCACCCGATGGTCGGACGTTCCGCTCGATCATTGACGTCGAGGGCATGGAAGGGCTCAAGGCGGCGCGGGCGCAGCAGTACAGCGAGCCTTGGCTGCGGGCATGACTGGCTCGTCTTGACGCTCTCGTCAACTTCGCCGTAACGTCGTCGACGGCCGTGGTTGCCTTTGGCGGCAATTGTCACGTACACAGATCGTCAGCGCGCAGAGGAGTTTGAGATGGCCACCCCAGCACCCGGTCGAGACATGCCAACGATCGAGGACGAGAGCCGTGAGTTCTGGGACGCTGCCCACGCGGGTCGGCTGCTTGTCGCGTCCTGCCGAGCGTGCAGCAAGGTCCACCACTATCCACGTCCGTTCTGCCCGACGTGCTGGAGCGAAGACGTCGAACTCATCGAGGCGAGCGGCCGGGCCACGCTTTACACGTACTCCACGGTGTACCGCAACGAGCTACCGCCGTTCTCGGAGCGGGTGCCGTACGTTGCTGCGGTCGTTGAGCTGGAGGAGGGCCCCAAACTGATGACCAATGTTGTCGACTGCGACCCATACGCACTCAGCATCGGGATGGCGCTGAAGGTCGCGTATCGGGAGCTGTCCCCCGACGTCAGCGCACCCGTCTTCAGCCCCGCATGACAATGACGCCGCTGAGGTGACGGGCACCGCCCCGGCAAGCTTCAGAGTCCGAGCAGCGCATCGCCGCGGTAGTTCCTCGCGTGCCGCCTTGCCGGAACGACGACACCCAGGAGCTTTCGACTTCACGCAAGGAACTACCGCTTGCGTGCGCTGACCGCGCGATTCCCCGCCTTTCGAAGCCGGAACTTTCGGTTCTACGCGGCTGGGCAGGGTGCGTCGATGGGCGGGACGTTTCTGCAGAACATCGCGCTGGCGTGGCTCGTCCTTGAGCTGACGAACAGCGGGCGCACGGTCGGCATCGTGGCGGCCGCTCAGCTCCTTCCGCCGTTGCTGTTCGGTGCGTGGGCTGGAACGGTGGCCGATCGCGTCGACAATCGCAAGGCGGTGTTGGCCCTCCAGGTGTTGCTCGGCGCTCAGGCAACCGCACTCGCGATGCTCGTGTTCACCCACCGAATCGCGCTCTGGTCCATCATCGCACTGGCCCTCGTGCAAGGTCTCGCGGCAGCGTTCGACCCACCCGTGCGCCAAGGACTGATGACTGAATTGGTTGGCGACGATGCGATAACAAGCGCGATCGCAACTAATAGTGCCCTCGCCCATTTTGGTGGAATCGTCGGACCGATGATTGCTGCATTTCTGATATCGACGGTGGGAACGTCGTGGTGTTTCGCCGTCAATGCGGCGTCGTGTGTCTTGATGTTTTGGGCGATCAATTCGATCCGACCGAGCGAAATGGTCCGACGGGCGAAGGCACCCCAGGGTCCGGGCGCACTTCGGGCCGGGTTTGCCTACATCCGCGCATGTCCCGACGTCATGGTCCTACTGGCGTTGCTCGGCATTGCGTCGCTGTTCGCCTCGCGCATCGACGTCATCATTCCGCTGCTTGCGACGACCGGACTCCACGGTGGGTCGACGATGTTCTCGACCATGAGTGTGGCCCGCGGACTCGGCGCGCTGACGTCATCGTTGTACGTGGCGGGACGCCGACGTCCTCCGACGCTTGGCCTGGTTCGGGCGGCGGGGCTCGGTTTGGCGATCTCTCTTGTGATTGCCGCCATCCCGTTCGAGCCGTTGGCCTTGCGCCGCGTCATCGTGGTGATCGCGCTCTACGGCGTCGGGGTCGGGATGATGCTGTCGATCGTGGTGACGCTGACCATGACGCAGCTGCTCGTCGAACCGTCCTACCGCGGCCGAGCGGTCGCGATTTGGTTCCTCGTGATGAACGCGGGGACCGTCGTCGGATCGCCGCTCACCGGCTGGATCAGCGAGCGATTCGGCACGTCAGCGGCGTTGACATGCGGTGCCATATCCATGGTGCTGGTGTTCGCCGTCGCATCCCGCGCAATCCGCCGCCAATCGCAGTAACCCGTGGTCGCGGTACATCCGGTCCGCTTGCGGTGCATTCGGGCGCACCAACTGCACCGCGAACGGACCGGGTGCACCGCGACCCGACGGAGCAGCTGACGCCACCCGACCCGGCACGTGATGTTGGTCGATCCACCCCGCCCGCCGGGGCAAGTCGACCAAACATTCGGTGACGCAGCAACGGCGAGGAGGCGGGGCCCGAAACTGTCATACCCCCTCCGCATGATGGAGTGGTCATGCCCGAACTGCTCGCGACAACGCCACTCCCCCGAAAGCCCAAACAACTCACCGACCTGCGTACGGGCGACCGCGCCCGGACACGAAACAGGCCGATAGGAGGATCGATGTGAAGACGTACAGTGTCCGGGCCGTCCGCGCCGGGAGATGGTGGAAGCTGAAGGTGATCGGCGTGCCGGGTGTTGCGGCCTGGGCGCGCAGGCTTGATCAAGTCGACGAGGTCATCCGCGAACCGCTCGCGCAAATCCTCGATGTGCGCGCGGACTCGTTCGCCCTTCGAGTCGTGCCCGTTCTTGACAAGGGGCTTTCCCACCTTCCGCAGCTCGTCGACGAAGCGAACGCCACTCGGATCGAGGCGGTCGAGGCCCGCAGGCGAGCCGCCGAGCTGCTGGAAAACTTCGTGCGGGAAGCGTCCGACGCTGGCCTCTCGATACGCGACGCCGCAACGATCCTCGGCGTCTCGCATCAGTACATCGCCAAGATCTCGCAACGCTGACCCGCCGCGGTTACGCCAACAGCGACGCCACGCGGTAGGTCGGCACGGGGTGCGCCATGCCCTTCAGCGTCACATCGTCGAGCCGTTCCGCGTCGATCGAATCGGTAAGCATGCTTACGATTCGGTCCGACACGAGAACCTACCGCCCTTCGCTTCACCGCAGAGCCGAGCAGCGAGGTTCACCACGGTGCCGATGGCCGTGTACTCGAACCGTCCCTCAAATCCGATCTGACCACAGGTGGCGTAGCCCGCGGCCACGCCGATACCGAGCCTCAGATGGTGACCCCGCTCCAGCCATCGCTCCGACAAGACGCCGACACGGTCGCGCATGGCGAGCGCGAGCGTCACGGCACGACGCGCCGGATCGTGACACGGGATCGGGTCGTTGAAGAAGACCATCATGCCGTCACCGGTGAACTGCGAGAGTGTGCCGCCCTGCTCGAAGGTAAGTGGACCTACGACATTGTGCATCTCGGCGAGCACCGCCATAACGTCCTCGGGCTCCGAACGCTCAGCGAACGAGGTGAAGCCGCGGAGGTCGCAGAAGAACGCAACGATGTCGGCACGATGGCTGGCCAACATCGACGTGCCGCCTGCTGCCAACACTTCGACGAGCTGCGGCGGCACGAACCGCTGCATGAGGCTCAGACGCTCCACCTCGCGCACCTGGTCCGCCACCGGCTGTTCCAACTGCACATTCCAATCCGCGAGCGCGTCCGCCTGCGCCGCAACCTTCGCGAGCAAGTCGCGTTCCCCGTCCCGAAGACGCTTCTTCTCCAGACAGGCATCCACACGTGCCTTAAGGAGAACGAGGTCGAACGGCTTCGGGAGATAGTCCTCCGCACCCGCCTCGATGCACCGCACGATGCTCGCCATGTCGTCGAGCGCGGAGATCATGATGACCGGGATGTGTCGGATGCCGGCGTCGGCACGATGCCGTTCCAGCACAGCAAACCGTCTAGTCGGGGCATCATCACATCGAGAAGCACGAGGTCGATGCCTGGTCGTGCAAGACGTTCCAGTGCTTCGATCCCGTCACGAGCCTCGACAATTCCGTAGCCGAGTTTCTGCAGACGCCGCCCGAGCACGTCGCGATTCGCCTCGTCGTCGTCGACCGCGAGGATCGTCTCCAGCCGACCGGCCTGCGGCTCTGCTGCGGCACCGGTGCTGCGCGCCACGAAGACAGTTCCGCTTGAGAGGCGATCGGCCAGCTCGCTCAGTCGGGTCACCGCAGAGGCGAGCCTGGCGATGTCGTCGGGCGGGAGCGTGCCGGGAGCGGCCGTAAGTGCCAGCGTCGTGGTCTCCAGTTCACCGACCTGTTCCCTAAGCGCGCGTACTGATTCGTCGGGGCTGCTGCCGTCGTCGGCCAGGAGCCCCGGTACGAGTTCGAGGACGCTGCGAGCCAGCGCGCGTGTCCGCTCAAGCTGCGTCACGGTGGCTGGGTCAAGGTCGTCCTCTTCGAGCAGCAGCTCCGCGTACCCGATGAGATGGTTGACGGGCGTCCGCAACTCGTGCCGCAGCTCGCGCGCATCGTCGGGAGTCATGCGGGCCGCCCTGCATCGCAACGTCCAACGAGTGGCCACACAGCGCCACTTTGCGCCCACAGCGTGACGCTGGAACAGCAACGTGGCGCTGCAGCCGCACTCGTGCAGAAGTCACATCGCGCGGGCGAGCTCATGCGGCGAGTTCAGATTCGTTGTCGGCAGACGTCACGCGACTCCTCGGGTTGGACCGAAACGACGGTTCCTCGCCGTCGATGTGTGCAGAAAATCACGTCTACGCCGTCGCCACCGTGATCAGATCACAGGAGCTGCCGAAAAATTCGGCCGAGAGCATCGCGTAGCCCACCTAAAGAACTACGGTAGCGAATCCCTTGATCTTCGTCACGGGCGTACTGCGATCGCTTCGACACCGAAGCGCCTCGAACCTCTTCCCTTCGGAGCATTCGTGAAACCCTCGGGGCAACCCATGGACAATCTCGTGCCGACCGATTCTACCGGCGGTTCACTCGATGTCTCGCACCGCCCTGCGACGGGTTCAACGCGTGGCGTGCTTGCAAAGTTGAGCCGAGACGGCGGCATTTCTCCCTCGACCGTGCGCAAGGCGCGCGCCTACATCGGTGGGCTTGTGCGTGGTCGGGTGCGGCTGTCGAGAATAGGTGGGCGCGGTCGTGGCGTGCGGGTCAACGGCGGACTGGTTCTCCAGAACGATGGTTCGATGTCGATTGGGCCAGGGACGGTTCTTCGGGGGGTTCCCATTGCGGTCGAGTTGGTAACCGGACCCGATGGGGTTCTTGAAGTCGGCGTGGATTGCCTCGTGAATAGCGGAAGCAGCATCGCCGCCTACGGGCTCATCAGCATTGGGGACCGGGTGTTGATCGGCCCCCAGGTGATAATCAACGACTCGGGATTTCACGACCTCTATGACCGCGCTGCTCGTCCGGCACCGCGTGCCATCGTGATCGAGCGCGACGTCTGGATCGGGGCCAGGGCATCAATTCTGCCCGGTGTGCGGATCGGCGAGGGAGCGGTCGTCGGTGCCCATGCATTGGTGAACAGCGATGTCGAGCCTTACTCGGTGGTCGGTGGCGTACCGGCCCGACTCCTGCGCAAGCTGGATCCGGAACGATTGGTGCGACCAGGTGAGCGATGAACTCTTCGGTCGAAGACCAACGCTGTCGTTGCCACGACGGTGCCGTTGCGAGCCTTGCCGAGCCGGGGAGCGGCTCCTCGAACCGCGAGCACGACACACCGACAATGGAAATGACATGCGACGGACGGGATTTTCGTGAACACCATCACACTCGGCGCGTTCGTCGCCGCTCGCGGGACCAGCCTGAAACTTCGCCCCGGTCAGGTGCTCTTCCGCCAAGGCGACCAGTCGGCGGCCGTCTATTCGTGTGTGAACGGGCGGGTCAACCTCACCATTACGACTCCAACCGGGCGCGAGGTGCTCCTCGGCTTCAAGACGCCGGGCCAGGCGTTCGGTGAGCTGTCTGCGATTGACGGTGGACGTCGATCAGCCACGGCCACAGCGACCGAGCCGAGCGTGGTGGCACAACTCTCTGCCGACGCGTTCATCGACGCGCTCGCCGACGCACCTGCCCTCGGCATTGTGGTGTTGCGTGAGCTGAGCGAGCACCTTCGACGTCTGAACGCTCGGCTAACGGCGGGCTCGTCAGAGCGAACCGTTGAACGCGTCGGCAACCTCCTGATCGACCTCGCGGCACTGCATCGTCGTCATGGGGTTGAAGCAGACACATCCCCACGTCCGGCCACTGCGACCGTGGTGCTTTCGATCACGCAGGACGAGGTCGCCGCGTGGATTGGATCGACCCGCGAGGCCGCCACTCGTTCGCTCGCAGTCTTGCGTGGCGCAGGCGCGATCCAGACCGGTCGCAACAAGATCACCGTGCTCGATGATCGCCGCCTCGCTGCCGCCATGACGAAAGGGGTGTTACGCAGCC
This sequence comes from Acidimicrobiia bacterium, assembly GCA_043720395.1. Taxonomy (GTDB): domain Bacteria; phylum Actinomycetota; class Acidimicrobiia; order Acidimicrobiales; family JANYDT01; genus JANOYY01. The sequence continues at coordinate 66,330 of JAYSSR010000079.1, forward strand.
TGCGGCCTACCGATCGACGTTGCCAAGCGCACCGCTTGCCGACGACGGACGTGCATATCTGTCGATAGATACTCCTCGATCGGACGCCTGCTCGACCGGGTCGCGTGGGTCTGGGCTCTGAACTCGTTGTCGGTCATCACCCACAACGACGCGATGCACAGCGCAGCCATCGATTTGGCCGGGCTCGGAGCGCCGGTGCATGTGGCGGTGCACGTCGCTGCGGCAGAGTCCACCGGGGGTCGACCACTTCGTAACGTCAGGCCCGGTTGCCGAATCATGGGCGTCAATGCGAGGGCTCGACGTAATTTTGCTGTAGTTCGGACCTCGGGCCTCCGGACGGGCCCGCATCGCTCCATATACATACCCGATGGTGCGGTAGCAACAGTCCACACCGAGCCGTTTGCCGTGGGCATGGGATTCCTCAGCGAATTGAACAATGCGACGATGACCTATTCCGACGTGTCAATCTCAGCGAGCCCAGCTCGGGGTCACGTTGGTCGGGATCTCGATCTCCAACCCGCGTCCCCGATAGGTCACAACCGCGTGCTCGTAGTCGTCGTACACCTTGATGCGAACGTCCTCGGTGTTGTTCGGCTCCCCCGCATCGTGGCCGACCGCATTGGTGGCGACCGCACGAATCGGTCCGGAATGTCCGCACATGAAGATCTTCGTGTTCGGCGTGCTTTCCCGCACCATCGCCACGATTCCCTTCCAGTGACGCCGAACGACGAACAGCGGCGGTTCAAAATACGAGAGCGGCATCGTGAGCCATTGCGTGATCGGGTCACCGCCCGCATTCTCAATTCTGTAGAAGCGGTCCATCTCCACGATCCAGCCGGGACGCTCCCCCGTGCCCATCTGCGTCTCTCGAATGTTGGCGAATTTCATGAACGCAGCAGTGACGTCCATCTCCTTGCCGCCCGCCCACACCTGGAAGTTGTTGAACGCATCGTTCGGCGTCGGATCTTCGAGCGCGACGTCGCCGATCCCGTATTTCGCGAGCGCCGATTCGATTCCATTGCGGACGCCGATCGCGGTCTCCTTCGCTCGTGCAGTGGGGGCGTGCGGAAACTTGACCGTCATGCCCTCCTTGATGCCTTTGGCGAGATCCTGTCCCTTGCGATGCGCCTGCCATTGTCCGAGCGGGGTGAGTGCGCCGTCGGCCACATAGCCCTGCGTCTGGCCGTGTCGGATGAGACGCACCTCGACCAGCGTCGAATGACGCTCCCGGAACGAGTCCGGATACTGGAGCTCCCGCGGCGCGACAACGTCTCGGGCGAACTGTTCGGTGCGATTCCCTGGCGGACCTTCCGGACGGGTCAGCTCGGCGAGCGCTGCGCGAGTAGCCCGCTCACGTGCCCTTGCCACGAAAGGCGGCTCGGGCGATGTCGTATCGACGCCCGCGATCGCTTCGGCTCGCGCACCGTCGAGCTGAGCGCGACGCGCCTCGTAGTTCGCGAGGTAGATCGGTGCGTTGTCGCGTGTGGTGTTGTTCGCCATCTCGGACGCTGCCCGCTCAGGTGTGGATCGACACGAACGACTGCACGACCTTGTTCTCGTAATAGAACAGGGCCTTGCCGAACTGGTCCTCGGTCCACGTGATCGGCGTCCAATCAGTGTCGGTCTTATAGCCGCCCGTGAACACCTCGTTGCGGTTGCCGACCGGATCGAAGAAGTAGATCGTATGTCCACGTGTGATTCCGTGACGCGTCGGACCGATGTCAATGTCAACACCGTTCATACGCAAAATGTCGGCTGCACGTCCAACATCACTCCAACTGTCGAGCCAGAACGCGAAGTGATGAAGGCCACCATTGGCACCACGGGTAAAGGCAATATCGTGCGGCTGGCGGGAGCGCTCGAAGAACACAATGAGCTGGTGACCCTCGTTGCTCACCATCTGCTCGGTGAGGCGGAATCCAAGGGCCTCGCTCATGAAGTGGGCAGCGTCCGGAACGTTCTCCGTCGTCAGCAGCGTGTGGTCGAGACGCGGCGGCGCAATGCCCACCAGATCCATCGGCATGGGGCCGGGGTTGAACAGCGGAAGTCCGTTGCCCACCTTTTCCATACGCGCATAGATCTCCATCGTGTGACCGGTCGGGCTGTCGAACCGGATGGCATCCCCTTGGCCAAGTTCCGCGCCCGGAGCGATCCGCTCGACGGTGCATCCGTAGCGTTCGAGGACCGTCTCGTAGCCTTCGAGGTCGTCGACCGACTCCGTCTTGAACGCCACGTGCTCGAGCCCGTAACGGTTTGCCGCCTTGAGGATCACGGAGTGATGGTCCTGCTCGTCCCATCCCTTGAGATACACGTGGCCCTCGTCGCGTGCGACCTCACGGAGGCCGAGCACCTCCGTGTAGTAGGCAGCGCAGAGTTCGAGGTCGGGTGTTCGGACCTCGACATGTCCGAGTCGGAAGATGGCCATGCCCCGCATCATGCGTGCCGGTCTTGGACGCCCGGTAGCGCCCCGTTCCGAGATTCGGAACGGCTGCCGGTCGGCCTTCCCCTATCGTTGCCTTGATGTCCGCAGAAGCGCCCAGGGCCGCAACCGAAGCCGACTCCGCAGTCAGGAGAGCGCTCGCGATCATCAGCGCGTTCACGTTTGCCGATCCGGTACTCGGCGTGTCGGAGCTGGCTCGCCGGCTCGACCTTCCGAAGACGACCGTGCACCGTCTGCTCACCACACTCGTCAGCTCCGGCTTTGTCGAGCGGACGTCAGCCGGTCGCTATCGATTGACGCTGCGCATCTACGAAATAGGGCAGGAGGCCGTGCAGAGCAATCGCATTCGACAGGTCGGCCATGCACCACTGGAGCGTCTGCGCAACGATACGGGCGAAACCGCGCATTTGGCCGTGCTCTCCGGGATCGACGTTGTCTACGTCGACCGATTCGAGAGCCCGCAGCTCGTGAAGCTGTTCGCCCGCTTCGGACGTCGCGCTTCCGCGCACGCAACGTCTTCGGGCAAGTGCCTGCTCGCGTTCGGCTCACTTGCCGAGGTGAAGGTCGTTGTCGCGGGCGGTCTTCCCCGCCTCGCTCCTCGCACGGCGACCACCTCAGCCGCATTGGGGCGGGCCCTCGCCGAGACGCGCAAGAACGGTTACGCAGTCAGCGTCCACGAATCAGCACGCGACATCGTGTCGGTCGGCGCACCGATCTTCGACCGACTCGGCGCATGCGTCGCCGCGGTGTCGGTGGCGGGACCGATTCTGCGACTTAAGCCCGAAGCCCTGGAACCGACGGTGCGCCTCGTGGTCCGCTGCGCCGCAGACATCTCCAAAGGTCTCAGCGCGGACCCGATCTGGTAAACCGGTCAATTGCGGCCGGTTACGACGACCACATCACACAACGAGGCGGCAGGCAGCTGGCAGAGGCGGACGACCTCGCCGTTGAGCGTCGACTCGCACGAACCACACTGACCCGCCTCGCAACCGCGGCGTGGGTGCGCGTGACCTGCGCCGAGCCGGAGGGCCAGCAGCGCCGACATGTCCGTCCATGTCGAGAAGGAGACCGCCGCCCCATCGAGCGTGCAGGTCACCTCGATCTCGTGGGGCATCCGGTCCGCCCACCGTCGCTCGGCCACCGAAGAATCGTACGACCCTGCCATCGTCCGCGAGCCATGGACACCGGACGACGTGCCGACGACCGGAACACGCCTCGCTCCAAGTAGAAGCCAGGACTGCAAAGATCGCTGCCATGCTGAGCGACGCCGACATCAACCGCCACGGAGACGAGCTGTACGACGCTCTCTGCGAACGCCGCACCGTGCCGAATCTTCGCGACCGCCTCCCCGGTCTCGCAATCGCGGACGCATACCGCATCCAGTCCCGACTCAACGGACGGCGAATTGAGGCAGGGGAGACGACCGTCGGCAAGAAGGTCGGTCTCACGAGCGCCGCCGCGCAGAACATGCTTGGTGTCTTCGAACCGGACTTCGGACAGCTCCTTTCCGGAATGGTCTACGAGAACGGCGCGACCATCCAGCTCGACACGCTGATCGCACCCCGAGCCGAGGGCGAGATCGGATTCGTGCTCAAACGCGATCTCGTCGGCCCCGGAATTACGGCCAGCGACGTCCTCCGGGCCACCGACTACGTGACGCCATGCTTCGAGATCGTCGACTCGCGCATCGACAATTGGGATATCAAGCTGGTTGACACTGTTGCGGACAATGCCTCCTGCGGCGTCTACGTGCTCGGCACCGAGCGTGTCGATCCGCTCGACGTCGACCTTTCGCTCGTCGGCATGACAATCGAGCAGGACGGCGAGCTGTTCACCACCGGGGCGGGCGCAGCTGTCATGGGATCGCCTGTCAACTCGGTCGTGTGGCTCGCCAACACGCTCGGACGCCTCGGCATCGCGTTTCGCGCCGGTGAGGTGATCCTCTCCGGGTCGTTGTCCGTGATGGCGTGGATCAAGAGTCCAACAACGTTCATCGCAGAGTTCGGCGACCTCGGACGCTGCAGCATCACGTTCGCCTAAATCACCACCACCTGAGGATCCCATGGCACTCCCCGCCTCCACCATTGCCGATCTTGCTGCCCACATCGACGCTGCACAGTCAGGCAGTTTCGAGATCACCAAGCTCACCGACGCGCACCCTCAGATGGACGTTGCGGACGGCTACGCGGTGCAGGCTGCCCTGGTTGCACGATGGCAATCGCGTGGCCGTCGACTCGCTGGCTACAAGGGTGGACTTACCGCCAAAGCCAAGATGATCCAGATGGGCGTGGACCTCCCCGTGTTTGGCGTGCTCATGAACGACACGTGCGTGCCCGATGGCGGCACCGTCGAGTTCGCGTCGCTCATCCACCCGAAGGTCGAGGCGGAGATCGCCTTCGTCACGTCGAGGGAGCTGTCCGGCACGTTGTGTTCGATCGCCGAGGTGCTCGCCGCCACCGAGTTCGTGATGCCCGCCATGGAGATCATCGACTCGCGCTACCGCGACTTCAAATTCGACGCCACCAGCGTGATCGCCGACAACACCTCCGCCGCTCGCTACGTCATCGGCGGCGCTCCCCGCCGTCCAGCGGGACTGGACCTGCACCTGCTCGGAGTCGTGATGGAACGCAACGGGCAGCTCGTCGGGACCGCGGCGGGAGCAGCCGTGCTCGGCCATCCGGCAGCATCAGTGTCGGCTCTGGTCGCCTGGTTGGCGGCGTCCGGGCGATCGCTCCCCGAGGGCTCACTCGTGATGACGGGCGGCGTCACCGAGGCCATCACCGCGTCAAAGGGCGACCACTTCTCGGCCAGAGTCCAACACCTCGGCTCGGTCGGCGTCAGCTTCGTGTAACCGCAACGAAAAACCACCCAATCGGACCACCCAATAGCGGAAACCATCGATTGGGTGGTCCGATTGGGTGGTTTGTCCAGTGGGTGCGTCAGTCCGCGGCAGCGGCCGCGGCCGCCCGGGCCCGGACCTCGTCGAAGCGACCGGCAACGGCCGGCGCACCGCCGACGGTCCAGCTCGACGACGAGAAGTCGCGGATCAACGCTCGAACGTCGTCGAGCTCACAGCCGAGGATCTCTGCGACCAACGCCGACATTTCACCCATCAGGCGAAGCTGGAGCGAACCCGGGCGGCCCGACACCATCTCAATGGTGATCAACGGCGAGACCTTCTTGGCCCCCACTACCCCACCAAGTCCCCAACACGCTGCCGGAACGGGATGAATGATCGTCCGGAAATTCTCGATCGGCGCGTCCAGTGTCGTGGCGTAAAGCGACGTGCACCGCTCGATGAGCGCCTTGTAAACCTTGGGCCCGTGGCCCTCCATGAGCTCGATCGTCAGTAACGGCATCCTTCCAGTGTGCCACGACATTGGGATCATCCCAGGTCAAGCTCACTGGGCAGCCAACAATTCCTCTGCCGATGGCGGTCGGAACATCGTTCCCATGACGACTGCGGCGAGAAACATTGCGCCTGCGACGTACGCGAATGACCATCGGTGGCCACTCGACGGCCGGTGAGCGGCAGCCGATATGGCCGTCACAACGGCGATGCCCAGCGCCCCTCCCACCTGGCGTCCGGTTGCGTAGAGCGCCGACCCCATGGCGAATCGGTCCGTCGGCAGATATGCGCTCGCCGCACTTGACAAGACGCTGATCGATAGACCGATTGCGACGCCAACCGCGAGGAGCGATGGGAAGAACACGGTCCAGTAGTTGCTTTGAGTATCGAGCAAGCGCGACATCGCGAGCGTCGCAGTACCGAAGAGGACGAGGCCCGGCACCGCCACTCGCTGATGTCCGAATCGCTGGGCCAGGCGTCCACCGATCGGTGACACCGTCACCGAACCGACTGGTGCGACGATCGCGCCGATACCCGCTCGCGACGGCGAATAGTGCCACACCTCCCGGAGCCATTGGATCATCGTGAAGTTCCACGAGTAGAACCCCGCTGCGTACAGCACGCCAGCGACGTTTGCAGCGGTCACGAAACGCAGCTTGAACAGGTCAAGGTCAAGCACCGGATTGGTCGTTCTCCGACTGCGATGAACGAACGCGATCGCCGAGCCGATGGCGACGACAACGCACGCCGCGAGCTTTGGCGACCCCCAGCCCCACTCATTGGACTGCACCAGCGCCAGCGTCAGCAGGGCGACGCTGCACAACGCGAGTCCTGCGCCGAAAAAGTCGGGTACACGGACGCCGGGGGTCGAGCGTTCCTGCAGCAAGCGACGTCCCGCGATGCTCACCCCCACGCAGACAGGCACCGCTATGAGGAAGATCCATCGCCACCCGAACGCGTCAACGACGAGACCGCCAACAACCGGTCCGGTCGCCGCGCCGAGCCCGCCGCTCGATGCGAGCATTCCGGCCGCAGCAGCACGGCGTTCCACCGGAAACTCCGGCATCACCAACGCAGTCGCCGACGGCACGATGAGCGCGGCACCGAGTGCCTGAACGACACGAGATGCCACCAGCATCGGCACACTCGTCGCGGCACCGCAGAGCACCGAGGAGACGCCGAAGATTGCGATCCCGAGAAGGAATGCGCGCTTACGACCGAACGATTCAGCGAGACGCCCCGCTGTCAGCAGCCCAGCGGCGAACGAGATCGAGTAGCCGGAGATGATCCACGGCATCAGCGTCGACGTGCCCAGGTCGTCCCGGATGTTTCGGTACGCGACGTTGACGATGGTCACGTCGAGCGCGGTGAGAAACGTCCCGGCGGCCACGATCATGAGGACCTTCGATGACCGCTTCACGGTCGGAACGCTTGCATACTTGGTCGACTGCGAATGGGTACGGCGTTCCGGCCAGGAGAACGTCACGTGCCCGCACAGTGAGTGAACCCCTTCGCGGTACGTTTACGCGTTCGCGGTACGTTGCGAGCACGTCGAACGTACCGCGAGCGACAGAACGTACCGCGAAGTGCCTGGCCGCCAATCCTCGCCTCCTCACGGCGGCTCGGCGGTATCGCACGTGCTCCGTTCCACTGGATGGACCACCCGCGTGGAGCGCACCCGGCCCGACAGGACAGACTGACGTGTCGCCCGCGGAGGTCCGCGTGCACGGAAGGGACACGTGGCGAAGCTCACCGCGGCGATCGTCGGATCGGGCAACATCGGCACCGACCTCATGTACAAATTGCAGCGCTCCGAGCTGATCGAGCCCCGCTACATGATCGGCGTCGATCCGCACAGTGAGGGTCTCGCGCTGGCGAGGTCCAAGGGCCTCGAAGCGAGCCACGAGGGCGTCGATTGGCTCCTCTCCCAGAAGGAGCTGCCCGATTTCGTATTCGAGGCCACGAGTGCCTACATCCATGTAGCGAACGCTCCTCGCTACGCGGAGCTTGGTATCCGGGCCATCGACCTCACGCCTGCGGCGGTCGGACCCTTCGTCGTGCCGACCGCAAACCTTGACGAACACCTCGACGCGATGAACGTCAACATGGTCACGTGCGCCGGACAGGCGACGATCCCGATCGTGTACGCGGTGTCTTCGGTCGCACCGGTCGGGTACAGCGAGATTGTTGCGACGGTGGCGTCGAAGTCGGCCGGGCCCGGCACGCGGGCGAACATTGATGAGTTCACACGCACAACGTCGCGAGCGATCGCCGACGTCGGCAAAGCGGGACGCGGCAAGGCGATCATCGTTCTCAACCCGGCCGACCCGCCGATGATCATGCGCGACACGATCTTCTGCCAGCTCCCACTCGACGCCGACCACATCCTGATCACCAAGGCCATCGAGGACGCTGTTGCACGGGTCGCGTCGTACGTGCCCGGCTACCGACTGAAGGCCGCTCCACAGTTCGGTGATTCACGCGGGACGCCACGCGTCGCCGTGTTCGTGGAAGTCGAGGGAGCGGGCGACTACTTTCCGCCGTACGCGGGCAACCTCGACATCATGACCGCCGCAGCCGCGGCGACGGCTGAACGCATGGCCAAACACATCAACGACAACGGCCTCGCGGCCCTTTCGCGCACAGGAGCCTGACGATGCCGTACTCCCCAACCCTCGACGTCCGCATGACCGACACCTGCCTGCGCGACGGCTCGCACGCCAAGGGCCACCAGTTCACCGTTGAGCACGTGCGATCGATAGTACGCGCGCTTGATGCTGTCGGCATGCCCGTCATCGAGGTCACGCATGGCGACGGGCTCGGCGGGTCCTCGTTCAACTACGGGTTCTCACACACCGACGAGCGCATTCTGATGAAAACGGCGGTTGAATCCGCTACGACCTCCAAGATTGCAGCGCTGATGGTGCCCGGCATCGGCACGCTCGACGACATTCGGTTCATCGCCGATATCGGTCTGTCGATCGTACGAGTGGCGACGCATTGCACCGAGGCCGACGTCTCGATTCAGCACTTCGGACTCGCCCGGTCCTTGGGGCTGGAGACGGTCGGGTTCCTGATGATGGCGCACAGCCAGGCCCCATCGGTTCTCGCGAAACAGGCGCGCATCATGGCCGACGCCGGCTGCCAGTGCGTCTACGTCGTCGACTCAGCGGGCGCAATGATCCTCGACGACGTTACGGAGCGGGTCGGCGCGGTCGTTGCCGAGTTGGGCCCCGATTCGCAGACCGGCTTTCACGGGCATGACAACCTGAACATCGCCGTCGCCAACTCGGTGCTCGCCGTGAGGGCGGGCGCGGTGCAGATCGATGGATCAACCCGTGGCTTCGGTGCCGGCGCTGGCAACACCCGCAACGAGGTGTTCGCCGCGGTCGCGGAGCGTCTCGGCATCTCAACGGGGGTCAATGTTCGCGGAATTATCGACGCGGCGGAAGATGTGGTGCGCCCTGTCATGGACGGTGAATGCATCATCGATCGGCTTGCCCTCATGATGGGCTACGCGGGTGTGTACTCGTCGTTTCTGAAGCACGCGTACCGTGCCGCGGAGGAGTACAACGTGAGCGGTGCCGACGTCCTCCTGAAGTGCGGCGAGCAGAAGCTCGTGGGCGGCCAGGAGGATCAGATCATCTTCATCGCCCAAGAGCTCGCCGCCGCCCGCGACGCCGAACTGGTTGCAAGTCGCGCGTAGTTGCGCCCCTGGCGGTTCATCGCCACCCAACACAGCTGCATGGTGGCGGTGTCGCAGGCGCTGGTGAAA
>JAYSSR010000080.1:0-74403 GCA_043720395.1 Acidimicrobiia bacterium
ACGGGGCGGACATTGAAGGATTGGCAGGCCCAAAAGACCGGCGGGATCGGCGAGGAGGTGAGGTTGGTGCCGCTCATCCTGCTACCCCCGCGCGACTGGTTGTTTGCGCGCTGCGATGCGCGGTTCGTGTCGATGATCGAGAACGGGCGGAACGAAGTTGCCGCGCTGACCGCACGGGGACTCGACCCTGCCTTGCCCGTGATGCGGGCTATCGGCGTCGGCGAGATTTCAGACATGGCGGCAGGCCAGCTGGCCACGCGTCAATATGCCAAACGGCAGTATACCTGGTTCGCCAATCAAGCGCCGAAGGATTGGGAACGTGTCGTTACGCATTTTGATTCCGAGAATATCCATAATTTCGCAATTATATTACACGATAAGGCGTTGACAGCATAGTTTCATATCCCTAACCGCGCCGCACTGCAACATAAGGACTGCCCCATGCCTGCCGAACTGCCCGGAGCCGAAATCCTCGTCGAGGCGCTTGTCGATCTCGGCGTCGAAATCGTGTTCGGCTATCCCGGCGGCGCGGTGCTTCCCATCTACGACGCGCTGTTCAAACAGAAGCGGATCAAGCACATCCTTGTCCGCCACGAACAGGCCGCGACGCACGCGGCGGAGGGCTATGCGCGCTCGACCGGCAAGCCCGGCGTCGTGCTCGTCACCAGCGGCCCGGGTGCGACCAACGCGATCACCGGCATAACCGATGCGTTGATGGACTCGATCCCGATGGTCGTCATCACGGGTCAAGTCCCCACCGGCGCGATTGGCTCCGATGCCTTCCAGGAGTGCGACACCGTCGGCATCACCAGGTCGGTCACGAAGCACAACGAATTGATCATGTCGGCGCAGGACATCCCGCGCATCGTGGCCGAGGCCTTCCACATTGCGACCACGGGCCGTCCGGGTCCGGTGCTGATCGACGTCCCGAAAGACGTGCTCCAGAACAAGATGAGCTGGTACTGGCCGGACGCCGTCGACCTCGCCGGTTACCACCCCGTGCTGCAGCCCGACCCGGTCTCACTCCGACGTGCCGCGGAGATGATTCTGGCCGCAGAGCGTCCGATCCTCTACGTGGGTGGCGGCGTCCTCAAGGCCCGGGCGGCTGCGCAGCTGAAGGAACTCGCCGAGATGTGCGACATCCACGTGGTCACCACGCTGATGGGTCGCAGTGCCTTCTCCGACGATCACCGTCTCGCCCTCGGCATGCCCGGCATGCATGGCAACTACACAGCGGTCACGGCTATGCAGCAGTCGGACCTGCTGATCGCACTCGGGGCCCGCTTCGACGATCGTGTCACCGGCAAGGTGTCGGGGTTTGCCCCCGAGGCCAAGATCATCCACGCCGACATCGATCCGGCCGAGCACGGAAAGGTCCGGGCTCCCGATGTGTCCCTGATCGGCGACGCCCGTCTCGCCATCGAAGGATTGATCAGCGCACTGAAGGATCTCCGCACGAGTGGGTTGGAGTTCAAGGACCGCACCGTGTGGCGTCAGACGCTCAGCGGTTGGCAGGAGAACTTTCCGCTGACCTACGACCCGCCCGTCGAAGGCGACGCGCTGAAGCCGCAGATGGTCATGGAGCACCTCCGCGACTCGGCACCCGAGGACGCCATCCTCGTGTCGGGCGTCGGACAGCACCAGATGTGGGCGAGTCAGTATTGGAAGTTCCGTCATCCGTACACGTGGGTGAACTCGGGTGGGCTCGGCACGATGGGCTTCTCGGTGCCAGCGGCTATCGGTGCAAAGGTCGGCGCTCCCGACAAGATGGTGTGGGCCGTCGACGGCGACGGTTGTTTCCAGATGACGAATCAGGAGCTGACCACCGCCGCGCTCGAGCGCATCCCGGTGAAGGTCGCGATCCTCAACAATTCGTACCTGGGTATGGTTCGCCAGTGGCAGGAGATGTTCTACGACGAGCGCTACAGCGAGGTGTACCTGTCACCGGAGCTGCCTGATTTCGTGAAGCTTGCCGAGGCGATGGGTTGCGTGGGAATCCGCGTCGACTCGCCCGAAGAGGTCCAGCCTGCGATCGATAAGGCCAATGAAATCAACGATCGTCCGGTTGTTGTTGACTTCAGAACCGACGAGTCGGAGAAGGTGTTCCCGATGGTCGCCGCCGGGCTTTCCAACGATGAGGTCCAGGTGCATGGCTCTCAGATGGAACGTCTCGCAACCGAGCGAGCGCTACGCATCGCGAACCGCGGCTGGTAAACGCGTCACGTCTTCCGTACACATACGAAGCTCACACCTCACGAATCCACTGAAACTGCGATCAAGAACAGAACGACCATGAGCACCAAGAACCACACCCTGAGCGTCCTCGTCGAGAACAAGTTCGGCGTCCTGGCCCGCGTCACGAGCCTCATCAGCCGACGCGGCTACAACATCACGTCCCTCGCTGTCGCGCCGACCGACGATGAGCGGTACTCGCGCATCACGATCGTCGTCGACGGTGACTCGACGCCGATGGACCAGATTGTGAAGCAGCTCGACAAGCTGATCAACGTCCTCGATATCCGTGCCTTCGCGCCCGGCGAAGCCGTCGAGCGCGAACTGCTGCTGATCACCGTGCAGGCCGAGGCCTCGAAGCGCGCCGAAATTGCGGAACTGGTCAACATCTTCGACGCGAAGATTGTGAACGTCGGGTTTGATCAGCTGACGGTCACGCTTGCTGATCCGCCCGAGAAGCTCGACGACTTCGAGGAGTTGCTCCGTCCGTACGGGATCGTCGACGTTTCGCGCACCGGTCGCGTTGCACTTCCAAGGCTCAGCCGACACGCACCAGGACTTCGCGCAGTGGCGAGCTGATTCGCGAGTCGGTCAACGGACCATCGTCCAGAGGTCCGCGACCGGCGATCTGTCGAGGTCGCGTCGGCGTGCGACCAACCCGAGCGGCATGATCGGGAGACGTTTCGGTGGGGTCAGTTCACGCAGCTGCGTTCGCAGCGCGCTCGTTTCGACCACGAGGCGGGGCACGATGCCGATGCCGGACCCGAGCGCCGCAAGCGCGATGACCTCCTCGTGGCTGTCGGTTTCCTGAATCGCAACATCGTGCGGGAGCGCTCGCCGACGCCACGCGTCGACAAGGTCGCGCGTCACGCCGGAGCGCGGCAGAACAAGTTGCGTGCCGGGCCAGCCGCGAACGTCGGGGGCGGCGACCGCGATGAGCGGGCTCGACGTCAGACGCTGAGCCACCAGCGCAGCCGGAAGGCGAGTCGGCAGCGCTGCCACGGCAAGGTCGACCTCGCCGCGTGCGACGGCGCTCAGGGCGTCGCTGGCCGGTCCGGTCTGGAGTGACAGTTCGACGTCCGGATGGCTTCGACGAAACGACGCGAGCAGTCCGGGTACCACGGCCTGGCTTGCCGTCACCGTGCAGAACAGCGAGAGTGGACGCTTCGTCGCCGCCGGACGTTCCACCAGTGCCGACCACGCCTTCACGATGATGCGGATACCATCCAAAGCAGGAGCGGCGTCGGCTCGCAACCGCACAGACTTTCCGACGCGATCGAACAGTTCGCGTCCGAGGGAGGCCTCGACGCGCTGCACCGACCTGGACACGGTGCTCTGACTGACGTGACGGGCCCTTGCCACCGCGCCGAGGTTCTGCTGGCTCGCGGTGTCGAGAACGAGGCGAAGGTCGTCAAGATCAGGCACTGATGCGATTTAAGCATGAGACTGCTGCGGAAATTGCGCTTCACGCCTAAGCACCAACAGGAGCACACTTGGAGATTGCACATTCGGCGCGCTCTCGCGCCCCAACCAGGAGGACCGCATATGGCCACCGTGTATTACGAGAAAGACGCTGACCCGTCGATCATCCTTGCGACGAAGGTTGCGATCCTTGGCTACGGCTCGCAGGGCCATGCCCATGCGCTGAACCTCAAGGAGTCCGGTGTCGATGTCGTCGTGGGCCTTCGCGACGGATCGTCCTCCAAGGGCAAGGCGGAAGCGGCTGGTCTGCGCTGCATGTCGATGTCCGACGCGGCTGCCTACGCGGACCTCGTGATGTTCACCCTGCCCGACACCGACATCGCCGAGGTGTACGACCGTGACGTTGCCCCGAACCTGAAGGCCGGCAACGCCGTTGCCTTTGCGCACGGGCTCAACATCCGCTTCGAGCTTGTGAAGCCAGCCGGTGACGTCGACGTCATCATGATCGCCCCGAAGGGTCCCGGCCACCTCGTCCGCCGCACGTACACCGAGGGCGGCGGCGTCCCGGCACTCATCGCCGTTCACCAGGACGCGTCGGGCAAGGCCAAGGACATCGCACTCTCCTACGCGTATGCGATCGGCGGGGCCCGGGCCGGTGTGATCGAAACGACCTTTGCCGAGGAGACGGAAACCGATTTGTTCGGCGAGCAGGTTGTGCTTTGCGGCGGACTCACGTCGCTCGTGCAGGCGGGCTTCGAGACTCTTGTCGACGCCGGATACCAGCCCGAGATGGCGTACTTCGAGTGCCTCCACGAGGTGAAGCTGATCGTCGACCTCATGTACGAACAGGGCATCTCCGGCATGCGCTATTCGATCTCGACGACCGCCGAATATGGCGACCTCACCCGTGGCCCGCGGATCATCACCGACGCCACGAAGGCCGAAATGAAGAAGATTCTCGGCGAGATCACGAGCGGTGAATTCGTGAAGGAGTTCATCGGTGACTACAAGAACGGTGCGCCGAACTTCAACGCGCTCCGCGCCGCGGGCAAGGCCCATCCGATCGAGACGACCGGCAGCGAACTTCGGGCGATGATGCCGTGGATCTCCGCCGGCAAGCAGAAGGTCGAAGACGCCGCCGGCGGCTCGAACTGAGAAATGGCGGGCCGGGGGCCTCCGCTTCGCTTTGGCCTCGACCCGCATACGCTCCTCGCTTTGCTCGGTCCGACCGGCAAAGCCGGATCGGATCGCTTCCCAGGTTTGCGCCCCTGCCGAACTCACAGCAGTCTTATGGACGCCGGGTAGCGTCGTTCCAATGGTTCGACGTTCCCGGCTCCGGATTTCTGCACTGCTAGTGCTAATCGAGCTTCTGGTGCCGACGGTCCTGGCGGCGACGTCGACAGGGGCCGCATCGGCGGATGCGCCCGTCGTCGGCAAGGACCATTGGCACGCCGCCTTCGGGGTATGGAACTGTGGGACTTGGCTCGCGACGCTTAGAGGGCGAGCCGATAGGCGAGTCCTCAATCAGACACAGCAGAATGAATCGAGCGGCGAAGCCGGTCGCCGGACATCGCCGCTCCGCAGCCGTGACCTATCCGCTCAGACGCTTAGTAGCGATGCTGATCCGACTGGCATCCACACGCACGGCGATGGGCTCGTCCATACCCACCCCGTCGGCAACGTGGCCGAGGGGAAGAACGCGATTCTCCAGAAGTTCTTCGATGTGGTCGGCGTGAAGATCACTTCGACGGCGGTTTCGATCGAGGGACACCCGACCATCAAGGTCGGCGGTAACTGCAAAGGGGAGAAGTCGGTCGTCCGTACGCTCGTCTGGTCAAGCGTCACGTCGAAAAGCCCGAAGGTCTTCAAGGTCGATCCCGGCCTGATCGCGCTGCGCGACAGGCAGCTGATTGCAGTCGTGATCGGCGGGCCGACCGAGAACCCCGGTCTTCCGCCCATGAAGGTCGGCGGTGTGCGTCGCCTCGTGCTGCCTCCGACGGAGGGCATCGGTCCTTCCGGGAACGGCAACGTGAAAGGCGACGACACGATCGTGTTCGACATCCAGCTCGTTGCAGTCGCGAACTGAGCGGAGTCACATGGAGTGGGAGCGAGTAGTCCGGTCGCGTCGGATGGTGCGTGACTTCACCGATGCTCCTGTCGACGACGCTGTGCTGGAACGTCTCCTCGACCTTGCCCGTCGCGTACCGAGCGCGGGGTTCAGCCAGGGGATCGACTTCATCGTGTTGAACGGTGTTGAGCAAACCGCTCGGTTCTGGAATCGTACGTTGCCTCCCGACGAGCGTGCGTCGTTCCCATGGCCCGGCCTCCTGAATGCACCCGTGCTCGTGTTGCCGATGGCCGATGCTGCGGCCTACGTCGAGCGCTACGACCAGCCCGACAAGGCGCGTGCCGGATTAGGCAGCTCGGTCGATGATTGGCCGATTCCCTACTGGTACGTGGACACGGCCATGGCCGCAATGACGCTGCTGCATGGCGTCGTCGATGCGGGTCTCGGGGCGCTCTTCTTCGGCATCTTCCGCAACGAGGCCGAACTGCTCGCGGACCTCGGAGTCCCACTTGGAATCAGGCCTGTCGGTGCGATCGCCATCGGCCACCCAACCGAAGCCGCGCGTGCAATGCAAGCCGAGGGCTCGGCTCGGACACGCCATCGACGCCCGCTCGAAGAGACGGTCCACCGCAACGGCTGGTGAAGCAAACGGCTCAGGGTGTGCGAAGCTCCACGAGCACGCCGTAGTGATCAGAAGGCGTGACGCCATCGCCGGGTGTCGTGCCGACCAGTGAAGCGGAGACGGGTTTGCCGAGGCCCTTCGGGCGAGGCCACGAGACCAGCACGTAGTCAAGTCGGCGATTCGGCCAGTTGGAATCAGCGAGGTACTCGTTGCGGTCCGACCAGGTATGTCCAGCACCTTCGCCGACCAGCTCCCAGCAATCCTGGAAGATCAGGCCCGGTACTAGTGGAGTGGTGCGACCCGTAAGCGCGCGTATCTCATCGCTGTCCGGGGTCGCATTGAAGTCTCCCGCCAGAATCACGGGGAACGACGACTCGGGATCGCCACGAATCTCGGAAACCAGCGTCGCCAGGTTCTGAACCTGAGCGACACGGTCCGCCGAGTGGTCGAAGCGATAGTCGAGGTGCGTGCAGACCGCGATCATTGGCCCGTGGGGCGCGTCGATCGTGACCACCACGGCACCGCGTGGGCCGACCTTGCCCGAGACTTGAGGCAACGGATGGTGTGCCACGTTCAGAATGGGCCAGCGGCTGAGGATCGCATTGCCGAACGACACGCCTTCCCAGAACGGTGAGGGGGTGCGCGCGAACGAGAGTCCCAGCGCCTCAGCGAGCACGGCGGCCTGATCGTCGCCGCCTTCGGCGGACCACACCTCCTGGAGGCAGATGACATCCGCGTTCGCATCACGCAACGTCGAAACGATCGCGTCCTGGCGCGCCTCCCACGGTCCGAACCGCCACCAGACGTTCCAGGTCAGCACGCGAACACCCACGGGGCAAGCGTAGGTCGCGCGCTCGGACGGGCCGTGTAGCGTCGTGCGGTCATGTTGCACGTGGAGGACGTCTCGAAGGACTTCGGTGACCACGTGGCTCTCGATTGCGTGTCGTTCGACGCTGAGCCCGGCGAGCTCGTGGCCCTCGTAGGTCCGAACGGTGCGGGCAAGAGCACGCTCCTGCGAATCATCGCCGGGGTGATGGCCCCGACCGGTGGTTCCGTGACCATCTCCGGCAATGCACCCGGCTCCGTTGAAGCGAGACGGTCCGTCAGTTTCGTGCCCGACAATCCCGTCCTCTACGACGACCTGAGCGTGATCGAGCACCTCGAATACGTTGCGCGTCTGCACGACTTCGACGACTGGGAAGCGCGTGGCGCGTACCTGCTCGGACTGTTGGGGCTCGACGATCGCTCGGAGGATCTCCCGGCGAGATTCAGCCGTGGCCTCCGCCAGAAGACGTCGCTCTGCGTCGGTCTCGTTCGTCCGCTTGATCTGCTGCTGGTCGACGAGCCCTTTGTCGGCCTCGACGCCCGCGGGAAGTCGGCGCTGCTCGAACTGCTTGACCAGACGGCGTCCGACGGAGCGACGGTGATCGTGTCTACGCACGAACTGTCCTTCGTGGACCGGGCCGACCGGTGCGTGGCGCTGCGTGACGGGTCGATCGTCGAGAACCGCAAGCTGTCGGTCGACGACGTCTCCGCGTTGCTCGCGTAAGGATGGTTGTGGCGAGCGACGTTCTCCGCGACCTCGGAAGCGCGCGTCGCCGGAACCGATTGAGCGGCATCCACTGGGCCGACGCCGTGTACCGGGTGTATGTCCTTGCGGTCGGCGTCGGCGGAATCGCGTGGTGGGTCGCAACGATGTTCGGAAGTCGGCGGATCAAGGAATCTCAGTACGTCGCCTTCGAGGACCGGACTTCGCAGGTGGTCGGTCTTGTGCTGGCATGCGTCGTGCTGCTCGCCACCCGGTCCGGCTTGCGTGGCGGTCCGCTCGCGATCGAGTCCGCGGAACTCACGCACGTCCTGATGTCACCGGTCGATCGTCGACGCTCGCTCACTCACTCGATCGTGCAGCAGTACCGGCGCGGGGCCTATCTCGGAACGATCGCCGGTGGGATCGCAGGTCGGCTGATGGTCCCGTTCGTCGTCGGCAACCGTGTCGTTTGGACGCTGACCGGCGCATTCGTAGGCGCACTTATGGGTTTGCTCTGGATGAGTGTCGCGATGAATGTGAGCGGACGCCACCTGTCGAAGTGCTGGCAGCTGCTCGGTGGTGCGCTCATCGTTTGGAGCGCGTTTGATCTGCGCGCAGATGAACTATGGAGTCCCCAGTCCCGACTTGGGCGCGCATTCTGCTTCCCATTGCGGAACTGGCGGGGGAGCGCGCTGACGACGTTCCCACGTCGTTCGCGGTTCACGGTGCTTGCCGAGCCACCCCTCGCCGGTACCGCGCTGGCGGTCCTCGCTGTGGGCGTCGCCCTGTTGGGCCTCCGCGGCTGTGCAGGTCTGCGCATCGAGCAAGCGGAACGTCGTGCCGCCCTCGTGAGCCAGCTCCGCTTTGCCGTGACCACGCAAGACCTTCGTTCGGTCTTGCTGCTGCGGCGTCAGTTGGGATCCGAGCACCTCCGGAACCGCCCGCGCTTTCGTGTCAAAGGGCGGCCCGGACCAGAGGCCGCCGTTATCGTGCGCGGCCTCCGAAGTGTCGCTCGCTGGCCGACGAGTCGGTTCGTGCGCATCGCAGTCATGGCGATCCTTTCGGGTGTCGCCGCTCGCGTTGCCTTGGAAGGGACGCTGCCCCTCGTCGCGGTCCCCGGACTGCTCGCCTTTGTCGCAGGTCTCGACGCGATCGAGGCGTTGTCGCAAGACGCCGACCATCCCGGTCTGCTGTCGTCGTACCCCCGTCATCGCGGCCGACTCGCGAATCGCCAGGTCATCGTGCCCGCATGCGTCCTCGCCATCGCAGGTCTGCTGGGAGCTCTCGCCGGTTGGCTCGCGGGGCCCATCGCCCATGGCGGGTTCCCGGTTGGCGTGCTCGGTTTCGGCGCGCTCCTCGGTCTTGCTTGGGGAGCGGTCGGTGCCATCGCGGCTGCGGTGAGCGTCGCGATCGGGCCGCCGTCGATGACCCTCATGCTTCAGACGCCGGAGATGGCATTTGCCAGATCCCTCGCTGCGCCCGGCGTTGCGGCGCTCGGTTTGACCGCACCGCTCCTGCTCGCGCACTCTGCGGCAAGCCACCAAGAACCGGCCGGACCACCGTTCATCCGGGGTCTGGTCCTCACAGTGTTCGTGACGTATGCCGCGCTCAGCATTCTCACGAGCGGTGGCATCCGCGAACCGGCAAACTGATTTGCCTGCGTCGTAACTTCACCCTTGCAACCACGTGCAGTCAGCGCGCGTAACTCCTGGCCGTAGGATTCGGCAGTGCTCCTACGCCTCGAAGTCGACGGGTTCAAGAACCTGGTCCAATTCGACGTGTCATTCGGGCCGTTCAATTGCATCGCCGGCGAGAACGGCGTCGGGAAGTCGAACGTCTTCGACGCGATCGAATTCCTTTCGCTGCTTGCAGATCGTTCGCTCGTGGAGGCGGCGCAGGAGGTTCGCTCGACGCGTAAGGACAGCGTCGGTGAACCCGAGCACCTCCTGAGCGCAGGATTCTCACGGCCGGTGATGCGATTTGCCGCTGAGATGGTCGTTCCGAACGAGGTTGTCGATGACTTCGGAACGAAAGTGAAGCCAGCGATCACGCTCCTTCGGTACGAGGTTGGGATCGGCTACGAACGTCCATCGGGCTCATCACGTCACGGTCGGCTCGTCGTCGTAAGCGAGGAACTCCGACACATCAACCGAGGGGACGCGCACAAGCACCTTCGGTTCCCGCTCTCCGTCGGGGACTTCCGAAACGTGATTGTCGTCGGTGAGCGTCGGGGAGGCGCTTTCATCTCAACGGAATCGGGCAACGACCGAATCACGGTCCACCAAGATGGGGGCAGCCGAGGACGGCCGCGAAGGGCGCTCCCGACTCGCGCCTCAACGACAGTCGTCAGCACGATTAACAGTGCCGACGATCCAACCATTCTGGCAGCGCGACGCGAGATGCAATCCTGGCGCAGACTTGCGCTTGAACCGTCGGCGCTACGAGCGCCTGATCGGTATCTTGACCCGCAGATTCTTGGCAGCGACGGACGGCACCTGGCCGCTGCGCTCTATCGGATTGCGAATGGCCGCGCAGACGGCACTCCCTCCGATGTGTATGCGCGCATAGCAAATCGCGTTTCTGGCCTCGCAGGCATCGACATCCGAAGGCTTGAGGTCGAGCCGGACGACACTCGCGAACTACTGAGCATCGTCGTTACCGATGGACAAGGGCGCACGCTGCCTGCAAGGGCGCTATCGGAAGGAACCCTCCGGTATCTCGCGCTCTGTGTCCTTTTGGAAGACCCCGACATGACCGGCCTCATAACGATGGAAGAACCCGAGAACGGGATCCATCCCGCAAACCTCGATGAAGTCGTCCGCTTGGTCCGCGACCTCGCCGTTGATCCGATGCAGTCACCAGGACCTGACAACCCGCTCCGACAGGTCATTGTCAACACCCATTCGCCCGCAGTCGTGCAGTTGGTCGGCGAAGACGATCTCCTCGTAGCCCGTGATCATCGCGTCGCTTTCGGCAATGGGACGCTGCGGGCGTTGCGTCTACAAGGCATGCAGAAGACGTGGCGATCGAACGAGCACGATCCGGGTGCCACCCGCGCAGACCTGTTGCCGTACTTGGCCGCTCCGCTTGGAAGCCAGATCTCCCTTTTCGATGTTGCATGACCTACCGAGGTCTGCTCCTTTCAGACGGGCCGTCCGACGGTCCGCTTGCCCGGCATCTCGAACGGTTGGCGGCTGACCTTGGAGGTGACTTGTCGGTGTCGTGGGTCGACACTCGGTCGGCCAATGTCGGGTCGACCGTCGCCGCTCGTATGAAATTCCTGTTGGGGCTGGCTGCGAACCCGGACATCCTCTTCGTCCACCGTGACGCGGAGGGTCAAAATCCATTGTTGCGTTTCGAAGAGATTGCGTCGGGTGCGACTACTGCGGGAGTGCCGTGGCCAGTTGTGCCAATCGTCCCGATTCGAATGACGGAGGCTTGGCTGCTTCTCGATGAGTCAGCGATCAGAAGTGTTGCCGGTAGGCCCACGGGCCGAACGCCGTTGCAGTTGCCGACTCTCCGGGAAGCAGAGCGTCTCGCCGATCCGAAGCGGCGACTGACGGAGGTGTTGCTCGCGGCGAGCGAAACGACGGGACGTCGTGGCCACCAGTTCAAGCGAGACTTCGACCGGCACCGGGCATTGCTGATCGAACGGTTGGATACGGCTGGACCCGTTAGCCAGCTCTCGGCGTGGCAGCGTCTTCGAGCCGACATTGCGACTGCACTTGCTGCGCTTCCGGCACGCTAACAACCGGCACAGCGAGGTATTGCACGAATCACCGCGCGGTTGACCGCTGCGCCAGCCGGACGAAGAAGGCAACATCGAGGCTCCCTAGGAGAGGAGCCGAACATGGTGGCGTGGCAGCCCAACTGGAATGACGTTGATTTCGATTTCTACGGTGCTGAGGACGGCATCGATCGAGCGCGTCGGTGTCGACGGGTGCTTGAAGACCGGGACCACGTCGTGGCACTCCCGCTCAACGAAGCGAGAAGGGAGTGGCGCGGAACGAAGCGCGTCGCCTTCGACGAGGAGGAGGACCGCCTCACCCGCCGTACCCACGCACTGATTGACGCCCTCGCGATGGCCGAGTATCGCGTGCGGGTCGAGATCGACGAGGCACGTGGGGAACAGGCGCAACGCGTCGCCGACCGAGCCAGGTACTACGAGGAAGTCCGCGCCGCGGAAGCGCTGGCGCGTGCCCGAGCAGAAGAGGCGGCGAGGACGGCGGCCGAAGCGGCGGCTCGAGCGGTGCCGGTCGGAACGACGACCACGACCACGGCGCCTCCGGTCATGTCAGAGGTTCCGTACTGAGTGTCTCAGCCGACGCCACCCGAGCACGTCAGCTCACGGTAAAGGGATACGTGCCGACCTGCTGGTCGTTCATCAGGAGCGTCACCGAGTTCTTTCCCTTAGGCCATCCGCCGGCTGGGAGGAACGAGAAGTTGCCGTCGGCAGCCTTCTTGTTCTCCCGGATGGTGAGGCTCCGGGTGCCTTCGGGGTCGACCTTCGACCCGACGGTCCACGACGCTTCTACCCAGGTGTCAATACCGACGTCGGCGGTGAACCGGAGGAACACCTTGCCAGCGGCTGGAAACACCTTTGACTCCGGTCCGTCAACGGCGTTCGCCAGGAACGTCCGGTTGACCCGAGAGGGGATCGCTGTCTTCGGTGGGACGACCTCGAATGGGTAACGCCCTGCCGATTCCCCGTTGACCGTAACGCCAACGGCAAAGGTTTTTCCGATCGGTAGACCATCGGGACCGGGGGTGAAGTTGAACTTCACGAAGGTGTCCTCGCCGAACGAGAACAACACACCCTTATTGACCGAGGCCAGATCGACCGACGCCTTGCCGATCTCCTCGCCGCGGAACTGCCATGTGCTCTCGACCTTTCCTGACTTCGGGCGTCCCTTGATCCGCAAGAGCAGGAACACCGTCTCGTTCTTCAGGAACCGTGTGGTCTCGCCCTTGGCCTTGAAGTCCGACGTGACCTCGCGGGCGAACGTCGCCTTCTTAATGGTCACGCCCTTTGCCGACGCGGTGCCGGGCATCGTAAGGAGAGCGACGGCTGCGGCAAGTGCGAGAACTCCGGAGAGCATGCGCCCCCAGCGCGACGTTCGGGTGGGCCGGGACGTGGGCAAATTGCGCATGTTGGGATCTTCGCAGGTGCCGACGCCGACGGCAATGTCGCCCACTTGTCACCGTGGGATCGTTCCCATGCCACCGAAATGGCCGTAGTGGGAGACATTGACGGCTCCACTCAGCTCAGGCGAGTTGCTCCACAACGTGGTCGATGCAGCTCGTAAGCGCGCGTACATCGTCGGGGTCGATGCTTGGGAACATGGCGATACGCAGCTGGTTGCGTCCGAGCTTGCGGTAGCTGTCGGTGTCGACGATGCCGTTCGCCCGCAACACGGCGCTCACGGTGTTGGCGTCGACGCTATCGAGGTCGATCGTGCCGACCACGTTGGACCGGTCCTCGGGACGAGCCACGAACGGCATCGCATACGACGAGGCGGTCGCCCAGCCATACAGGTGCGCGGCCGACTCGGCGCTGCGGGCTGACGCGAACGCAAGGCCGCCGTTGGAGTTCATCCAGTCGACCTGCTCGGCGAACAGGAAGATCGTGGCGAGTGCCGGTGTGTTGTACGTCTGGTCCTTCGTGGAGTTATCGAGGGCAATCGACAGGTCCATCGACGCCGGCATCCATCGGCCCGACGCCTTGATGCGAGCGATTCGATCGAGTGCCGCAGGCGAGCAGATCGCGGACCAGAGTCCGCCGTCGGACGAGAAGCATTTCTGCGGAGCGAAGTAATAGCAGTCGAACTGCGATGCGTTCACGGGAAGTCCGCCCGCTGCTGATGTCGCGTCGACGAGTACGAGCTGGTCGTCTGCTGCGGTCGTTCCCGCAGGACGCTCGATCGACATCGCTACGCCGGTCGACGTTTCGTTGTGTGTGAGGCAGTACGCGTCGACGCCCTCCTCGGCAATCGCGATCGGGCGAGTGCCGGGTGCCGACTCGATGACGGTCGGTTGCCCGAGGTGTGGTGCCGAGGCGACAGCCTCCGCGAACTTCGACGAGAACTCGCCGAACACGAGATGCTGTGAGCGATCCTGCACGAGCCCGAACGTCGCAATGTCCCAGAACGCTGTGGACCCACCGTTGCCGAGGATGACCTCGTAGCCGTCCGGAAGGGAGAACAACTCGCGCAGCCCGGCGCGCAGACGTCCCACCTGATTCTTCACGGTGGCCTGGCGGTGGCTCGTGCCGAGGTAGGTCTGGCTGACGGCGGCCAGCGCGTCGATGGCTTCAGGCCGGATCTTCGACGGACCACAGCCGAACCGCCCGTCAATCGGGAGAAGGTCGGCAGGGATGTGGATGTCGGGCGTTGCAGGCACGGCCGTGAATCCTAGGAACGACCGCCTTGTCAATCGGTCAACGTTTTCTGCATGTTCCGAGGCTCGCACGAACCCACCGGGTGGTGGGCGGGGATTGAGGGCCGGGGTGGGGGTCGCGACGTGAAAAGCTTGACGCCCTATGAGTCCTATGTCACGAGTATCTGCACGCATCGGTGCCATCCAGGAGTCGGCCACGCTGGCCATTGACGCGAAGGCGAAGGCGCTCAAGGCGGCAGGTGAGCCGGTCATCGGCTTTGGTGCGGGGGAGCCGGACTTCCCGACGCCCGACCACATCGTGGAGGCGGCCATCGTGGCGGCACGCGAACCCGCGATGCACCGCTACACCCCTGCGGGCGGCTTGCCCGAACTGAAGGACGCGGTTGTCTACAAGACCAAACGCGACAGCGGCTACGTCTGCACCGCGTCGCAGGTGCTCGTCACCAACGGCGGCAAACAGGCGGTTTACAACACGTTCGCTGCGCTCTGCGACCCTGGCGACGAGGTGCTCGTCCAGGCCCCCTACTGGGTCACCTATCCGGAGGCGATCCAGCTCGCCGGTGGCGTCCCGAAGTACGTCCACTCCGACATCAGTACGGGCTTCAAGGTCACGGTTGACCAGCTCGAAGCTGCTCGGACCGACCGCACAAAGATCCTCCTCTTCGTGTCGCCATCGAACCCAACGGGTGCCGTGTATACGGCGGCCGAAGTTTTCGCGATTGGCGAGTGGGCAGCGTCGCATGGGCTGTGGGTAGTGACCGATGAAATCTACGAGCACCTCCTCTACGGCGGTCGTGAGATCGCTTCAATCGCGTCGCTGGTGCCGTCGCTCGGCGATCGTGTCGTGATCGTGCATGGTGTCGCGAAGACATACGCGATGACGGGCTGGCGGGTGGGCTGGATGGTCGGTCCGAATGACGTGATCAAGGCCGCCACGAACCTGCAGAGCCATGCCACGAGCAACGTCAACAACATCGCTCAGCGGGCGGCGATCGCGGCACTCACCGGTGACCTGTCCGCGGTTGCGATGATGCGCACGGCCTTCGATCGTCGGCGCGTCACAATCCAGAGATTGCTCTCTGAGGTGCCGGGGTTCGTCTGTGCCGAACCGGAGGGCGCGTTCTATGCCTTCCCGAGCGTCGAAGGGGTCATCGGTCGCGTGGTCCGTGGTACGACCGTCGACTCGTCGTTGACGCTGGCCAACCTGATCCTGGAGCACGCCAAGGTGGCGATCGTCCCCGGTGAGGCGTTCGGTTCGCCCGGCTATGCGCGCCTGTCGTACGCGCTCGGCGACGCCGACCTCGCCGAGGGCGTCGGCCGCATCAATTCCTTGCTGCGCGAAAGCTGACCTCGCAGCCGACGCGGCCAGCTGGCCTGCCCGGGCCTGGCCGTAATCTGTGTCGCGGTACATCCGGTGCGTTCGCGGTGCATTGAGCGCGCCCGAGTGCACCGCAAGCGAACCGGATGTACCGCGAGTGTGCTGAGCGCGTGGCAAAGGGTCGCCAGCCGCTACCGAATCCCGGTGACCCTTGTCACCATCGGCTGCGGGGCGAATTGCTGGACGAAACGTCTATGACCGAACGCCTGAGGGCCCGCAAGGAAACAGCTTGCGCGCCATCGTTCGTGAGCGCTGTGCACTTCATGGGTCTGGGAATTCGGGCGCGCGAGCAGTTACCTTCCGGGCCCTAGCGTGAACGCTCCATGGCACGCATACTGGTGACCGAATCCATCGCCGAAAAGGGCCTCGACCAGCTCCGTAAGGCGGGTCACGAGGTCGACGTCCAAGAGGACCTTTCTCCCGCGGACCTGTTGATCGCGATCAAGGGTGCCGCAGCGCTCGTGATCCGCTCGGCCACGAAGGTCACGGCTGATGTGCTCGAAGCCGCCGATGATCTGATGGTCGTCGGACGTGCAGGCATCGGGCTCGACAACGTCGACGTGGTCGCGGCGACGGCACGCGGCGTCATGGTCGCGAACGCACCGCAGTCGAATGTGATTTCGGCGGCGGAGCAGGCGATGGCACTGCTCTTGTCCACGGCCCGGAACACCCCACAGGCCCATGCCGCACTGAAGCGGGGCAAGTGGGAGCGCTCGAAGTGGGAGGGCGTCGAGCTGCACGGTAAGACGGTGGGCATCGTCGGTCTCGGCCGCATCGGTGCGCTCGTGGCTTCACGTTGCGCGGCGTTCGGTATGCGGGTAATCGCGTTCGATCCGTTCATCTCGGCCGATCGCGCCACGTCGCTCGGTGCGGAGCTGGTCACGATCGAAGAGTGCATGCGCCAGTCCGACTTCATCTCGGTGCACCTTCCGAAAACGAAGGACACGACCGGTATCATAAGCGCGCAGATGTTCGCGATGGCGAAGCCCGACCTGCGGATCGTGAATACCTCGCGCGGCGGCATCGTCGACGAGAAGGCGCTCTTCGATGCCATCTCGTCGGGTCAGATCGCAGGAGCCGGTCTCGACGTGTTCGTCGAGGAACCGCTCTCTCCCGAGTCGCCTCTCTTGACGTTGCCCTCGGTCGTGGTCACCCCGCACCTCGGAGCGTCCACACGAGAGGCGCAGGACAAGGCCGGCGACACGATCGCCGACATGATCCAACTCGCGCTTGCGGGCGAGTTTGTGCCGTTCGCGGTCAACGTCGACGCCGCCGAGGCCAGCGAAACCGTGCGTCCGTATCTGCCTCTCGCGGAACGTCTCGGACGGCTCATGGCGGGGATTTGCCGAGGGATTCCTGCGACGCTGGAGGTCACGTTCGCCGGCCAGATCGCCGGGTACGACACACGCATCCTACGCCTCGCCGTGCTGAAGGGACTCGTCGGCTTCACTTCGACGGAGCCAGTCACCTACGTGAACGCGCCGCAGCTCGCCGCCGGGGCCGGCTGCGAGATCGCCGATACGAAGACCACGTTCTCGGAGGATTACCGCTCGAAGATCACGCTGCGTTCGTCGTGTGGTCACTCGATCGGCGGCACGCTCGCCGGCCTTCGCCAGGAGCCGCGGATCGTGATGGTCGACGATCACCTCGTGGAGGTTCCGCCGTCGCGTCACCTGCTCGTGATTCGCAACGACGACCGTCCGGGCATGATCGGCGCGGTCGGGTCGACACTCGGAGCGAGCAACGTCAACATCTCGAACATGGCGCTCGGTCGCAACGAGCAGGGTGGGCGGGCACTCATGATCCTCGACACCGAAGGTCCCGTGCCAGCGGCAACCATCGAAGTGTTGCGGGCCACGGCGGGCATCAGCGGCGTCGACCCCATCGACGAAGCCTGACCCACGTTTGTTGCTCGACTCGCTGACGAGCGGCAAGCCGGGTCGCGGTACATCCGGCCCGTCCGCGGTGCATTGGGGCGCGCATTGTGTACCGCGATAGCACCGGACGTACCGCGACACAGCTCGTGAACCGATTCAGGCGTCAGCCCCTGGGGGAACGGGTGCGCCGGGGGACAGCCACCGCCTGCGAAGCGCGTAGAGCGCGATGGCCATCGTCACGATCGACGCCGCGCCGCCGACTCCCACGCTCCACCGAGGACCGAACGCATCGGCGATCCAACCCACGAACGGAGCACCGATCGGGGTTGTCCCGGCGAACATCACGGCGTAGACCGCCATCACGCGGCCGCGCATCATCGGGTCCGACGAGAGCTGCAGCGTCGCATTCGCGGTGAGCATGAACGTGATGTAGCCGGCACCAAGTGCGAACACGGCAACTCGCGCAACGATCTCGGTTGGCGACGCTGCGAGCGACAGCAGCGCCACTGCGAATGCACCGGCCGAGATGGCGAGCAGGCGTCCGGTCGGGGCGCTGCGCCGGGCGGCCAGGAACGACCCGACCAGTGCGCCCCACCCGAGCATGATCTGGAACGACACGACCTTGCCCTCCGTGCCGTGGAAGACCCGTTCGACCATGAGTGGAACAAAGACCTGGAAGTTCAGTGACAGGGTTCCTGATACGAGTACGCAGAGAAGGACCGTCCGAAGCACGGGCGTGTTCTTGATGTACCGCAAACCCTCCCGCACCGCACCCTTGCCGGACGACCGCCGGTTCACCGGGAACATCTCCGATCGGCGCATCAACAAGTAGCTGAGCACGATCGCGCCGTAGGAGAGCGAGTTGAGTCCGAACGCCCAGCCGTAGCCGAGCGTCGCGACGACGATCCCGCCGATCGCAGGGCCGATCACGCGCGCACCGTTGAACACGGTGCTGTTCAGCCCGACGGCATTCGAGAGCGATTCTGGACCGACCATCTCGCCGAGGAAGGACTGCCGGGCGGGCATCTCGATCATGTTGCCGAGGCCCATGGCGAACGCCAGTACGCAGATGCTCCAGAACCTCGCCGAATTCGTGAAGATGAGGACGGCCTGTACCGCCGCGACACATCCCATATACATCTGGACCCGACCAAGAAGGCGTTTGCGATCAACTCGATCGGCAAGGCCGCCGGCCCAAAGACCGAACAGCAGAATTGGTACGAACGCGCATGCACTGAGGAACCCGAGTTCGCGGCCACCACCATCCAGGCGGAACTGCACGAACAGGGCTTGCGCGGTGCTCTGCATCCAGGTTCCGCAGGTGGAGACGAGTTGACCCGCGAAGAACAGTCGGTAATTTCGAGCTTTGAGCGAGGAGAAGGTTCCGCCGTGGGTGTCCGTCTCGCTCATGTCGGCTGCGAGCGAAGATATGCGCGCAGACGAAGTGTGATGGCGAGCCCCACCGCAACGAGACCCACAGCAAGGACGTGGGACCACCGGTAGCCGAGGGCGACGGCGCGTCGAGCGGCGTCCGGGACTTCGACGCCTTTGTCGCCCTTCAGGAGTGGTTGCACTTCAGCGAGCCCGCCGAGTCGGTGGCGGACGAAGCCGAACAAGATGCCGCCGACCGCCGCGACGCCGATCGTCGAGCCAAGGTTGCGCACGAACTGATGCGCTGCGTTGGCGCGGCCCATCTCGTCGGTTGGCGTGGTCTTCTGTAGCAGCGTCAACCCTGCGTTGGTGGTGGCGCCGATGCCAGCACCCTGAAGGAACGAGTTCAGCGCGACGAGCCAGAGTGGTGTGTCGGGTCCGTAGAGGAGGAGCCCGATCACGAGCGGGATCCCGGCAAGGATGAACCCGGCGATCATGGCCGTGATCTCCGTTATGCGGTCGAGCAGGCGGGACACGGTGACCGAGGCGCACGTCCAGCCCAGCGCCATGAAGGTGACGGAGAACGCGCCCGCCAGATCGGAGCGTCCGAGCCCGCCTTTCACGAATAGCGGGACGAATGTCTCAACCGCGAGACCACCGGCGAACATCGTAAAGATGGCCCAGTTGATGGCAGCGTTCGGGAGTCGGTTGAGATATCGACGCGCCATCACCGGGTCTTCGGTCCGCCCGGCGAAGTACCAGGCCGAACCTCCGGCCGCGGCGGCAACCGCACCCGCCACTACCGACCAACGATTCAGCTCGGACGTGCCGATCAGAATCGCGGTCGCAAAGATCCCGACGAGCACGAGGCCCCGCAGGTCGAATTTCGGACGCCCGGCTGATGGTGACGCTGAGGGTCCCGGCAGTCGCGACCATCCGATGATCGCGGCGAACGCGGTGAGGGGAAGGTTGACCGCGAACACGGCACGCCAGCCGAGCGGCGTCTTCAGGAGAAGGGCCGCGAGCGCGGGCCCAGCGAAGCTCATGACGCCCCAGATGGTCGAGTTCGCAGCGAAGGCTCGCGAGCGGAGATTTGCCGGGAAGGTGATCCCGATTGCCGCCAGCGCGACAGAAACGATGAGGCCTCCGCCGAGGCCTTGGAGCGCACGGGCGAGAATCAGCAGGGGCATGGTTGGCGCCACGCAACACAACGCGCTGGCCACGAAGAAGATCACGAGCGTGAAGCGGTACACCGCTCGAAGGCCGAGCGTGTCGATGAGTGGCCCGGCTGCGACTGCGGCGATGGTGAGCGTGAGTGAGAATGCGGCGAATACCCAACTGAGCAGACCAACGTGTCCGAGGTCACCGGCGATCGAATTCTGGGCCGCGGTGACGCCGAGGCCATCGAACGCGGCGAGTGAGATCGCCGTGAGCGTCGAGAGGAGGATCGGCCGGACACGGGCGTCGAGCACCGAGGTGATCAGTTGGTCTTCGATGGTTGCGGTGCCCGACATGCCCGCTCGAAGGTAGCGGGTTGCTGCTCAGATGCCGTCTTCGACGGGCGTGACCGTGTCCCCAGCTACCCTTCTCGCACGTGTGTGCTGACCGGCGGTTCGATCTTGTGGCGTCCGATCTGGACGGAACCCTGCTGCGGACCGACGATGCGCTGAGTGCACGTTCGAAGGCCGCTATTCACGGGGCCATTGCGACGGGCGCAATGTTTGTGTATGCGACGGGACGGCCGCCGAGGTGGGTTGATCCAGTCGTGGCTGACCTCGATCATCGCGGATTCGCGGTCGCGTCGAACGGCGCATACATCCTCGACCTGTCAATCGAACACGAGCACGACAGGGTTGTGGAGCGTCACGAGATCGAGGTGGCAGCCGCCCGTGAATCTGTGACGCTGATCCGCAGCGTCGTCACCGACATCGCTTTTGCCTGCGACGGGCTTGGTGGATTTGCTCATGAATCTGGGTACCAAACGAAGTTCGAGCTGCCTCCCTACATCCGGGTCGCGCCCGTCGATGAGTTACTCGACCGGCCATACGCCAAGCTGTTGTTCCGCCATCCCGAGATGGGCCCGGAGATGTACGCCGCGATCGTGGAGGCGGTTGGGGAAATCGGGGTGGTGACCTTTGGTGCAACTCCGGCCCATGGAACCGGTCGCACGCTGCCCGACCCCGGGACCCTGATCGAGGTGCAGGCGATCGGCGTTTCGAAGGCGGCTGGGTTGCGTCGCGTGTGTGAGCGGATCGGGCACAACTCGCACAGTGGCGTCGGAGCGATGGCCTTCGGTGACATGCCGAACGACATCGAAATGCTTCGCTGGGCGGAGCATGGCGTCGCTATGGCCAACGCGCACAACGACGTGATCGCGGCCGCCGATGAGGTCACCGCGTCCAACGATCACGACGGCGTCGCAGTGGTGATCGAGCGCGAGTTTGGATTGTCTGCGCGCTGATTATCTGCGCGCTGACTGCTCAGCCGGGTCGTAGTTGCGCTCGTCGGTGGTTGGCGAGTTCAGCTCCAAATCGCCGAGATCGGTGCCGCGATCGTGCCGTCATCGAAGGTGAGTGTTTCGGGACCGGTGTGGAGCAAGATTGTGGAGACGCGGTCGTCTCCGAGTTCGCGGCGAAACCAGCGAAGATGGCGCGCGTCGCCTGGGTCCGGAGTTGCGGTCGCCTTGATCTCGATAGCGATCAGTCGCTTGGCACCCACCTCGACAACGAGGTCGATCTCGTGTTGGCCTTCACTCATTCGGAGGTGGTGCATCCTCGGTGCTGGCGACATGAGGGCGAACTCGGCTCGACATTGTGACACCACGAACGTCTCGATGAGGCGCCCGAGTAGGTCACCGTCGGACAGGACGTCGTTCTCGGTCAAACCCAACACGCCAGTGAAAAGGCCGGAGTCGACAAGGTAACGCTTCGACGCAAGCGTTAACCGTTTGAACCGGTTGCTTGTCCATGCCGGGAGCCGGTCGATGACGAGGAGGTTCTGGAGCAGCGTGTCGTACGCCCGCGCGGTGTCCTTGGCGATGCCAGCGGCGGTCCAGAGTGTGGTGTCGTCGACAACTCCGGCACTGTTGAGGGCAACAGCAGTGAGATAGGCGCGAAGGCGCTGAGGATCACGTCCCGGAGAAATCGACTGTGCATCGCGCGTGACCATCTGATCCACATACGAGGAGAGCCAACGTGCCCGACCCCGGTCGGTTGTCATCAAGGCCGGTTCCGGGAAGCCCGAGCGCAATGCCCGTTGGACGTAACCCCGGATGTCGGTGTCGGAGCGATGTGGCCCAGGCACGTCTCCTTCGACCAGCGTCGCAAGCCATGAGCGGGTACCAATCCGTCCTTCAACCTCGCGTTCGGTGAGGCCGTACATCGACAGTCGCACCAGTCGACCCGTTCCGGGCCAGGTAGGCGCGTCGATATCACCTCGGACCGATCCGGTGACGAGGAACCGCCCCCGTCCGGGGTCGGTGTCGACCGCAACCTTGATTGCGTGCAACGAGGCCGGGACCTCTTGCCACTCGTCGACCAGGATGGGTTCGTCACGTCCAGCAAGGACCGACGCGGGTCCTGCTCGGAAGGCGTCTGCAACGGCTTTCTCCCCAAGCCGAAGGACAGTTCTCGCGTGCTGCTCACACGATGTCGTTTTCCCTGCTGCGCGAGGCCCGACAACCAACACCGCAGAATGGTCTTCAAGCATTTCGGCAAGGATTTGATCGGCATCGCGTGGCAGGTAGGAGCGACTCACGTCACGCACGTTAGTCGTTTGACGGCTCTTTGGCTAGTCGTCATGCGGCACTCGCGGTAGTCGTTCGACATGCTGCAAACTCCGCTCACACCCATCCGTGGTCCCGGTCGGCGCGACCGGACCCCGTTGTGGTTGACTTCGCCGCAAGCTTGAGAAGGTCCCGGAACTCAACGCCTATCTGGCGAGCGCGGAAGTGCCGCAGCGAAATCGTGCGACGGCCGAGCCGACGGGTTCGACGCCGAATTGTTGCAATGGACCTACGACATGGCGTTGCAGCCAATCGATCAGTTCAAGGGATTCGACTGGGGTGAACAGATCCACGGCCCCACCTGTGCCCGCTACCAGCTGAACATGCTCGGCTACGGACTGTCGCTGTACGCCGCCAACTACCTGCCGAACGCACATCATGCTGTCGGCCTACATCGCTGAGCAAGATCAACCTGTACGAGGCGGCCACCGGATCAACCCGATTCGACGAACCCGGCTCGCTCACCTTCGTGTGGAAGGACGGTGGTACGTACGCATACGACCACCACTCGATCGTCGAAGCCGTGCGACGCAACTTCGAAGCCAACCCGATTGGCTTCTTCCCGTGCGAGCCCGGTTGGATGTTTACGGCCTGCAACACCATGGGCGCACAGGCCCTCAAGGGCCACGACACCATCCATGGCACGTCGCATTGGCCCGCCGTGGAACCGCAGTGGCGTCACGCCGTCGAAGTCGAAATGATGACGCCGAACGGCAACCTGCCTCACATTCGCTCCAAGCTCGTGGGCCTCTCCTTCAACACGGGTGAGGTCATCAACGGCGAGTACTTCGTCACCGGGACCAACGGCTTTGCGGACGTCGCCCCCGATCTCGCGGCCCGTACCCGATTGCTCGGATTGCGAGGTGTCGACGCCAAGATGGCGGCACTGCGCGACAAGATCGTCGACGGTCAACTCGACATACGCTCACTTCGGAGAGCGACTACCAGTTACGCGTGTCGGGCGATGTGATCGCTCTTCGGTCGGATGCCGAGGGTCGCGTCACGATTGAAGTCGCGATTGATCGACCTGTTGATGCAACGTTGGCACCATGCTCCTGAACATCGACAAGTCGTGAACGCGGCTGGTCGCGTTGCGCGCCAAGCTCACTCGCCGCCCCCAGGTGACCAACGACCGACCGCCCGTGGCGGTAACCCCGCCTCGGAATGGCTTGCCTCGCTAGCGCCGTTGCGAGCCTTCTGCCCCGCGCAGCTCACGCTGACGGATCGAGACCGTCGAGGAGCCGCTCGATCGCCCGGCCGACCCCGTGGTCGGTATTGGCGGTCGTCACCCATGTCGCTGCATCTCGCACGTCCTGCGACGCCTGTCCCATGGCGACACTCGCGCCCGCCACTCGGAACATCTCCACATCGGTCACGGAGTCCCTGAAGGCGACGACCTCCGACGCGTCGATGCCAAGTTCCGCACTCGCGACGTGAAGGCCGCACCCTTGTCGGCACCGTGACCGGTGAGCGTGAGCCCGCTCGCGCCGCGTCCGGTCATCGAGTTCAGGACGCGGACGCTGCTGTGCCATTCGGGCCGCAACGTCGCAAGCACGGACGCGTTCAAAGGCCTCACCGATGATCAGGGCGCACCGGGGCGTCCGGGCGGCGTCGGCGAGTGACCGAACTGGACACAGCTCGGGCAGGTCGGCGCGCGGGGCAGCGTCGGCGGCTCGCCAGAGGACGTCTTGATCCTTGTAGACGTAACGGTGCCGTCGGCGGTATCGCAGAGGCCGAAGAGGCGAGCAGTGAATGCGGAAGGCAGACGTAGGTCGAACACGTCCACTCCGTCGCTGAGACGGCGGACCTGCGCCCCGAGCAAGCAATGACAACGCCGTCGATGCCGATCTCGTTCGCGATACGTTCGGCTCGTGGTGCCAGCGGGCCGTGGCGAGCACGACGTGCCAACCGGCCGCGGCCGCGGCGCGTACGGCGCGCAGGTCGCGGTCGCCGAGGGTGCCGTCCGGCTGCAGCAACGTGCCGTCGCGGTCGATGGCCAGGGCTCGGACCGCGAGCACGGAGGTGTTAGCCGTTGTCAACGACGGACATGACGTCGAGCCCGCCAAAGTGGCCTGCCGGATCAGCGTGTTCGACGACCGGGTCGTCGACGTCGTCGTACTCCAAACGCAACGCGCGGCTCATCGTGGCGTGCATGGCGTACGTCGCCGTGATGTAGGTGAACTCAAGGATTTCCGCTTCGGACAGCTCGCGCTTGAGGGCGTCGAACAATGGCTCGGGAGTCCGGCCATGTTGGAGGACAAGGCAGTCGGTGTAGGCCAGCAGGCACCGCTCGATCGGTGTCCAACAGTCTGCGATTGACCAATTCGGAATGGCGGCGACCTGTTCGTCGGTGAACCCGACGTCGCGCATCGCCTTGCAGTGCTGGCTGAACACGAATTGGCTGCCGACGGCGTAGCCTGCTCGCGTCTGACCGAGCTCGCGCATCCGAGCGCTGAGTCGCCGATTCGGGGAACGGTAGAACCGGAAGCCCGACGTCGTGTGATCGAACGCGTCCGGAACCAGTGCAAACACGGTCCACCAGTTGCCGGGAGTGCCGCTCGCCGTTCCCGGTTCCGCAACCGGGTCTCGCTCGCCGAAGACCATCGAATACATCGACTGCGCGAACGGGTGCGCGGACGCTTTCGGAACCTGGCTCAGTCTTGGCATAGATGCACGCTTTCGATCGGCGGCGGCCTGTGCGACCGCGTCACGTCGACCGTACCCGCTGGCCTCAGCGCGCCCGCAGTCCGGTCCTAAAGGAACTCGTTCACCCCACGACTCGCTGCCACTTTCGCAACTTGGATCGCGACACTTCGAAAGGTCGGACGAGTCAACACAGGCACGACAAATGACGCCACGCAATGCTATGTACACATAGTGTGTCGCTGGCGCTGGCGAGAGTCACCCGCGCGGCGTGCGCAGACGACTCTCGTCGGCGCGCACGACACCGCCAGCAGCAGAGCACCCCGGCACGAGGACATGAAAATCGCGATCCGTCGTCAGCGCGCGCCAAGAGAAGCAGGTGACCATCGAGACTTGTGACGAATGCGGCTTCGACGGGAACATTTGGTCCGACCACGCCGTGATCGCAACAATCACCGACCTTCCCGGCCGCTGGGTTCAAGCAGTAGCCGCTTGTCCGACGAGGACGCGACGTGTCGTCCGGTCCCGGGGATGTGGTCGATTGCGGAGTACAGCGACCACGTTCGAGAAACCATGTTCGGGATGCGATTCGTGATCGACCTGGCCATCGACTCGCCGGGAATCGATCTTGGCGAACCTCCCGAGACACGATTCGACGACGCGCCCCGCCCGCTCGATCTTGAACGCTCGATTCGTGGATTCCAGAAGGAGGTACGCCTTCTGGTGGAACGTCCCTCTTGCCTCGGCGATGGAGAACGATCGCTGAGAGCTGTGATCGCGGGAAACGAATCGACGTTGCCTGGATCACACGACACGCGATTCACGACGTCACGCATCATCTCGGCTACGTCGCACGTCTTCGCATCGCGCTGACGACTGGCCCCAGCTCACCGCTCACGATGTGTCCCTGAGCACACTTCGTGAAGGTCGAGTTCTCCGTTCGCAGAATTTCCCCGACGCCACACGACCCACCCACTGCAAGGATCAGTGACACCGTGGACGAAGCAGAACACCACCGATCCATGCGCAACGGGATTGGCGTGGCTTCACGCTTGCACTGTTCGTGCGCATGCAACGCGAACTCGACAAGATGCTCGCCGACGCAAGTACCGCGGATCTACGACGCCGAGTGCGCGCCGACGCGAATCCAGTCGGCTGGCTCGCCTGGCATCTCACACGGAGCCACGACCGCAACTTGTCCGAGATCGCCGGTGTCGAACAACGCTGGACGGCCAACGGATGGGCGCACCGCTTCGGACGGGCGGCCGATCCAAACGACACGGGCGACGGCCACACCGTCTTTGATGTCGACGCGTTCGACACACCGGATGCGGCCACGATCGTCCGATACCACACGACGTCATAACCACCGCCGAGAAGTACCTCGCGGCCGCGCCAGACGACGACCTGCAACGCATTACGACTAGCCCGACGCTTGGCACGACGGCGACCGCGGCGCAACGACTGGAGGGGGTCATCAATGAAGGCTTCCAACACCTCGGCCAAATCGCGATGACCTTGAACGGGTGATGAGGGTCGGCGACGATTGTTTTGCCAGGAACCGGGCACCGACGGGTATCTGCAGTGTTGTTGTGTCGAGCGCAACAATTCGACCGAGTTCACCTCCTGACACGCTGCGCTGATCGTCGCGCACGGAGGTTCGACAAGACTGTTCCAGTGACGGCGCAACCGACGCTCCGGCGAGGATTTCCCTTCTGAGTTCTTTGACCGAAACGATTCGACGGAAGACGGCCGTGACTCGGCCAAGTCGTTACGCCGTCGGTGCCCAGACCGGGCGTGAGGTTTCGAACGAGTCGATCGCGTCGATATTGCGCAGCGTGATGCCAATGTCGTCAAGACCGTTGAGCAACCGGTATTGCGTGAAATCGTCGAGCGGGAACGTCGACTCAAGACCAACGCGCGGGGCACTCACGGTGCGACGCTCCACGTCTATCGTGACCTCCAGCGTCGGGTCAGCTTCGATCGCCCGAAGCAACGCCTCGCCGAACTCAGCCGACACCTGCACGGGCACCAGTCCGACCTTGGTTGCATTGTTGCGGAAGATGTCGCCGAATCGCGGCGACACGACGGCGCGAAAGCCGTAGTCCTCCAACGCCCACACGGCATGCTCGCGAGACGAGCCGGTGCCGAAGTTTGCGCCGGCCACGAGGATGCTCGCACCGACATGTTCTTCCTTGTTCAGGACGAAGTCGCGATCGTCTCGCCACTCGGCGAAGAGGCCCTTGCCGAAGCCGGTGCGCTCGACGCGCTTGAGCCAGTCGGACGGGATGATCTGGTCGGTGTCGACGTCGGAACGGTCGAGCGGTACGGCGGTACCGGTGATGATCTGCACGGCTTGCATGGCGGTCCTCAGGAATCGGTTCGGCGGCGAGATGGCGGGCGGGACGAGTAGTTACGTGGACTTACAGGTTGGGCAGGTCGGCGGGCGTCGCGAAATGTCCCACGATGGCGGTTGCTGCAGCGACGGCCGGCGACACGAGGTGCGTGCGCCCGCCGCGCCCCTGGCGTCCTTCGAAGTTGCGATTGCTGGTGCTTGCGCTGCGTTCGCCCACGACCAACTTGTCGGGGTTCATGGCGAGGCACATCGAACAGCCGGGCTCGCGCCACTCGATGTTCGCGGCGATGAAGACCTGGTCGAGGCCCTCCGCCTCGGCCTGGACCTTCACGGCGAAGCTCCCTGGCACAACCATCGCTCGGACGCCGTCCTTTTTCGTCCGTCCGGCGAACACGGCTGCGGCCGCCCGGAGGTCTTCGATGCGGCTGTTCGTGCACGAACCGATGAAGACTGTGTCGACGCTGATCGACTTGAGAGACTGCCCGGCCGTGAGGCCCATGTACTGAATAGCGCGCTCCGCTGCGTCGCGCTCCACCGGGTCGCTGATCGACTCGGGGTTCGGGACGGTTGCGCTGATCGGGAGCGTCTGGCCGGGGTTCGTTCCCCAGCTCATGTGTGGTTCGAGCGTGGACGCGTCGATGTCGACGACCTTGTCGAACACCGCGTCGTCATCGGTCACAAGCGCTCGCCAGTCGACAATTGCTGCGTCCCACGCGTCGCCCGTTGGGGCGTGGGCGCGACCACGAAGGTAAGCGAACGTGGTGTCGTCGGGAGCGATGAGCCCGGCCTTCGCGCCACCTTCAATGCTCATGTTGCAGACCGTCATGCGGCCCTCCATCGACATCTCACGGAAGACGTTGCCGCGGAATTCGATGATGTGCCCCATGCCGCCGCCCGTACCGATCTTGGCGATGATCGCGAGGACCACGTCCTTCGGCGTCACGTCGGTCGGCAGCTCGCCATTGACGTTCACGGCCATGGTCTTGGAACGTGTCTGGGGCAGCGTCTGCGTGGCGAGGACGTGTTCGACTTCGCTCGTGCCGATGCCGAACGCGAGTGCGCCGAACGCGCCGTGGGTGGAGGTGTGCGAGTCGCCGCACACGATCGTCATGCCCGGCATCGAGAGGCCCTGTTCCGGACCGATCACGTGCACGATGCCCTGCCGCTGATCACCCATCGCGAACAGACTTAGGCCGAAGTCCTCCGCGTTCTTTGCCATCGTGAGCATCTGCTGCTTGCTCACCTCGTCGGTCACGAGATCGATGTTGTGCATGCCGAGCCCCGGGATATCGGTGGGCACGTTGTGGTCCATCGTGGCCACCGTGAGATCCGGACGCCGAACCTTGCGATTCGCGATCCGAAGGCCATGGAATGCCTGCGGGCTCGTGACCTCATGGACGAGGTGGAGGTCGATGTACAGCAGTTCGGGCTCGCCCTCCGCAGCCCGCACGACATGGCGGTCCCAGACCTTCTCGCTCAGCGTCTTGCCCATGGCGGCGTCTCCTCTGCTCGGTTCTTTGCATCCTGACTATCTCAAGATATGAGATAGCCTGTTTGCGTGTTGAAACAGCCTATCAGCGACGTCGGCGTCTTGGACAAGGCGGCGGCCATCCTCGACGCCCTTGCGGAACGTCCGATGGCCCTCGCCGCGCTTAGCGAAACGACGGGCTTTCATCGCGCGACCGCGCACCGACTCGCCACCGCTTTGGAGGCGCACGGCTTCGTGCGTCGGGACGGTGTCGGACGCTTCTGCCTCGGTGGTCGGTTGGTTGATCTGGGATCGATCGCGGGGAAGGGCCTGCCACTCCGTGATGTCGCGCGTCCGGCTTTGCGGGCTCTTGTTGAGGCGACCGGCGAGAGCGCCCAGTTGTATATCCCGGAGGGCGGCGCTCGGGTGTGCGTCGATTCAGTGGAGTCGCCGCACGGCCTTCGGACCATCGTCGCGGTTGGTGCCGTTCTCCCGCTTGACCGCGGTTCGGCGGGCAAACTGCTGAGCGGCCAGTCGGGTGCGCTCAAGCGGGGTTGGGCGGAGAGCGTCGCCGAACGCGAGGCCGGGGTCGCATCCGTAAGTGCCCCTATCTTCGACCTTGCGGGTGTCGTCCGTGCGGCGGTCAGCGTCAGCGGGCCGATTGAGCGAACCACCCGCCAGCCGGGTGCGCGCTACGCCGCCGCGGTCATCGCCGCCGCTCACACAATCGAAGCCGCCGCAGGCTGGGTCCGCTGACCGCAAGACTCAGCGACGCACGGAGGCCACGGCCTGCACCAGCTGCGGGAGGTAGAGGCCCGAGTCGGTGACCGCGGCACGATGGTCGGCGTCGACGTCGTAGACCCGGACGTTGGGCAGCCCGCTCGCCAGCACGGCTTGACGGCGCGGTGACACGGTCGCGTCCTTCGTGGTCCGCACGACGGCCGTGGGCATGGTCAGCGAAGACAACCACGGTCGCGCGTCGAACTTGCCGAGCGCGATACCCGCCTGCGCGATCATCGCCGGGTCGTTGCGTCGTATCTCTTCTTGCATCCACCCAGGCAGACCGTCGTCGGACCGGTACGTCAGGAATCGGTCGAGCAACTTCTGGCGCGCCGCTGGGGGGAGCGCGGTGAGCCCCGCGGCGAAGGCCGGAGCGAGCACGTCCCACCTGCCACCCCGTGAGTTGTCCTCCGGCCCGAAGTAGGCGGCGGTCGAACACAACACGAGCCCGCTCACGCGGTCCGGATGGCGCTGAGCGACAAGTTGCGCGGTCGCGCCGCCCATGGAATATCCCACCGGGACGAACCTATCGATCCCGAGGTGGTCGGCGAGCGCGACCACATCATCGGCGCAGTCTTCAAGGCGAAAGGCACCCGTGGGTTGGAGGCCGCGGCCATGACCGCGCTGGTCCATGCCAATGACCCGGACGCCCGCGCGTTGGGCCAGCGG
This sequence comes from Acidimicrobiia bacterium, assembly GCA_043720395.1. Classification (GTDB taxonomy): domain Bacteria; phylum Actinomycetota; class Acidimicrobiia; order Acidimicrobiales; family JANYDT01; genus JANOYY01. The sequence goes on from JAYSSR010000080.1 coordinate 30,595, forward strand.
GGACATGACGAGGAAGAAATTCATGGCTGCGGTCACGGTCCAACCGTGAAGGAGCACGATGGTGGGCCAGCCGATTGGTGCGGGAACGTCGTAGATGAACGTTGACCCCCGACCCGGAAGTTCGATGCTTCGACCCTGGGGCAGTCCGGGTGGCAGTTCGGCAGTCATGCACCGAAGACCGTAGCCACGGTGCGCTCCCAACTTGAGCCGCCAACTCAACCAGCCGGTTTGACGCCACTGCGCACGCTGGCGTCGAATGCAGGCATGGGAGCACCACGGTGAGCGACACGATGGTCGGCGCGCCGGCGACCTACACCGAGCGTCAACTCTGGATCATCCTCGGCTCACTCATGCTCGGCACGGTGCTGTCGGCCATCGACACGAGCATCGTGAGCACCGCCCTCCCTACGATTGCTGGGGAACTTGGCGGATTCGAAAGCTACGCGTGGGTCGGCACGAGCTACATCCTTACGTCGACCATCGCCACGCCCATCCTCGGCAAACTCGGGGACCTGTACGGCAGACGTCGACTGATCCTGGTCACGATCTGGATCTTCACCGTCGGATCGCTGTTCTGCGGACTCTCGCAGACGATGACGCAGCTCATCGCGGCGCGTGGTCTCCAGGGTCTCGGAGGTGGCGGCATTCAGGCACTGACGTTCGCGATTATCGGTGACCTCGTCTCACCGCGCGACCGCGGCCGCTACATGGGTGTGTACACGGGTATCTACGCAGCCGCCGCGGTCGTCGGCCCGCTGCTCGGCGGTTGGATGATCGGGCAGTTCGCCTGGCCGTGGATCTTCCTCGTGAACATTCCGGTTGCCGTGGCCGCGATCGTGGCGATCATGCGGACGCTCAAGATCCAGCATGTCTCGCACTCGACGCGCATTGACTTCCTGGGGGCGGTGCTCCTCAGCGTCTTTCTTGCGTCCCTCGTGATTGCGCTCCAGGAGGGCCGCAACGGCTGGACCCACGGACTCGCGCCCGTGCTCCTCCTTGTGGCAGCGGTGGCCCTCGTGGCCTTTCTGTTTCAGGAGCGCCGCACCCCCGAGCCGCTCGTTCCCCTCGCGTTGTTTCGCCTGCGTATCTTCGCAACCGGCGGAGCGATGGGCTTTGTCGCCGGGGCGATGTCGTTCGGGGTGACGGGCTTCCTGCCCCTCCAGTTCCAGGACGCGAACTTTGTTGATCCGACGCGTGCCGGGCTGTATTTGATCCCGCTCATGATTGGAATCATGGTCGGGTCGGCATACGGAGGGCGACTCATCTCGCAGACCGGTCGATACCGATTCGTGCCGGTAAGCGCGCTTACGGTCTCGGTGCTCGGGACCGCTGCGATTTCGCGCATAGCGCCGTCGACGCCCTACTGGATGCTCATCATTCCGATGATCTTCATCGGCACGGGCAACGGCGCGACGTTCACCACCACGAGCATCGCGACGCAGAACGCCATCGACCCGAGGATGCTCGGGATCGGCACGGCCACGCTCGTGTCGCTGCGGTCGCTGGGCGGCTCGCTGGCACTCGCCGGGTACGGGGCAATCTTCACCTCCACCGTGAAAAACGGTCTGCGCTCAAATCTCCCGCCGGGCGCACTCCCCGCTGGCAAGCCGGTGTCCTCGCTGATCCGTGAACCAGCGATCATACGCGCGCTTCCCATTGCGGTCCGGGACGTCGTGGTGCAATCAATCACACACGCCACGTCTCGCGTGTTCCTGTTCGCGACACCGCTCGTGGCGTTCGGCCTGATCCTCGCGATCACGCTGCCCGAGCGTCCGCTGAGAACGACGGCAGGCGGGGCCCCGCCCGCAATGGACTGAAGGTCGCGGTACATCTGGCGCGTCCGCGGTGCATTCGGGCGCACCAAGTGCACCGCGAGCGGACCGGATGTACCGCGACGAAGCGTTGGTCGCGCAGGTTCTCCGTCGACCTGTAGGTCCGAAAGCCGGAACCGGCCATGGTCCAGTCAGCGGGGGCCGTGATCGAGCGCGAGTGCGGCCTCGATTAGGGCAAGGTGCATCGGTGCGGCCAGCAGATTGCCCCGCAGGTCGCCGGTGATCGGGTCGATATGCGTCGCTCCGATGTGGGTCGGCCCGAGCGCGGCAACCAATGCGTGCATGCGTTCGTGGGCCTCCTCCCAGCGTCCGACAACGGCAAGCGCCGACACCGTCGTGAACGACGCCCACAGGTCCGCCCCCTGCCCTGGTGGGAACCCATCGTCGACATGCGCAAGGTGGCGGTACGTGAACGGTCCTTCGCTGAGTTGTGCGAGTGACTGATCCAGCGTCACACCGGCTCGGTGACGCGCCTCGCTCTCATGGTCCTCGCGAAGCTCCGGCGGATTTCCGGTGCTGATCCAGCGCAGGAGTGCAGCGTCCGACGAGTCATCGCCGAGCGCGCCACCACAGCGACGCCACCCTGCGGTCGCGTGGCGTCCGAAGCAGCCGTCGGACCGCAGCCAGGTATCCAACTGCGCGAGCGCGTCGAGCCAGGTGAACGTAACGGGGTCGATCGGATTGCGTCGACGAGCTGTCGCCACGAGAGCGGTCAGCGCGGCGTGCGCTCCGAGAACCGACTCGACGTGGTGGCGCGTGCGCGATCGCTCGTCCCACCGCCCGCTGTCGACCCGAAGAGCTTGCGCCGCGAGCCAATCGCCGAGACGTTCGAGACGCGGCCACGAATGCCGATCGTCGAGCACGAGCGAGAGCTCGGCCATCGCGCCGAGGTCGAGCATCGACGTTGCGCGCTGACCGATCCGCACCGGACCGTTCCCGCGCCAACCGAGGTGGACGGTCTCCTCTTCGGATCGTGGTCGTTCGCCGTCCGAGCGATAGACGGGAGCGAGCGGGAGCTCGTCGCCTGCACGGTCGTGGAGCCAGCGGCGGTGCTGGTCGGCCCAGCCGTAGCGTCCGAGTCGTTCCCAAACGGTGACTGCCTGTGCATTGTCTCGCAGCCAGGCGAAGCGCTCGTCGACGTTGCGCTCGTTGCCGATCCGGGCGGGCAGGGAGGTCGTAAGTGCGCGTATCAGTGCCGCCTCAAAACCACCTGTCGTGAGCAACCGCAATGCTCGCACCGAACGGAGTACAGCGACTCGGTAGGTACCGCCTCCTTGGACTTCGCCGAGATCGCTGCGCCAACGTCTGCGAATGTCCGCTCGCTCCTTGAGAGCCTCGCCAATGGTCGGCACCGACCGTTCCGGGCCGAGCCGCGTGACGCCGCCCTCGCGGTGAGCGTTGACCGTGACGAGCAGTCGCTCACCCGCGCGCAGGAGCTGTGAGACGCCGTCCTCCGCACCTTCGACGCGTAACGTCCCGAAGGCCAAGCCATTCGACCAACGCTCGACTCGACGCGGCGGACCGAAGGCGTCGCCCGGTACCACGTCGAAGCGGACGTCGGCTGTGCCACGCAATACAGTAAGCACGCGTACGATTCGACCATGTTCAAGGTGATCGACGACCTCGAAACTGCCGTCGGGCGTCTCGAAGGTGGTCGTGACGACTGGTACTTCGTCGTCGGCCAGACGTTGCGAGCCAGTCCAGTCCGGACGCGTCGGGCCGAGTCGAACCAGCCCTCCCGCCCGCTCGTCGACGAGTGAAAAACACGACGGAGGACTCTCGATGCCCTCAGGCGCGTACCAATCGATCGTGCCGTTGGAAGCGACCAGCGCGGTAGTCCGACCATCGCCGATCGCCGCGTGATCGGCCAGTCTCACCGGCGACAGCGCATACCTACTCAGGCGGAGATACTCACGATCTCGACGCGCTGCGACTTGCCGTTCGGCAGCAGATACTCAATCGTCTCGTCGGCGCGGTGGCCGAGCAGTGCGACGCCCAGGGGCGACGTTGGCGAGGTGACCGTGACTCCGGGCCGACGTTCTTCGATGGAGCCGACGAGGAATTGCTCAGTGTCGTCGTCGCCTTCGAAACGGATCTCCACGACCACGCCGGAGCCGACGATGTCGGTGCTGACCTCGTCGACGATCTCGGCATCCTCGATGATGAAAAGGATCTGTTTCATGCGACCGTCCATCCGGCCCTGCTCCTCTTTCGCCGCGTGGTAGTCCCCGTTCTCGGAGAGGTCGCCCATCTCTCGAGCGGCTTCGATCTTGCGTGCGATATCGACCTTGCCACGGGTCGACATGTCGTCGAATTCCGCCTTCAAACGGTCGTAGGTCTCGCGGGACAGCTTCGTAGTCACAGTGAGCGCAGGTTAGTGCGGGCTCGCGGCACACGAACGGCCGAGTTCGCCCGGATAGCCTCTCCGTCCTATGTCGAACGTCCACAAGATCGCCGTCATCGGTGGCGACGGAATCGGTCCCGAAGTCATCGCGGAAGCCCTCAAAGTCATCGCAGCGGCGGGCGTGACCCTGCAAACAACCGAGTACGACCTCGGCGGTCGCCGGTACGCAGCCACCGGTGAAGTCCTCTCCGACGCCACCCTGGACGAGTTGCGCGGCTTCGACGCGATCCTGCTCGGTGCGGTCGGCACGCCGTCGGTGCCGCCCGGCGTCCTGGAACGAGGACTGCTTCTGAAGATGCGCTTCGAGCTCGACCTGTTCGTCAACCAGCGTCCGTTCCTCTTCCCAGACAACAATGTGGACTGCGTGGTGATCCGAGAGAACACGGAAGGCACCTACGCGGGCGAAGGCGGCTTGCTCCGTAAGGGAACGCAGTTCGAGGTCGCCACACAGGGCAGCGTCAATACGCGAATGGGCGTCGAGCGAGCGGTCCGATACGCGTTCGAGCTGGCCCGTTCGCGCTCTCGTAAGCACCTCACGCTGGTGCACAAGACCAACGTGCTGCAGTTCTCCGGCGACCTGTGGCAGCGCACCTTCAACGAGGTCGCCGCCGAATACTCCGATATTGACACGGCCTACAACCACATCGACGCCGCGTGCATCTACTTCGTCGATTCGCCTCATCGGTACGACGTCATCGTGACCGACAACCTGTTCGGCGACATCATCACGGACCTGGCGGGAGCGGTGAGCGGCGGCGTCGGACTTGCGGCGTCGGCGAATCTGAACCCGGCGCGCACGGGCCCGTCGCTGTTCGAGCCGGTCCACGGATCGGCCCCGGACATCGTGGGTACCGGCAAGGCCGATCCACGCGCAGCGATTATCTCGGGTGCACTGATGCTGGAGTTTCTCGGCGAAGCAGACGCTGCCGCGCGCATTCGTGCCGTTGTCGACTCGTCGCTCGACGCTGCGTGCGGCATGCCTGCCGGGCCGACGTCGGCGATTGCCGACTGGGTGGCGTCGAAGCTGTAGTTGACTCAACGCGAAGAGCCGACCCGGTGGGGTCGGCCTTTTGTGGCCCATGTACCTGGGCATCATTCAGTTGGACAACGGGCACCGGGAGGGCACCCGCGAGAGCGTGGTGTCAGCCGCGACCGCAGTTCGGCTTCTTCCCGTGGTTCGCCTTCTTCTTGCGAGCGCGCAGGCGCTTCTTTTGGGTTCGCTTCGACATAGGGCCGAAATACTAGCCGCGCGGACCAACCCATCGATTCGCGTCGATGGCATTTCTCCGACGTTGGGAAGTTCAGCTACCCCGGAGGTCGCCGATGTTCCCAACGTCGCGGTGGAGCTGGGACGTTGGGAAGTTCAGCTACCCCGGAGGTCGCCGATGTTCCCAACGTCGGTCGGGGTGACCCGCGCGGACGCTGCAGCGAAGCCCGGTAGCCTGCCTCCCCCGTGGAACGCTTCGGATTTGTCGGTCTGCCCAACGCGGGCAAGTCCTCGCTGTTCAATGCCCTGGCGGGTGGCGGTGCACTCGCTGCGCCGTATCCGTTCGCAACGAAGGAACCGAACATCGGACGGGCCAAGGTGCCCGACCATCGCCTCCTGCTGCTGAGCGAGATGTCGAAGACGAAAACGATCGTGCACGCCACGAGCGAGTTCGTCGACATCGGTGGACTGGTCGAAGGTGCGAGCAAAGGTGAGGGCCTCGGGAACAAGTTCCTTGCCAACATCCGTGAGGTCGACGCGATCGTGTTCGTCCTACGGGCGTTCGAGAAAGGTGCGACCGGCGACGAGGTCCCCGGCTCGCAGGACCCGCTCGACCATCTCGCTGTCGTCGAGATCGAACTTGCACTCGCCGACTTGGCGACCGTCGAAAACCAGTTCGCGAAGCGTTCGCGGGCTTCGAAGCTCGACAAGACGCTGCTGCCAGGCGTCGCCGCGTTGGAGAAGGTGCTGCCGATCCTCGCGGAAGGCACGCCGCTGTACCGCGCCGGACTGAACGCCGACGACAAGGCGCTGCTCCGCGAGTACTTCCTCCTCACGAACAAGCCGGTGCTGTGCGTCGTGAACGTTTCCGACGAGGACATCGACCGGATCCCAGAAATTGTCGCGCCGGTCGAAGCGCTGATGGCCGGTCACGCCGACGTGCTTGGCATGTGCGTGCAGCTTGAGGCGGAGGCCGCAATGATGGACGACGCCGGTCGACTGGAGATGCTCGACGGATTTGGTCTCGGCGAGGGCGCGTTGCCCCGTGTCATGCATTCCGCGTATCGGCTTCTCGGGCGGCGGACGTTTCTCACGACCGGCGAGAAGGAGACGCGGGCCTGGACCTTCCGTGCGGGAGCGAAGGCACCGGAGTGCGCGAGCGAGATCCACTCCGACATTCAGCGTGGGTTCATCAAGGTCGAAACGATCCAATGGGACGTCTTGCTGGAGCTGGGCTCGTGGGCCAAGGCACGCGACGTCGGCAAGCTTCGACTCGAAGGCAAGGACTACGAAATGGCGGACGGCGACGTGGTCGACTTCAAGTTCAACGTCTCCAAGTAGGTCTCGCGTGGGCGCGGCTTCCTCGCTCACGCTGATAGTTGGCGGCGTGCAGGTTGCTGCGTGCGAACTCGCAGAGACGCGGTCGGCTCGGCGCCGGGGTTTGCTCGGGCGAGACGGCGTCGTCGGTGCGCTGTTGTTGCGGCCCTGCCGATCGGTGCATACGATCGGCATGCGTTTCGATCTTGACGTCGCGTACCTCGCAATCACTGCCGACGATGGCTACCTCGTGTCGCGGGTTGTTGCGATGCGCCGCGGTCGAATCGGGCGTCCGGCAATGCGCTGCCGTGCGGTGCTGGAGGCGGAACACGGTGCCTTCGTCGAGTGGGGCGTCTGTGAAGGTGCTGACATCACCGTGGTGGCCTCATGACGGAGTCACCGAACGGCCGCCTGGTCCTCGTTGCAACGCCCATCGGGAACCTTGGCGACCTGAGCCCGAGGGCGGCCGATGCCCTTCGTGACGCCGACGCGATTGCCTGCGAAGACACCCGTCACACGCGAAAACTGCTAAGTGCGCAGAGTATTCTTGGCAAGCGCCTGCTGGCGGTTCATGAGCACAACGAGATCGACGCCGCCAGGGGACTTGTTGCACTTGCCGAACAGGGACATTGCATTGCACTGGTGAGCGACGCCGGAATGCCGGCGATTTCCGATCCGGGCTCGATCGTGGTCCGCGCGTTCATCGACGCTGGACTCCCGGTCGAGTGCGTTCCCGGTCCGAGTGCGTTCATCGTCGCCCTTGCTCTGTCGGGCCTACCGTGTGATCGGTTCAGCTTCGAGGGCTTTCTTCCCGTCAAGGGCCAGGGACGTCGGTCGGCTCTGGCGGCGCTTGCGAACGAACAAAGAACTTCCGTCCTGTACGAGTCGCCGCATCGCCTCATCCGCACGATTGAGGAACTCGCCGAGGTGCTTGGCGGGCAGCGTCGGATATCGCTCAGCCGCGAGCTGACGAAGCGGTTTGAGGAGACGTGGCGCGGAACCCTGACCGACGCCGTTGTTCATCTCGAAGCCTCGCCTCCGCGAGGCGAGTTCGTCCTCGTGATCTCGGGCGTCGATCGAACTGCGAACCTCGCCACGCCCGAGTTCGACGACGCCGAATTGGTTCGCCTTGTCGACATGCATCGGTCGGCTGGACTGCGCACCCGCGACGCTGTGGATGCTGTCGTCGCCGATACTGGAGTGCAGCGCAGGCGGATTTATGCGCTGGCGGTGAGGCCGACAACGCCGACGCCCCGCTGAAGGCACGGAAGGTAACTACTCGCGCGCCCGAATTTTCCAAATCCGTTATGCGCGCAGCGCTATCGAACGAATGGGCGCGCAAGTTGTTTCCTTGCGGGTCCTGACGCTTCTTTGGGGCGAGGAGCGGTCAGAACCGACGACGTCGCTCCTTCGCGTCTCGATGGAGCCACGCACCTGCCGCATGTGCCAGAAATGTCGTTCGCGCCAGCGCCCCGTAGGCAAACAACAAGAACGGGAACATGCACGACTTCGGATCGATGATCGCCAGACCAGCAAGGTGGAAGCGCCAATAGACGAAACACGATGCGAGCGTGGCCGGAATCATCGCGAACGCTGCTGGGATCATCATGATCCGAGCGCCGAGATCGGTCCGCGAGAGCAGGTCGACAGCGAGGAAGAACCCAGTGAAACTGATGAGCCAGATCAGCGTCGTGCGTCGATACGGAAGTTGCGAGGTCGGAAAGCGCGCAGAAAGGAGGAACGCCAACCCAGCGGTGAAGGACGCCACGACGCGACACCATCGTCGGGCGCTCTCGATTCGTTCGTGCATCTGCCAACGAGTTCGGCTGGGTGCGGGACGGTGTGAGCTGACGGCATGTGCCATCGCCACTGCTTGAATCGGCGAGGACGCGTTCGCGAAGTCGATGTTCCCCGGTCGCAGCGGTCTTTCGTCGACGCTGACCTGGAAACGTTCGCCTTCGCGGGTATTCGTGAGATACACGAACAATTCGCCATCCTGGGTCGGCACGCGAACGCCGCTGGTTCGGAGTTCGACAACGTCGTGGAGCTGGAACGTGCGGTCACTCACGCTCAGGAAGACGTGCTCGTAGGAGAAGTCCCACGCCACTCGAACATTGACCTTCGCACGTTCGCTGCCGGGGCGCGATTTGGCGTCGGTGGTCGCGCCACCCGCGGTCGGTTGGATGTTCTCGGCGTTGTCGAGTTCGTCGATGAATTCTTGGGTGGGCATGGGTTCGGGCGGCGATCCGTCCACAATGGTGGGAAATCTCGCAGCCGTCTTATCGGCCTGTCATCGTTGCTCCTTGAGAGCAGCACTGCCCACACGCTGCGCAAGGTCACGCCCGCAGAGCGTCGTTGCAATCGGCGCACAGCAACTTGCCCCGGAACAAGCCGAGGTCGAGCGTCGATCCACAGAAGATGCAGGACCGGTCGAGCTTGCGGACTCGAATGCCGTCGCCTTCGATCGTCATATCGAGGAGATCGCCTTCGCGGATCCCGAACACCTTGCGGAACTCGCTCGGGACGACAATCCGACCGAGATGATCGATCCTTCGGGCGACGCCTTGCGCTCCCTGATTGGCAGAATCCTCGTCGGTCGTGCGCGCCATGACCCCTAACGTAGAGCGTCGTGGGCCGCCTCTTCTTAACGACACCGATCTATTACGTGAACGCGATCCCGCACGTGGGTCACACGTATACGACGGTCAACTGCGACGCGATCGCCCGCTGGCATCGTCTGCGGGGCGACGACGTGTTCTTCCTCACCGGAACCGACGAGCACGGCTTGAAGATCCAACGTGCAGCTGAGGAGAAGGGCGTGACGCCCCAGGAATGGGCCGACGAGATCTCCGGCAAGTTCCAGGAGGCGTTCGTCCTCATGAACATCAGCAACGATGACTTCATCCGCACGACCGAACAGCGCCACCGTGAGACCGTGCAGTGGCTGCTGCAAAAGGTCTACGACAACGGCTTCATCGTGAAAGGCACCTACGAGGGCCTTTACTGCGTTGGCTGTGAGGCGTACTACACGGACGCCGAACTTGTTGTGGGCCGCGAGGGCGAACCCGCCTGTTGTCCGATCCACAAGCGTCCGGTGGAGGGCATTACGGAGGACAACTACTTCTTCAAGCTCTCGCTGTTCGAAGACCGCTTGCTGGCCTGGCTTGATGCAACGTCCGACGCAGTGATCCCACAGGGCAAGCGCAATGAGGTGCTCGGCTTCATCAAGGGTGGCCTGCAGGATTTCTCGATTTCGCGCACGTCGCTTACGTGGGGCATCCCGATCCCGTGGGACCCAGCGCACGTGACCTACGTGTGGTTCGACGCCCTCACGAACTATGCGACGGCAATCGGCCTCGCACACGACCAAGCCAAGTTTGATCTGTGGTGGCCGTCGGTGCGGCACATGGTCGGCAAGGACATCCTGCGGTTCCATTGCGTCTATTGGCCGGCGATGCTGATGGCCGCGGGCATCGAGCCGCCAACGGTGCTGGTGCACGGGTTCCTGCTGATCGGTGGCGAGAAGTTGTCGAAGACCGGGTTCGCGCAGATCTATCCTTCGGATCTCGCGGCCGAGTTCGGCGTCGACGCCGTCCGCTACCACCTGCTCCGCGAAGTCCCGCTCGGCAATGACGGCGAGTTCTCGCATGAGGGTGTCGTGGCGCGGTTCAACTCCGACCTTGCGAACAACTTCGGCAACCTGGCGGCGCGTGTCGCGACTGTGGTGGGCAAGAAATGTGATGGTGTGGGTCCCGCTCCTTCTCCGACGTCCTCGCTCGCCGCAGTGGCAGCGCAAGTCGTGGCGGACACCGCCGACGCATGGGGGCGGCTCGCTCCAGCGGAGGCATTGGAGTCGACGTGGCACCTGATTCGTGAGACGAACGCGTATCTGGAGACCCACCAGCCGTGGAAACTCGAACCCGGTCCCGAGGTGAACTCCGTGATGGGGGATGCCCTGGAAGCCCTTCGAATCGTTGCCATCCTTGCCTCGCCAGCCATGCCGACCGTCTGCCAGGACCTTTGGGAGCGTCTCGGTCTGCCCGGGCTGGTGGCCGACCAGCGGGTGCCCGACGCCTGCGCGTGGGGTGGCTACCCCGGTGGACTGCCGGTCGTGAAGGGTGATTCCCTGTTCCCGCGGAAGTCGGTGCCTGCAAAGGCATAGGAATAGCTACGGGTGTATCGCCTCGGCGGCTGGATACGGCCCTACATCGCGCAGTCGGTGTCTCCCCGCGGCGGTGGGAAACTGCTCCGATGTCCTGGGCCGATCCGCACTGCCATCTCTACGACGAACGTGTCGGAACCCTCGACGCTGCACTGCAAGCGTCTCGCGACGCAGGAGTCACGCGGCTGATCACGGTCGGCTGCGACCTTGCCACGACGGACGCGGCAATTCGTGACGCGGCCGCCGGTCACGCGTCGGGCTTCGACGTGTGGGCCACGGTCGGCGCACATCCCCACGATGCCGTGCACGGCACCGCGTTCATGGCACCGTTGCTCGACCGCGCCGCTGAGCTGCGGGTGGTGGCGGTGGGCGAATGTGGCCTCGACTACTTCTACGACCACTCACCCCGAGACACGCAACGTGTGGTGTTCGCGGAGCAGATCCGCATGGCGCATCGCTACGAACTTCCGCTCGTGATCCACACTCGGGACGCATGGGGAGACACCTTCGCCGTTCTCCGCGATGAGGGCGTGCCAGCGTCGACAATCTTTCACTGTTTTACGGGTGGTCCCGGCGAGGCGGAGGCGTGCCTCGAGCTTGGCCCGGGTGTCGTGCTGAGCTTCTCGGGCATCGTCACGTTCCCGAGTGCGCAGCCGCTCCGTGACGCTGCGGCGTTGACGCCCCTCGACCGGCTCACGGTCGAAACGGACAGTCCGTACCTTGCCCCGATCCCGTTCCGCGGCAAGGCGAATACGCCCGCGTACGTCCCCTATGTGGGTGCGAAAATTGCCGAGGTGAAGGGCGTCGATCCTGCTGAGGTTGAAGCTGCGACGTGGGCCGCGGTCGCACGGGCCTACCGGTTGCCGATGGTGTCCGAGTGCTGAACCGCTCCGACATCACCTCGCACTTCGAACGCAGCGGGGGCCATCCCAGTCGGGCCTTGGGGCAGAACTTCGTGGCGGACGCGAACACCGTGCGCAAGATCGCTCGTCTGGCTGGTATCTCGCACGAGGACAACGTTGTTGAAATTGGTGCCGGGCTCGGGTCGCTCACGCTTGCGCTCGCGGAGACGGGTGCCAACGTGCGAGCGGTTGAGATCGATCGGTATCTGATTGAACAGCTTCGGGAGAACGTAAGCGCACAAAGCAATGTCGCGGTGATCCATGCCGACGCGATGACGCTCGACTGGCACGCGCTGCTCCCACCCGAGCAGGGGCCGGTGACGCTGGTCGCGAACCTGCCGTACAACGTCGCCACACCCTTGATTGCGGACCTGCTCGACTTCGTTCCGCAGATCACGCGGATGCTGGTGATGGTGCAGAAGGAAGTCGGCGAGCGTCTCGCTGCCGAGCCGCGAACTCGTGCCTACGGGGCGGTGTCGGTGAAGGTCGCGTACTGGGCGGTCGCGAAGGTGGTCGGGCTCGTGCCTCCGACGGTGTTCGTTCCGCAGCCCAACGTCGACTCTGCACTCGTGCGGATCGACCGTCGCCCGACGCCTGCGGTCGCGCTCGATCTGGTGAGCGCGGAGCGTCTGTTCGAGGTCGTCCGGGCGGGTTTCGCGCAACGTCGCAAGATGCTCCGGGGCAACCTCGCCTCGGTCGTCACCCCGGAGGCGTTCGAGCGGGCGGGCGTCGCGTCCACTCGGCGTGCGGAAGAACTCGGCGTGGAGGAGTGGGGACGCCTCGCTGCGGTCTGACAGCGCGCTACCAACGTTTGGCTGTGCGATGAGTGGCTCTCAGCGTCACACATCGCACAATCGATCCGCTGCATGCAGGTCTCACGCGTCAAACAGCGTGGTGATGTCGAGTTCGAATCGCTCAAGAAGTGGGCTGGTGAGAATGTCGCCGCGGCGAAACTCCAGCGCAACGTCGAATTCAGCGCTTTCCGGATCGGAGCGTCGAAAGACGAGCACCGAATCGTCGGCAGTGTCCACGAGCCACAGTTCGGGAAGGCCGCTCTCCTCGTAAATGCGCTTCTTCGTACCAACGTCGTAGCGCCACGTTGATGGGCTGCGGACCTCGACGGCGATATCAGGTGGACCTTTGACGAACGCCGCTCTTCGCTCAGGTCGGTGTGACTCCTTGACCCACCACACGTCGGGCGCATAGACGTTGCGGTCGTTGAGTCGGTGGTCGAGTTCGATCGCCGCTACACCACGACCGTCAACCTCACGAATCCAATGCATGAGTTCGTAGAGGATGTGGGAGGTGATGGCCTGGTGGTCGAACCTCGGAGTGTTCATGATGACAATTTCCCCTTCGATCAGTTCCATGCGCTCCTCTGTCTCGCCCTGGGCCAGGTAGTCGTCGGCAGTGGTGAGAGTCATGGTTGCGCTCATGCTTGAAGGATCGGAGGGGGTATGACAGCGAAGCCTACGACTGCTCGCGCGAGGTCATGGAAGACCGGGTTGGCGGTGTCGCTGGCGCTGACGAGAGTCGTGCGCGGACGACTTTCGTCGGCGCGGACGACACCGCCGGAGTGGTCGGGCCATGGAACTACCGTTCGCTCGATGCTTTCTACGAACCGTGCGATTCGATGACGACGCACATTGAGATTGCTCCCGCCAAACTGACCGTTGGACTGCGAGTTACGGGCGTTCGTAGCGACGGCTTCCATCTCATCGACGCCGAGATGGTGAGCCTCGACCTGGCCGACACGCTGACGTTCACCGACGCTGCGTCGACATCGCTTGCGATCACGATCGAGGGTTCCGCTGCGGGAGGGCTCGCAGTGACAGCGTCCGACGACAACCTCATCGCCCGAGCGCTGCGAGCGGTTGGGCGCACGGCACATGTCGACGTGGTGAAGCGCATCCCGGCGGGTGGTGGGCTCGGCGGCGGCTCGTCGGACGCGGCCGCGGTCTACCGGTGGGCGAGCCGGACGTCTGACGAGGACGTTGTCGCGTCCGCTCGACTCGGGGCCGACGTAGCCTTCTGCATTCGTGGTGGTCGGGCGCACGTGTGCGGCATTGGCGACGTGCTGCAACCGTTGCCGTTCGTGGAGCGAACGTTCACACTCCTGACGCCCCCCTTTGGTGTGTCGACTCCAGCGGTGTATCGCGCGTGGGACGACTTGGGCGGTCCAACGGGTGAACACGGCAATGACCTTGAACCGGCGGCTCTCGTGGTGGAACCCCGGCTCGCGGTTTGGCGTGATCGGCTGGCCGAGTTGACCGGTGTTGTGCCGCGCCTAGCGGGCAGCGGGTCCACCTGGTTCGTGGAGGGTGCCTTCGCCGGGCCGGGTCTCAGTGTGGCGGCAACTCGCCCGGCGCACTGAGAATTCGAGTCTATTGAGTGGTGTGATGAGTGGTGAATTCTGAATCAATGTCGGATCATGATTCACTGCACAAGAGTCGAGGATTTTTGATCAATTTCTAAAGTCGGTGGGGGGGGGGTGGGCCGATAGTTCGTGTACGTCACGCAGCCAGCGTGTTCGACACGAAATGAGGCAGGCGATGTCATTCATCAGCGGACATGTTGTTGAGCGTCCCGGTGGGCGAGGTCGAAGGTTGTTTCGGGGTCGGGTCGTGTCGTGTCTGGCAGGTTCGTTGTCCTGTCTGATGGCCTTTGCTGGACTGGTGTTGGTGTCGGATTCGCCAGCTCAGACTTTGTTGGTATTGGATGAGGTGCCGACGACTGCAGATTGGCAGGGTTGGTGGCAGGGCGCGATCGGCTTCGTTCCGGGTGTTTCGATGACGGCGAAACCGACAGTGCAACGGGCGACGAAGTCGCCAGCCGGTGGACTTGGCGTTGGTGACTACGTGTTGGAGCTGACCGGTAGTGCTCCAGGAACAGTGACGCCATATTTGGCATCCCATGCAGAGAATTGGGCGGCATCGTCGTTCGCTTATCCCGATGGTGCTTCCGCGACAGAGAATGGCAAGTTCCCGGTCGCAGGTGTGCCGACCGGAGCGTTCAGCGGTGTGCGGTCGATCCCGTTTCACATGTCAACGGCGAATCCGCAATTCGAGTTGCGGTTGACGAGTGCTGCGGATTTCACGTTGACCCATGTCACGATTCGCCGTGCGGGTGCTACGACAACGACCACGACGGTTCCGGCCGGGTTGGGGGCTGAGTTCTTCAACGAGGTGCCTGCGGCTGCTCAGACAGCGTGGCACTTGTGGTGGGGAACTGTGCCAGCGCTCAGCTTCGGTGGGAACACGTCGATGACGGTGAACACGAATGTAGAACGCGCTGAGAAGCACTTGGTGTTGCCGCAAGGCGCGTACGTGTTGGAGCTGGAAGGTCCCGATGCTGCTGGCGTGACGGTGAGACCGTTCTTTCAGACTCGTAACGCGGCGTGGAACATCTTCAAGCCGACCGAGGCGGGGGTTGCAACGAATGGAGAACTCGGGGCAAAGCCGTGGACGGGTGTGCGCTCATGGCCGATCACAATGACCGGTGACGGAACCGATTTCAATCTTCGCCTCATCGGATCGGCGGAATTCATGGTCACCCGGGTCATCATTCGTGCCGCTCCGACCGTCACGGCGACCACAACAACAACGACGTTGCCCGTCGCGACGACGTCTTCGAGCACAACACTTCAACCCCTTCCCGAAGCGGGAGTGTTGTGGTCGGATGCGCCGGTGGCGAAACCTGCGGGTCAGGACGGCTGGCACCCGTGGTGGCCTGGTTCGAACCTGGCTGCGCCGTCGGGTATCCGTGTGGCCGACAACGCGGAACGAGACGTCGCCGCCGTGAACATGACAGCCGGGTCGTACTCGCTGGAGTTGCTCGGTGACCCAGAACCGGGTGTGGTCGTCGTACCTCACTTCGCGACAATGACGGCGTGGGCGAACGAAAAGACCGCAAACGGAGCAGTAAATCACGGCCAGATGGGCTCCCGGTCGTGGACCTCGACCCGCTCGATCGGCGTCCTGTGGTCGCCAATCACTGTTTCAGCTGACAACGCCCAGCTCGCATTGCGACTCACGTCGTCGGGACCGTTCACGCTGACCGGCATCAAGCTCCGCCGAGTACCGTCGGCGGCCATGAGCTTTGGTGTCGCGAATGCGCCAACGGCCGTGTTACCGGGACAGGTCGTGCCGATCACCCTCACCGACTGGATTGCCGGCCATGACGTGTTGGAGGTCGTTGCGTCGGACGCCGCCGTGACGTTCGACAGTGCCGTGACCATGTCGCCTGCCGCGGATACCATCAATTTTTCGAGGACACGGCCCGGCACATACACGGTCCGTTTGGTCCGCGACGGGATCGTGACGTCATCGACGACGGTCACGGTCACACCGGTACCGACGATAAGTGTCGCTTCACCGAGCGGACTCGTGGCTGGTGAAGGTGTGCCGGTCACAGTGACCAATCCGTCACCGTTCGATACGGTTGAGATCGTGAACACGGCGGGCGCGGTGGTCGGGTCGTACAGCGCGTCGACTTCGCTGAGCGTGGTCGCGCCACCGGCGGAGTCCTATTCGGCGAGGATCAAGCGTGGCGGTGTGGTCGTCGGTGCTGCCGCTGGTTTCACGGTCACCGCAACGCCGTCGCTCTCGCTGAGCTCAGCCGCTGGGTTGATGGAGGGCTTCCCGATTGATGTTGGCGTGAATGGTGGCGAGTTGGCAAGTGGTGATCGAATCCGACTTGACACGATCGGCCAGTCTGACGACTGCGTGACCTGCCCGTTCCTGCCGGCGGGTCGTTCAACAACGTTCCAAAACACACCGAAAGCTGGGACCTACCAGGCACGACTGTTACGTCGAGGGCACACCATCGCGCTCAAAACGTTCACGACGGTCACTTTGCCGAAGGCGACAATCGGATTGTGGGGTTTGAAGCTTGCTATTCCGCCTGCTGCCGGTTGTCGCGCGTTGTGGGCGAAGCCTGATCTTTCGGACTGGGCCGACACGTGGAGCCCAACATATTCGCTGCCGTCGAGCGCTTGTCCGGTCGATCTTTCGAGACCGATTTCTCGGTACTACAACCTTGAATATCAGTACCTTTACGTGTCAGCTACGGGTATCACTCCGACTGCGACGGACTATATCCAAGTTGGACCGGACAATGGCCTTCGTCGTCCGGTGACAACCGCTGTCGGCATTTCAGAGTGGTTTTCACCGTGGGCACCTCAGTTGCACCTCGTTCCAGGCATGAACGCGGTCCCCTTCACGTACCATCGATACATCGGCGGGATCGACACCGTCGTCGGAGAGCTTCTTACCCTATGGATCGAAACCGTCCCGTCGACGGCGTCGACCGTCTGCGTGATGAATTCAGAACAAGCCCTCACCATGATCAACAACCTCCGCCCACCCGACGACAACCTCACCGTCCTGCCCGAAAACAACTTCACGACCGTCGGCTCCTGCAACAACCCGACATTCCTCTGGGTAGACCAAAACGGTGCCTACATCCCCGGACAACTCAACGCCGACGGCACCCCCACCCCAGCCGCCCTCCAAGGCTCAAACACACCCAGAAACCCCAACGGCCCGCCTGCAACAATCATTGCGCCGACCCCAGTGGGAACCCACTTCTTCGAGGACGGGGTGGAAACTCCCTTGACGTCGGCAATCGAAACAAATGGTCTCTTAAACTGTGTCGTGCGCGGTCCGGGCACCACAGTGGTTTTAGGGACGGCCAATTGTTTGAAAGCTATTCCGATCAAAGCAGAGGACGATCTAGGGTGGAAACTACTCGTTCAAGACGAGCCAACTATGTCAGACGCATGTCTGGCTCGAAATGGCGACTACATTCAGATCAGCGCCGACTGCTCAGGCGACTCAACCTTCACTGACTTCAGTCATGTCGGAGAAGCATTTGCACTTAGTTCGCTCGGCGACCCGAGCAAGTGTCTCACCGTCGAAGGCGGTACCCTACTAGCTTTTCGTACTTGTACGTTGTCCGTGTCGCAACTTTGGTTTGACGACGCAGCCCTTGCTGGGGGCGGTGCAATCGTGACAGTTGAGTTCTGCGCTGCGACCGCTGGGGCTGGTTGCGTCGCCGCCGCCGCAGCGCTGTTCGGTACAGCCCTGATCGGAACGACCCTCTACGTGGACAGAACCCACCCAACGTTCTTCTCCCCAGGACATGCAGCGGTCTACGCCCAATTGAATCAGGGGGTCCGGTCGTTTGAAGTCATGATGTGGATTTTTCACCGCAATCGCCCGCGCGTCGCAGGCGGCACCTACGGGCAAACGAAAGGACAAGGCATGGAAGGACACCACATCGTATCGTACACGGCGATGCCACCGAATCGGCCGAACGGTTGCGGAAAGGACTCGCAACCAGCCGTCCGAATGGACAAGTCGGACCATCTTGGTACAGCGTCCAACGGCAGTAGCCAAGCTGCGAAGAACTTCCAGGATGTGCAACGATCGCTAGTGAATCAAGGAAAATTTGAAGAGGCCTTCAACCGAGGAGTTGCGGATGTGCTGTTGCTTCCGGCCTGGCGGTTGTACTACTCTGGACTGCAGCTGGCCCTTGAAGAGGCTAAAAGATACATTTTGAGGTGTGGTGGTGGGGATGTCAACAAATTCGTCAAACTTCCAGATATTTCCTGACAAAGGTGAGGTCTGGGAGGTCGTACCGTTCGAACATTGCGGCCCCATACGAGGCAACGTCCCCGTAGATGAGATTGTGTCGTTGTTCGGGCCACCTACCAATATCACTCCATATATATGGTATCAAAATTCGACTCAGTTTCATTGGTCTAACCTCAGAATTTTGGCCCTCGAAGACGGTGGGGTCGCCCGTGTACACTCTGTTGACGTCCCGGTTTCGCAAAAGTGCAGAGCCTTCGGTATAGCATTGCATGGGTCAGTCACTAAGCTGGCACTCAAATTCAAAGAAATTGGTCATATCGCCACGGAAGGATATGATGGCTGTACGCTTGGGTCAGGTCTGGCCGTAAGTACCATGGCTGGGCGGAAGAGAATAGAACAAGTCAATGTTGTGTTGGGTCGAACGCAGCCTGAACCCGCGATCATTTCCAACGAAGCCGTGGAGGATTTGATCGCAAAACGAATCGCCGAAGCGTGAAAGCACGTGGTGTGCCGAACCGAGCAGGTCGGTGCAATTAGTGCGAGCGCACGATGGAGCAGATAGATCAGGCCGCGATCGATGCGGTGCGTAGCGGTTCGAGTGCTGATTTTGCTTCAGCAGTGTGGGGTTGTCTCTACGGAACGGCGGGGTCGTATGCATACTTTATCAGGAACTCAGCCGACCCGAATCCTGCACCGATCTTTTGCACAACTCCCTACCTTTTTAGACTTTTTGGTGGACGAATACAAAGATGCATTTCACCAATTGTGGTTCGAGAATGAGGGCAAAAATTTTGAACAAGTCCGAAGCCAAATTCTCTTGAATATAGCTGTGCTCTGTGTGCTGGCGGGTGGGAGGTTGTCCCACATCTGGCTTGACGAAAGCCGTCTTACTTTCCTGAACTTCGGTTCCTTTGGTTCGCTGGGAGCGGTAAAATGGACAACGCTGAAGATGACCGGAACCTGAGGTTTTCGCTCGTGAAGCGGTAAACAACGGAAACCAGGTGGAGATGACTGCTGCTGTGCATCGATGCCTCTACGCCGAGACATCTTCCTACCGATTCTTGCTGTCTCACACCGACGATCCGAGTCCCTTGGCGGCGAACGGACACGATTTCCGCTTCCTCGACGAGCTTGTCGACCAGTACGAAGACGGGTATCAGCAAACGGGCATGTTGAGTAAGTATCAATACTTCCAGCTTGCGGAGAGCCAGCGGATGCTTGAGATTGCAGTTCTGTGCTGGTGTGCTGGTGGTCGGTTGACTCGTGGGCAAGAGCCGTCGTCGTTTCCGGAACTTCGCTTCCTCTGGTTCGAGCCGGGCGCAGGAGCGGACGTGCCCGCCGCTTCGTGAGAAGCGGACCGTACCTAAATGCGACAAGACCCCGCCACCAGCCCGGATCGGGAGGTGACGGGGTCGTCGTAAACGAAACGTCGGAGAAGAGAGGGCTACTTCCCGCGCTGGCGCGCGTGCCGGGTCCTCTTGAGCATCTTCTTGTGCTTCTTCTTGCGCATGCGCTTGCGGCGCTTCTTGATCAGCGATCCCATGAGGGTCGACACGATAGCGGAGGGCAGCCACCCCCGTGAGCACTGGAACCGCCGAACCCGCGTCAAGATGGAGGGGTGCGTTCCCGGCTGCTCACCATCGAAGACGACGATGACGTCCGTCTGATGCTGAAGATGGTCCTCGAAGACGAGGGCTACGACGTGAGCGAGGCTGGCAACGGGTCCGACGGGCTCGACCGCTTCCTTGAGGACAAGCCGTCGCTCGTGCTGGTCGATCTGAAGCTGCCGGACATGAGCGGCTTCGACGTGTGCCGCACGATCCGACAGACGAGCGGCGTGCCGATCATTATCGTGAGCGCCCAGGAGGACAGCTTCGACGTGGTCGCCGGGCTCGAATCCGGTGCCGACGACTACGTGACCAAACCGTTCGTGCCGAAGGAACTGTCCGCACGTATCCGGGCACACCTCCGACGCGTGCAGCCAGTGCGACCGGCAAGTGCCCACCCGGCTGGTCCGACCCGGCTCGACTTCGGTGCACTCGTCGTGCACGTCGACGAAGGCTTCGCCACCCGCGACGGGGTGAACCTCGGCCTGACCAAAACCGAGTTCCGTCTCCTCGTGCTCGTGGCGACCAACGCGAACAAGGTGTACAGCCGAGAACAGCTCCTCGAACAGGTGTGGGGCCACGACTTCCTCGCCGACAGCCGCCTCGTCGATGCCCACATCCGTCGGCTCCGTACCAAAGTCGAAGCCGACGCCGCCGAACCCCGACACATCGTGACCGCTCGTGGCCTCGGGTACCGGTTCGTCCCCTGACGTCGAGCGTCTGCAGGTCGACCGCTCCGACGCGCCCCGGTCGTCGCTGCCGGAGGCCTACGCATCGCTCGACAAGGCTCACCCCAACAAGGCCCACCCCGACATAATGGCCAACGCCGACATGCCGAACCGGCCGACGCGCGTCCGGCGAAGCTTCGGCCGACGACTGCGACGCGGCCGCGATCGCTTCGGCCTCCGAGCCCAAGCCACCCTCACCCTCGCAGTCGGTGCATTGCTCGTGTCGGTCGCCGTGGCGACCCTCACCTACGTCGTGGCGCGCCGCAGCCTCGTTGCCGAACGTCGCTCCGTGGTTCAGCAACTCGTGTTCTCCGACGCCGCCGAAGTGCAAGCCGCCCTCTCACGGAGCGGTTCCAACGTGGCCGCACTGCTTCGGACGCAGAACCAACAGGACCTCTCCACCGTCCTCTTCGTCGACTCCGAGGTGTACACCAGCACCGAGTCGTTGAGCTCGAAGCGCATTCCCGACTCGCTGCGTGAACTCGTGTCACCCGGAGCGACGGTGAGCAAGGTCCCAACCGTGAGACCGGCCGGTGAATTCGCGTACCAGATCGTGCAGCGATCCGGCCGAACGGAGCTGATCGTCGGCGTGCCACTCACCGCGCTCGACGCCGAGTTCTACGGGGTGGCGTCCCTCGCCGACGTGGAGAGCCGCCTCCGTTCGCTCGCCCGCACTCTCGCCATCGCTGCAGTGCTGTCGTCGGTCGGAGCTGCGCTCGTCGGACGCACCGTGATCCGCCGAGCCCTGCGTCCCCTCAGCGATGTCGCGTCAGGTGCCGCCGACATCTCAAGTGGGCGTCTCGACACCCGCCTCCCGCTGACCGGCGACGCCGACCTCGACCCGCTGCTCGCGTCGTTCAACGACATGGCGCAGACGCTCCAGGAGCGAATCGAACGCGAAGCGAGGTTCGCCTCCGACGTGAGCCACGAGCTGCGGACGCCACTCACCGCCTTGGTGACCGCCGCCCGTCTCCTCGATGGACGCCGCGACGAGCTCGGCGAACGGTCGCAGAAGACCCTCGACGTCCTCGTGACCCAGACCGCCCACTTCGAGCGACTCGTGCTCGACCTTCTTGAGATATCACGCTTCGACGCTGGCGCTGCAGAGCTGCACGCCGAGGTCGTCCAGTTGCCTGAGCTTGTGCGTGCAGTGATACGCGTCAACGGCTCCGACGCTGCGGTCGAATGGCTGGAGCTTGACCCGCCCGAGATGAGCGTCGACAAGCGTCGGGTGGAGCGGATGATCGCCAACCTGCTGCAGAACGCCACGAACTACGGCGGCGGGGCAATTTCTGTTCGGCTGATGAACGCGCCGACCGACGAGGGTCGGGAGGGACCTAGACACATCCAAATCGTCGTCGACGACGCGGGACCCGGAGTGCCGGAGACTGAGCGCACCGTGATCTTCGAGCGCTTCCGACGCGGCCAGTCGCATCAGCGCGCAACGTCCGCACCGAAGGGAACCGGGCTCGGACTCTCGTTAGTACGCGCGCATGCGAACCTGCACGGCGGAGACGTGTGGGTCGAGGATCGGCCTGGCGGCGGTGCCCGTTTCGTGGTCGATATCGCCGAGGGCGAGGTGCAGGAATGAGACGTGCTCTGCTCGGCGTTCTCGCGTTGACGCTGCTCGCCTCGTGTGGAATCCCTCTTGACCCGTCACCTCGCACGATCTCGAAACGCGACGTCCCGGTTGCGCTCAGTGCCCCGAGGAGCACGTGGCGCGTCTATCTGTTCCAACAGGGTCAACTCGCAAGCGTTGATCGTGCGATCAGACTCTCCACCGACCGCCTCACGACCTTGAGCGCTGCGCTCGACGAGCTGCAAAAACCGGTGACCGCTTCCGAAGCGGCGGAGGGTTACGAGTCCGAGATGAACCTGCCGGAGAACAGGATCGAGGTGTCGGCGGTCGAGGGAAGGACCGTTACCGTCGATCTCCTTGATTCCCATTTGGAACAGGACGGTGCAAAGCTCGGCCAGGTCGTACTGACGCTCACCGAAGCGTCGGGTGTGACCCAGGTCGGGTTCGAGGTCCACGGCGCGCCACTCGTACCTGCCATAGTGCAAGACGGCGGCTACAACCCGAAGCCGACTCCGGCGACCCGTGACTACTACGACTACGTTCGCCTGGAGGAGATCGCCCGACTCTACTTCGTGCGTGACGGACGCCTCGTTGCCCTGCAGCGTCCAATTCGCGCCGCAGCCGACGACGACGAACCGGCTGACGTGACGGCGAATCGGTATCTTGCGGCCCTCGCTTCAGACGGACCGTCGGCGGTGCAGAAGCGCGTCGGTTACACGTCGTACGTCGGCGATCTGAATCCCGGACTGCTCTGTGTATCGAAGGAGCCGATCGGCGAATGCATCTACCAGCTCCAGCTCGACGGTGCGTTCAGGCTGTTGAGCAGTTCGCAGCAGATGTTCGCGCTCGGCCAGCTGCTCTACACGCTTGAAGGCTGGCCCCGCGGTTCGCTCGGAGATGTCGAAGTCATCGTTGACGGGCGTGTTCTGGCTGCGGTGCCCACACCAGATGGTCCGGTTCGCAGCCCAGTCGACAAAACGAAGTTCGAGTCGCTGCTGGCGTCGAGTTGAGCCCCCAGGTTTGGGCACCCCCAGGCTGAGCCATTTGTCCCTTCTCGGAGCAATGCGCCACTGGTAGCCTTGACGCGTCCCTCGCGGGTCGTCCAACGGCAGGACAACTGGTTTTGGTCCAGTGAATGAGGGTTCGAGTCCTTCCCCGCGAACTTCACCCCAGTCCGTCAATATCCCGAGGTTCTCGTGACTTCCAACGTGTCCGTCTCCGGCCGACCCCTTGCCGCCGTCGTCATGGCAGCGGGAGAGGGCAGCCGCATGAAGTCCGCCCGTCCGAAGCCGATCCACCGGTTGTGCGGACGTCCGATGGTCCTTCACGTGCTCGATGCCCTGGACGCTCTCCACCTCGAGAAGGCCGTTGTCGTGGTCGGGCACGGTGGCGAACGGGTCCGCAAGGCACTCATCGAAGAAGCCCCGACCGGCCTTGCGTTGGAGTTCGTGACCCAACACACGCAACGTGGAACAGGCGACGCAGTGTCGGTGGCCCTCACGGCGTTCTCCGCAGGTGAACTCGACGACGAAGCCGACGGCGACATCATCGTGATGCCGGGCGATCAGCCCCTCTTCCGTCCCGAGACCCTCGCCGGGCTCGTGCATGCGCACGTCGCTTCTGAAGCTGCGGCGACCGTGCTGACGGCACTTGTCCACGATCCGACCGGACTCGGCAGGGTGGTCCGTGGCAAGGGCGATCGGGTCCGACGCATCGTTGAACACCGAGACGCGAATACGGAGCAACTCGCCATCAACGAGGTCAATACGTCGGTCTACGTGTTCAAGCGATCGCTGCTCGCACCGGCCCTACGCCGCCTCAGCCCCGAGAACAGCCAGGGCGAATACTACCTCACCGACGTCATCGAGGTCCTCTACGATGCTGGGTACAACGTCGTATCGCACGTTGTGGCCGACCGTTCCGAGGCCGACGGCGTCAACGACCGGGCTCAGCTGGCCCGAGCAGAGGCCGAGCTTCGGCGCCGCACGAACCTGCGCCTCATGGCCGCCGGCGTGTCGATGATGGACCCCGACCGTACCTACATCGACGCCACGGTGCAGATCGGTGCCGACTCCACCGTGTTCCCGGGCTGCGTCCTGCAGGGCAACACGGTCATCGGTGCCGGGTGCGACATCGGGCCCGACACGCGCCTGATCGACTGCGAGGTCGGCGACGGTGCGACCATCGAGTTCTCCGTCGGACGTCGCGCAACGATCGGCACCGATGCCTTCGTCGGCCCCTTCGCCGTCCTCGAACCGGGCAGTAAGGTGATCTCCGGTCATCGGACCGGTGCACATGCCGTCGTTTCCAGCTGACTAGTAGCTACGCCAACCCGCCCCGCCCCGCACCCGTACTGAGGAACTGAGGAGTCTCCGTGGAGTTCTCGCCGACGAAGCGTCTACAGCTCTATGCCGGCCGGTCACACCCCGAACTGGCCGATGAGGTTGCGGCACATCTCGGCGTGTCGCTCGGCAACCCGAACCTCGTCGATTTCGCGTCGGGCGAAATTCGCTGCCGGTTTGGTGAATCAATCCGAGGTGCCGATGTGTTCATCCTCCAGACGCACTCGCGCCCGAACGAGCACATCATGGAGCAGCTCATCATGATCGACGCTGCCAAGCGGGCGTCGGCGAAGCGGATCACGGCGGTCTGTCCCTATTTCGGCTACGCCCGTCAGGACCGCAAGTCCGACGGGCGCGAGCCGATCTCCGCGAAGCTGATGGCTGACATGCTCACGGTCGCCGGTGCCGACCGGGTCGTAAGTATCGACCTTCATTCGGGGCAGATTCAGGGCTTCTTCGACATCCCGGTGGACCATCTCACTGGCATGCCGGTGATCGTGAACCACCTCCGCTATGCGGTTGGTCCGGGTTGCGTCATTGTGTCCCCCGACTCCGGTCGGGTGAAGGTCGCGGAGCGGTTTGCGAAGCACCTTGATGCTGACGTGGCCTCGGTCTACAAGCGTCGATCAATGTCGCAGGTCAACAGCGTTGAGGCGCTGGACATCATGGGCGAGGTGGCTGGACGGACCTGCGTGATCGTCGATGACATGGTCGACACCGCAGGAACCCTTTGCGCCGCGGCGGAGTTGCTCAAGAAGGCTGGCGCAACAGAGGTCTTTGCGGCGGTTACCCACGGGGTGCTGTCCGGGCCGGCGATCGATCGCATCAAGAACTCCGTGCTCACCAAGCTCGTGATCACGAACACGCTGCCGATGCCGTCGGAGAAGCAGTGCGACAAGATCGAGGTTCTGTCCGTGGCACCGCTGCTCGGCGACGCGATCTCCGCGGTGTTCGAAGACGCCTCCGTGAGCGAAATCTTCAACGGCGAGAACCAAAGCTGACCCTCCGCTTACGGCAGTCGGCTCAGTGGCAGATCGCTGAACCGGAATCGTTAAAGGTGGTCGAGCCCGGCTCGGGTACGAACGTCCACGCGTAGGCCGACCGTTGGAGTTCAAGTCGCAGGTACCCGAACCCGGCCGACCGCACGACGCTGTTCGGCTGTGTGTTCGTGGTCGGATAGGTGTTCCGTCCACCGGTTCCAACGATGAACTCGCGCATTGATGTCGGATCAGCCGTCGTGTCGCCGCGCTGAGGGTCGAAGCGTTCGTAGTTGTGTTCATGCCCGTTCAGCACGATGTCGGCATTGGCGGTTGCGAGGAGATCCCAGATCGGACGCATGAACGTGCTGCCTCCACGCTGTGACGACGTGAAGTGTGGGTGGTGCCAGATCGCAAGGACACACGGGCGGGTGTTCGCTGCGAGATCGGCCGAAAGCCATGCGTACTGAGCACTTGGTGCGTCGCACCCTCCGATCAGGGCGCAGTTGGAGTTCACCACCACGAGGTGCCACGACTCCGAAAGATCGACGCTGTACCAGCCGTTCGGCGGATGTGCCGCCGCTCCGAAATAGTTGAAATAGCCCGCTGCGTTGGCGGTGCCATACTCATGGTTGCCGACGGCCGGAATCGTCTTCGCCTTGACTCGGCCGTAGGTCAGGTTATATGCGGTGTCGAACGCAGTCGGCGCGCCGACTTCGTACTGAAGATCGCCGAGCGCAAGGAACCAGTTGACGCGGGCATCGGCGACGATCTGGTCGCTGACCTCCTTGGAACGACATGCCAGGAGCGTCGTGGTACTGCCGGGTTGGCACGAGAGGTCTCCCGCGGCGGCCAACGTCGCTTCGACGGCTGGTGCGGCTGGGGCTGCTCCGCGTGGCTGGCTCGGCAGCGACGAAACAGTCGGGGCGGGTCCTCGGGTCGAGGTGAACCCCGGTGCCACCGGTGCAGGCTGTCGGGCCGCCCTGACCCGCGAAGCGCCGACCAGTGCGCTCAGAAGGCACAAACAAACAGCAGTCAGCAACTTTAAGCGGACGCGGCCGGATCGCATCTGAGTCCTGGGATTGTGGGTGTCAGCTATGATGTTCCACTTCATCGGCTCGGTTGGCCGGAAACTCAACCGCAGCACACCTCGCAAGGATACCGACATGGCCGACATCACGCTCGAAGCACAGCTCCGCACCGATACGGGTTCCCGGCCCGCCGGACGTCTCCGTGCGACCGGACGGATCCCCGGCATCGTGTACGGCAAGGGCGTCGAGGCGTTTGGTGTCTCGCTTGATCACCGCGAGGTCC
The DNA here is from genome assembly GCA_043720395.1 of Acidimicrobiia bacterium. GTDB lineage: Bacteria > Actinomycetota > Acidimicrobiia > Acidimicrobiales > JANYDT01 > JANOYY01. The sequence continues at coordinate 57,562 of JAYSSR010000080.1, forward strand.
GTAACACCTTCAACCATGCGGAGAATCGCCTCGTCGAGTTTTCGTTGGTTGTCGATGGCGTTCCCCACAAGGTGAAGATCCAGGACATCCAGCGCGATCCGGTGAAGGGCACCGCTGCGCATATCGACTTCCGGACCGTCTGACCGGTCCCTGCTCGGTCGGCACCGGCCGATCGTTGTTTCGATGGCCTTTCGCGCTTCAACCCGGTCAGGCACGCCCGCTCGCGCGCTGATCGTTGGGTTGGGCAACCCCGGAGCTGAGTACGCTGGCACGCGCCACAACGTGGGGGTCGAAGTGATCGAGGCGCTCGCTCGCCGTCATGGCGGGTCACTGAAGATGTCGACGCGTGAACGCGCGATGGTCGCCGAATGTCGGATTGGCACGGGGCGCGTGGCTCTGGCCTTTCCGCAGACGTACATGAACCTGTCCGGCGAGTCCGTGCATCTTTTGGTGGCGCGACACGGCATTGTCGACGTTGCCAGCCTGATTGTTGTTCACGACGAACTTGACCTGCCACGCGGGCGGGTAAAGCTCAAGGTCGGTGGCGGCGTCGCGGGCCACAACGGTCTGAAGTCGATCCAAGCGCACGTCGGGTCGCCAGATTTCATCCGGGTGCGTCTTGGCATCGGGCGTCCGCCGAGTTCACAAGCGGGTGCTGATTTCGTGCTTCGACGGCCGGGCAAAGCCGAGCGAATTGAACTCGATGTCGCGGTGCAGATCGCCACCGACGCAGTGGAATCAATCCTCGACTTCGGGATCGACCGGGCGATGAACGACGTCAACACTCGTCCCTGAGGTGGTCCGGTAGATTTCGCGCGTCGCCCGACTTGGAGGTACGCCGTGATCAGTTCCCTGTTTTGCCGCTGTCCGCGTAGAGCCCGGACGGCCGTTCTCTGTGCGTTGACCGTCGTTCTCGGTGTCGGTGTCGGTCTTGGCGTTCCGGTGCCAGCCCAGACCGTCGTCGGGACCCTGTCGACGATCACCACGATCGTGAACATCCCCGGTCAACTCCCGAATGGCGTCACCGGTTACCGCGTTGAATACGACTGCAACTCCATGCCGGGATACCAGGACGGACTGATCTCCGTCGCGACCTTTCCGACCACCGGCGGAACCGTGTCACCGCAGTTTCGGCTTGCGTCCACGACGTCGTGCAAGTTCCGACTGTTCGTGCTCGGGACCGGTGTCCGATCGATCTTTGGCAACGCGGTTTACATCGGGGGCGCGCCACGAGCAATCACGTATCCGACCTTGGTCAATGGGGTCACCTACGACGCCAACACCGTGATCGAGACGGAACCAGTTGCGGTCATCGTTGGCACCACCGTGATCTTCGGCGCGTTTCCCATTGCGCCGACCACGACGATAGCGGCAGCAACAACGACGACGACCAGCACGACGCGGCCACCGACAACGACGGTTGCGCCGACCACCACCCGGTCACCCACAACGACCACGTCCAACCAACCAGTGGCTCCACCGACAAGCTCGGCACCGGCCCCAGTCTTCGTCGTCGCTCACGTGCGTGTCGGGCGCCTGAACTACGTTGCTTTCGCGTCTAAGACGTGCTCGTCACGAGTCATTCTCCACAAGAGCGGTTCAACCCTCAGGCGTTGTGCAACCGCCAGCCAGGCAAGGGTGATAACGCGCCGCTACGGCAGCCTGCCGCCGAACTAGGTCGATTCTGCTGACGCAGTAAATCGAGAGGTCCTGCACGGCAGGTACCCTCGACTGAAGTGAGTCTCGCCCCGCTTCCATCGATGCTGCGCGACGACCGCGACCTCACGGACCTTCGTGGGCTCCGCTCCGCTGTGATAGCGGTTGCCGAGCCAGCGCGTGCGTTCGTGCTTGCATCGCTCGCCCGATTGGCCGATCGGCGTCCGCTGGTGGTCGTTACGCCAACGAGCCAGGACGCCGACCGCGTCGCTAATGATCTGCGCGCTTACCTTGGCGAACACGAAGTCGACCAGTTCCCGGCGTGGGAAACGCTGCCATTCGAGCGGGTGAGTCCGAGCGTCGAGACCATGGGACGCCGCCTCGAAGCGATGTGGCACCTTCACTCCGGCGAGTCGATGCCGGCAGTCCTGGTTGCGCCCGTGAAGGCTCTCCTGCAGCGTCTCGGGCCGCACGTTGAGGACACTGCGCCGGTCGTGGTGCGCACGGGGGACCAGATCGATCCGCAGGTGCTCGTGACCCGGCTGGTCGAGTTGGGGTTCCGGCGGGAGTACCAGGTCGAACACCGAGGCGAGGTTGCGGTACGCGGGTCGATCGTCGACGTGTTCCCTCCGACCGCCGACGTGCCAGTGCGTATCGATCTCTGGGGCGACGAGGTCGACCGGCTCACCGAGTTCAGCGTGCACGACCAGCGCTCCACGATCGATGTGGCGGAAGTCGTGATCTTCGGCTGCCGCGAACTGCGTCCGACCGATGAAGTTCGTACGCGCGCAGAGGAACTCCTCCGTGAGGAGCCGTGGGGGCGCGACCAGTGGGAGCGGATGTCGCAGGGCTTGACGTTCGACGGAATGGAGTCGTGGCTGCCGTTCGTATCGGGCAGCGAGCACCTCCTGGTCGACCTCCTGCCCGCCGACGCGCTCGTCATCCTGCTCGAGCCGCGTCGAATGCGTGACCGCGCTGGCGATCTGCTCGACGAGGAGTCGGCGCTCGCGTCCACGCTGGCCCGGACATGGGGTGCCGACCAAACGAGCAGCTATCTGGCTGAGCATGGCTCATTCCCGATGCTGCATCTGCCTTTCGAGCGTTTGCTCTCGCACACGTCGGCCCCGGTGTGGTCGATGACGTCGGCACCCGAGGGTCCCGACACGACCGTCATTCCGGCGATGGGCTGGGCGACTACGGTCGGCGACGCCAACGCGCTCGTGAACCAGCTCCGAAGCCTGACCGCCGACGGGTACCGGATAGTGATCGCGGCCGATGGTGAAGGTTCGGCCGAACGCATCCACGCGATCCTTCGCGATGAAGGTCTGCGTGGCGAGGTCGTTCCTGCGGGCTACGACGTCGAGATAAGCGCGCGTACGGGTGCGTCATTGCAGATCGCGGTGGCGGGGATCGAACGCGGTTTCATTCTGCCGGGCATCAAGCTCGCCGTGATGTCGGAGTCGGACCTCACCGGTCGACGCCGCGCGCACCGCAAGGCGAAGGTCCGCAAGCGTCGTGAGGCGCAGGTGTTCTTTGACGACCTGAAGACCGGTGACCATGTCGTGCATTACGTCCACGGCGTCGGACGTTTTGCCGGCATGGTGAAGCGAGCGATCGGCGGCGTCGAACGCGACTACCTTCTCTTGGAATTCCGGGGCGACGACAAGCTGTATGTCCCCAGTGATCAGATCGATTCGGTGCGCCCGTACTCGGGCGAGCCACCTTCGCTGCACCGTCTCGGTGGCAAGGACTTCGCTGCGGCAAAGGCGAAGGTGCGGGCGGCTGTGCGCGAGATCGCGCAGGAGCTGGTTGTGCTCTACCAGAGGCGACTTACTGCGCCCGGTCACGCGTTCGGCCAGGACACCCCGTGGCAGCGCGAGATCGAAGACGCGTTTCCGTACGCCGAAACCCCGGATCAGATGAAGGCGATCGAGGACGTGAAAGGCGACATGGAGTCCGCCTCGCCGATGGACCGTCTTGTGTGCGGCGACGTCGGTTATGGCAAGACCGAGGTTGCGATCCGTGCCGTGTTCAAGGCGGTTCAGGATGGCAAGCAGGCGGTGATCCTGGTGCCGACCACACTGCTTGCGCAGCAGCATTTCCAGACGTTCTCCGATCGGTTCGCGAACTATCCGGTCCGCGTCGAAGTGCTTTCGCGATTCCTTACGGCCGCGCAGGCCCGCAAGGTGGTTGCCGCAGTGAAGACCGGGGAGGTCGACGTGCTCATCGGCACGCACCGAATCTTGGGCGCGGACCTCGAGTTCCCGCGTCTCGGGCTCTTGGTGGTCGACGAGGAGCAGCGCTTTGGCGTCACGCACAAGGAGGCGATCAAGCAGATGACGCAGAACGTGGACGTACTCACGCTCACCGCCACGCCGATCCCTCGCACCCTTGAGATGGCGCTCAGCGGCATCCGTGATCTGACGCTGCTCAACACGGCCCCAGCAGAGCGTCAACCGATCCTCACCTACGTTGGGGAGTACGACGAGCGCGCCGTTGCGGAGGCGATCCGTCGCGAACTACTGCGTGAAGGGCAGGTGTTTTACGTCCACAACCGGGTGTCGGACATCGAATGGAAGGCGAAGACGCTGCACGACCTCGTACCCGAAGCGCGCATAGCAATCGCGCACGGGCAGATGGACGAGAGCGCGCTCGAACAGGTCGTGTACGACTTCTGGGACGGCAAGTACGACGTGCTCGTGTGCACGACAATCATCGAGACCGGTATCGATATGCCAACCGTGAACACGCTCGTGGTTGATCGCGCCGACCGTCTCGGGCTGGGCCAGCTCCACCAGCTCCGTGGACGCGTCGGGCGAGCGGGGCAGCGTGCCTACGCGTACTTGTTCTATCCACCCGATGTGACGCTGTCCGACGAGGCCTACGAGCGGCTCAAGACCATAGGTGAACATACGGAATTGGGATCGGGCTTCAAAATCGCAATGCGGGATCTGGAGATCCGGGGCGCTGGCAACATTCTTGGCGGTGATCAGAGCGGCCATATCGCGGCGGTGGGCTACGACCTTTATAACCAAATGGTGGTCGAGGCAGTGAGCGAGCTGAAGGGTGAGACCCCGAAGGAGCCCGCCGAGATCAAGATCGAGCTGCCGGTCGATGCGAACATTCCGCACGATTACATCGCAAAGGAACCGTTGCGACTCGACGCGTACCGGCGGTTGGCGGAGGTGGTGAGCCAGGCGTCGGTCGACGACATCGAGACCGAATGGATCGACCGATACGGCCCGATTCCCGATCGAGCTAAGGCGTTGTTGGGTGTCGCTCGGTTGCGTGCTGAGTGCGTGCGCCTCGGCGTCCGGGAGCTGTCGGTGACGAAGGCATTCGGTTCCGGGTCGCTCATGATGCCGGGCGCGTTGGGCGCGCGGATCACACCGATCGACCTGAAAACCAGTCAGGAGATTCGCCTCCAGCGGTTGTACAAGACGGCGATCTGGAAGCAGAGGGACGAGCTGATCATTCTTCCGATGAAGCCGAAGACCGACGTGATCGCCTACCTGCTCGCCTTCTTCGCCGACCTCTTCCCGCCAGCCTGACGCGAAATTTCGGATTGCATCGGTCGCCGCAATGGCTAGGTTCTCCGGCCCTATGGAACCGAACGAACGGCAGTTGGTGACAATCGAGGAAGTGGCGGACGTGGTCGCGATCGCGGATGCCGACGCCATCGAAGCGGTGCACGTCCGCGGCTGGACAGTCGTCGCGAAGAAGGGGCAGTTCCGCGTCGGCGAACGATGCGTCTACATCGAGATCGACGCTGCGCTTCCGCTAAGCGACGACCGATTCGCCTTCCTTGAACCTCGGGGTGCCAAGACGGACATCGACGGCTCACGTATCCATGTGCTGAAGACGGCGCGTCTCCGAGGTGTGTACTCGCAGGGCCTCGTGCTCCCGATCGATCAGTTCCCGGAGCTAATCGCGGCCGAGCCGGGCGCAGATCTCGCTGTAGTCCTCGGGATCAAGAAGTACGAGCCACCACTTCCCGCCGGACTTGGAGGCGACCAGGTCGGTGCGTTCCCAACGTCGTTGGCCCGTAAGACCGACGCCGAACGCGCTCAGAACCTCGTCCAGATCTGGCCGGAGCTGCTTGCGGCCGGACCGTGGATTGCAACGGAAAAGCTCGACGGCACCTCGCTCACGGTGATCAACGACGGGGGAGAGCTGCGCGTCTGCGGACGGAACTGGGAACTGCGTGATGGTCCCAACGTCTACTGGGAAGCGGTCCGCTCGACGGGCGCAGAGCACCATCTCCTATCCGGCGAGGTCCTCCAGGCGGAGGTCTACGGAGAAGGTATTCAAGCCAACCCGCTTCGGGTTCGAGGTCGCCGTGTTGGCGTCTTCGGGTTCTTCCGGGGCCTTGACGCGGTGCCTCGCGAGGAGTGGCCGGAGTGGCTTCGGCCGCTGGCCGTGCCGGTCTACAAGGGCCTCGAACTGCCGGACACCGTCGATGCGGCGCTCATCCAGGTGGACGGGCTCGCCTCGCTGGTCAATCCGCAGCGCCGAAGCGAGGGCGTCGTCTGGGCTCGGCCGTCGGGCAAGGGTTTGCAGGAACTCGAGTGGCGTTCCATCTTCAAGGTGATCTCGAACGCCTACCTGGTGAAGCAGGGCTGAGACGACGAGTCGCTGCGCGCAGCCGATTGGCAGATCTGCAGCGCGTATGGGCTGCCAATCGACTGCATATCTGCCAATGGATTCGGACACCGGGAAATACGGGTTGGGTCAGTCCTTCGCCACCCGTAGCGCATCGCCCCAGACGGAGAGTTGATTGCCGCCGGTGTCCCTGGCGCGCTGCAGGCTCATGTCGGCCCGGCTCATGAGTTGGCGAATACCCATGCCCTTGTCCCAGGTCACCAGGCCGGCGGAGATTGAAACAACGAGGGGCTCGCCAGCGTCGAACGGAGTCGCAGCGACCTTTCGACGAATGCGTTCGAGACAGATCACTGCGCCGTCGCTCAAAGCATTGTTGAGCAGCACGGCGAACTGTGAATTGTTGACCCGCGCGAGAACGTCGTCGGTCCGCAAGCCGGTGTCGACGAGACCCGCAACCTGCTTCAGAAGTTCGTTGGAAATATCGGCACCGTGGCGATCCCGTATTTCGTCGTATTGGTCAATGTCGACAATGACCATGGTGAAGGGATCGAATCCGGCCTCGGCCTGCTGCCAGTGATCGGCAACAATTTCGATGAATGCCTTCCGGTTGCGTACGCCGGTCACCGGATCGAGTTCGTCCTCGCGGTCGGTCGTCGACACTCGCTGCAGCTCCGCCTCCATCAGCGAACGCAGTTCCTGGCTGCGTTGCAGCTTCCTGCTGAGGAGGTCGTTTTCGATTCGATTGCGGACGAGGGTGACGACTGAATGGTTCGCGGCGGAACCGTGAAGTGCGAAGCCCAATGCGATGACGCCAGCGATCGCAGCGGCCGCTCGTTCGAGACCAGACCCGAAGAAGAAGCGGACGACGATCGAAGCCGTGGATGGCAGGAGCAGAACAAACATGGCGGGTCGGCACAGCAACGTCCCTAAGCCCATCGCGCCGATGGCACCGCACACCCCGAGCGCGAGCAACGTACGGAAGGCATGGTCATTGACGGACGGGTAGACGATGACGACGCCGAGCGCCCACGAAAGTGCCAGGCCCCCACATGCGATCACAATCTCGCGGCGTCGTGCGGTGATGGCACCGGGCACGTCGAGGGGCGTCTCGAAGCCTGCGACGAACGCAAGTACCGCGCTCGCGGCGATGGCAAGTCCAAGCCAAAGCAGGAGCTGCGCCTGTCCCGCGTGGTTCCACAGGCCGACGACCACGATAAGCGTGAGCGGAAAGCTCACCATCAACATCCGGCGGAGCTCGGGCCCGATCATGTTCAGGCATTCCGACTCGATGCGTTGCTGGGGTGTGAGCGGCACCGTCTCGGTTACGCCGGGCGCGGAATCTGCGTTCTTTGTCGACGCTCTGCTGCGAGTTGGGCTCCGAAGCGTGAACGGGAGTCCGGTCGAACTCGATCCGTCTGCTCCCTGCGTCATTCGCCGTAGGGACGGCCCTTTGCGCGATTCCGCGCCGGTCGCGGACGCGTCTGCTGTGCTTGGTTCAGCAGGCTGTGTCGGGACCGACCGCGCGAGACCTGGGGGAAGCGAACCGACGAGCTCGCTCATGTCGCTCGTGTTCGGACGAGACATGGGAAACCGCGGCAAATCGGGAGTGGTCGGTGAGGTCATCGGTGCGTGGGTCCTGTGCCGATGCCGATGTCTCGACAGCGGTTGGAACCTGCCATCGGCTGCAAAACGTCCTCGCTTGAGCATCGACTCCTCCCTTGTGCACGCAAGCGGAACTTCTGCGGCGATGCACTAGTGTCCTGAGTTGCAAGTTGCTCGCGGAATTCGCGAGGCCGATTTCGTCAGTGCAAGGACGCAGGACGAAGGCATAGCCCGGGCCCTACGGTGAGGACGAGGACGCAGCAGTGGCGGAATCGGGCCGAGAATTCCGCAGCGAACTTGTGACTCAGAACACTAGGCCCGACGGGCAGGTCAATCGGAGTTCGGTCGGTAGGCTCAATCCCCGTGATTCGAACGACCTCTCCCCACCGGAAACCTTTTGGCTGCACTGCGCGCCGTACGCTCGCCCGCCTTGTTGTCCCGCTCGCAGTGACAGTCGGCCTGGCTTCGTTGCTCAGTTCGTGCTCATCGTCGGCGAGCGACGCGGCCGTCCTAACGGTGAACAGCGCAAAGCTGAGCCGCGGCCAGCTCGAAGCCGACCTGGCTGCCTTTGCAGACGCACAGGTTGCCTCGAAGACCGATCCAGTGGAGAAAAAGACCGAGCTGGCGCGTTATCGCGGCACCGATCGTGACCAAAAGACGTGGAACGCGGAGTACACAGCGTTCATTCTCGACCGTCGGATGGTCGACCGCATCATTGACGAGGAGTTCGTTGCTGCGAAGTTGCCGAAGCCCACCATCCTTGCGGCAACCAAGCAGCAACTCATGCAGAGCTATGGCGGCGAGGCCATCTACGTCACTTTGCCCAAGAGGTTCCGTGAAACGGCCGAGCGGAGCGCATCGGCATACGACGCGATCGTCGCTGCCGATGTGAAGAAGCTTGGCGATCCCAAGGCGTACTACGAGACGCACAAGGATCAGTTTGGCGGAGAGGTCTGCGCGAGCCACATTCTTGTGGCCACGAAGCCGGAAGCCGACGCGATCCAGAAGGGACTGGCGGGCGGCGATGACTTCGCGACCGTCGCGAAGGCAAAATCGACCGACTCGGGTTCTGGTGCCAACGGCGGAGATCTGGGGTGCGCGTCGCCAAGCACCTACGTTCCGGAGTTCGCCAAGGCCACCCAGACGTTGCCGCTCAATACGGTCAGTGATCCTGTGCAGACCCAGTTCGGCTTCCATCTCATCAAGGTCGCGAAGCGTACCGACGCCACGTACGCCGCCTCGAAGGACAAGGTGGACGAGGCCATGAAGCAGGAGGCGGGCCCCAAATCGACGAAGCGTCTCATCAAACGGCTCACCGACGCCAAGGTCACCGTTGATGCTCGCTACGGCACGTACGTAGCGAAGGGTCCGAACGGATATCCGCAGATCCAGTCCAAGGCCAACGCCAAGGCTGCAGCGACTGCCGCAGCCGCGCCAGTTCCGCCGACAACCGTCGGCGGGTGACGCTGCCAGTTGTGGTCGTAGTGGGCCTCGGGCCCGCCGACGCAGATCTGATTACTGCTGGAACTCGTCGGATCCTGGACTCGACACCTCCGGAGCGCATTTTCCTTCGGACGCGTATGCACCCGGCCGCTTCGACGATCGACATGCGCGTTCGCAGCTTCGATGATGTGTACGAACGCGAGGATTCGTTCGAACGCGTCTACGACTCGATTGTGGAGTTGCTGGTCAGTGCTGCGCTCGTGGCGTCCGCAAGTTCGCCTGACAGGGAAATCGTCTTTGCCGTGCCCGGCTCACCAGTCGTTGCTGAGCACACGGTCGAGTTGCTGCTTCGCGATCCTCGCGTCGAGGTTCGCGTTGAAGCGGCACTGTCATTCCTCGACCTCGCGTGGGCCCGTCTTCGTGTTGACCCGCTCGCCGTCGGTGTGCGTCTGATCGACGGTCGCCGTTTCGCGCAGGACGCAGCCGCGCTGACCGGCGCAGCCCTTGTTGCGCAATGTCACTCCCGCGACGTGCTCTCCGACATCAAACTCGCGATCGACACCGCCATGCTCGACGAGGTTCCGGTTGTGACGGTCCTCCATCACCTTGGCCTCCCCGACGAGAAAATCGTGACGGTCGCCTGGCACGAGCTTGACCGTCTGGAATCGACGGTTGGCGTCGAGGCCGACCACCTCACGTCGCTGTACGTACCCGCGCTGGTGTCCTCCACAGGTCGTGCGATCGTTCGCCTCGAAGAGCAGATGCGGGCGCTACGCGGACGGTGCCCGTGGGATGCCGAACAGACCCATCAGACGTTGGCTCGCTATGCGATCGAGGAGGCACAGGAACTTGCTGAGGCGATCGAGCAGCTCGATCACCTCGACCACGCCAGTCAAACCGAAGGACACGACCCAGTCGACCATCTCGAAGAGGAGCTCGGAGACCTGCTCTTCCAAGTCGTGTTTCATTCCTGCCTTGCCAGCGAACAGGGATGGTTCACGCTCGCCGATGTCGCGTCCACGCTGCACGCCAAGATGGAACGACGCCACCCTCATGTGTTCGGCGACGTCGTGGTCGGTGGGATCGAGGACGTGAGGCGGAACTGGGAAACGATCAAAGCAGCGGAACGAGCGGAGCGCCAGGCGCACTAGGGGCTAGGCCAGGGCTAGGCCCGCTATGCGAGGTTTGCGTCGAAGCCTTCCGCGCGCAGCGTCGCAATCACGTCGTCACGGTGCTCAGGACTACGCGTCTCCACGGTGAGTTCGACCTCGACCTGATCGACGCCGATCGACACGCCGGTGCGATGGTGCTCCACGTCGAGAACGTTCAGCCCGAGCCTCGCGACGACGGCGGTGAGTGCGGCGAGCGAGCCGGGACGGTCCAGGAACACGATGCGAAGTCGCAGGTATCGCCCAGCGGCGGAGAGGCCCCGCGTCACAATATGGCTGAGCAACATCGGATCGACGTTGCCGCCGGACAGAACGACCACGGCTGGTTGCGTTCCGCCGATCTTGCCTGCCATAAGCGCAGCGAGGCCAACGGCACCGGAGGGTTCGACCACCGCCTTTGCTCGTTCCATGAGGAGCAGGACTGCCTCGGCGATCTCGTCCTCGCTCACGGTGACGACGTCGTCGACGAGCGCTCGTGTCATCTCGAACGTGAGTGAACCCGGCGCGCGCAGCGAGATGCCATCGGCCATCGTGTTGACGGAAGCCAGCGTCGTGAGTTGGCCGGCGTCGAGTGAGCGTCGCATTGACGCGGCACCGGCTGCTTCAACGCCGATGATCGCTGCGGTCGGAAAGGCGTGGCGAAGTGCAAGGGACGTGCCCGCTATCAATCCACCGCCGCCCACTGGGAGGAGGATCACGGGAGCAGTGCCTGGCCGCACGATAGGGCAGTCGCTCGGCTCTCCTGCTTCGGCGTATTCGGTCGCGATTTCGAGGCCGACGGTTCCCTGTCCAGCAATGATGAGGGGATCGTTGAACGGTGGAACGAACATCGCATGGTGCTCGTCCGCGAAGGCCTTGGCCTTTGCGAGGCATTCGTCGAGCGTGGGGCCGCCGAAGAGCACGGTCGCTCCGTAACCTTCGGTGGCCTTGATCTTCGGGAGGGAGGCAGCGTCAGGCATGAAAATCGTCGCGTGACGATGGGTGAGCGCAGAGGCGAGCGCGACTCCCTGGGCATGATTGCCCGCCGATGCGGCGACGACGCTGACGCCGGACGGCAACTGGCTAATGCGGTTGTAGGCACCGCGAATCTTGAACGACCCGGCGCGTTGGAGGTGCTCCGGCTTGAGAAACACCGGACGGTCGAGGGCGCGGCTGATCGAATCGGCAAGGCGGGTCGGTGTACGTCGCACGATACCGACCAGTCGTTCCTGTGCCGCGTAGACGTCTGCAATGGAGACGCCGCAGAGTTCGTCGGGAACCTCACCCATAAGTCCGAGGCTATCGGTTGAAGGCGGAAATACGCGCGCTTACTAGTAGATATTTTCGTTCAACGACCTGTGCGCCTTGCGTGAACTACATCGATGAAAGTAAGCGAACATAGGTTCGACTGATTTTGGCATCCGCGGTTGACTAAGTTTCCGTCCCTAACTTCTTGCGCGATTCACCTCCAGAAGCCGACCGTCCCCTACTTCCCCAGAGGGTCTTATGAGCAGCATCGAATACGTCATTGGCCGCGAAGTCCTCGACTCCCGCGGCAACCCGACCGTCGAGGTCGAAATCGGCCTGGAGTCCGGAGCGACCGGAAGGGCGATGGTTCCGTCTGGTGCATCGACCGGCGAGCACGAAGCGGTCGAGCTTCGCGACGGTGGCACGCGTTATCTCGGCAAGGGCGTGGCTAAGGCCGTTGGCTTCGTCAACACCGAAATTCGCGATCTTCTCGCCGGACACGAAGGGCTGGATCAGCGCACAGTGGATCACGCGTTGATCGAGCTCGATGGCACTCCCAATAAGGCACGTCTGGGTGCCAACGCGATTCTCGGGACGTCGCTCGCGCTCGCGAAGGCCGCGGCCTCCGAGCTGGATCTCCCCCTTTACAGAGCAATTGGTGGGCCGAACGCACACGTGCTTCCGGTGCCGATGATGAACGTGGTGAATGGAGGCGTGCATGCCGACAACACGATCGACATGCAGGAGTTCATGGTGATGCCGGTCGGCGCGCCGAGCTTCCGAGAAGCCTTGCGCTGGGGCGTCGAGGTGTACCACACGCTCAAAAAGCAACTCCAGGAACGCGGCCTGGCAACTGCGGTAGGCGATGAAGGTGGGTTCGCTCCAAACCTTGCGAAAAACGAGGACGCCATCAAGTTGCTCGTGGAGGCGATTGAGCGGGCTGGCTACGTGCCCGGCGAGCAGATCGGGATCGCGCTCGACCCTGCAATGACCGAGCTGTACAAGAACGGGAAGTACGAACTCGCAGGCGAGGGGCGTTCGCTCACCAGTGCAGAGATGGCCGATTACTGGGCCGACCTTGCGGCTCGCTACCCGATCGTGTCGATCGAGGACGGCATGTCGGAAGACGACTGGGATGGTTGGGCTTCGTTGACGAACAAACTCGGCGGCAAGGTGCAACTTGTTGGCGATGACCTGTTCGTCACGAACTCCAGTCGGCTTCAGTTGGGCATCGACCGCCGTGTCGCCAACTCGATCCTCGTGAAGGTCAACCAGATCGGGTCGCTCACGGAGACGCTCGACGCCGTAAGCCTCGCGACTCGCAACGCCTACTCCGCTGTGATGTCGCACCGCTCGGGTGAAACGGAGGACGCGACGATCGCCGATCTCGCTGTCGCCACGAACTGCGGACAGATTAAGACCGGTGCCCCGGCTCGGTCGGACAGGGTGGCAAAATACAACCAACTCCTTCGCATCGAGGAGCAGCTTGGCGAGTCAGCCGCCTTCTGCGGCCGCGAGGCTCTTGCGCCCCGCGCTGCGATGCGAGCGGTCTGAGGTGTCGCACGCAATTGTTACGGCGCGACCAAGACTATTCCGGCTCCGTCGAAGTCTTCTGAAGGCCCTTTTCGGAATTGTGCTTGCAGCCGGGATCGTATTGCTGTTCACGATTCTCGGGGTTATCCCGGTGCGCGCCTACGTCGTGCAACGCCAGGAACTCGACGCAACCCGGGCTCGTTTGGAGATGCTTTCGACCCGCAACGCTGGGTTGACGGAACGCGCTCGAGTGCTCGGTACGGACGTTGAGATGCAGCGCTTGGCCTTGGATCAGTTTGGGATGGTCCGCCCGGGCGAGCGTCTGACGGTCATTCCGGGCCTCCGGACGGAGGGCTCTGTGCTCGATGCGACGCGACCGGACACCATCGTCGGCCCTGCGCCCTCAGCGAAGCAGGCACCTCCTGTCAGCCGCGTTCGAGCTGTGTTCGACGCGATTCAGTTCTGGCGCTGACTAGGTTCTGGCCGTTCTTGTCGCATTCGTTCCGCTTTTGCGTCCGACGAAGGGGCGCGCGGTGCACGGTTGGTGCTAGAACGCACGTCGGTGCCGGGACGTTTCCGGCGAACTCCGTTTCTTTTACCTTGGGGGTCCCATGAACGTTTCGATGACGGTCAACGGTCAGGCTCAAAGCCACGACGTCGAACCGCGAACGTTGCTTGTTCACTACATCCGGGAGTCCTGCGGGCTCACCGGCACGAACATCGGCTGTGACACGTCGAGTTGCGGTGCGTGCACCGTGCATCTCGACGGTGAGGCGGTGAAGAGCTGCACGATCCTTGCCGTGCAAGCCGACGGCGGTGGGGTCAAAACGATCGAAGGTCTTGCGGACGCCGATGGCACGCTCCACCCGATGCAGAAGTCGTTCCAGGAGAACCACGGGCTCCAGTGCGGCTATTGCACGCCGGGCATGGTGATGGCCGCGTGTGGGCTTCTCGACGAGAACCCGAACCCCACGGAACAAGAGGTCCGCATCGGCCTCGAAGGCAACCTGTGCCGATGCACCGGGTATCACAACATTGTCAAGGCCGTCCTCGCCGCTGCGGCGAAGTGACCCGGAAAAGGAACTGAGAACAGAAATGATTCCTGCCGCCTTTGACTTCATGCGGGTCGACTCTGCCGACTCTGCCGTTGCTGCTCTCGTCGAGCACGGCGAGGACGCCAAGATCCTCGCCGGCGGACACTCGCTGGTCCCGCTGCTCAAGCTCCGCCTTGCGTCACCGTCGATGCTCATCGACGTCGGCCGCGTGAAGGACCTGTCCTACATCCGCGACGCTGGCGACCAGATGGCCATCGGTGCGCTCACTCGCCACCACGACGTCGAGTACTCGGATCTGCTCAAGCAGCACTGCGCGCTGCTTCCGGCCGTCGCCGTGCATGTTGGCGACTCGCAGGTTCGTCACCGCGGCACGATCGGTGGCTCGATCGCGCACGGTGATCCGGCCTCGGATTTTCCGGCCGCGATTGCCGCTCTCGGTGGCACGATGGTGATCCGCGGCCCGAAGGGTGAGCGGACCGTTTCGGCCGCCGACTTCTTCCAGGGCTTTCTCACCACCGCACTCGCTGCCGACGAACTTCTCACCGAGATTCGTGTCCCGAAGATCACCGGTGCGAAGGTCAACTATCAGAAGTTCAATCGTCGTGCACAGGACTGGGCCATCGTCGGCGTCGCGGCGTATCGCCTCGGCAGTCAAGTTGGCGTCGGTCTCACCAACATGGGCTCCACGCCGATTCGAGCAGCCGGCGTCGAGGCGGCCCTCACGGGCGGCGCATCGGTCGCCGACGCTGCGGCCCACGCTGCGGAGGGTACCGACGCTCCGGGCGATCTGAACGGCTCTACGGAGTACCGCGAGCACCTCGCTCGGGTCCTCACCCGACGGGCCCTCGACGCCTGCGCCTGAGCCTCCTCTCAGATTCTGTTTGATTCGGCCCGGCCGTTGCGCCGGGCCGTTTCGCGCCCGCTGTCGCGTTGGCGGTGTCGTCCGCGCCGGTGAGAGTCGTCCGCGCAGCATGTGCGAGCGACTTTCGTCGGCGCGGACGACACACTATGTGCGCGTACTAATCTCCAGATCGACGAGGGCGGAGGTAGGCGCGGACGTGGCGGCCCAAGCAACCCACGCGACAAGCGCCATCGTGGTGCCGGTCCGGACCCACTGACGCAGTTGAACACCGACGGCCACGGCCGCGGTCAGCGCAACGAACACGTAGGCGACGGGGCGAGTCCAGTCGGGCAGATTCGCCGAGCTGTATTTGACACCGTAGAAGTCCCCGGTGCCCTTGTAGTCGTTCGTCGTCACGAACGACATGAGCCAGATTGCCAGCAGGTTGGCTCGCAGCGTGACCTTCGAAAGGCCGTGCGACCGTGGGCGGCCGAAGAAACGACCGATACGCCAAAGATCTGCTTCACGTAATGCCAACCAACCGACATGATGTTGACCATGAAGCCGAGCGTCGCGTCGGTCGGCCGCCGCTCTCCGATAACCAGTCCAACAAGCAGAAGGAACGGCACGATAACCGCCGCCCAGAAGTACTTCGGGTCTTGGAGAATCTTCGAGCGGCCATCGACATAGATATGCCAGTAGCTCGCGAAGAAGTGCGGGCCATTGACGACAAATGCGAGATAGAACGCCGCCCACGTGACCTGTGACGCTGCGGTTCCCTTGTCGGCCGACACATACATGACGCCGAACACGAGCATGGAAAGTCCGCCGATCAGCCAGACGTCGACATTTCGGTGACGACGGCCGTGCGCGACTCCCGCCCAGTGCGGCTGACGAAGGCGTCGAGGCCCGATGAGTCGAGGGTCGTCACGAGACGCTAACGGTAGCCCGCACGCTCCGGTGTGGAGTGGCCGGCGTCTGCGAGAACGAGTTCTTTCTCGGCCAGCTTGAGGTCCGCGTCGACCATCATGCGGGCGAGGGAACGGATGTCCTCCTGCGGCTTCCAATCCAGCGTGGTACGTGCCTTGGTGCTGTCACCGTGGAGGTAGTCGACCTCCGCCGGGCGGAAGTAGCGAGGATCAATCGTGACGTACTTCTCCCAGTCAAGGCCCAACTGGCCGAACACGAGCTTGAGGAAGTCGCGGATCGTGATGCTCTCACCGGTGGCCACAACGAAGTCACCGGGCGTGTCGTGCTGGAGCATCCGCCACATCGCCTCGACATACTCGGGGGCATACCCCCAGTCGCGGCTCGAGTCGAGATTCCCGAGATACAGCTTATCCTTCGTGCCGGCCAGGATGGCCGCCACGCCGCGGGTCACCTTGCGCGTCACGAATGTGGCGCCGCGCCGGGGCGACTCGTGGTTGAACAGGATGCCGTTGCTGGCGAACACGCCGTACGCCTCCCGGTACTGGACGGTCATGTGATGGGCGAAGACCTTGGATACGGCGTATGGGCTGCGCGGGACGAATGGCGTCGTTTCCGACTGCGGGCGCTCCACGACCTTACCGAACATCTCGCTCGAGCCAGCCTGGTAGAAGCGGACATCATGGTCCATGTGGCGGACCGCTTCCAGCAGGCGCAGGTTGCCCATGGCCGTGCTGTCGGCGGTGAACTCGGGCATCTCGAAGCTGACCTTGACGTGGCTCTGAGC
>JAYSSR010000081.1:0-72958 GCA_043720395.1 Acidimicrobiia bacterium
ACCGCAACTGCGGCTCAGAAAACCCGGCAGGACGACGACCATCGATCATGAACGATCACACTACGCGACCCCCGCCAACAATTGTGCGACTGTACTAGTCACAGGGAAGAAGTTAAGTAGTCACAGGGAAGAAGTTGTCACGGGCGGCCGCTCCGACCGCTGAAACCGCTTACCCGGCCAGCGTAGTTGTCGCCGCCCCGGCCACGACACCCGCGTGCGAATTCTCGCTCCCAACACGAGAACGCGCACACGCGACCCGAAGACGGCACCGCCAGCTACCCTCGCCGACCATGAGCGACAGCGTCCAGCCCTTGCCCTGCCCCGTTGTTGTTTCGATCGACGCCGGCACAACCGGCGTCCGCGCGTTTGCCGTGGACGAGCAGGGGACGCCGGTCGGATGGGCGTACCGCGAGTTCACGCAGTATTTCCCGCGCCCCGGCTGGGTCGAGCATGACGCCGACGAGATCTGGTCCGTCGTCCAAGCCACCTTGCACGAACTCCTTACGGAGCGACTTCCAGACGGCACCACGATTGCCGCGATCGGCATCACGAACCAGCGCGAGACGGTGATCGCGTGGGACCTGCGAACCGGACGTCCGCTGCATCGAGCGATCGTGTGGCAGGACCGCCGCACCGCCGGAGCGTGTGACGCGCTGGCTGAGGCGGGCCACTTGCCAACCGTACGCGCGCATACGGGGCTCGTGCTCGACCCGTACTTCTCCGGCACGAAGATGGCGTGGCTGCTGACCGAGGGCGGCGTCGTGGACTCCCCCGACCTTGCCCTCGGAACCGTCGACGACTGGCTGCTGTGGAACCTGACGGGCGGCGTCGACGGTGGCGTCCACGCGACCGACCCCTCGAACGCGTCACGCACGATGCTCTACGACATCACCACTCGACGCTGGTCCGACGAGCTGTGCGAACTGCTCGGCGTCCCCCGTAGAGCGCTCGGCGAGGTGCGACCCAGCAGCGGACGTTTCGGCCAAGTAAGCGCGCAGATTATCGATGGCGGGCTGCGAGGCGTTCCGGTGAGCGGCATCCTCGGCGATCAGCAGGCCGCGCTCTTCGGGCAGGCGTGTGTCGAACCAGGCATGGCCAAGAACACCTACGGCACGGGCAGCTTCGTGCTCATGAACATCGGCCCGGAATGCCCGCCACCGACCGAAGGACTCCTCACGACCGTTGCCTGGGATCTCGGTCCGAACGGTGGCTATGCGTATGCACTGGAAGGTGCCGTCTTCATCACCGGCGCTGCGATCCAATGGCTGCGCGACGGACTGCAGATCATCGAAAAGTCAGCGGACATCGGCCCGCTCGCGGCAAGCGTCGACAGCACCGACGGCGTGTACTTCGTGCCCGCCTTCACCGGCCTCGGGAGCCCCTACTGGGATCCGTATGCGCGCGGAACAATCGTCGGCATCACCCGCGGCACGGGGCGCGCGCACATCGCTCGTGCGGTCGTCGAGTCGATCGCCTACCAAGTGCGCGACGTCGTCGACGCGATGACTGCCGCATCGGGGACGCCACTCGGCGAGCTGCGCGTCGATGGCGGTGCTGCGGTGATGGACCTGCTCCTGCAGCTGCAGGCCGACCAGCTCGGCGTGCCCGTCCGCCGACCTGTCGTCACCGAATCGACGGCACTCGGTGCGGCGTTCGCAGCCGGGCTCGCGGAGGGCGTCTGGGGATCAACCGCGGAAGTTTTGTCGAGCTGGCGCGAGGCCGAACGCTTCGAACCGCAGGAGCAGGCCGACGTGTCGCACGCGCAGTGGACCCGGGCAGTCGAACGCAGCCGGGGCTGGGCACGGGAGTAGCGCATCGCCGCACTTCCGCTTGCGTGCACCAGAACCTCAGCGAGCGCCCACCAGCGCGGCCCAGCGGGCATCGGCGATGCGGGCAAGGGCCGTCGCCTGACGCCGCTCACGGGAGCGAAATGGGCGTCCGGGGCGACCCATCACCAGCGTCAACTCGGCGGTTCCAAGACTGGCCCAGGTGACGTCGTAGGTCGGGGCGTCGAGCGAGCCGGCACCGCGCGGTGCGAGCGACGATGACGCTTGACTGCCGGATACGAACGCTGCCAGCCACGGGCTATCAGGTGGACGTCCGAACGACGCCAGCGGCACCGGCGCGTCGTGGTCGAAAACCACCGTCCAGGCGCATTCGAAGTCCGCTCCCGCGCGACCTGCGAGCGCCTGCAAAAGAGCCTCGACCGAGTGAGCCTCCACGAGCGTGATCGCCGTTTCGAGTGCGTCGAGGCGAGGGTCGTGGGTGACGCCGGAGAGGGGACGGATCTCCTCCACGTGGACTCCGTCGACCTGCTCCAACTCGCGGGTGAGCAGCGCAACAAGATCGTCGCTCGGCAGCTCAACGATCAGTTCGTCGATCGCCTGGTTCGCGCCCCGCTCAAGGATGTCGATACCGACGAGGTCGCCCCGAACCGCACCAATCCGGCTCGCGATGGCACCGAGCGCGCCAGGCCGATCAGGGAGCCAGACCCGAACGACAAAGGTAGTCACGACTGCGAGGTGCTAGGCAACAGCACGCGACGGGCCAACGGTGCGGACCATGGCGACGGGCGCTTCCGGCAGGGCCTCGGTGTCGGCATTCTTCTTCGGTGCATAGTCGTTCACGTAGTCCTGCCCGGACAGCTCGCGGAGCTCGTACATGATCTCGTCGGTGATCCGGCGCAGCGTCATCGGCTCGTCGCGCTTCGCGACGTAGCGATCGAAGCGCATCGGACGCGAGAACTTGATCGTGATGGGGGACCCGAAGTTGGGTTTGCGTTGGCCGATCGGCTGGGCCTCTCGGGTACCGATCATCGCAACAGCAACGATCGGTGCCCTCGTATCGAGCGCGAGCCTGGCGACGCCGGTGCGGCCCTTGTACAGGCGTCCATCCGGCGACCGCGTGCCCTCCGGGTAGATGGCGAACACCTCGCCGGCATCGAGCACTTCCTGGGCGGACTCAAGCGCCCGCAGCGAGGCCTCCCCGCCGCCGCGCTTGATCGGAATCTGACCCATCGCACGGAAGAACCATGCAGTGCGACGCTGCTCGAAGTATTCGGCCTTTGCCACAAACGTGACGCGGCGGTCCAGCATCAACGGCAGAAAGATCGAATCCGAGAAGCTCAGATGATTGCTCGCGAGTATCACGGCACCAGTGGACGGAACGTGTTCGATGCCTTCGACGCGGATCTTGAACAGCCGACGAAGGATCGGTCCGAAGAGCGCTTTGATGATGCGATACGCCATGGGGGCATCGTACGGCCAACGACCGGACGCGCGTCGGTTCCATGACGAACGTCACCGTGCGTTCACACCGTTGACGTATTCCTGCCGCGCTCCACAAGGCGCGAATGGAACAAATGACAACGTTTCCCTAGCCTGCGTCCAGTGGATGAGCGACGCTTCACGCCAAAGGGGAAAGAGCGACGCGCCCAGATCCTCGACCGTGCGGCCAAACTCTTCGCCGACAGGGGATATTACCTCACCTCGGTGGCCGACATCGTGGCCGAGTGCAACGTCGGGAAGGGCGTCTTCTACTGGTACTTCGAGTCGAAAGAGTCGCTCTTCACGGAGATCATCCGCGAGACACAGCTCTCCCTCCGACGCCACCAGGCCAGGGCCATCGGGTCGGAAACAGACCCGCTGAAGCGAATGGAGAACGGTCTGTACGCCACGATGGAGTGGTACGACCGGAACCGACACGTGTTCTCGCTCTTCCAGTTCGCGACCGCAGAGTCGGCGTTCGCGCACCTCATCATCGACGGTGCCGAGGTCGGGATCAGCGACACGATGCGCCACGTCAAGGACGGCATCGCGTCCGGTCAGATCCATGACGGCGACCCGCTGATGATCACCTACGCCATTGTCGGCGTGACCCAGGCGCTGGCACGACGGTTCCTCGCCAGTCCTGGCCTCGGTGTGACGCCCGAAGAGGTGGCCGCGGAAGCCACCGAGTTCGTGATCCACGGACTCGGCCATCGCACGGGCGAGCGCCGCCGACCCGCATTGGTGCATGCCAACTGAACCGAACTGGTCTGACCGGCGACCTCAGGCGGCGGGTTCGTCGAGTTGCTCGACGCGGTGCTTGAGTTCGCGAAGGGCCGTCCCGATGATCTTGCCCTCGGCACGGCGCTTCACGAAGCCGGGGATCGGCACGACCAGTTCGACAGACAGGTGGTACGTGACATCGGTCGTGCCATCGGGTGCCAGCTCAAAGATGTACGTGCCATCGAGCGCACGCATGATGTCGCCCTCGATGAGATTCCAGGCGATTCGTCGACTGTCCTCGTCGTACGCGTAGTGCAGCACGTAGCTTGCACTTCGGCCCATCGCTGCGACGCGGAACCCGACCTTCGTGGCACGTCCCCGATCGTCGCGCTCGACAACGATCGACTCTTTGACGTCGGGGGCCCATTCGGGGTACCGCTCAAAGTCGAGGGCGACGTCGATGCAACGCTGCGGCGACGCTGCCACGTTCAGATGCTCAGTTGCGTGCTCGGTGGTCATGGGGAGGTCACTTCGGGGGTAGGCGCGGTTTCCGCGAGTTCACGGTACCGCGACGGACATCGTCGATGTGTGACGGGCACTTTAGGGCCGCGTCAAGCCCGCGATCGTTTCGGATCACCCGAGGGACCGCAACGTCTCCAGCAGACGCTGCGCCGTCAGCTCGTGCGTGCACTCCTCGACCGAACGACGACGAGAGGACTCCTCCATCTCGGCACGGCGTGTGGGGTCACCGAGGAGTGCGGCAATCGTCGATGCGACGGCATTCACGTCGCGGGGATTCTCCACGACCACACCGGTCTCGCCGTCGATGACTGCCTCGTGCGAACCGCCGCTGCGGCCCGCAATCTGTGCGACGCCGCTTGCGGCCGCTTCCAGAAACACGATGCCAAAACCTTCCTGCTCCAGTCCGGCCCAACGGTTGCGGCACAGCATCACGTAGAGGTCGCCGCACCGCAGAAGCCGGGCGAGATCATCGTCCGAGACACGGCCGAGGAAGCGCACGTCGACGGTTGGGTGGCGTCGAGCGATGCGTTGGAGCCGGCCGAGGTCGCGACCCTTCCCGCTGATCGCCACGGTGAGGCCGGGGTGGGTGGGTGCAAGCTGCGAGGCAGCTTTGAGGAGGACGTCGCGGCCTTTGCGCGGCACGAGCCGACTCGTGCTGACGAGAAGCGGTCCGTCCACCGGGAGTCCGAGATGCGCTCGTATCCACCGACGTTCCGGACCGTCTGCAGGGTGGAATCGGTCGATATCAATGCCGGGGGGAACGACCGTGCTGGGCAGCGTCCGCCCGGCCGCGTGCTCCGCCTCGGCGAGCGGGTACCCGCCCGCCGCGATCACGTGATCCGCTTGTTTGAGTACGTGCGCGAGTAGCTGCTTTGTGCCCGGCAGACGTCCGGGCACGGTCACCTCGGCCCCGTGAAGCACGACGGCGTAGCGGAGGCCGTGGCGTCGTTTGAGCCGCGGGCCGAGCCACCCGACCGGTAGCGCCGGGTCCAGGATCACGAGGTCGGTGCCGATCTCGCGGGCCAGCGCCACGATCTGGCGTTCCAGGATGGGGGTGGGCAACAGCCAGCGCTGACGGGTGCGGACGATCCGCATCGGGGCGGCGGCGTCGAAGTCTCGGTCGTTCGCGTAGGGCGTGGTAAGGACCGTCGCCTCCCCCACTGGCAGGCGACGCCACAGCTCCCACAAATACGACTGGATGCCACCGATCTTCGGGGGAAAGTCGTTGGTCACGAGCAGGTGCGTCATGCGGGCGTCGAGGCTACCGGCCGGTCCGTCGACAAGCAGACCCCCAGGTCGCGGTACAACCGGCGCGCTTGCGGTGCGTTCTGCGCGCCCGCATGCACCGCGAACGGGCCGGTTGTACCGCGGACGGGCGAGGTTGGCTGCCCGCGCAGCGGCCTGTGCGGGTGATTGTTCACCGGAGCACGGAGCGGCGTTCGGCGAGGCGGGACATGGCCCACTCGGCGGCGTGGCGGACGCCCTCGTCGCGGTGGCTGCGGGCACCATCGACCACGGCCAGCACCGATTCGTCACGTGGGTCGGCGACGTTGCCGAGCGCGAGGAGCGCGTTGCGTCGAAGGGTGCTCGGGTCACGTTCGGGCAGGTAGAAGCGGCCATGACGCCCCAGGATCGTGCCGTCGGTGTCGGTTGCGAGCGTCAGCAGGTCGGTCCACGGCTGCGCTCCTTCATCGGCAGGTGGGGGCGAGTCCTTGCGGTCGGTGCGCCGGTTCGGCGGGCACACGTCCTGACAGTCGTCACAGCCGTAGATGCGATCGCCGAGCGCCTCTGCGAACTCTTCGGGGAACACGCCCGGACGCTGCACGAGCCAGGCGAGGCAGCGTCGACCATCAACCACACCCGGTGCCACGATCGCAGCCGTCGGACACCCGTCGATACACCGCACGCACGTGCCGCACCCATCGTCGAGCGGCGTCGGATTGGTCGGCAGCGGCGCGCTGGTTACGACGCTGCCCAACACGAACCATGAACCCCGGCCGGGCAGCAGCAGGTTGGCGTTCTTGCCGAGCCAGCCGATCCCGGCTCGGTAGGCGGCGGCGCGATCGACGAGCGCGTTGTCGTCGGCCACAACTCGTGTGCGCCACCCGTCCTTGCGGAGCCGGGTACCGATCGCGTTGAGCCCGTCCTTCAGCGGCGCATAGTGGTCGACCCATGCGTAGCGAGCGATGCGTCCGTTCGGCCCGGGTTCCGGCTCCGCAACGTCGGCCCGACGGTACGAGCGCGCGGCGACCACCAGCGTCCGCGCGTTGGGGAGCAACGCTGCCGGCTCGGTGGACCTGGCGGGTTTTGCGAAGGTGAACTTCATGCCATAGTGCAGACCCAGCGAGACCCGTCGTTCGATCTCGACGCGGGCCTCCGCGAGCGGCTCGACCGATGCGAACCCAACCGCGTCGAGCCCGTTCGCGAGGCCGATGGCCGTCAATTCCTCTGCCAGGGCAGACATTGCCTCCGCCGACGAGTCGGTTGGTGGGCGTCGACGGGTCACCTCCCCAGTATCCCGCCCTCGCAGTGGCCGGGTCGGTTCGCTACTCGACGTCGCGGTACAACCGGGCCTTTCGCGGTGCATTCGGGCGCGCGCGATGCACCACAAGCGCACCGGACGTACCGCGTCCTTGCGTGAACCAATGCTCCGCGGTACAAGCGGTACGTTCGCGGTGCATCAATCCCGGACCGGTCGACACCGGATAGGCAGTCGGGGAACAGTATGCGGCGGTCGCGAGACGATTTCCGGGCGGACGATGGGCACGCCTGTCGACGTAGCCAAAACTCGTGGCCTTTCTCGTGAGCGACGAAGGCGCATGGATCACGGGCCAGGTCCTCAACTCGGAGGGCGGATTCCGCCGCAGCTCATAAGCCGATTCCGAGTCCGTTCCAAATCCGGGATAACGCCGCCCACTGGTGTCAGCGGCGAGCGGCGAACGCAAGCGGGCGCACAGCGTAATTCGACGCTGGGGCCAAGCCGCTGTGCTGCAGGAGCGACAGCGTGTCGATCTCGTCGTTCGACAGTTCCACTCGGCGAATTGGCGGGTGGGCGACGTCGCCGGTATCGAGCGAAAGCAGGAACGCCACAACACAGTCCGTGCACGACGACGTGTCGAGCATGACGCAATCGCTGCACGAGATCGCGCGGAATGGTTGGTCGATTTCGCGATGGTAAGCATCGGCCACCTCGATCGGGGTTCGTGCCCGAAGGGTCAAGACCGACCCGGACGGGTGACGGCGGATGGCGGTCGAGGCGGCAGCGGGGAAGATGCGCGTGGTCATGGAACCAGTATCCGGAGGGGGTATGACAGTATCCGGGCCCGCAGCGAGAAATCTCATAACTTCCGCGATCGGGCAGGCTGAACGCGTGCTCCCCGACCTGGTTTCCCTGCTGCTGTGCCCGTGGTGCCTTTCCGACGGCCTCGTGCTCTGTGCGAAGTCGCTGGACGACGGTCGCGTCGTCGAGGGAGAGTTGCAATGTGGCGCCTGCGGCCGCTCAACCCATATCCACGAAGGGATCTGGGACGCGATGGGCCCCCACACCATGGCGCGGTCCCCGGCGCAACTCACGAACAGACTCGGATTCGTGGCGTCCGGTTACGAACGTTGGTGGCGCACCCGGTCGCTCCGACTCCTCAGCGGCCGAACGTTCCCGATCTCTGAAGAACTAGCCGAACTGGACCGAGCGCTGGACTCCGTAGCGTCGCAGCCCGGGATCATGCTCGACGTCGCCTGTTCCGAGGGTCTCTACGCCCGACACCTCGCGACCGCCCCGGACACAACGGTCGTGGCGGTGGACCACGGCATGGCGTTCTTGCGGGCCATGCGACGACGCCCCGACGCACACAACGTGTGCGCGGTCCGCGCTCCGGCGCAGCACCTTCCGTTCCGAACGGGTGCCTTCGATGCCGTCGCCATGGGTGGATCCCTGAACGAGATCGGCGACCGAAGCGCCGCTGTAGCCGAGATGGCGCGGGTGAGCCGAGCCGGCGGTCGCCTCTTCTCGATGAGCTTGACCGCAGCCACGTCGCGGCCTGGACGCTGGTTGCAGGCCCTGCTCCGTCCCAACGGCATCGAGTTCCCGTCAGCCGCCGAAACCGTCGCGTTGTTCGAGCGCAACGACTGCGCCATCGACCAGCCGACCCGAACCGACCGGGTGGTCCTGCGCCTCGCGGCGACCCGAGCGACCGAATGACTTGGACATCGTGCACCGAAATCGAGTGCCGTTCGCGCAGCCGAGCGCCGTTCGCGCAGCCGAGCGCGGTTCGCGCGCTATGCGCGGACGGCACTCGCCTGCGCGAACCGCGCTCGAACCGCGCTTGATCGCCCCCGAGCCCAGTTCAGGTCGGATTCGCGTATACCGCGGGACGCTTCTCGAAGTACGCCGTGATCGCCTCGACCTGGTTCGGCGAGCCGATCAACGTTGCAATCCCCTGCCGCTCGGCCTTGAAACCCTCGGCAATCGACGTTTCCCCCGAGGCGTTCAGCAGCGCCTTGGCCATCCGCACCGCATGCGGGCTCTTCGCTGCGATCTCATGCGCCAACGCCAGCGCATCGGCGAGCGGGTCGGCGCACACCTTCGTGGCAAGCCCGAGCCGCACCGCTTCCTCGCCCGAAACCATTCGACCGGTGAACGTCAACTCCTTCGCGACGTCGAGGCCGACGAGGCGGGTCAGCGTCTGCGTGCCGGTCATGTCGGGGATGAGCCCCCAGCGGATCTCAAGAATGCTGAACTTCGCATCCGCCGTTGTGTACCGCAGGTCGGCACCGAGGGCGATCTGGCACCCGCCTCCGAGCGCGACACCGTGGACTGCGGCGATCACCGGCACCGGGATCTCCTGCCAAACCCACGCCGCCTGCTGACCTCGATGGGTGATCTTGCCGGGCGTGAGCGATGGATCGTCGGGCGAGCCAGTCGTTGGCAGCACCTTCGAACCGTTTCCGCCCGCCATTGCCTGGAAGCTTCCGAAGTCAAGGCCCGCACAGAACCCTCGGCCCTCGCCGGACAGCACAACCGCTCGGACGCTGCGGTCCGCGGCGAGACGCTCCCCCGTAGCGGCGAGCGCTTCAAACAGCGCACCGTCGATTGCGTTCATCTTCTCCGGCCGGTTCAGCCGTACGTCGGCCACCCCATCCGTGATTGTGCAGGTCACCCGGTCATTTGCATCGGCGCTCATCCCCTAAGTGTCGTGGGACTCGCGGGCCGCGTCCAAACGGCAAGGTTGCGTGTTCGCCGCAGTACCGACCTCACAATGCAATCGCTCCCCGTGCGGTTTGCTCGAACATCGCGGCGTGGCGGCCGATCGGAAACTTCATCGAGCCGGATGACGTCAGTTGACGCCCCAGCCTCCGTCGACGCGGAACACCTGGCCGGTGATCTGGCTCGACTCGTCGGAACAGAGGAACACCGCTGCTTGAGCGTGATCGTCGGCGGCAAGCGGACCGCCACCGTGCAGCGGCATTCGGTGCTTGACCGCGTCGAGCGTGTCTGGATCGGACGCTGCCCTTACCGACATCGGCGTGACCGTCAACGCCGGTGCGATGGCATTGAAACGAACGCCGGACGGCCCGTACTGACATGCTGCGTTGACCGTCAGCGCATTGATGCCACCCTTCGCTGCGGAGTACGCCTGCGTGTTGAACAGCCCCAGAACCGGATGCGTCGCCGCAACCGAGGACACGAACACGATCGACCCACCCGCCGGTTGTTCGAGCATGATCTTCAACGCCTCGCGGGCGGTCAGAAACGCGGTCGTGAGGTTCAGGGCCATCGTTGCGTTCCAGGCGTCGAGCGAGGTGTCGTGCAGCGGACCGTCACCGAGCGGACGCCCACTCCCACCTGCTGCGGCGAGCACGGCGTCGACCCGTCCGTACTTCTCACGACACGCGGCGAACGCCCCGACGGCAGCCGACTCCGTGGTGAGGTCCGCCTCGAACCAGCCGAACTGGACCGACGAATCAAATCGTCCGGCAAGCGTCCGACAATCATCTGCGCGCAGAGCAATCACGAACAGCGAGGCACCTTCGTCGGCGAAGCGCAGCGCCGTTGCCTCGGCAATGCCGGTCGCGCCGGTAATCACGCACACCTTGCCTGCCAGACGTCCCGGCCGAAGCCGTTCCGAACCCATGCTCATGTGACGCTCCGTTCTCGCACCACCGCTATGACGGCGCGCGTGAACTCTTCCACGCAGGGGCCGAAGTCGTGTGCGATAACTCGCTGTGTGAGCACGACAATTCGCACGCGGCGTGTCCCGCAGCGAAACTCACCAGTTCAATGCAGCGCGCACCGCGGCACCATCGACGCGAAGTAGTGCGCTGGTGTCACAACGTTCGAAACCACTGTCGCTGCGGTGGTACCACTGCACCTCGTGCGTCGTGAGATCGGTGATGAGAATCTCCTCGACGCCGTGGTCGTGGTAGTGGCCGAATTTCTCGTAGCTCTCGTCGTCGGGGGAACGTACCTCGACGACGATCACGGCCGTCGGGACCCACGTCTCGGTCGGAAGCGTTCGTTGGAACCCGAGGTCGGGAACACGGAAGTTCTGCGGGTCACCGAGGTTGAATTCGACGGTTACGAACAGGCCCGCGGCGTCGGCAGCCGGGCCGAGCGCTCGTGCGAGCAGGATCTGCGTGTAGCCGTGTCCGGAGTTGGCGGCTGGTGCCATGTGATAGTCCCCTTCCCAAAGCTCGTCATGGGTATCAAGCCCGAGCCGTTGGCGGTCTGAGATGAGGGAAGAGATCACTGCCGGCGGTTCTCCGAGGATCAGGGTCCGCATCTCGCAATGGTACCGACGAGGGAGCTGGCGTCCCAGATACGGAAAGCCAGCCCCACTCCAGTCGGCGAGTGACCGCACAGCGCCACATTGTTTGCACAGAGTCACGCTGTGGCCGCATTGTGGCGCTGTAGCGGCACTCGTGCGAGTCAGAGCCCGCCAGTGTCGCGACGGCGGGCCGCTACATCGGCGCACCGCCGCGTTCCACCACCTCGGTGACGATTCGGGTGAACTCCTCAACGGCCGTCGACCGCTCGCCGACGCGCCAGGCGAGGTGGAACTCGTCGAAGCGCGTGACCGGCGTGAGTGGCACGGCGACAACGCCCTCGTGGCGGACGTTGCGCGCCTGATACTCGTTGAGCCAGCCGATGCCGGTTCCCACGGCGACCATATCGAGCATGCGTTCCACCTGCGTCGCAGGATGCTCGACCCAGCGCGGCCGGACACCGTGTTCGGCGAGGTAGGCAAGGGTCGCGTCGTGGAACGTGGGCGCGTCGACACGTGACACGAGCAAGGTCTGCTCATCGGCAAGGTCGTGCACGTCGATCACCGAAGCGGCAGCGAGACGATGCCCGACCGGCACGGCGAGATGGTCGAAGGCAACACGGGTGAGCAGACGCGACGCAACGACGTCAGGCCGCGGGTTCGGGGCGCGCACGATGCCGATCGAGAGACGGCCTGCCTGGATGTCGTCGAACATTCGAAGGGTGGTCAGGGCCGCCGGACGGATCGGCGTGTCTGGATTCACCTCATGAAAGCGACGGGCGGCTACCCCGGCAATCCATTCGCTCCCCTGGCAGAACCCGAACGTCAATGCGTCGACCGTTACGACGGATTGCGTCCGCAACGTCGAAGCAACCGCCTCGAGCCGGTCGACCGCAACGAGTACCTGCCGCGCCTCGTCGAGCACGTGGCGTCCGGCGTCGGTCAACGCAACACGTCGGCTGTTACGTTCGAAGAGCACGAGGCCGAGCTCCGCTTCCAGCTCGCGGATGCGCTGCGAGAGTGGCGGCGTCGACATGTGGAGCTTCGCCGCAGCGCGCCCGAAATGCTGCTCATCGGCGACCGCCGCGAAGTACCGGAGACGCCGCAGATCCACGTCGCCGACACTACCGCCGCTCAGCAAAGATCGTTATCGAACGAGACATGATCCGCGTCGAAAACGGACGTGGACCCCGGAGCAGACAACCGTGACGATGGACACATGAAGCTGATGTGGTTCCACCTCATGCCGTATCCGGACTTCCCGGAGGACTTCAACAAGAAGAACCGCAGCGTGTGGGTCGACATCGACCCGGGGCTGTTCGATCCCACGGTGATGGCCGAGACCTACGACCGCTACATCGACCAGCTCGTGTACGCAGAGGATTGCGGGTTCGACGGGATCTGCGTGAACGAACACCACAACAACGGCTACGGCCTCATGCCGTCACCGAACCTGATCGCCAGCATCCTTGCGAACCGCACGTCTCGTGCCGCGATCACCGTGCTCGGCAATTCGGTCGCGCTCTACAACCCGCCGATTCGAGTGGCCGAAGAGTTCGCGATGCTCGACCTGTTCAGCCGTGGACGCCTCATCGCGGGCTTCCCCGTCGGCACGTCGATGGACACGGCGTACTCGTACTCGATCAATCCTGGCGAGCTGCGGCCCCGGTACTACGAAGGCGTCGACCTGATCATGAAGGCATGGCAGGCGACGGAACCGTTCACATTCAACGGCAAGTTCAATCAGCTTCGTTACGTGAACCCGGTGCCGCGTCCGATGCAGAAGCCGCACCCGCCTGTGTGGATTCCCGGCGGCGGCTCCGTGGAGACGTGGGACTTCTGTGCCGAGAACGACTACGTCTACGGCGCGCTCACTTACTACGGCTACAAGATGGTCCGCGAAACCGTCGCCGGTTACTGGGCGCGGGTTGCGGCGCACGGCAAGGACGACAACCCACACCGCCTCGCCGTCACGCAGTTCATCGGGGTCGCCGATTCCGACGCCGAGGCATACAAGCTCTACAAGGAGCCGGCCGAGTACTTCTTCAACCGGTCGCTGCACGTGTACCCCGGCTTCACCGATCCGCCCGGGTACGTCACCGAGGCCTCGGTTCGGGCCCGCTACCAGTCGCAGGTGCGAGCGGTCGCACGCACGAAACAGTCGAAACACGACCTCACGTGGGACGAAATGGTCGACAACGGCTACGTCGTGATCGGCGGACCCGACACCGTGCGGGAGAAGCTGGAGGAGGCGTGCAAGGAACTCCGTATCGGTCACCTCTGCGCGATGCTCCAGTTCGGCAACATGAGCGACGAACTCACTCGGTACAACACGAAGCTGTTCGGCGAGAAGGTCGCACCGGGGCTCCGTTCGATGTTCAGCGAGTACGACGACCCGTGGTGGCCGTCGGGCGCGACGGCGAACAGCTGAGGGCTTGAGCATGAACTCGAAACGACTTGTCTACCTGTGTGGCCTTGCTGGCGCGCCCGAAGTTTCCCCCGCGCTGCGACACCTCGAAACTGCCGGATGGGAGATCGTGATCCCCGACATCCCCGGCTTCAACGGACGCGCCGGCTTCCGTCCTCCCGACACGTACCTCGACTGGCTCACCACCTACTGGGACGCCATCGACGCCACGGGAGCGCTCCCGTGCCCGGTCATCGGTGCATCGGTAGGAGCAATGCTCGCCGCGGAACTCGCCGCGTTCCGCCCCGAGGCGGTGACCGCACTTGCCTTGCTCGCACCGTTCGGCATCTGCGATGAGAACCTCCCTGGCCTCGACGTGTACGCGCTCCCGAACGCGGAGCGTCTGTCGCACCTCTTCTCGAAGGGCGTCCCCGACGCGTTCACGAACCGTTTCTCGGAACTCGGCCCGGATGAGGCACCGGTCGCGAAGTACCTCTCCGACGTTGCGGCGGCGAATCTGCTGTGGCCGCTCGGCGATCGCGGGCTTGCGAAGCGTCTCCACCGAATCCGAGCACCGAGGCTCACACTGCACGGGGACCTCGACGAACTCATCCCGGTCTCGACGGCTCGGCTTTGGGGGGACGTCGTCATTGTCCCTGGAGCGGGTCATCTTCTGGAGTGGGATACACCCGATGTCGTGGGGTCCGCGCTTTCAGATTTCCTGTAGGCCCTACGCATCACGGAGAAGATAAGCGGAATGGAGGAGGGCGGGATTGGTGCGAAGCTCGCTCGCGGTTCCGCTGTAGCGAATACGGCTTCCTTCCATCAGGTACGCCGTGGTAGCCGATTGCAACGCCACGTGGGCGAACTGCTCGATCAGGAGAACCGCCACGCCACGGCGGGCCACCGTTTCGAGGGTAGGCACGAGGCGCTTGACCACGATCGGTGCCAGGCCGAGCGACAGCTCGTCGACGAGGAGCACCTTCGGGGTCGACGCCAGCGCTTGGGCAAGCACGAGCATCTGCTGCTCCCCGCCGGACAATGCGCTCGCCGGCTGATTGAGACGCTTACCGAGTTCGGGGAAGAGCTCGAGCGTCTCCGCCACCGCCGCCTTCCCGCGATCCTTGCGGCCGTAGCACGCGACGAGGAGATTTTCTTCCACTGTCAGGCTACGGAGGAGTCGGCGGCCTTCGGGGACGACGGCGATGCCTGCCCTTCGAACGGCCTCGGGCGAGCGGCCCAGCACGTCGACGCCATCGATCCGAATCGAACCGGTCGCCGAGCGCAGCAGTCCAGAAACTGCGAGGGCAAGGCTTGACTTTCCTGCTCCATTCGGCCCGAGCAGGGCAGTGACCTCGCCTGCGGGCGCGCTGATCGACACTTCTCGCACGACTGGCCGCCCGGCGCGCAGAACGCTGACGTTCTCGAGCGCGAGCATGGCGGTCACGCTGCATCCTCGGTGCCGAGGTATGCCTCGATGACCCGGGGGTCACGCAGCACTTCGGCGGTCGGTCCCGACGCGATCAAGCAACCGAGATCAAGTACAGCCGTCGTCTCGCAGCACGCTTGCACCAAGCTCATGTCATGCTCGACCACGATCACGGTGCCCCCGACGGCCTCGGGAATCATCTTGATCGCGTTCGCCAGTGCTTCGGTCTCACCTTCTGGGAGCCCTGCCGCCGGCTCGTCCAGCAGCACCAGCTTCGGTGAGCCGACAATTGCCCGTGCGACCTCGACCATGCGACGGTCACTGGCCGCCAGCCCCCCAACGGGCTCACGGGCGCGACCGGCCAAACCGGTCAGCTCGAGCGCGTTCATCACGTCTGTTCTGGCAGAGGTGCGTCGACCCTTGCTCGTGTGCTCATGGACGATGAGAACGTTGTCGTAGACCGACAGCGCCTCGATGGCCTGCTCGGTCTGGAACGTTCGGCGGAGGCCCCAGCGGGCCCGCTTGTAGTCGGGCATCGACAACAAGTCGGTACCTTCGACGTGTACGGTCCCGGATCGCGCCGTCACGAATCCGGAAAGAACGTTGAAGAACGTCGTCTTGCCGGCACCATTTGGTCCGATGAGGCCACAGGTGCCGCCGGCGAACGTAACGCTCACCCGGTCGAGTGAGACCACACCGCCGAAGACCACGGTGAGACCAGAAACTTCGATCATCCGCCCTCGTTCCGAAGAACGCCTAAGCCAATTGCCATTACGAGATCAGACCCTTCTTCTTCATCACTCTCGTGCTGATGATCAGGTTCATCATGAGACCGAAACCAAAGAGGATGAGTCCGACCGTCGAAGCAACGCCCTTCCAGCCCGGATGTACCTGTCGAATGAGCCACCCGAGCCCACTATCGCCGTTCTTCAGGAGCTCCGGCATGAGACGGGAGAGAAGACCGGCGATCACACCAGCCCAGAGCGACTGCGTCCCCGCCATGAGCACGACCGCCATCAGGATGAGGGACTCCTGCGGTGGGAAGTTCGATGCGCCGAGCGTGCCCACGTCGAGGGAGAGCAGGCCGCCCGCGATACCGGTCGCGAAGGACACGAGGACGAACGCCCAGAGCTTGTAGACCGTCGTGTTCACTCCGGCGGCCAGCGCGGCAGCCTCGCTCTGGGCGATCGATGCCCATGCCCGGCCGGGCTTGCTGACGAGATGCAGCGCATAGAGCCCGAACAACATCGCAGCGACGACGATTGCCAGACGCAGGTATGCGACGTCGCCCCTGGCAACCGCTGGCCGCGTGACCACTTGCAGCTTGGTCGGGTCGTCGACAAGTCCCGCGAATCCGGGTCCGCCGTTCGGGAACTTCAGAACGGAGAGCACCACCGCCACTGCCGCCGCAATCATCAAGGTGACGAGCGACAGATAGAGACCGGACAGACGCAGCGCCGGCAGTCCAACGACGAGCCCGATGAGGGCTGCGACCACACCCGCGGCGAGCAGGACGATCGGAAAGGGCCAATGGGTGGCAAAGAACAGGCGAGCCGTGACCCACGCCCCGACACCCGACAGCGCGACCTGTCCGAGGGACGCGAGCCCGACTCTGCTGTACAGCAGGACGAGTCCGCCGGCGATGATTGCGAAGTAGACGGACTGTGTGACGACCTTGACCCAGAACGTCGACAGTGTGGTCGGGACGATCCACAGGCCGACCAGGAGGACCACAGCGACCGGAACCGACTTCCGCAGGGTGATACGCGAGACAATTGCGCTGAAGTTCACTGCATGGCCCTTCCGCTCAGCACGACGGTCCGACGGCGGCTGTACCAGACGATCGCGACAACGGCGACCAGGAACGGTGCGGTCGTCCGGTAGCTCACGACGAACTTCCAGCGAAAGCCCACACCTTCCGCTTCCAGCACCCCGATCACGAATCCGGCGATGAAGGTCGTCCAGAGGTTGACGAAACGACCGACCACTGCCGTTGCGACGGTTGGGATGATGAAGAACGTCAGGCCGGCTGCACTCACCGCACCGTTCATGTCGGCGAGCAGCAGACCTGCAACTCCGCACACGGCACCGCTGAACATCCAGGCCAGTGCTTCGACCTGGCGTACGGGAACGCCGAGCAACGCAGCCACGTCGCGATCGTCGGCCACTGCTCTCATCGCCGTCCCCGTCGCGGACCTGCGCAGAAATGTCGCTGCAAGCAGTGTCATGACGACGCCGAAAACCACCGCGCTCACCTGGGTCCCGTTGACCACGAAGTCAGTGACTCTGAACCGCCACGACTTCATCGGGAGGTCGAGTGACCGGGCATCTTGGGTACGCCATCGCGTCAGCATGATTCCGAGCAGCATGAGCAGGACGGCCAATGTCCCGAGGGCGCGCGTCAGGGGATCTCGCTGTGAGAACAACGGGGCGAGATAGCGACCGTAGAGGAACGAAAGCGACACGCAGAAAGTGATACAGAACAGATAGGACAACCACCGACCGGTCTTGAGTCCAAAGAACCCGGGGCCGTCGTCGCCAAGCTGCCAGGCAATGTGCACGCCCATT
Organism: Acidimicrobiia bacterium; assembly: GCA_043720395.1. Classification (GTDB taxonomy): domain Bacteria; phylum Actinomycetota; class Acidimicrobiia; order Acidimicrobiales; family JANYDT01; genus JANOYY01. The sequence continues at coordinate 17,677 of JAYSSR010000081.1, forward strand.
GCGCCGATCGCCCCGAACGCGAAGTTCAGAACACCGGTGGTCCGGTACAGGATGACAAGTCCTGTACCGGACACCGCGTAGATGGCACCGAACGCCAACCCCGAAAGGAGAAACTTCAAAAGGTCATCGAGGCCAGGCAAAGTCGTTCTCTTCGTAGCGGTGGCGTGAACGTGGTGAACTGTCCGAGGCGAGCTGCGAGATATCAGCCCCGGTTGAGGTTCTGTGCCGCTTCGTCGGCGCGAACACCCTTCAACACGTCGTCGAGCGGCGTGATTGCGAAGCACTTCTCTTTGACGGCAAACCCTCCACCTTGGGGAACGACGGTGAAGTCCCAGTTGTTCGGCACGTGGGCCTTGCCGTTACCGAAGTACCACGGCTTGCACAAGATGTCGGTCTTGTAGTTCTTGATCGCCTTCAGGGCGGCGTTGACCTTCACCGGGTTGTCGACGTCCTTGGCTGGCATCTTGTTGAGCGTGTCGACGACGATCTGGCCGATCAGGAAGCCCATCTGCGCGAACGAGCCGACCGGCGTCTTGGAGTCGTACTTGGCCAGCACTTCACGGAGAAGCTTCATGTCAGGACCGTTCGAGTCGAGCGGAGCGAGCTCGGCGTTGATCAGCAGCTTGCCCTCGAAGGACTTCGGAGCTGCCTTCGCCACGGACACATCGTTCGCCGGGGTGGCTGAACCCCAGATCACGTCGTTGACCAGGCCCTGCTCGTCGGCAGCTTTCAAGAGCTGCAGGACCGCCGGCGGAATGGCCGTGATGATCACGCCGCCGCCCTTGCCGGCCTTCTTCACCGCGTCCAAGATGATGGTCGTCGGATCTTTGAAGACGGTGTTGTCCGGCTGTTCCATCCGCATGTCCTCGAAGCCCATGCCGTTGGCCGCCGCGAGATCTGCGATCGAGGAGCCGTTGTATTCCGAGCCGGGGCCGTTCCCGGTGATGTGAATGAGCTTGCCCTTCGCACCGGCACGGATGACGGCCTCTGCCGCTCCCTGCGCGGAGTAGTGCGGACCCATGTTCGTTGCAGCGATGTTCGGCGACCCGAAGCACCCGGCCGGAACGCCGGCGACGATGACGTTGTACCCCTTCTGCTCGTAGTACTTCTGGTTCACCGGGCAGTCGAGGAGGGAGAAGCCTCCGGCGACGGCGACGACCTTGTCCGTCTCGATGAGCTTCGCAGCGGCGGCACCGGCTTTGGCCGGGTCCACCTCGTCGTCGAGGCTGATGTACTCGAGCGGACGGCCATGCACGCCACCGTTGTCGTTGACGCATTTGAAGTACGCCAGCTGAGCAGCAGGGCCTTCTTTGAAGGCGGCGATGAAGCTCACAGAGCCGATCTTGATCGGCTTGCCCGTGGCCTTCTTGCCGTTGCCACGGCCGCATTTCCCGCCCGCGGTCGACTCGGCGACGCCGCCCCAACTCGGGTCCGTCTTGTATCCACCGGCTGTGGTGCTCGCCGTCGTCTTCTTCTTCGTGGTCTTCGTGACGGCGGTCGCCTGTCCGGCGACCAATACGGCGCACGCGACAGCGGCCACGACGAGCGTGATCTTTCGGCGGTACTTCCTCGACATGTTTACCCCTCGGGTTGTTTGATTTTCAACAGAATTCACAAGTGACCCAACGACGTGGCGTTCGTCACAGGCTAGAGCCTACCGGCCCCTCGACACGAGTCAACTACCCGTGGTTCATTCAGTGGAACAGTCGGTTCGTCGATCGGACGCGCACCGGCTGGCAGCGCTGAAGTCGTGGAACACCTGTGCCTTCGTTCCTGACGTTGGGAAGATCGCTCACCTCCCAGGTCGGTGATGTTCCCAACGTCGGCTCATGCCGCGACGGGTAACTTGGATTGGTGCCGGACATCGAGAGTGCGCCATCGGACGCCGACGTCATCGCGTCGTTGTCATCCTTCATTCGCGCGTTCGGCGGAGGAGGCGAGGAGCTGGTTTCCGTGGTGGTGCAGTCGCGTTGCGCGTCATGTGACGGCTCGACGTTTTGGATGCAGTGCAGCGAGGAGGAGGGCGTCGCAAACCGTACGTGTACAGAATGTAAGCGCGCTGTGTTTATCGGCGACAGCGACGAGCACTGGGACGCAGCCGACGTCGGCGACGCTACCTGTCCGTGCGGCAAGAAGGTCTTCCACATCGGCGTCGGCTACTGCCTCACCGACGCCGGGGAGGTCGCCTGGATGATCGTCGGTGCCGCTTGCCTGGCCTGCTCGTCGGAGGGCGTCTATGCGGACTGGAGCATCGACTACGAGCCGAGCAAGCAGCTGCTCGACATGGCCTGAGCGCTACGGTTCTACGCTCGGCCCGCATGAACCTCCGAGAGCTCGTTGCGACGTACACCGATGTGTGGAGCACGGCCGACGTGGACCGGTTTCGGGCGCTGGTCCTCGACGGATGCATCCGCCACGACCCCGGCTCCTCGGTGGCGATTTCACTCGCGGACAACGAGGCACGCTTCCTCGATACGCACCAGCGATTCCCTGACTTGCAACACCGCGTCGGCGGAGTGATGCTCGGCAGTCCATCCTCCGTCGATCCGGTGGAAAACCTCGACGACCCGGACGTCTGGGTCGACGATCCAATAGTCATGGGGTGATTTGATTTGGCAATACGCGTCGCGTTTTTCGTGCCGGTCGAATCGTTTCGTCGAAGGCGACATCACTTCCGCGATGAAACAAGGTTGAGTCTCGACGTAGTCGTCGCTCGACGGCTCGCAGCTCACAACGATGTCGGGGTAATAGAACGCGTGCTCGGTCTGGACAAGGAGGTCCGATGCGCCCTACAGGCATCCGAGCACCTCGGCTGCGAGCGAGAGTCGGCCAACGAGCCGCGCCACGACCTGAACATGTCGCTTACTGGCCCCCGCCATGGCATAGACAACGTCGTCGACCCACTCGCTCCGCGTCACTGCGGTGCGCTCTCCGGCTAAGTAATCCGTGCCAGAGACCGACCAAAGATCGCGCGCGTGGACGGACATGAGGCAACGGTACTCTCGCTGTCCGGGCGCTTCATTGCAGCCCACCACTCGCCGGTGCTGACACACCACCCGACTGACGGCATCCAGACCGAGTGCCGCGCTGGTTGGTGGTCGGCGGCGACGGGTAGCCTCGCGGCATCCACCGCACCAAGGAGCGTCCGTTGAAACGTGTACTTCTCGCGATCGTCGTCGGCAGTTTGAGCCTGACGGCATGCAGCAGCAATGACTCCGAGTCGACGGACGCGGCCACCGAGGCCGCGGTCGCCACCGACGCAGCGACCGCGAGTGCCAGCGCCTGCGCCGCGGGCAAGACCATCACAGCCGACAAGCTCGTGATCGCCACGGGTGAGCCCGCGTTCCCGCCGTACGTGATCGACGACAAGCCCGAACTCGGGAAGGGCTTCGAGGCCGCCGTGGCAACCGCGGTTGCCACCGAGCTCGGGTTCGACGCCTCCAAGACCAGCTGGGTCCGGACCCCCTTCGACGCTGCGATCGCACCGGGCCCGAAGGACTTCGACTTCAACCTCCAGCAGTTCACGATCACCGAAGAACGAGCGAAGGTCGTCGACTTCAGCACCGGCTATTACACCGCAGCGCAGGCCATCTTCGGACTGGCCGACTCCCCCGCTGCGTCGGCCAAGACCATCGCTGACCTTCGGGCGCTGAAGATCGGCGTCGCCGTCGGGACGACGAGCGTCACGTACGCAGAAGAGACCATCAAGCCGACGGGTGCCGTGCAGATCTTCAACGACAACGCTGCAGCCAAGGTCTCGCTCGAGTCGAAGCAGGTCGACGCGATCGTGAGCGATCTCCCGACCGCCTTGTACGTCACCGCAGCGGAGATCCCGGGCACCAAGGTGTTCGGCCAGATTGCCGGCAGCGGTACCGACCAGTTCGGCATGCTGCTCTCGAAGGGAAGCGCGCTTACCGAATGCGTGAACCTGGCACTCGCGACGTTGCAATCCAATGGCCAGCTCGACGCCATCACGCAGGAGTGGATGTCGGACTACACGAGTGCGCCGATCATCGCCGGCTGACGCTGCGGTGGACCCGGCTGGCACCAACGCCACGCCAACCGAGACGACGCTCACCTCTGGACGCCGAGCGCAGTACGACCGCGAGCAGCGTCGCCGAAGCATCCTGACTGCCACGGTCAGCACCACCTCCCTGCTTATAACGATTGTCGTCGTCGTGCCCATGGCACCCGGCTGGAGCAAGGTTCGCGCCTCGTTCTTCGACTGGTCGAGCTTCCGTTCGGCGCTGCCGAAGCTCGTCGAACCGTTCCTGCTGAACCTGAAGATCTTCGCCATCTGCGCGCCCTGCATCGTCGGACTCGGAATCCTCGTGGCGATGGCGCGCGGCGTCCGCTCCCCCGCTCTCTTCCCGTGGCGGTTTCTTGCGACGCTGTACACCGACATCGTGCGCGGCGTCCCGGTCATCCTCTGGATCACGCTCATCGGATTCGGCGTGCCGGGCCTGTTCCAGCACCGGGCCTGGTACACCAAGGCGGTTGTGTGGGGCGGCGTCGCCCTGATCGTCTGCTATTCGGCCTACGTCGCCGAAGTCGTGCGGGCGGGCATCGAGAGCGTCCACGAGAGCCAACGCGCCGCCGCTCGTTCGCTGGGTTTGAACCCCCGCCAGACAATGTTCGGGATCGTGCTTCCACAGGCGGTTCGTCGAGTCGTGCCGCCGCTGATGAACGACCTCGTGAGCCTGCAGAAAGATGTCGCCCTGATCAGCATCATCGGCCCGGTCGAAGCATTGAGGCGGGCCAACGTTTTGGTTCAGAAGGACTTCAACTTCACGCCTCTCGTCGCTGCTGCCGTGCTGTTCCTCGCAGTATCAGTACCCCTGACACGACTCACCGACCATCTCCTCGCCAGAGAACGCCGTCGCACCAGCGGAACCGCGGTCGCATGAAACTCGACGTGCGCAACGTCCACAAGTCCTTCGGCGGACGCGTCGTGTTGCGGGGCGTGTCAGTGGCCGTTGAGCAACATCAAGTCGTGTGCCTGATCGGCGCATCGGGTTCGGGAAAGAGCACGCTCCTGCGCTGCATCAACCTTCTTGAGCCGATCGACGACGGCGCAATTCTCCTCGACTGCACCGACATCACCGAGCCGGGCCTCGCCGTCGACCAGTTCCGACGCCGTATCGGCATGGTATTTCAGAGCTACAACCTGTTCCCGCACATGTCGGTACTGCGCAACATCACCCACGCGCCACGGAAGGTCCTGCTCCTCTCACGGTCCGACGCTGACGCAGAGGCCATGACGCTTCTCCACCAATTCTCGCTCGCCGACAAGGCCGCGTCGTATCCCGATCAGTTGTCCGGCGGTCAGCAGCAACGAGTCGCGATCGTACGCGCGCTTGCAATGAGCCCGGAGGTCCTTCTGCTCGACGAGGTCACGGCAGCGCTCGATCCCGTGCTGGTCGGGGAGGTGCTGAACATCATCCGTGACGTCCGGGCGGCCGGCATGACGATGGTCATCGCCACACACGAGATGGGGTTCGCCCGTGAGATCGCCGACCGCGTCGCATTTCTCCAGGAGGGACGCATCGTGGAGGAAGGTCCGCCGTCCGACATCTTCAGCGCGCCTACGAATGCAGCCACGCGGGAGTTTCTGGCCCGCGTTATCGCGTCGGGGCGACTATGAGCCTCCTCGCGCTTTTCCACGCTGCGGCACGGGGCCAGTTCCCGCCCGGCGACAACTCGACCGCTCACCTCCCGTCACCAACGAGCCCCACCGATGGCGTGTTCGCCTTCTTCGGCCACCACGTGATTGCGAGCGACGTCGCGCCGTCGTTCGTCGAAGAGTGGACCGCCCGCGATCCATTCGCGCTGTCAGACGTGCGGTTCCTCGCCGCACTCGCAGACCAGCTTGGAGTGGCACCGGGCATCTACGACGCGGTTTTTGCGGCAATCGGCGAGGGCGCGTCCGCAGTCGACGGATTGACCGAGACCGCTGACCGATCGCATCCACGAGTAGTACGCGCACTTCGCTATCGCGACCCGCGGACAATTCGTGTGTACACCTACGAGTCGGGTGCTGGGACCCTCGTGATGGGACGCGGCGTCGCCGGACGGATGGAGGCCGCCTACGAGGTCGACCCGTCGGCGCGTGCACACGGGATCGGCGCCCGCCTGATCGACGCTGCCCGACGGCTCGCGCCGGTCGATGAGCCGGTGTTCCTGCAAGTCTCGCCGGGCAACGTCTGGTCCATGAAGGCCCTCGCCCGCCTCCAAGGCTGGACCTCCGTCGGGTCGGAGGTCTTGTACCTCCGGGCCTCCGACGCTGCCCACGTCGACTGATTGTTGCTCGCTACAACGCCGTGCGCCGACTGTCCCCGACAACTGCGAATGCTCTGCGCACGATCGCCGTCGCGAACATCGTGCTGCTCACGGCACTCGGGGCGATCCTCGCAGCGTGGATGGAACGACCCGCCGGACTCGTCGGTGCCGGACTCTGCTGGGCGGGCGCAGTGGTGCTCGGCTTCATCGTTCCCCGACTCGACCCCTACCGAAATGACCCGGGCTGGCTCACCGACGATGAGCCCTGAGGCCCGTTGTCGCGGTACATCCGGTGCTATCGCGGTGCGTTTGGTGCGCCCGAATGCACCGCAGACGCACCGGATGTACCGCGACAATCGTGATCGCCGTGCACGTCCTCGCCCTCAGAGCGAGAGTTCGCACGCGGCCGCGGCGCGTCTGGTGGGTCACATGTCGATTGCGTTGCGAGTCGTCTCCATCAGCGAGGCGAACTCGTCGAGGCCAGCGTCGCCCAACGATCCGTAGATCGGCACGAGGATCTTCGACGTGAGACGCTCCGCCGCGATCCGAGCCTCGCGCACCTCCGCCGGATCGCGGAAGGGGCCGGGCCAGCCGAGATGGGCGGCCCACTCGGGGCCGCTGCGCGGCGCGGGCGCGGGCGAGCCGAGCACCGCGTCGAGTGGCGTGATCCCACAAGCGAACACTGCGGCGATGTGCGCACAGCCGCGAAGCTCACGCAGGACGTGACCCGTGAGAGCGACCCGCGCCCCTACATCGTCGGGCTGCGGCATTGCCCGCCACCCGGCGAACACGGGTCCAATCGCGCCGTCGGCAGCGTCGGCAATCTTTCGACCCAACGTATCGAGACGTTCCATGTCAACGGTGTTGAACCGACTCAAAGCCGCTGCACCCCACGCCCCGCAGACGTCGGCGTACGCAGCCGCGACGTGACGTGGCGTGAGCCCACTTGGCAGGGCATCCCACGCGTCTCGCACGTGCGACGGCGAGAGGAACGCGAGACCGGCCGCGGCGACGGCCGCATCGCCGTCTCCAAGTACGCCGGCACGTCCGACGATCCACAGGTCATGGCCGGAACGCATGCCCAACTCAGCTGCTTTGGCTTCGGCGACCGGGCCCATCATCCAACCCCGGACGAACTGCTGGATCGGCTTGAGAACCCGTTCGATCTGCTCTGCTGCTGTTGCCATTGTTGACCTTTCAGCTCTTGACTGCTTGACACCACTCGACCATCGCGGCGAGGTGCGCGGCGGGCGACGTGTAGCCGCCCCCCATGGTGGACACACGCAGATGGGTCGCACCGATCGCACGAAACGCCGACGCCGAGTCGACCCATCGCTGCCTGTCGTCGAGGGACCCGATCCGGACGCCGCACTCGATGCCCAGCGTCGAAGGATCACGTCCCGCGGCGGTCGCGTAGCCTCGCAACCGCCCGATCGCGTCGACAAGTTCGTCGCCCGGCGGGAACTGCGGCATCCAACCGTCGGCCAGGCGTCCGGTCCGCTCCAGGACCTTCTCCACGAGCTTGCCGACGAACGAACCCATCCAGATCGGAATCGGACGCTGCACCGGCAAGGGGTTGATCCCGATCCGGTCGAGGTGGTGCCACTCGCCATCGAAGGTCACGAGCTCGTTGGCCCAAAGCGCTCGTAGCACCGCAACCTGTTCCTCGATACGTCGACCCCGGTTCGTGAAGTCCTCGCCGAGCGCCTCGTACTCCATCCAGTTGCGTCCGATGCCCACGCCGAGACGCAGCCGGCCGCCGGTCAGCAGGTCAAGCTCGGCGGCCTGCTTCGCGAGCAGCACCGTCTGACGCTGCGTCGAGATGATGATGGACGTGACCAGTTCCAGGCGCGTCGTGACAGCACCGAGAAAGGTGAGCAGGACTAAAGGTTCGTGGCACGGAACGTCGTAGGTGTGCACCTTCTCGCCCGGACGCTGACGGTCTGGATGCGCGCCAACCACATGATCGTTCGTGAGAATGGCGTCGAACCCCGCACCCTCCAGCGTCTGCGCCATGTCCCGTAGGTAACCGGGATCCTTGCCGATGTCGGAATCGATGAGCATGGCTCCGAGACGCATACCGGTGAACCTACCGCCTCGATGGGCACGCGATGATCTCGCCAGTCATTGTTCGCGGCTACCAGCAAGCCATAAAGCTCTGCGAACGCGAGGACGTCAAATGAGGAACTACACCACGAGGCGGATTGCCGCTGCCATGAGTCGATCCGGGTCCGTAAGCGGCCAACTCGAGTCACGGCGGAAGTCAGAACAGCGTGACCGGTCCGTCGGGCCATCCGGGCGAGGGAACCACGTGGACGTTGCGCTCGGACAACTCCGCGGCCAGTGTCCGAAGAGTTTGGGGCGCGTGGCCCTCGTAGTGGTTGTTGACGACGACGTACACGTGCGGGACGCTGCGTTCCGCGAGTTCGACGACACGGTCGACCCAGAAGCGACGTCCTTCCACTTGCGGACGCTGGACGCGATCCTTCGACATGCCGTCATGCCGTCCGATCAAGCGAAGGTATGCACACGTAGTACTCGTGTCGAAGTGCTGACGACCGAGCGCCGGGACGTCGTGCAGATCGTTGGACACCATCGTCACGTCGTGCTCGCGGAACATCGCGTGCACGTCGGGCACGTTCCACGACGGGTCGCGCAACTCCAAACCAAACTGTACGGGGCCGCGTGCCCAGGTTTGAAGGAACGTACGCATACGATTGTCGTTCGCTGCCGTTCGAGCGAACGACGGCTGCATCTGCACCACGATCATCGCGAGACGCTTCCCGAGGCCATCGATCAACGACTCGCAGAAGTGCCGAAAGGGGACCTCGGGCGGGCTCAACAGCGTGTCCTGCACAAGCTCCTTCGGTGCCTTGCATGACACACGGAAATTCGCCGGCATTATGCCAGCCCATCGCTCGATCGTGGATGCGGCGGGGGCTGCGTAGAACGTCGAGTCGATCTCGAGGAACCGGAACGCCTCGACGTAGCGGCGCAACGTGTCCGACGCCGACGTGCCGGCCGGGTAGAACGTGCCCGCCCAGTCGGGCAGATAAGACCACCCGGCCGTGCCCAGCCACACCATGGTCTTCGACTGGCCCATGCGTTTGCGAGACTACCTGTCCGACGCCCGCGGTCACCGTCTCCCGCGGTTCGACGAAGCGCAGCAGCAGCAGAGTCCGCCCCCGGGAGAGCGTGCGTTACATCGAGTTCGCGATGGTCCCGACGCTTCCAGCGTTGGAGGCCAGCGTGACCGCGGGCGCAAACGTGGCGATTTCCGCCTCGATCGCGACATCGAGTCGGCTCGGGGGTCCCGGGGGGACGTGGTCGGGATCGGACAGGACGGCCGCGTTCGTTTGCGCCTTCTGCGTGTCCGCCCAATAGAGACGGGCCGCAGCCTCCAACGTGCCGCGGTCAAGCACCGTCGGACGCTCCTCGTACTCGCAAATCGACTTGGCCATCTTCGAGAGGTCCCACGGATAGTTCGCCCGCAAACCAATCGGGTCGCGCGAGCGACAGATCTGCGTCATTACCGGGAATGAGTCTTCCGTGAGACCGACCTGCTCGTGACGTCCAGCAAGCGTAAGGATTTCGCCGAACTGTGAATCAGTCACGGGACCTACGTACACCTTGTTCTTGACTCGACGGAAGAACGCCTCGTCGCCGAGATCCTCGGGGTCCATATTCGTCGAAAAGAGAACCATGAGTTCAAAGGGCATCGCGAATTTCACGCCGGTCCGTAAAGCGAGATAATCGACGCGCTTGACAAGCGGATAGATCCACCTATTGAGAAGCTGTTCGGGCGTGAGTACCTGACGGCCGAAGTCGTCGATCAGGAACATCCCATTGTTCGCCTTGACCTGCAGTGGCGCGGTGTAGATCGAACTCACGGGGTCGTAGTTGAGCGACAGCATGTCCATCTCGAGTTCACCGCCAGCAACAACGAGGGGACGCTTGCATGCGACCCACCGAGGGTCGAGGTCCGCTGGCTGTTCCGGCAGCGTCTCATGAACAACTGGGTCGTAGATCATCACGTATTGGCCCTCCACGAGGACCGCCTTGGGCACGATGATAAAGTCCGGATAGAGCCGCACAAGGCGCTCGGCAAGCGATGTTTTGCCCGTGCCCGCCGGGCCGTAGAAAAAGATCGAGTGCTGGCTATTGAACGCAGGGCCAAGCTGATCGAGCATCTCATCGGCGACCACGAGATCCGCAAATGCGTGGCGAATGGATTCGCGATTGACCTTCATCGTCGCCTTTTGGAGCTGCACCGCCTTCTGGTAGCTCACAAGCGCAACGGGCGCTATGCCTGCATATTGACATGCTTCGAATCGATTCCTCGCTTCCTCACGACCGAATGTTGTGAGCGAGAACTGGTAGTCGTTGCCCGACATTCCCTGCACGTCGAGGTACTTGCGACCTCGAAGCTCGTCGAACGCTTCCGTTACGACGCCGCCAGAGAGACCGAGTGCCTTGGACAGCCGGATGAGCGACGTGGTTTCCTCCGCAAGCGTGCGTCGCAGGAAAAGGTCGAGAACCGTGTTGAACGGGATGTCGAGCGTCTTTCGACTGAGAGGCTGGGAGACGTCCAACACATGGGAATCGTCGGGGGAGGAAACGTTCTCAGGCACGAGTTGAGTTATCGGCACAAACATGACAGGCACTGAAATTTCTGAGTCGTTCGGCTCCTCCACACCGAGGGTGGCCGTGGCTGCGCCGTAGAACGGGTAGCCTATGAAAAGCACTGCACCGGACCTCGGTGTACTGCGGTCGAGTGCAGCGCCTCTCAGCGCTTGGTTTTCCCTATTTCGCCCGGTTTCACCGGTTCGGGGGATGTCGCCGTTCACGGCGGTTGGCCACGCATCAACGGCCAATTTCTCTAACAGACGATAGGAACAACCATGCCCGATACCTCTCACCGATCTTCCGGCGCGCCCCAACCCGGACGCCGCCGCCGATCACGACCGGCCAACCCGGTCTCGTCCGGTGCAGGACGCCCCCGGACCGACTCGAACCGCCAGCAGGATTGGCCGACTCCGTCCGCCTCGATGACCGCCACCGCCGTCATCGACCACGAAGCCGATACCGCTCCGGACGCCGACGTGGAACTGCGGAGCTTTGTCGAACTCGGCGTCCCCGACTCGATCATTCGCGTCCTCGCCGACACGGGTGTCACCGAGCCCTTCCCGATCCAGGCGGCGACGCTGCCCGACTCGCTCGCCGGCTGCGACGTCCTCGGCCGTGGCAAGACCGGAAGCGGCAAGACCATCGCGTTCGCGATCCCCGTCGTGGTGGCACTCGCCAACTCTGGGACGAAGCGCACCGCTGGGCGTCCACGTGCATTGGTACTCGTACCCACCCGTGAGCTTGCTAATCAGGTCACCGAGACACTCGCCCCGATCGCGAAGGCCATGTCGCTGCGCCTCACCACCATCTTCGGCGGTGTCGGCCAGAACCCCCAGGTCAACGCGCTGCGCACAGGTGTCGACATTGTCGTTGCCTGCCCGGGGCGTCTCGAAGACCTCATGCAGCAGGGCCATTGCCGTCTCGATCATGTGGAGGTGACGGTCCTCGACGAGGCCGACCACATGGCCGATCTCGGCTTCCTCCCGGTCGTCAAGCGGCTGATGGATGCGACGCCCTCGCGTGGGCAGCGTCTGCTCTTCTCGGCGACGCTCGACAACGGGATCGACGTGCTCGTCAAGCGTTACCTCGTGAATCCGGTTGTGCATTCCGTCGATCCGGCGGTCGCTCCACCGAGCACGATGACGCATCACATTTTCGCCGTGAACGTCGCAGACAAGCCGACGGTCGTGCGCGAGTTGGCCGCCGGACGCGACCGTTCGCTGCTGTTCACGCGAACCAAGCATGGTGCCAAGAAGTTGGCGAAATACCTCACGATGTCGGGCATCCCGGCCGTTGAGTTGCACGGCAACCTCTCGCAGAATGCCCGCGAGCGGAACCTCCAGTCGTTCTCCGAGGGCTCAACCAAGGTGCTTGTCGCCACCGATATCGCTGCGCGTGGCATCCACGTCGACGACATCGCTCTGGTGATCCACGTTGACCCGCCGACCGAGCACAAGGCGTATCTGCACCGTTCTGGTCGTACGGCTCGTGCGGGTGCCGAAGGAATCGTGGTCACGATGATGACGCCCGACCAGGTCGGCGACGTGAAAGCGCTGACGCGAGCGGCGAAGATCGGCCCGACGGTTACCCGTGTCACGCCCGGACACGACGCCATCTCGGATCTCGTCGGCGAGCCTGCGGACCTTGTGGCTCCGCCGGCACCCGCCCCCGTCGTGCGTCAGCAGCCGGCGCCGCGCCGTCCGGCGAACCGGCCGGTCCCGCCGTCGGCCCGGCGTTCGGGTCAACGCACTGGTCAGCGTCGGGGCTGACTCGCCCGGTTTCGCGGGAACCGCCATTTCCGTGCGCCCAGCGCCACACATCGCACACTGAAACCCCCGACCCGCCGCGCGCTACCGGGATTACCGGGCTTCCGTGACCGCTGAACTGGGCCCGCAACTAGCGTCTCCCCCATGGTCGACCACCGGACGGATCATGCTGCGATCGTGTGGCTGTCGACCAGCGGGTGCGAGGGTTGCACGATGGCCGTCCTCGGTGCGACGGCACCGCGCCTCGAAGAGCTGCTCTCGGGGACGCTGACGCACATACCGTCGATCGAGTTCGTCCACTCGCTTCTTGCCTTCGACGCCGGACGCCGTTTTGAGGATCGCCTCCTGGCGGCGGAGTCCGGCGACCTCGGCCTGTTCGTACTCGTCGTCGAGGGTGCGCCACTTGACCAGTCACTCGCGGGCGACGGACAGTTCAACCGACTCGGAACCCGAACCCCGGAAGCTTGGATCAGCGCGCTTGCGCCCGTTGCCGCGGCCACAATTGCTATCGGAACGTGCGCAACCGCGGGCGGGATACCGGCCGCTGCTGGATCGGTCACCGGTGCCATGAGCCTGATGGCGTTTCTCGGCCAGGGATACCAGTCGGCTGGCGGGCTCCCGATCGTGAACGTGCCCGGCTGCGCCCCACCAGGAGACGCGTTTATCGAGACGCTCAGCTACGTGCTGCTCCACCTCGGTGGCCTTGTTCCACTCGATCTCGACGCGCATGGACGACCGCGGTGGCTCTTCGACGAGCGAACGCCGGTGACACTTCGTGGGCATGGTTCACCGTTGGAAGCCGACTGTGGCGTGCCATCACGAGGCTGGATCAACCGGCTCGGGGGCTGCGTCGCTGTCGGGGGATCGTGCATCGGTTGTACGCGCGCAGACTTTCCGGACCTTGCGCTCGACGCAATGGCGGTCTGACTCGCAGTGTGCTTCGAACAGCTTCCGATTGCGTTCGACGAGCACGGCCGCGCCGTGCTTCTCGACGGAGCCTTCAGGCCCGAGACATTCGCAGGGCATCATCGGCGCGCCAACTCAACGTCGACGGAACCGCTCACCAACGGCCGTCGATTCGACATCGATCCCGTCACGCGCGTCGCAGGAACGCTGGCCGTGCATACGACGATCGACCTGAAGAATCGCGTGGTGACGGAGGCGTACTCCGAAGCGTTGCAGTTCCGCGGTTACGAGCTCATCCTGAAGGGACGACGCCCGCTCGAAGCCGTCGACATCTCCTCGCGAGCCTGCGGAGTATGCGGCGGCGTGCACTCCGTCTGTAGCTCGATGGCCCTCGAAATGATCTCCGGTGTTGCGCCGCCACCGCTCGCGATCCTGACCCGCAACCTTGGCGAGGCCGCCGAACTGCTCTACGACCACAGCCTGCACCTGTTCCTTCTCGCGGGTCCGGACTACTCGGCCGTAATGGTCAGTCGGACCAATCCCGCACTTTGGCGACGAGCCGGGCGAACCGCCGCGCCGGGTGCCGCGACCCACGGCTTTCTCACCATTGGCGACCTCATGGCCGCGTTGAACCCAATGGAGGGTGCCCTCTACCGCCAAGCACTCGAGGTCACCCGCTGGGGCCGCGAGATCGTGTCGCTCACCCTTGGCAAGTACCCGCACCCCTCGGCCGTGGGTCCAGCTGGGCTCGGCACTGAACTCGACCGTTCGACGCTGAACCAGGTCCTTGCACGCATCGTCCGGCTGCTCGATTTCGCCAAGGAAGCGGCGAGCATCTGGGACGACCTCGTCGAGTTCTTCTACGCAGCCGATCCCGCGTATCGCCAAGTCGGCGTCCGATCGACAAACCTCATTTCGTTCGGCATGTGGGACGACCCGAACGCGTACGACGCAACCTACGCCGCTTCCGACGATTGGGGTCGCCGACGCCTGTCCACCCCGGGTGCAGTCGTCGACGGTGTTCTGCGCACCACCAAATTGCGCCAGATCGACACCGGTATCGAGGAGTTCGTCGACCACTCCTTCTACGAACAATGGGTCAATCTCGACCATCCAGCGGCGTCGCCCGACGGCTCGCCGCTCTCGCCGTTCCACCCGTTCAACAAGCAGACGATTCCGCGTCCGGAGCAGACCCGTTGGAAGGAGAAGTATTCGTGGTCGACGGCTCCCCGCTGGGATCATCAGGCGATGGAAGCCGGCCCCTTCGCCCGGCAGTGGATCACGGCAGCCGCTGGACTGGTCGACACCGACTTCATCTCCGCCGGCAACGGCACATTGCAGGTACGCATACCAGGGGGCCGCCTGCCCGAGACGACTATCACGTGGACCGCACCCACCGTTGTCAACGCCTTCGAGCGCAATCGGGCTCGGGCCGTGCATATCGGCTACTGCCTCATGGTCGCGTACGGCTACCTCATGGAAGGCTTCGACTACTTACGACGCGGTGACACGGAAATGCGGCGTCCATTCGAGATTCGTGACGGAATCGGGGTCGGATTCTGGGAGGGCGGACGCGGCGCTCTTTCTCACTATTGCCGCATCGAGGACGGCCGCATTGCGAATTATCAGATCCTCACGCCGAGCACTTGGATGGCGTCGCCACGCGATCCGTGGGGCGTCGGTGGACCCTACGAGGACGCGGTGACAGCGACGCCACTGCTTGAGGAAACTTACGACCCTGACGAGTTCGTCGGCATCGACATTCTCCGAGCAATCCGCAGTTTCGATCCGTGTCTCCCGTGTGCCGTTCACCTGCACACCGGTGCCGGAACCGTGATCCGTGACGCAACAACGTGCCAATGCACGCTCGGGTGAGTCGGGTAACTCGGGTGACTCGTTGAACGAGCAGCAAGCCTCTGATCGACTCGCACAGGCTCTCGTCGGGTTCTCGGCCGTGCAACTTGAACTGGACCGCGAGCGGCTCGAACGGGCAGAAATCGAAGCGCTCTTCGACGAGATCCTCGAGGCAATGGCCGATGCCATCGTCGTCACGGATCCGACCGGAAGGGTGCGCCGCCAGAACCGGGCTGCGGTCCACGTCCTCGGGCCCGACCCGACTTCGATCACGGGCCAGACGATTTCCAGCCAGACGATTTCCGGCCAGACGATTTCCGGCGACGCCGCTCAACCAATCGTGGAAACCGCATGGGCGATCTTGCGTGAGAGCCCGACGGGTTCTCACGTGCGCGAGGTGACCGTCGAGAATGCGTCGGGGGAAACCATTCCGCTCAGCGTCTCGTCGAACGTCATTCGTGACCCGCACGGCAAGGTGATCGGTGCCGTCTCCGCTGCACGCGATCTCTCGGAGACCCAGCGGCTGCTCGTCGTGGTGCGCGAAGCCGAAGCGCGTTGGAAGCTGCTCGTTGGGGTGAGCGACGTGCTTGCGTCGTCGTTGGATGTGAATGAGGCAGTCAAACGGGTATGCGAAATGTTGTCCCTATCACTGTCTGTCATGACGCGAATCGTGCTCACCCGACCCGGAGGAATCATCGATATGGACACGTCGATCGACGGTGCGTTTTGCGTTGGTGCTGCGCTGCCACCAAGAACAGCAATCTGGGCGGTGGTGCACGACCAACGGTTGATCAACATTTCGAGGACCGACGGCTATCCAATCGGTGTGAACCTGCCGGACGGGTCCGCGGTTCTTGCCCCGCTCCGGAACGGCTCGGAGTCGTACGGCGTGCTCGTCCTCAGCCGACCGGACATCGACGGATTCAGCGACAAAACCGAGCTGGTGCAGGAAATCGCTGGGCGGATCGGAATGGCCGTCGCGAATGCCCGTTTGCGCGAGTCACTCGGTCACGCTGAACGCCTTCGGGAAAAAACCGAGTTCCGTCAGCACATTGCCGCTGCGTTGTCGCACGACATGAAGACGCCGCTGGCATCGATCGTCGGCGCTGTCCAGGCGCTGCAACACGGATCGATGGAGAAAAAGCGCGCAGAGCAGCTCCATCAGCTGCTCCACCGCCAGGCACAACGGCTTGATCGGCTCGTTAGTCAGCTTCTCGACTTCGCACGCCTTGAGGCAGGCCACCCGCTCACGTTGAGACTCCAGCCGAACTCGGTGGAAAGCGTTCGAGACGTCATCGAGAGCGTCGTCGTCGGACACCCGGGTCGGCGCTTTGAAGTGGTCGTCGACCCGCACGCACCGAGCGTCTCCTGCGATCTCGATCGAGTCGGTCAGATCGTGGCCAACCTCGTGTCGAATGCAGTCAAATACGCGCCGCAGGCCCTTCCTATAGGCCTGGCTGTACAAGCGACAGCCGACCGACGAGGCATGGTCATCGAGGTAACGGATCATGGTCCCGGCATCGAACCGTCTGACCAGGCACGGCTGTTTGAACAGTTCAGGCGAGGCACGAACGTCGGATCGACCGAGGGGGCCGGTCTCGGCCTGTATCTCGCGAAGGCAATGGTCGACGCGCACGGCGGGTCGATTCGCTGCGAGAGCCGCGTCGGCCGCGGTACGACGTTCACCGTCACCCTTCCCGTCGGACCGGGTTGAGCCTGCCCGCCGGTCGACTCGCGGCGGGTGCGTACACTCGGTCCGTGCCAGTTGCGCGAGGGGTCGTCAGGGTTCGTGTCTGACACGCGGGGTGGAGCAGGGAGCGAAGGCGGGCCGGACGAGGGTCGGCTTCGGACGATGCTGCGACCCGCAGTGCTGCTGCTCCTCAAGCAACAAGCCGGGTACGGCTACGAGCTGATGGAGCGGCTTCGGGAGATTGGCGTCACAGACACCGATCCGGGCGGCCTCTACCGGGTGCTCCGAACGATGGAGGGTGAGAAGCTTGTCCATTCCGCATGGGTGCCGTCGCGCAAGGGTCCTTCGCGTCGCCGATACTCGCTCACGGCAACTGGCGAGGACGCTCTCCGGCGATCGGCGGCCACGATGGTCGATCAGCGTCGAACGCTCGGTGAGCTGCTCGGACGTTACCGAGTGCTGCTCTCCGATGAGAACCAGACCCGACAGCGCAAACTGCTGATCGTCGACGACGAGTCCGACGTACGTCTGACGCTGTGGGTGCTTTTCGAGCAACGCGGCTGGCACGTCGCAGAAGCAGTCGATGGCGATGGAGCACTCGACGCATGCCGAGATGACCCGTTGATGACGGTCGTGCTCGATCACCGGATGCCGGGATCAAGCGGCATCGAGGTCGCCAGCGAACTCCGTGCAACGGGCCACCTCGGCGCGATCCTGCTGTACTCGGCCTACCTCACCCCCGAGCTTGAAGCAGCTGCCGGCGACCTCGATCTCATTCCGATCGGAAAGACGGACTTCGACGGCCTGTTCGATGCCGTCGAGCGGGCGGCGGAGGGCTGACCCCAAGGGGACGACCGGTAGATGCACTACACATCTAGTGCGGCAGCCGCAGAAGTACGATCCGCCGGACTCGAGCATCCCCCCGCTGCTCGACGAAGGAGCCCGATGAATCGTCCAGGAGTCATCACATCAAGCGCACGTCACGTTTCGCAGCTACGGCTCATTTCCGTCGTGTTGGTTTCGGTGTCGGTCGCCACCACCCCGGTGTCGGCAGTCACGAAGAAGACCACCAAGAAGGTGCCCGCCACTACCGCCGCAACGACCACCGCAACGACCACCGCAACGACCACCGCAACCCCGGTGACCACGGCGGCATCGACGATTCCGCCCACCACCAGCGTACCCCGTGGCGGAACCATGGTGGCGGCCATATCGGCGGACCCGGGCCAGCTCAATCCTGCAATTACCACGTCAGGGGCCGTACATGCCGCATCTGAGCTGATCTATAACGGACTCGTCGAGCTCGATGAAACCGGGAAGCCGGTTCCAGAACTGGCCGAGAGTTGGACGGTGAACAGCGGCGACTACACGTTCAAGTTGCGCAAAGGTGTGACCTGGCATGACGGGCGGCCTTTCACATCGGCAGACGTGAAATTCACCTTCGAGGAAGCACTCGTCAAGTACCACGCCCGAACGAGGGCCTCGCTCGACGGATCCATTTTCAAGATTGAGACGCCCGACGCGCTCACCGTTGTCTTCCGCTTCTATAAGGCGTATGCGCCGTTTCTCCAGCAGCTCAACGTGACCGAGGCACCGATTCTCCCCGCACACATTTTTCAGGGCAGCGATCCGACCAGGAACCCGGCGAACGTGAAGCCCATCGGCACCGGCCCGTTCAAGTTCGAGTCCTATCGTGCTGGTGCCGAAGTTCGACTCAGTGCCAACAAGAACTATTTCAAGGAAGGATTACCGTACCTCGACAGTGTTGTACTTCGAGTCATTCCCGACAACAGCAACGCACTGATTGCGCTCGAAGCCGGTGAGGTGGACTTCCTCTACGGGGTCAACGGCGTTGACCTCGAGCGGGCAAAGTCGAACAAGTCGTTCTCAACTCTTGAGACTTTGGTAAATCCCGGCGGAACGAACTGCATCATTTCGATGAGCTTCAACCTCGACAAGCCAATCTTTGGCGACCAGCGCACGCGTCAGGCCGTTCTCCAGTCCCTTGACCGCAAGCAGTTTCTCGACCGAATCCTGTTCGGCCAGGGCAAGGTCGCCACGGCACCGATCTCCAGCGGCATCGGCTTCGCACATGCGAAGACGGTCGCCATGCCGAGCTTCGACCGTACCGCCGCAGCTGCGCTGCTTGACCAGGCCGGCTGGAAACGTGCGGGCTCCGGCACGCGTGCGGCCGACAACGTCGCAGGTATAAAGGACGGCACAGCGCTGCGATTCCGCTTTCTTGGCATGCCTGCGTTTTCGCAATACGGTCAGCTCGTGAAGGCACAGCTTGGGGAACTCGGCATCGACGTGCAGTTGGAGACGCTCGACCCCGCGCCCTTCGCGGATCGCATCTTTGTCCGGAGAGACTTCGACACCAACGTCATCAGCTACTGCAACGGCACGGACCCCGAGATCGGTGTGCGGCGCATGTATGACTCGGCCCAGATTGGCCCGGTGTCATTCTCCAACTCCTCGGCGTACCGCAGTGGCACGGTGACCAAGTTGTTCGAGGACGCCGTAACCGCGGGAAGCCTGCCGGCACGGGGCGCGATCTACCGAAAGATCCAGGACATCCTGGTCCAGGACCTTCCGTATATCTGGCTCGTCGAAACGTCCGGAACCCGCGTCTTCCGCGCAGGATGTACCGGGATCACCGAGTCCGGCCACTTCGCCGAGGCGGCAAGCTGTAAGAAGTGATCCGCCCCTGTCGTTCGCGGTGCTGTGAGGTGCCGCAGTAAATGATCGTGAGCAGTACATGAGTGCTGCGGTCGGGGCGAAGTACGCCGCACGGAGGCTCGCGCTCGCGGTTCCAACCGCGGGCGCAGTCGTCACGCTGTCCTTCGCGCTGATCCATCTGGCACCCGGCGATCCCGTCGTCGCGATCGCTGGCGACGGGGGGAACGAGGCGTATTACGCCGCGACTCGAACACGGTTTGG
Source organism: Acidimicrobiia bacterium (assembly GCA_043720395.1). GTDB lineage: Bacteria > Actinomycetota > Acidimicrobiia > Acidimicrobiales > JANYDT01 > JANOYY01. The sequence goes on from JAYSSR010000081.1 coordinate 37,738, forward strand.
GCTCGACCGACCCGTGCTCGTGCAGTTCGGCACCTACGTCAGCCGGCTCCTGCGCGGCGACCTCGGACAGTCGTACCTTCAGGGACAACCGGTACGCACGCTGATCGCGCAGCGACTTCCGGCGACGCTCCTGCTCACGGGAACGGCACTGCTCGTTTCGACGCTGATCGGTGTTGGGGTCGGTATGTACGCCGCGTCGCGACGTGGCCGTCCGGGAGATCTTGCGGTCAGCACCACATCGATTCTGCTGTTTGCCACGCCCTCGTTCTGGCTCGGTCAACTGGCAATCCTGTGGCTTGCCCTGCGGACCGGCTGGTTCCCTGTGCAAGGCATGACCGATGCGCGCAACGTCCAGACCGGTTGGCGAGCGTCGCTGGACATCGCTCATCACCTCGCATTACCCGTCACGATTCTTGCTGCACAGGAGATTGCGGCGGTTGCCCGACTTTTGCGGTCCGGACTCGTGAGCGAACTCGAGAGTGCGCACGTGCTCATGGCCCGATCGAAGGGTTTACGTGAGCGCACGGTCTACGTTCGCCACGCGCTTCGACGGCCATTGCTGCCGGTGCTCGCGATCGTCGGTGGACGCCTCGGGCAGATCTTGTCCGGTACCGTTGTCGTCGAGATCGTGTTCGGCTGGCCGGGCGTCGGCCGCCTGTTGCTGAGCGCAATGCAGGGCCGTGACATCCCGGTCGTGATGGGTGTGTTCCTGCTGACTGCCGCCACCGTGATCGTGGCGAACCTCGTCGTCGATCTTGTCAGCGCGCGCCTCGATCCGCTCATCGGCAGACAGCGCTTCGGCCGATGAGCCTGACCGTCGATGACCTCGCACCCGACCTCGCACCGACGCCGAGGGAGCAATCCGCGTTCGGACGAGTCGTCGCTCGACCTGCAGGGTTGGTTGGCCTTCTCGGCACCCTTCTCGTTCTGGGGGTCGGAGCGTTCGCAGGCTCGCTCGCGCCGAACAAACCGTTCGCACTCGTCGCGCCGCCGCTCGCGTCGCCGAGTCGCGCGTTCCTCATGGGCAGCGACGCGCTCGGCCATGATCTGTTCTCGCAGGTCGTGCACGGGGCCCGAAGCTCGTTGCTGATCGCAAGCGTCGTCGCCGGTTGCGTGCTGCTCGTCGGAACAACGGTCGGCCTGGTGGCAGGTGCGACGCGGAACTGGGTCGACGACGCGCTCATGCGTACAGCCGAGGTCGTGCAGATCGTTCCGCGGTTCTTCCTCGCATTGGTCGTGAGCGCGATCTTCGGCCCCGGCACGGTCAAGTTGGCGTTGCTCCTCGGCGTCACCAGCTGGCCGGCGCTCGCTCGGATCGTTCGAGCCGAGACGCAATCCATCGTCGAACGAGACTTCGTGCTCGCTGCCCGTTCGATCGGTGCCACTCGAAGCCGAATCCTGTGGCGAGAGGTGCTGCCGAACGTTGTCCCGACGACCTTTGCCTACCTGGGCCTTGTCGTCGCGCAGGCCATGCTGATCGAAGCGGGAATCGGCTTTCTCGGACTGGGCGATCCCAACTCGGTGAGCTGGGGCCAACTTGCCGGTGAGGCTCAGCGCTTCCTGCGCGTCGCATGGTGGTTGCCGGTCTTCCCCGGCGCATGTATCGCCTTCACGGTTCTGTCGCTCAACCTCCTCGGCGACGCCCTCGCCGACGTCGTCGCGCGTCGCGATTGACTGACGTGACTTCGCTGGTCCGTGACCGAAATCGGTGACCGAACCCCGTCGGCTGGGTTGACCGGTGCGACAATTCCACACCAGCGTATGATCGCCACCCTCCTGAGTGTGGATTTTCGCCAGCCGTGTGGATTCTCGCAATGCTCCGGTCGCGAAGCTACGACGTCCGCCTCGCATCGGTGAACTAGTCCGAACTAGTCCGAGCCGGATTCGCACAGCTGCCAAGGGTGCAAAAGCGCGCGCCGCCCTGGTTCCGAACGTATGTCGGGAGCTGACTTGTCACGTTCCACGGGTACGCTGTTGTCATGACGCGAAAGGTATGGACGGCCGCCCAACTTGAAACGATGACCCCTTCAGAACAGGACGCGATCTTTCAGGCAAGCATCATTCGCGACCTCGACGAGGTGCCCCGCGAGTTCCTCGATCGCATACGTGCGAGAGCGGCGGAACACATCGCAAGAACCGAAGCACCCACGACGAATTGAGCAGCGACCGCCTACGCGTTCGCGCGACTGCGGGATTCTTCCGAGACCTCGATCGACAACTTTCCTCGGAACGCGGTCCGAATGGAGAACCGTCAACGAGCGATTTCCAGTCGTACGAACTGCTCCGAGTCGTCGAGACGTTTGCGATTGAATTTCACAACCTCCCTGAGCTGATACCTGGACGTGCTGACTACCGGCTACTGATCGCGTCTGGCACGATCGTGCATGCATTTTCCGTGCTCGCTCAGCTTGCCCCGGATGGAGCCGTCGAACTCGTACAGCTCATAATCGATGTCTATCCGTGAATCGCCCTGGGATCCGAGTTAGTACGAGTTAGTACCGCAGCAACAACAACTCCTCGCAACCGGAGTAAATCGCAGGTGTTTGATCTCGACCGGTCTCAACAGATGCGCGGGAGTGGGTCACCGACGAGCAGGTCGACGATGCGGGTGCCGCCGAATGCTGTGCGGACCATGACGATGCGCGACGGTTCGGCGGTCACTTCACCGATGAGCGCAGCGTCACGACCGAGCGGGTGGGACCTCAGGGCAGCGAGCGCGGCGTCGGTCTCGGATGGCGGCACGATCACGACAACCTTGCCCTCGTTCGCGACGTAGAGCGGGTCGATGCCGAGCAGGTCACACGCGCCCACGACCGCTGGAGCGACCGGAATCGAACGTTCATCAAGCGTCACAGAAAGGTCGTTGGCACGCACGAGCTCATTGAGCGCGCTGGCAAGGCCCCCGCGGGTCGGGTCACGCATCCAGCGGACGTTCGGTGCCGCCGCGAGCAAAGCAGCGACGAGCCCGTTGAGCGGCGCGCAGTCGGACTCGATGTCAGCCTCCAACGCGAGGTCGCCGCGGGCAAGTAGAACCGCCATGCCGTGGTCACCGAGACGCCCGGAGACCAGCACCTGATCGCCCACCCGCACGTGCTCCGCGCCGAGCGGAAGATCGTAGGCGCGCGTACCAATTCCTGTGGTCGTGATGTAGCAGCCGTCAGCGGCACCACGCTCCACCACCTTCGTGTCGCCGGTCACGATGCGGACGCCGCTTGCTCGCGCCATGTCCGCGATGTCGGCCACGATCGAGCGGAGTTCGCCGACCGCCAGTCCCTCTTCGAGCACAAACGCGACCGACAACCACCGCGGCTTTGCACCCATCATGGCCAAGTCGTTCACCGTGCCGCACACCGCCAACGTGCCGATCGAGCCGCCCGGAAATCGCCTCGGCCGTACGACGAACGAGTCCGTGGTCATCACCAAAGCGCCGACGCCGACCGCCCCACCTCGCGCGTCGAAAAGACCGTCGAGCGACAGGACCGCACCGTCGTCGGCGCGCGACAGCTCAGCGTCATCGAAGGCAGGCCGGAACACCGCGTCGAGCAGCGCCTCGCCCGCCGAGCCGCCCGCACCATGGGCCATCGTGACGACCTCGTCGGAGAAGCGCGAACGGGAACGCCTGCGTATCGGAGCCCCGCCCGGACCCTCAACGGTCATACCGCGCGGACCGGAATCGTGCGCCGCTGCGACAGTCGCCCGTAGTTGTAGAACGCCGCGCACGCACCCTCGGACGACACCATGCACGTGCCGATCGGTGTCTGCGGGGTGCACGCCGTTCCGAAGACCTTGCACTCCCACGGGCGGATGGCACCCTTCAGCACCTCCCCGCACTGGCATGCCTTCGGGTCGGCAATCCGTATGCCCGGCACCGCGAACCGCAGCTCGGTATCGAACTCCGCGTAGTTGTCGTTGAGCCGAAGACCCGATTGCGGAATGAAGCCGAGACCGCGCCACTCGAAGTGCTGACGCAGAGCGAACACCTCGGCGAGGATCGCCAGCGCCCTCGCGTTGCCTTCCGGTGGAACAGCGCGGGCGTACTGATTCTCGACTCCGCACCGTCCGTCGCGACGCTGGGCGAGCAGCATCGAAACGCCCTGGAGGATGTCGAGCGGCTCGAACCCGCTCACCACGATCGGCTTCCCGTAACGCTCGCTCACGAATCGGAACGGCTCAAGTCCCACGACCATCGCGACGTGACCCGGGCCGAGGAACCCGTGGAGCTCCAAGCCAGGACTGTCGAGGATCGCCATCAGCGGCGGGACGATCGTGACGTGATTGCAGAACACCGAGAAGTTTCGGACGCCGTCGCGCTTCGCATTGCGCAACGTGATCGCCGTCGATGGCGCAGTCGTCTCGAACCCGACGGCGAAGAACACGACCTCGCGATCACGATTGCGTTTCGCCAGTTCCAGGGCGTCGAGTGGCGAGTACACCATGCGGACGTCCGCTCCTCGCGCCTTCGCTTCGAGCAGCGTCGACCGACTGCCGGGCACGCGGAGCATGTCGCCGAACGTCGTGAAGATCACGTTGGCGGTTTCGGCGACGGCGATCGCGTCGTCGACGCGACCCATCGGGATCACACACACCGGGCACCCGGGACCGTGCACGAGCTCAATGTTCTCGGGCAGGATCTGCTCGATACCGTGCCGATAGATGGTGTGCGTGTGGCCCCCGCAGACCTCCATGAACTTCACCGGCTCGTCGCCAGCGAGCGCCTCGATCTGCGCGAGCGCGAGCTTTGCAACGGCCGGGTCGCGGTACTCGTCGACAAACTTCAAGACGCCAGTCCTTCGCTCATCGCCGCGTGGACTCGCCGCACGAGTTCGCCGCACAGTGCGCCCTGTGCCTCCTGGATTCGATGGACGCTCGACGAATCGACATGCAGGCAAACGTCGACATCGGGGTTCTGCTGGAGGCTCGCACCTCCATATCCGGCGAACGCGATCGTTGTCGCACCGACACGGCGCGCCGCACCGAGGGCGGCAAGGACGTTCGCCGAGGTACCGCTCGTGGTGAACCCTGCGACCACATCGCCCACTACGGCAAACGTCTCGACCTGGCGCCCAAACATCCGGGACGCTCCCACGTCATTTGCCAGCGCCGACAACACCGCTGGGTCGAGCAGCGACCGGGCATGGACCCAAGACCCCAGGAGGCGTACGAACCGGTCGGCGTCACAGGCGCTGCCACCGTTGCCGAGTGCGAGGATCTGATTGCCCGTCGATGTCGCCTGCACGATCAGCGCTGCCGCCCGATCGAGATCCGAGTCGTTCGCACGGAGGGTCGCTGCATCGAGGGCGACACCGACGTTCCAACTCGTGCGGGCAGCGTCCACGAGTTCACTGAACGCTGACTCGGCAAGGGCACCGCTTGGGCTCGGCGGCGCAGCGAGATGCGGATAGAGGAACGACGACCCGCTCATGCCGTCGCCTCGATCGCGAGTCGACGGATCGCAGTGCCTGCGTGGATCAGAACAAGATCGTAGGTGCACAGAGGGTCGACGAGGCTGACGTCGACATCGACACGCCCACATTCCGTGCGGACACGAGCCATGTCGGCGGCGAGCAATTGCTCGACCTCACCGATCACCGCCTCGTCCGAACACACCGCGCAGGAGCGCTCCGCCTCCGAACTTCCATCGGGTGACACATGCCGAACCGTGCCGCTCTGTGCACAGAGAAAGGTAAGTTCCCATAGCAAATGGTAGGCGCGCGTAAGACTTCGCTCCGCGAAAGGGCCGTCACCCAAACGCACAAACATCGTCCTCGGGTCGAGGCCGGCGACCGGCAAAGCCGTGGACCATCCGACGTGAAGATGCGACGCTCCCCACGCCAGCGTTCGCACCGAAAGCTCGGAAACGAACCGGCTCTCGGCGTCTCCAAGCGAGATCACCACGTCCCCGGCTCGGCAATGGCCCCTCAAGTCGCCTAGAGGTGTCGATCCGCCGACAGCGGTCGCTGGCACGGCACGAGCACCGACCGAGGCCGGGTGCACGAACTCCACCGCGACGTGACGCCCGTGATCCTCAAGTCCCGGTGCCACAACCCAGAGGCGACCGCCTCTCGCGACCCTACGGGCGATGGACTCGGCGGCCCGGGCAAGTGCGTGCGTCGCGTCCAGGGGAGAGTCGACCGGAACCGACACGGTGGTCACGCCTCAGTCCGGCAGCGGACTGGCGAACGCGGCGAAGTCCTCGTTGTCGCCGCCGAGCAGCGCGAGCAGTTCCAGCGTCCGCCGCGCCTCGTCCTCGTCGAGAATGCTCATCGCGAATCCGACGTGAAGGAGCACCCAGTCACCGATCTCCAATCCCTTCCCGTCGTCATCGACGACAAGTGACGCATCGATGCTGCGGCGGACGCCATTGGATTCGACATGGACCTGGCGCGTTTTCGGGTCCACCGTGCCAATCACCTTGGCCGGGACTCCTACACACATGTTCTGACCGCCTCCAGATCAGTAAGTGCGCGTATGATCCCGCCAACGGCTTCAACCACCAGGCCATCGGGTGCGATGTCGATGACGGAACGGCGATCGCGGTCGGCGGTCGTCACGTCGTCGGACCATGGGATGCGGCCCCAGAGCGGCAACCCGATTCCGTCGACGAACTCGGCAACAGCATCAGCGTCACCGTCGTTTCGCAATTTGTTCGCGATCGCGCCAACTGTCACGCCGGGCAACTCCGACGCCAGACGCGCTTGCAGCCTGACCGCTTCAAGCGAACGGAAGTACGGCTCGGCAACGAGAATCAACACGTCGGCATGGCGAGCGGTTCCGCGACTGAGATGTTCGGGTGACGCCTCCAAATCCATGATCGTCCAGGTGTCGCGGCGCTGTCCGAGATCGGCGAGCAGGGCAGCACCCGCTGCGTGAGCCGAACACAGACACCCCTCCTGCGCGTGATCCGGCATGCCCATCCGAACGAGCCGCACGCCGTCGGGACCGAGCGACGCGTGGGCCGCAAGCACGTCGTCGAGGGGCACTCGCAGCGCGGCACCGCCGTCGAGGCGCCGCGACACGATCGACGTCGGAAGAATCGGAACGGCCGCCACCGTTGCCAGGTCGAAGCCGAGCGCCGATGCCAAGTTCGGGTTGGTGTCCGCGTCTATGGCAACGACGTTGCGGCCGGAGCGAGCGAGCAGTCGAGCTGCGGTCGCGGAGAACGTCGTCTTGCCCGCACCGCCTTTGCCGGCAATTGCGATCCTCATCGAAGGAGCAACTCACTTGGTGCCAGCACCGACGCGACCATGTCGTCGATGTGATTCCGGGCGACCCGAAGCCCTTGCAAATAGCCCTCAGCGGCGACGAGTCCGGCATCCGTGAGTTCGTACACGCGGCGTGGCGGTCCCAACTCGGACGCTTCCCACTCCGAAATCACGAGGGCCTCGCGGTCCATGCCCCGCAGCGTCCGATAGATGCCACCGAGATCGACCGACAGGAGCCCGAAGGCGTGAACCTGAACGAGCAGTTCGTAGCCGTGCGACGGTCCGGGGACGAGCGCGAGATGAAGCGCTGGTCGCAGGAACGATCGCGGCAACGAGCCGTCGAAGGAACTCTCAGAGATTGCTTCGGTGGGCCCTCGGTCAGCCATCACGGTTCGGTCCGTGTTCGTGGTGGTGGTCCGGCACGTGGTCGGGCGAGCGGCGAGCTGCTGCGCACGCATCGGCTTCATCGGCGGACTGATGGCACCAGCAATCGGCGTCGCATTCGCCGTGCGTGGGGCGCATCAGGTCGGCGAACGATGAGGCGAACTCGGCCGCGCCCTCGGCCCGACCCTTGTCGGAGAGTGAGTAGAACGGGCCGTCGGCGACGAGGTAGTCCTCCACGACGAGCCGGTCGAGATACGTGACGCCGACATCAGCGTCGACACCCAGGAATCGCTCAAGCAGGCCAGCGTCGACGATGTCACCAAACCCTTCGCCGCGCAGCCAGTACATGACCTGGAGGATCTCACTACGCCAGTAGAGCGCCGCGAGAGCAGGAGTCTTCGGGGCCGCGACAGCGTCTCGTGGCGAGTCGAGGCTCATGACTTGCTGAGCTGCTCGGCCTTCGTCGCGATGCCGTCGAGCGCGCCCGCAATCGTGCGGAGCTGGCCGTTGACCTTCAGGACCGATGGACCGATCGACGCGCACTGTGTCTCGATCGCACGTACGCCGAAGGTGACCTTGGCCAGGTTGGCCGACGTTGCCCGAAGGGACTCTGCGATGCGTCGTAGGTAGAACGCAAGGGCGGCCACGACAAGGACGATCTCCGCCACGCTCACGGTGATCAGCAGCGTACGCATCAGCCCTGGCCTCCCGACGATCCTGCCCCAGGCGAACCTGCGCCGGCGAGCACCTTGGTGAGGAGCGCGTCGTGACGCAAAGCCTCCTCGGTCAGCCGATCGAGCCGCTCGGGTGTTTGCCCGAGCATCCAGGTGGTCGCAGTATTGCGGGCGACTTCCTTGCCCATGTTCCAGATCGCGAGCGATCCCGCTTCGACCGCCCTGACCTTCCGGTAGAAGGTTTCGAGGAGGACAACAGCGACCACGGCAACGACGAGACCGAGTGCAAGCGTGACCCACCATGCGGCGTTGGTGCTCATGTCAGCTTCCTTTCGATTCGAGATGGAGTCGGGCGGCGGTTGCCGCCGACGTGATCCGACGAGCGGTCTTGTTGGTGGCGTCCACCGACCACAGCCCAGCGGTGTTGTCGCGACTCGCCTGAAGCGCCCCAAGGATATTTCCGGCTTTCACGCCCGCTCGCGTCGCGCCCCGGATCATGAGCAACAACAAGGCAACGACGAGCGCCACGACGACGCCCCCGATGACCCAACCGACGATCCATCCACCCATCGGAGTCTCCTCTGTTCGAGCTTGTGTTCTGTACTTGCGATTGTGCCTTGCAACGGTGTTCGCGACGCCGATCGTGGCGTCCGTCACACACTATGTGTACTCTACACGTACCGTCCAGCGGAAGGCAGTCCATGGCTCAGTACACCGTTGCCGATCCCAACTACGTGGTCGAGATTGCGCACAAGAAGCTCATCACCGACCCGCACGATCCCTTCGCGCCCATTGGCCTCCGCAGTCGTCTGCGCGAACCGAGGACCGGCGCGCTCGATGTCGGACCGCTCGACAAGGTGTACCTGCTCTGGATCGTCGGTGCCTCGTGCGACGGCTGCTCGGTCGCCGTCACCGGTGCGACCCATCCCCGTCTCGAAGACCTGATGAACGGGCTCATTCCAGGCCTTCCGAGGGTCGAACTCGTGCACTGCGTCGTGTCCGTGGAGTCCGGACCGGAGTGGGTGGAGAACCTCCGCATGGCCGCCGATGGCGAGCTGGACGCACCGTTCATCCTCTGCTGGGAGGGCTCGGTCATGGACGAGAACCTCTCTGGCAACGGCTACTTCATGGGTCTCGGCGAAGACCTCGCCACCGGACGCCAGATCACGAGCCTGGAGTGGCTCGACCGCCTCGCTCCCGGTGCGGCCGCGATCATCGCCGTCGGTACCTGCGCGACCTGGGGCGGCATCCCCGCTGCGGCAGGCAACGTGACCGGTGCCATGGGCGTGATGGATCACCTCGGGAAGGACTATCGGTCCGGGCTCGGGCTCCCCGTGATCAACGTGCCCGGTTGTTCGCCGGTCGGCGACAACGTCCTCGAGACTGCAGCGGCGGCGCTGTTGTTCCTCAACGGCATGGCACCACTGCCCGAGTTCGACGAACTCGGCCGCCCGGCGTGGCTGTTCACCGAAACGGTGCACCGCCACTGCCCTCGGGCCGGGTACTACGAGGAGGGCGTCTTCGCCGCGGAGTATGGCGACAAGGAATGCCTTGTCGAGCTGGGGTGCTGGGGACCGGTCGTGCAGTGCAACATCTCGGAGCGCGGCGCGATCGACGGACACGGCGGCTGCATGAACATGGGCGGCATCTGTATCGGTTGCACCATGCCGGGCTTCCCCGACAAGTTCGCGCCGTTCTATGCGCCGCCGCCCGGATCGCTTGTGTCATCGACCACCTCGCGGGCGGTCGGCAGTTTCATCCGAAGGATGCGTGCGCTGTCGATGCGGGACAAGCTCGTCTCGGCGCGGTGGGAGCACGATCGTGACCTCCCGAGCGGTTGGGCGCGCTACCAGAGCCAGCCGCGAGGCGTCGAGAAGCTGGCGCATCGCATCTATGAGCGCGTCCAAGAATCCAACAAGGCCTGAGAGCGGAGCGAACAACACCTCATGTGCTTCAAGAACCTGCCCATCGAATTCGACAGCGCCGGAACAGCTCGACTGAAGGAAGGATGGAAGAATCCGTTCGCCTTCGAGCCCACGGAATCTCGGAGCTATTTGGAGAAGCTCGGGGTCGGTGCGGGCGGTGCGGGCGCTGCACACGCCGGTCACGATCACGCGAGCGGTGCACCGAAGCTTCGTGACTGGAGTATCGATCCAGTCACGCGTGTTGCAGGAGCACTCGCTATTCACACGGTGCTCGATCTGGAAAAGCGAGAGGCGGTCGAGGCACATTCGCTCGCCATGCTGTTTCGTGGCTACGAGATCATCCTCAAAGGCCGCGACCCACGTGACGCAATTGACATCTCCTCGCGTGCGTGTGGCGTCTGCGGCGGCGTCCACTCGACGGTGTCCTCCATGGCGATCGAGCAGGCGTTTGGCATCGTGCCGCCACCGCTCGGAATCACGATCCGCAATCTCGGCGAAGTGGCCGAAATGTTCTACGACCACCCGCTGCACCTCGGCCTGCTCGCCGGTCCCGACTATTCGACGGCGATTGTGTCGGTCACGAATCCGGAGCTCATTCCAATCGCCGAGCGCACACCCGCGAAGCACGCAAGGGTCCACGGATTCGCCACGATCAAAGACATCATGGACGGCTTCAATCCGCTTGAGGGCAAGATCTATCTCGAAGCGATCGAGCAGACCCGCATCGCCCGCGTGATGTGCACACTTATGTACGGCAAGTACCCGCACCCTTCGACGCTGGTACCTGGAGGTGTGTCGACCACCGTGTCAACGACCACGTTCAACGAGTACTACGCGAACTTGGGAAAGATCTTCGACTATGCCAAGCGACTCGCGGGCATTTGGGACGACATTCTCGACTTCTTCCTCGAAGTCAATCCCGCTTATGCGCTCGTGGGCGACCGTCCGAAAAACCTGATCCAGACAGGTATCTGGGACGACCCGACCGTCTACGACGCAACGTTCAAGAACTGCGACGCCTGGGGCAATCGCCGGTACTCGGCACCGGGCATCCTCGTTGACGGCAAGCTCCTCACGACCGACCTCACCCGTATCAACATGGGCATCGAGGAGTTCGTGACTCACTCGTTCTACGAGGACTGGGCCGCAAACGGCATGACACCAGGGCGTTTCCCGAAGGACCCCCTCGGCAACCCGCTTTCGCCGTATCACATGTGGAACAAAGAGACGATTCCACGCGCCGAGGGAAAGAACTTCAAAGAGAAGTACAGCTGGGACACCGCACCCAGGTGGGACAGGCTCTCGATGGAGAGCGGCGTCGTCGGCCGTATGTGGACCACTGCGCTGGCCGGGAACCTGCCCGATAATCCGTATATCTCCAGCACCGGCGACGGGCTTCGGATCGTCATGCCGCGCTACGAGATGCCAGAAATGGAGCTGAATTGGAAGATCCCCGAGCGGCTCAATGCGTTTGAACGCAATCGTGGGCGTGCCTATGGCGTGGCGTTCACCGCAGCCATCGGCATGATCTGCCTCCAGCAGGCGTTCGAGTACTGGCGCAAAGGTGAAACCGCAACGTCAACGTCGTTCAAGGTTCCGAAAGACGAACGGATGTCGGTCGGATTCTGGGAAGCCGGCCGCGGCTATCTCACCCACCACATGCATATCGACAAGGGCCGGATCGTCAACTACCAGATCAATACGCCGTCCACGTGGAATGCGTCGCCGCGAGATCCATTCGACAACCCCGGCCCGTACGAAGAGGCAATCGTCGGGACGCCCATTCTCGAGAGTATGACCGGCGACGACATCAAGGGCATCGACATCCTCCGAGCGATCCGAAGCTTCGACCCCTGCATGCCGTGCACCACGCACATGGATACCGGTCACGGCATCATCACCCGCGAGGTCAACTCCTGCGGGTGCACGCTGGAGTGATTCTCGTCGGAGGGATCGGGCTGCCGTGGCTCCGCGATCTTGACTACGGAACCCAATGGATCAACCGTGTTCAGGGTGAGGTCTGGCCCGATGGAGTCGTGCTCGAAGACCTGTCCTACGGTGCACACCGAGTGATGCACCGACTTCAGGAACTCGACATGTCCCGCCTGATCCTCGTGGGCTGCATGCCTCGCGACGTCGACCCACCCGGGACGATCCGGCACTATCCGCTCGACCTGACCCCGCCGCCGCTGGGCGAGGTTCACGATCGCCTCACCGAAGCAGTCATGGGCATCATCGACCTCGATCACACGCTGGCCGTGTGTCGACACTGGCGTGCGTTCCCCGACGACACCGTGGTCGTGGAGGTCGAACCGGAGGACCGGGCGTTCGGCCTCGGGTTCTCCGACGTTGTGGAGGCGACCGTCGGTGCTGTGCTGACCATCGTTCGGGCGGAGGTGTCTCGGTGAGTAGTGGGATCGGCTTGCCGGCGAAGCGGCTTCCCTACGACGAGATTCCCCGACGGATCGAAGAACTCGCTCGGCGGCTCGAACAACATTCCGACCCCGAGATCGCTGCGACCGCGAACGAGCTGCTCGACTGGATCGACGCATTTCACGTGCAAGGTCTCGGCACTCTCGTGGAGATGATCCGCGAGTGGCGTGGCGAGATCTTCCTCGACAACGCCGCGTCGCATCCGGTTGCCGGACTCCTACTGGCGGCGTACGGACTCGGCACACAGACCGATGAGGGGTCTGCCGAGCGGGCCGTGCAGGCCGCGCTTGCCGAGGTGCATCCGTATCTCGCGAGTCACGGCGGCGACATGGAGGCCATATCGGTTCGTGATGGCGTGGTACTACTCAAGTTGCACGGCTCGTGTGACGGCTGTACGGGTGCCGCTGTGACTCTGGCCGAGCGGGTCGAGGTGGCGATGCGGACGCACTGGACCGACTTCCGCCGGGTCGAGACCGAGGACGCCACCGCGGCACCGCATCCTCCGCCGAGTTCGATCGGTGCCGTGTCGGTGACGATCGGGCGGAAGAAGTGACGGGTCTGGTCGAGGACGATGCTGCGCACGATCTCGCGTTCCGCGCGCGAGCGCTCGCACAGGCGCATGCGCTGACCGAGTGGGCTTTGTCGTACCGGCGATGGCGGGTGGCCCGTGACGAACCGGACCATCCAATTCCGGAGTTGTCCACGTGGGCGGCGACCGCATTCCTCACGGGTTACTGCGTGCGGTGCGTCGAGGAGTCGCAGTCGCCAGTTCCACGCTGCACCGTCGCGTCGGGGCCACTCGGCTCGTTCGAGGATGCGGAAGGTCGGGCATCCGCATTCGCGAACGCCTTGTCCAGCAACGTCAATGCGACCATTGGGGCACACGGGGTGGTGATCCTCGCGCTCGACGACGTGATCGCCCGCGAGATCGAGAAGCGCGTTGAGCATGTGAAGGAGCAGGTCTCCGACACCGACTGGGCACAATTCGAGGCATTCATCGGGTGGTGGGTCATCCACGGCTACTCGATCCGCGCCGTGGAAACGTGAAGATTCTCGTGGCCGGGGTCGGCAACGTGTTGCATGGTGACGACGGCTTCGGCGTCGAGGTAATCCGCGCGCTTACGGATTGGGTGCGTCCCGATGGCGTCGATCTCACGGAGACGGGAATCGGCGGCATCGCACTGGTACAGGACCTGATGCTCGGCTACGACGCGTGCATCATCGTCGACGCGGTCGACCGCGGTCGGCCACCGGGGACGGTGATGGTCATCGAACCCGACGTCGTTGATGTGCACTCGATGCGCCCCGAGCAGCGTCATGACCTGTTGGCCGACATGCACCTCGCGACACCGGCGCGGGCGATGATGGTTGCTCAGGGAATGGGTGTCCTCCCGGCCCGGCGCTACATCGTCGGTTGCCAACCGGAATCGATCGAGACGCTGGAGATCGGGCTCAGCGCGAAGGTGCGCGCCGCGATCCCCGCTGCCGTTGCGGAGATCGAGCGCTGCATTCGAGAGTGGAATGTCGAGGACTCCCCCGCCGCTGCACGGGTTCGGTGACCGAGGGTGGAACTCCTCGATCCCTTAGAGCGGCGGCTCGCGTCGTTGTCCCCCGCCGCCCAACCCGACGAGTGGGCGGTCGCCGCGTACCGGCTCGCCGTCGCCCTGACCGAGGTTCCGTCGACTGAACCTGCGGTCGCCGCTCGTCGAGCAATGGCGTTGCTGGAACGAGCGGCGTCGCTGCTCGATGCGACGCGGGCACCCGTTGAGCATGCACGCATCGTCAACGCAATGGGAGCGACCTGGCGGGTGTTGGGTGATCGGGCGCGCGCCGTGGACGCATTTCTTCGTGCCGCCTCGCTGATGGACGGGCGCGCTCGGCCGGTCGAAACCTCCGCCGCCTGGTCGAACCTCGGGCTTGCACAGGCCGAGGGTGGCGATCCTCGATCGGCGATCGCGACGTTTGACCGAGCCCTCGATGCACTTCTGCCATCCACGAGGCCACCATCGGGCGACAGGGCCGTGGACGACGAAGTGCGCCGGACGTTCGCGAGCACTGGGTTGAACCGAGCGCAGGCGATCCTGGTACTCGACGACAATGGCTTCAGCGCCGCCTGGAAAAGCGCGGTGGCGACGATTGACAGCGCGCTGTCGATACTCTCAGAGGGTCCACCGGAAGCGGCCGCACCATTGCACGTTGGAATGCTCTCGCACACACGAGGTCTGATCCATATGCGCGCTGATGATGTGAAGTCGGCTCGCGACGCATTCGACCGAAGCATCGCCGTCTTCACCCGCTCCGCGTTCCCGTTCCAGCACGCAATCGCGAGTTTCAATCGCGGCCGTGCCTACGAGGCCACCGGCGAACTCGTTCGGGCGCTGGTCGACTACGAGACCGCGGCACAGTTGCTCGACCCGCGGTTGCATCGTGAGCAGTGGCACGAAGCTGCGAAGCGACTCGCTGTGCTGGAGGACCGGCTCCGTTCGAGCAATCCCGACGCCCGGCGGACCGATCACATCGTCGGCCTACTCGCATCCCTCAGTCCAGCCGAGCGGACCCACCAGCTGCGCGAGCGTCTGACTCGCCTCCTCGGGCTCGCACCCGACCTCCAACGAGCGGAGATGGGATCGCTCACGGGTGCAGCGATTCGCCGCGGTGCAGTGGCACACGACATGGTGCTCCGGACGACGCTCGAAGTGCTCATGGAACTTCCCGACGAGCTGCTCCGCAGTGCGCTGCTGGCGGAGTTCGATGCGCACAACGCGCTGGCCGAGGAGGAGCGTCTCGCCGCGGGCCGACGCCTCGACACCGCGATCCAGGAGCTCGTACTCGGACCGCAGCGAGTCCGAATGCGCGACGTCCTGTACGAGGCGGGCTGGGAGCGGCCGTGACCTCCGCGGCGGGATCACCACATTCGACGGCCGCAGCGTTTCTCGACGCGATCGTGTGGGGTGAGCACCACCGTGTCTGGGAACTCCTCGGACCCGAGGCACGCGAGCACGCGCTCGCCATTGCGGCCCGACGCGGAATGGACGCGGTCGCCGCGGCCCGTGCGCGTCAAGGAACGTGGGAGGTCGAGGAGTCGGACCGATTCCTCACCGCCCTCGTGCGGGGCTTACGGGTCGACCTCGTCGGAACCGATATCAACACTGTTGAAGTCATCGATGACCCGGAGTGTGACATCGACGGCGCGATCCGCTTCCGGCTTGAGACGGCGACGCTGCTCCCCCCGGAAATAACGGGTGGCGCGAAGTGGGCGGCCGGTGCCGTGATCGTGACGGAGGTCGCCGGTCGGTGGTTGGTACGAAGACTCGAACCGCGTCCGCCAGCCGGACCGGCCTCGGCGAAGCCCTCGTGATCCGCCATCTGCCGGTCGCCATCTCGGTGGAGCAGATCGCCTCCGCCTGGGCGCGCCGTGAAGCCGGGCCGAGCGGTGCAACGGTCATCGTGGATCACGAGATCAGCGGACGCCAGCGTCTTGGCATTGCGTGGAAGGCCACGCCGTCGACGGCGTTGTCGTGCGCGGTGATTGTTCGTCCTGCCCTTGGGCCGGAGGCGGAGGCGATCCTGTGGGTTGTGGCTCTGGTCGCCGCTGCCCGTGCCGTTCCCGTCTCTCCGGGTTGGCCGGACCTTCTGTTCAGCGATCAGGGTTCGCAGGTCGGCGCGGTCGGCCTGGAGGTGCAAGCCGAGGCCGGAATCATGACGGCCGCCGTGCTGTCGCTACGAGTGGACTTGAGCGCCCTTGCCATCGTGCCAGCGACGTCGCCGGACATGACGGCGGTGCGCCGTACCATCGCCGATCGATTCGCCGCCGAGGCGCTCCGCTGTTCCGCGCTCGCCGGGACCGATCCTTCGGAGCTTCTGAGCGAGTACGCAGCCCTCTCATTTGTTGTCGGCAAACGAGTGCGAGCACAGTTCCTCCCGAAGGGAGAAACACGCGGTCGCGCGGTGGCGGTCGACCCTACGGGAACCCTGATCCTCGAATCGCCGACGGGCATGCTCGAACGCCTCGTCCCCGGCAGCGTCCTCAGAGTCGACCCGCTCTGAGGTCTCGGTGCCGTCAAAACCACCCAAATTGACCACCCAAAAGCAGTTTGCGCCTTTTGGGTGGTCAATTTGGGTGGTTTGGCAACGTCCACTTGCACCCACCCCACAGTTTGGGAACCCTGTCCGGTCATGGCTTGGGGTGGGCGAGGAGGAAGTCGATCACAGCGGCACCGAACGCCGGGCTCAGCGCAGGACCATGCGAACCGCCCTTGATGGTCCAGAGTTCGACGCCGATCCCGTCCGGGCAGCTCGACGATGCGCTGACGGCCGTTTCCGCACCGTCGATCGCCGACTCAAGGTCGAGCGTCTTGCCGGTGACCGAGGGCGGAGATCCGCAATGGTCGTAGTCGGCCCACGTCTCGGTTGTGATCGCAGCCGATGGATACGGGTGGCCGACGATCTGCCCACCGGTGTAGCTGATCGTCGCGTCGTTCGTGCCGTGGACCTGCGCAACGCTCACGGGTTGCATCGGTGTGCATGCCTTGGCGTCCGCAAACGTCGCCCCTGCGAGTGACACGATCGCGGCCACCCGGTCGGGGTACTCGCACGCCATTCGATACGACATGAATCCACCGTTGGAATGCCCCGCGAAGAAGACCCGCTTCGGGTCAACCCTGTAGTCACGTTGGACCTTGTCGACGACCGCCATTAAGTACGCGGAGTCATCAACCGCTGTCTGGCCAAAGCCACAACACGCGTCGGTCGCATTCCAGAACGACGTGCCGCCTGCGTTTCTCGTGCCGTCGGGGTAGACCACGATCACCCCCTTGGACTGTGCGGCGTCATCGAGGCCGAAGTAGCTGCGGATCGACGCACCCGAGCCCGTATAACCATGCAGCACGATGAGTAGTGGAGCGGGTGTACTCGCGTCGTAACTCGTCGGCACCACTACCTCGAAGGGTCGCGCTGACGTCGGATCGGGCAAGCGGGCCGTCGGCACTGCTGCAGTGGTGACCTTTAAGGTTGTTGTGCTCGCCGACCCGTCGGCGGCGTGGCTTGGGCTGGTCCGTTCGCTGCGTGTCTGGCTGGCGCTGTTCGTGGACCGGTCCCGGCCAGATGAGCAGCCACCGATTACAAGCCCCACGACGGCGGCGCAAACAAGAAAGGTCGGTCGGACAGCAATGCGACGCACGGCCCAAACCTAACGGTCTGCCAACGTCAGCGGTAGCTCAAAGCGGGTCACCGGCCTCCTCGAACGCGTCGGTGACCCATTTCCAGTGCATGCGACCGTGGTCGGCATTCGCGGCCAACACCCCGCCGATCGTGCCGTCTGCCCACGGCGCACCGGGCAGCGTCTCGGCCAGCTGTTCCTCGGTGAGATCGGACAGGAGTTCGAGCGTGATCGCCCGAGAGGCCTCACCCAAAGCGACCACCTCGTCGAGAGACTTCCCGCTTTGCTCGCGCTGCCACTGCTCGGTCATCGCGTGCACCGTTCGCATGATCTCGTCACGCGACCTCGCCGCACCCGCAGAATCGGTAGCCAGTCCAACGGGATTCGCGTCTCCGGCGACGTGGCGGCGGACCATCGCCGCGAAGTTGCGTTCGATCAGCGACAGGTGGGCAAGATGGTCGAGGGCAGACCACAAGTTGGCGGCGTCGTGTTCGCTCGGGGTCAGCCCCCGATGCAGACGTTCCTCGCTCAACGCGGCATAGGTGTCGAGCAGCCAGGCCCGGTCTCGGTGGAGTTTGGTTTCGATTTCGATGCGGCGCATGATCATCGTTCTATCCGATCGACGCAAGGAGTCCCACGTCCGAGGTCGACTGCAATCGCCCGGGGGCGAATGATCGACATCATCGAATCGCCTCCTCACGCCGGTGTGCCTCAGCAAGTTCAGCGAGCTTGTCCCGATCGAGCGCATCCGACGTCACTGCGGCAACCTTGCAATCGGTGATCGCTCGGAGTGTCGAGGTACGGGCGCCACCCTCGAGCAGGGCACGTTCTCCGATCACCGCCCCCGGGCCGAGCTCGACGAGTACCTCTCCCCCGACCTCGACCATCAATACGCCGTTCAACAGCAGGAAGAGCTGATCGCCGGCGTCACCCTGCTTGACGAGAGCGGATCCCTTCTTCACCCGACGAATCGCGGGCTTCTCGCCACCGCGCATGATCGACTCCTGCAGCGCTCGTTCGAGCAGGCTCTCTACCTCGCTGACGAGTGCAGGCGAGTCCTCGTCGCCCCACGGCGTCCGACGTCCGAACGACGTGTTCATCCACTCCTTGTATTCGGCGACGCTGCTCTTGGCAACGAGTGACCCTTCGTGGTCGAAGACCCAATGGCGGGGGAACCCCGATGCGCCGACCAGCTCGGCGCGGTGGGTGCCGTCAGCGTTGATCGTCAGCTCGAGCGTGGTCCACACCGTCGGAGCGAAGTACTGCACGAACGGCGGACGTTTCACGGCACGGGGCATCGGCGCGCCGGTGCGTCCACCCACGGTCTGCCTGAACGTCACCGACGACGACGAAACATCTGGGTCCGCGTGGATATCGCACAGCTTGATCGCGGGAATCGTGATTGACCCGACACCGAGCTCCACGGTCGTGCCCCCGATCTCGCCACCACCGCAATAGCCCCACCCGGTGATGGTTCCGGCATCGCCGACCTCGACGAACGCCCGGAGCTGATTCGCGAACCGGAATCTGTCAGCAACTCGGAGCGCTTCGATCGCCCCTGGAACGTCGCCGCCGAGCCGGTCCGGGGGCGGCGGATCATGATGCGCCATTTTCATTCGCGTCGCCATCTTCCCCATACCTTCCAACAGGTCCGATGGGATCCACGAAACGGTCGTGATGCTGCGTTCGATGCGCATGTTGTCCCCTTCTGAGGTTCGTCGTATCCACTCTGCGCGACCTCGAAGCGTCGGTCGACCGTGCAGGACCGTCGATCTGGTGGGGGACAACCCCCATCTGTTTCGGGCGCCTGCACGCTGTTGGTCAGACAGACCGCCGGTCAGACTGAGCGACACCGACCACCAACCGACCACCAACCGACCACCAACGGAGCGCCTCGATGACCATTTCTGTGTTCCTCGCCGATGACAATCTCATTGTTCGCGAAGGTGTGAAGGCGCTGCTCGAGTTGGAGGACGACTTCGAGATCGTGGGTCAAGGTGCCGACTACGACCAGCTCGTCTCTGGCGCCGAGAAGGCAAATCCACAGGTGGTGGTGACCGACATCCGGATGCCACCCAACTTCGCCCGTGAGGGGATCGATGCCGCGAAGGAAATTCGCAAACGCCACCCGGGCACCGGTGTCGTGATTCTCTCGCAGTACGACGACCCCGCCTACGCGGTGTCGCTGCTCGCCGACGGCGCAGCCGGGTATGCCTACCTCCTCAAGGATCGCGTCGGCGAAGGTGACCAATTGGCTCGTGCGGTTCGCGAGGTTGCTGCCGGCGGATCGTTGCTTGATTCGAAGATCGTGGAGGGTCTCATCCACCCGGTCAGCGCAGACAGTTCGTTGTCGGCAAGCGAGGAGAACCTACTTCAGCAGATCGCGGAGGGCCGATCGGTCAAGGCGATCGCCACCCAGCTGAACACGACGACGACTGACTGCAACCACGCCATCGAAGCCTTGTTCGCCAAGCTGGCCGAGGGCACCGCGGCGGGGCGCTCGGACAGTCTCGATCGGCTCAGGATGCTCCAGCGGGCGATCGTCGATCGCAAGGAACAGGGCGAGGCCCTCGAACGACTCCTGCCCGGCGGTGTCGCCGCGCAGATCATGAAGGAGGGTCGTCAGCCCGGCGAGACCGAAGAGTTGAACGTGACCGTGCTGATGTCGGACATCCGCGGCTACACGACCATTGCCGAACACGCCGACCCCAGCGTGCTCGCAGCACAGCTGCACGAGCATCGGGCCGCCATGAACCGAGCGATCCTCGACGAAAAGGGCACCGTGATGCAGTTCGTCGGTGACGCCGTCATGGCCGTCTTCGGGGCACCCGTGGCCCAAAACGATCATGCCGAACGCGCCCTCGTGGCAGCGCAAGCGATGCACGCCGCACAGAACCGACTCAACGACAAGTGGATCGACGAGAAGCGGGCGCCATTCGGGCTGGGGCTCGGGCTCTCGACCGGCCTGGTCGCGGCAGCGCTTCTCGGCTCCGCTGAACGGCTCGAGTATTCGATCGTGGGAGACACGGTCAACCTGACCCAACGTCTGCAACAGTGGGCCGAACCGGGCGAGACGGTGTTGAGCGTGCCCACCTGGGAGGCGATAGCCACGAAGCCCGATGCGGACAAGCTCGAACCAGCCATGGTGAAGGGCAGAGACACCCCCGTCGCCGCGTATCGATTCCCCCGGAGAAGCGCGTGACGCTGACCGACGCCCAGCTGATCCGCATCGGTCGAACGATCGCGGCAGGTGCAATGCTCCTGGCCGTCGGCGGGCTCATTTTCGCCATCGTGATCGGCCGGTGGCAGAGTGCCGTGAACGCCATTACTCCGGTGAATGCGACCGTGGGCATTGGCTTCGGCGCACTTGCGTGGGCGGTCCTGCCGAAGCAGCCCCGGAACCGATCGGTGTGGGCATATACCGTGGCGGCCTTCTTCGGAGGTCTGTACTCGACCGCCCTCGTGCCGCTCGTCCTCGCCATCCCGGCCCGTGTCGAAGCCACCGCCGGGGACCTGATTCCCGCTGAGCTTGCGTGGCAAGCGGCGATCGCCGCCGGTGTCCTGTCTACCGCTTGGATTCCTTCGTTCCTGCTTCCCCTGACGATCGGCCTGCTGCTGTTTCCCAATGGGCAGGTTCCCTCCCCTCGCTGGCGTTGGGCACTCCGGTTTCAGGCGACAACCCTGGGCCTCGGGTTCCTGTTCGCCAGCGCGGCCAACAGCCCCTGGAGCACCGGTCCCGTTCCACAACCTGGCGGGACATTGGGCGATCTTGCGGAGGTCTTCATCACGCTGGCATTGCTCAGTTCGTTCCTCGGAATTGCCTCGCTGATCGTTCGCTATCGAGACGGTGATGCCGTCATCCGTCACCAGATCCGTTGGATTGCATCGGGTGGAGCGTTCGTCGTCGTCAGCGAACTGGCGAAGCGGCTGATCTGGGGCGGCGATACGAAAGCGTTGGACCCAGCCATCGAGATCCTGATCACCCTCATCCCCCTCATGCTGTTGATCGCCTCGTTTTGGGTCGCGGTGGCCAAGTACCGGTTGTACGAGATCGACGTGATCATCTCGAAGTCGGTCACCTATCTCGGGATGGGTGCGGTGATCACCGCGTTGTACGTACTTGTCGTGCTCGGACCGCTGCTGATCGTCGGCGAATCCGGCGACGGAGGTCCCGGCTTGTTGCTACCGATCCTGGCGACCGGGACCGTGGCCATCGTCTTCGAACCGGTTCGAGTTCGAATGCAACGCATTGCCAACCGGTTGGTCTACGGCCAACGCGCCACCCCGCACGAGGTGCTCTCACAAATCGCGGCACGACTCGCCGACACCAAGCCCGGAGGAGGCACCAACGACTTGGCCCGATTGCTGGCCGGAGGAACCGGCGCCGACGAAGCCGTCGTGTGGTTGCGATCCGCGGACACCTTCACTCCTGACGGTGTCTGGCTACGCGACGGCACCGAATCGAGCCAGACGGTGCCGGTGGACGCTTTGCCGAACAACGACACAACGCTGTCGCATCTGGTCGTGCACCGTGACGAGGTGTTCGGCGCGGTGACGATCGTGAAGCCGAGGACGGACCCGGTGGCACCTGGCGACCGCGAGCTCCTCACCGATGTGGCCGCAGGATCAGGACTGTTGCTCCGCAACATTCGACTCAATCGGGAACTGCTCGAGCGCGCCAGAGAGGTGCGGGAATCTCGCCGGCGGTTGATCGCCGCCCAGGACGCCGAACGACACCGGTTGGAGCGAGATCTGCACGACGGCGCTCAGCAACGGGTTGTGGCACTGAAAGTCAAGCTCGGCATCGCTCGGACGATCGCCCAACGCGAGGGGGCCGACGCGATCGCCGAACGGCTCACGGGCCTTTCCACGACGGCGCAGAGGGCGGTCGACGACCTGCGGGCCGTCGCACACGGGATCTACCCACCGTTGCTCGAGTCGGAAGGGTTGGAGGCGGCACTGCGTGCTGCGGAGCGGAAATCGACCATCGCGACGGAGCTCAACGTCCATGGTCTCAATCGCTACGGGCGCTCGATCGAAGAGACCGTCTACTTCTGCGTGACCGAAATCCTCGAGCGGGCACACATGAGCGGCGCAATCAGCGCACGCGTCGGGGTCGCAAGCCGCAACGGCGAGCTCGTTGCCGAAATCTTGCTGGGCAACCTCGAAACCGAGCTCGACCTTGCGCCGATCATCGACCGCCTGGATGCTGCGGGCGGCGTGCTCACCGTCACAGACTCCCCAAGCGAACGACGGTCGATCATCGTCTCACTACCACTCGCGACCGTCGACAGAGCCCTCGCATGAATTCCGAGCACCGAAGCGAAGCGGAGAGCGCAGGAATCGACAGGTATCGTTCCGAGGAGCCCGCGACGAGGAACACCTCGACGGTTCGGCGTCTGTCCACCGTTGGCGTCGGCATCTTCGTCGTATCGACCATCGTCACGCTCGCACAACACCGCTCGTACGAAATCCCGATACTCCTTGGTTTCGGCACGTACGTCGTTGTCGGTGGTCTCATCGTCACCCGCCGACCGGGCAACATCATCGGACTCGCACTGGTGGGTTTCGCTGCGATTGGAGCCTTCGGTGTGGCGGCGATCATCACGGCCGAGTCACTCGACGGCGCAGGTCGTGTCGGCGCGGCGGCCTGGTTGACACTCTTCGCTGCCGTCGGGTCACCCGTACAGATCGCGCTCCTGGCCGCGACCTGGCTGGTGTTCCCCGATGGCATGCCGACGACATCCAGCGACCGAACACTGCTCCGGGGTACCGGCGTGTACGCGGCGATCATCACGGTGACGTTGGTCTTCGCGGCACCGCAGGCCCTCCCGGAGACCAAGCGCTACGCCCATCCGTTCCTCGACGAGGACGTTGCGTCGGCCGCGTACGACGCCGCCACGCTGGCCTTCTTTGTTTTGTTCTTCTTCGGCATCTTCGTGGCCATTCGACTGATCCGCAGGATGCGACACGGAGATCCGGTCGAACGCCGACAGGTCCTCTGGATCGCGGCGGCGGTCATCCTCAACATCACCATCCTCATCGCCAACGCGTCCATCCAGCCGCTCGGAACCGACGATCGCGCCTTCTGGCTGATCGACTCGGTGGCCCTTGCCCTGATACCGCTCGGCATCGCGGTCGCCATCTTCCGCCACCGGCTCTACGACATCGACACGATCATCAGCCGTTCGGTGACCTTCGGAGCGCTTGCGGCATTTATTGGCGGTGTGTACATATCCATCGTCGTCGGTGTGGGTGAGTTCTTGGGCGGCGACGCCGGATTCGGGTTGTCGATCGTCGCCTCGGTTCTCGTGGCGATGGCGTTTCAGCCAGTACGCCGACGAGTCGAGCGGTGGGCGAACCGGCTCGTCTACGGTGAGCGTGCCACGCCGTATGAGGTCTTGGTCCGCTTCTCGCGACGATCCGCCGAACTCTCCGACGAAGAGTTGCTCGAACGAGTGCCAAAGCTGATCGCCGAAGGGACCGGCGCGACGTCTGCGATGTTGTGGACTCGCTCGGACGGCGGATTTCATGTGGCGAGCTCTTGGCCGGCACAGGCGACGGTTCGCCGCCTCGACACCGACAGACAGTTCACGGATCAGGAAGCGAATCACTCGCTTCCGGTGTTCCACGATGGCGAGTTGCTCGGCGGGCTCTCCCTCTCAAAGGCTGGGGGCGAGACCGTAACGCCCGCCGAGAAAGCCCTGTTGGTCGATCTGGCTTCCGGTTTGGGGTTGGCACTGCGCAACGCAGAGCTCACATCGGCACTTCGCCAACAGGTGGCCGTGTTGGAGTCGTCGAGAGAGCGGGTTCTGGCCGCATCGGACGCCGCACGACGCGCTCTCGAACACGACCTCGACAGTGGTCCACAGCAGCAGCTGGTCGCTCTGAAAGTGATGCTCGGGCCGATTCGGAAGTTGGCCGAGCGAGCCGGTGCCGCGAAAACCGCCGGGCTGCTGACCGCACTGGAGGGCGACACAGGAGAGGCGATCAAGGCCGTACGCGACTTCGCCGGCGGTATCTACCCCCCGCTCCTCGAAGCCGAAGGGCTTGCGGCAGCCATCCTCCAGCAGACCCGCACCGCCGCATTTGCCGTACGGATTGAGGAGACGCGGCCGCGGCGATATCCCCGTGACATCGAGGCCGCCGTCTACTTCTCGGTACTCGAAGCGCTGCAGAACACTGCGAAGTATGCAAACGCCACGCAGGTCACCGTGACCCTCGACGCGAGCGCCGGCCTGGTCACGTCCGAGGTGCGAGACGACGGCGCTGGATTCGATTCCGAGTCGTTCGTTGCCGGAGCCGGGCTCGCGGGTATCGCCGATCGGCTCAACACCTTGGGTGGACATGTCTCGATCGAGTCGAACCGCGGGAATGGCACGACGGTGTCGGGCGCAATTCCGATCGGCGACCTCGTCAGCGCCTAACCTAACGCGGAACGTCCCCTGCGACACTGGCCCATGCAGCCTCGAGTTCGTCCATGCTGAAGGCGGACTTCGCCAGAAAGGCAAACGCTCCCGCGGCGAGTGCCAGGGCCTCGAACCCGCCCGATTCATGCGTCGACATGATCAGTACGTGGGGCGGATCGTCGAGCGCCATGATCCTGCGGGTGGCTTCGAATCCGTCGATACCCGGCATCTGCACATCCATGAGGACGAGGTCCGGCCGCAGCTCGCTCGCCATCCCGAGGGCCTGTTCGCCATTCTCGGCCTCGCCCACAACCTCGAAACCATCGGTCAGCTCGACCACCATGCGCGACGCCTCACGAAAGGGCAGTTGGTCGTCGACGATCAGAACCCGTACGTCACTCATAGCTTGATCATGACAGCGCTCCGGGCCCGAGCCAACGGTGTTGACCCGTCTCCGACGGTGGTGTTGTCACGAATCGGTGCTGTCACGAATCGTCTGACCCCTCGGTCAGGTAGACCAACACTGCGCGTACTCGTCGATGTGTGTCGGTGTTTTGGGCCAGGTCGAACTTGACGAAGATCGAGTTGATGTGCTTCTCCACGGACCGAGCCGAGATGAACAGGGCCTCGCCGATGGCCCCGTTGCTCGCCCCCGTGGCCATCTTCTGCAGAACATCGAGCTCGCGTTCGGTGAGCCTCTCGATCACCGACGCCTTCCTACGGGAGTGGTCGCGCATCAGCGCGTCGACCACCTTCGGATCGACCACCGTGCCGCCCTCAGAGACTCGCCTCACTGCTGCTGCGAGCTCGTCGCCATCGCCGATTCGTTCCTTCAGGAGATAGGCCCGTCCTTCAGACCCATCCTCGAACAGCCTCAGTGCATACGCGGGTTCGATGTATTGGCTCAAGACGACGACACCGATAGCCGGATGTTGCGTCCGAAAAAGACTTGCGGCGCGAATTCCCTCGTCGGTTTGACTCGGTGGCATACGAATGTCGGTGATCACCACGTCTGGTCGGTGTTCGTCCACCGCCGCAACCAGCTCAGCGTAGGAGCCGCTCGCGGCAACCAGGTCCAGCTGGTCATCCAGACCGATGACGGTCGCAATTCCCTCGCGCATGAGAAGCTGTCCTCTGCAATCACCACCCGGAGCACCATCGCCGAACCCTATCTACAAATGGTGCGGAGGCCGAGTACTCGGTGGTGGGTGCCCGCCGTGGAGATGGCCCTCCAACGCCGGATCGATGGAACCCTGTATCGACGTGCACGATCGTGATCTCGACCCGCACAGAACCGGTGACGCGAGCTGCTCGCTTCACAACGACCGGCTGCTCAGGCGGCCTCTACGTCAGGTGCCTCATGATGGGCGTTCAGGTCGGGGTCGGGTGGTGGACGTCGGGGAAGTGCCCGGACCCGTTCCTTGGCCCTCGACACATTGCGGTGGTCCTCGGCGGACATTCCGGCAGCAGCACGCTGCACGTCGGCCAATGCGTCGATGATCGCTGCGTTCTCATGGGCACGTTCGACCGGATCGATGGTGCGAACCGGCCGGTCCGGGTTGAACAATCTCCCGGGGTCCGGCGGTGGCAACGACGTGTACGTGATCCCATCGTCACCGGTCACATCCAACCGACCATCAGGATGCAATACGAGTTTCTCGCCGAACTGATGGACACGATGATGGTGACGATTACAGAGCAACACGCAATTTGATATTGAGTGAACTCCGCCGTTCTCCCAGTACTTTATGTGATGGATAGCGGACCACGCAGCGGGACGATCACATCCCTTGTACCGGCAATGCCGATCCCTCGCTATGATCGCTCTACGTAGTGCGTGGGGCACCGTTCGTGACGCATGACCAACATCGAGAATCACTGACTCCGACTTGAGAACACGAGTCATGATGCAGTCACAAAGGTACCTGTCAATCGTGGGGCCGTTCAACCACATCCCCGACGACGTCATCCCACCACCACGACGACGCTTCCGACCCGACGGTGCCGTGTACCTGCCCGACGCCTTCCACCGCGGCTCGTGCGCATCGCCACCGTGGTCGTCATCGTCGTCGTCATCATCCCCATCCCCATGGTCGTGGCCCTCGACAAGATCGTCGACATCAACGATGACCTGAACATGCGGACGTTGCCCGTGCACCATCGTCTTGCCCTGATTGTCCAACCAGAACCGTGCGATCGACGCCAGCGCGTCCGCCCGACGCTGACCCATCGATCGTGTCTCCTCCTTCCCATCCCAGTCCGCCTGCGCCACCGCTTCAATTGCTTCCGATACGACCGCGCCCTGCTCCGGTGTCAACGTGCCCTTCAACATCCACTCCGAATCACCAACCGGCAGAACGAACAGATCGCGGCGTTCCTCAACATCGGAACCTTCCTTGTCGGCGGTTGCGGCATCGGCGGCGCGGTACCACTGGCCCATCAACGTCGACAACTGATCGACCGGCAACTTGTCGCCCGCCGCAAGGAGACCGGCCTCGTGGTCATCGAAGAGCAACGCCGTTCGCTTCGTACGGACCCGCGAAAACTCTTTCGCTTGTGATAGTGACAGCGTGCCATCCGCGAGTCGCGGCCCGATCAGTGAGGTGGATGCGAGCCGTTGCGCCGTTGTGATCCATCCGCGTGCATCACCACGCGAACGGCGACACCTATCCGCAAAGAATTCGGTTGGTGATAGGCCGGTTTCTGCTTGCACGCCACCTTTGCGGACCGCCTCGACGAGACCCGTGAACCAACGTGCTTCAAGTCGATCGATCAAGCCACGAACCTCGACCAGTTCTTCCAAACCGATGACGCGTGTATCCGAATCACCGCCAAACATCGCTCGGAGTGCGTCCACAACCACGAACACACCATATCACACAAACAATGTCTTGTCGAACATTTGTTCTAGTCTACTCTTGGCGACTTAAACAGCCTTATTTCAGCTGTCCAGACATGACCTAAACTCCATAATCGTGACGATGTCCATTCACGAGATCAGGGACCGTCTCTCCAGCATGCTCGCCCGACTCGCCGCACCGGGTGAGGTTGAGAACACCAAACACGGACTTGTTGTCGCTTTCCTCGTGCCCCCTCGACCGACGGGCGTCCTTCTCAGATTGGGCGCACGTCCCGGTGGTCAAACCCCGAACGTCGAAGACCTGCGATGGAGCGACGACGAGTTGCACGAGCTCATCAACGGATCGATCTACCCGGCATAAGGCTGCTGCTCGATCCCCTGCACTGATCTGGGCAGTCGCCGCACCAGAAAGACTCGGCGAAGCGGCCCGTATGACCCATTCGATCGGCTACTCGTCGCTCAGGCGCGCCATGACGGCCTCACCACCGTCACCCGCGATGAACTCGTGACCCAATACGAGATCGATGCGATCTGGTAACCGGCGGACTCTGTAAACGGCGGGCGATACGCGGCGCAACGGTCAGGCCGTACTGAACCTGATCCTCTCCACCACTCCCAACAGTGCAACGACGGCCGGGCTCGTCGGTGCCGTGTCGAGCGGCGAGAACCCGCCCGGTCGGCGTCGCCGATCGCAGCATCGAACGGGACCCTCACAACGTCGTGCCCTGGAAATGCGTCAGAGATTCGTTGGTCGTCATCGGCATCGACCATGCGATTGGCCATGATCACGATGCGGCCCTGTTCGCGCTCAACTGCGAGTTGGTATGCGCGCTTGGCAACGTCGATGGACCGCGGCGTCGGTTCCACGACGATCACGACCGCATCAACCGCGTGCGGATCAAGCCGCGTGAGGGTTCCGATCCCCGCTTCGAGATCGGCGATGACGATGGCGTCACCGAAGTTTGCGGAGCCGAGCAACTGCTCGGGCGAAAGGCCACATCAAGGTCAACCGGGTTCGGGGTTCGAGATCCGGCTCACCACCGCCAATCGGGCGCGTGTCGGGCCAGGCCACGCGCAAGGATCGCAGACGTGGTGGTCTTCCCTGAACCTCCCTTGCCCACAACAGCAACCCGCATTCCGCTACCGCGACCGGGTTTGACACGAACGTCCTCGAATTGCATTGACCTCGTGTTTGCGGACTACTCGTTCGTTGGACCGACCGTGCTGGCGAGCGTCCTGGTGAACGAGTTCATGACGGTCGCGATGCGGTTCGCCGGGGCTGATCCTTCGGCTGCCCTGATTGCCATTGCCGTGCCGATTGATCGTGGAGCGGCAAAGCAGTTGCTGAGGTACTGGATGGCTTCGAGCGTGACGGCACGCGATCGCTGGTCTTCCAGGAGAACCTCGCTGATGGTCGTGGCGATTTGCTGGACGGGGTGGGTTGTCATGAGTCGGTAAATGTCGAGCGCGTCTTTGTCGTTGAGACGGTCCGTTCGACCCCTTGCTGCTCGTTCGCCGACCTTGTGTGCCTTGGCGACGAGTAGTGCGGCGGGTCCGGCGACCTTCGCTTCGAGTCGACGCTGGTCCGTCGTGTCGAGCGATGCGACGACGAGCGTGTCGTTGTCAACGATGCACGCTTCGACTCCACGGGCCTTGCGGAGCGTGTCTTTCGCGTGTCCAGGTAGCGGTGCGCTGCGGCGAGTTTTGGCGGGCGAGAGGGCTTCGGGCACGATGAGGTCGACCGGGATGCATTCCCGTCCCTCGATTCTGGGGGCGAGCCATATTCCGGGTTCTTGCGCGTGCGCGGCGTATCCGGCTTCTTGCAGGAGCGCCTCGATGGGAGGTTCAGTGGCAAGTAGTGCGGGGTCTACGGCGAGGTCGCTGTCGGTGGTGTACGGGGCGACGGCGAGGTCGGCTTCTCCGCATCGAAGGTAGATCGCTTGTGCCCCGATGACCACCAGTGATGATCGGTGTGGGGTGAGGATCGATAGCGTGTTGAGAAGGACATATCTGGCGTCGACGTAGACTTGATCTGCGGTTGTCATGCCGACTCCTTTTCTTGTTTGAGGCCAGTGATTTCGGACGAACGCCAGGTCTTTTCGTTGGCGATCATCCATTCTTTTAGTGCAGTGCCTTCAGATGGCATTCGCCCTCCACCAGTCAGGCAATCGATGGCGATCTGAGATTTGGCAACGTACGCCACGTCATCGACTCTCTGGATTCTCTCCCAAACAACGGGGTCGAACGGTTCGAGGAGCACGACGTCTGCTGCTTGGTCGGTCGGGAGGAGGTTCAGTCTTTCGGAGAGCGCAGCCATCTCGCTCGTGTAAACGAGAAGTTGGGATGGTGCTGCGATCTTTGTCGTCAGCGACGCAGCAAACGAGCCCGTCACGTAGACGTCCGGCACCCCTCGGAGAGATGCGAGGGTTCGTTTCGGGCCGTTCGGCGCGACGAACAGGAAGGGCCTGTTCGATTTGAACACCGCATAGGTTTCGCTCCACAGGTCGAGGAGGCCACCGATATCGGTGCCTACAACCCGTCCCCGTTCAGCGCGAGTGATCACGCCAAAATCGAACAATGTGCGTAACGTCCGCGAGATGTACCCGGCATCGAGTCCTGTGACCGCTGAAAGGTCCGAAACGGAGTACGGCGGTGCGATATCAACGAGCGTGCGGATAAGACGTCCAGCGCCCGGACCTCGCATGGTGACGCGGCGGGGCTCGGTCGGCGCTTGGCGGGGGGCGCGTGTTGCTCCGTGGGTCTCGATGAAAACGGCTGGATTCGCGAGACGGATCAGCGCGTTGCCTGCCATGTCGAGGTAGCACAGGTTCTCGGCTCGTAGGGCGGTCTGCGCCTGACGCGACAGGTACGGTGCCACGACAAGGACCGGCACTTCGTAGGCCGCCGATCGCAGTCGTCGGAACGGTCCGCCGGTCAGTTCGGCGACGGTTCGCGGCGTCACAGTGTTTCGAAGTTCTACGACGACTCGCGTCGAGTACGAGTTCGCCGACAGATGAACGAAGGCGTCTGCTCGGGTGCTGTCGAGCGACGTCTCGCGGTCAACTTGGATCTCCGCTCCGGGCAAGCGCTCGCGGAGCCACCCGACGGCAGAGTCAAGCAACGTTGTCTCCAAGGTCACATTGTCCATACCAGACACTACCCCACCGCCCTACGACATTGTCTGTTTGATGGAATTGTCGGTTTCGGACAAAAATCGAACACAGACAATTATTCCGTGGATTCTGGCCACTCCGTGAAGATCGCCTCCGCCTCATCGCCAATTGGTGTCAACCGGGTGGACAGCTAGCGTGTGTTCGCAGGCGTCGAGAGCGAGCAGGCGGCCGTTCCCCGGGTCAGCGCAAACAAAGCCGGACCCGTTCCACGACGCTGAGCAACGCAACGACGGCCGGGCTCGTCGGTGCCGTGTCGAGCGGCGAGAGACCCGCCCGGTCAGCATCTCCGATCGCCCCATCGAACGGCACTCGCACGACGTCGTGTCCTGGGAACGCATCACGAATGCGCAAGTCGTCATCGGCATCGACCATCCGATTGGCCACGATCACGATGCGGCCCTGTTCGCGCTCAAGGGCGAGTTGGTATGCGCGCTTGGCAACGTCGATAGACCGCGGCGTCGGTTCGACGACGATCACGACGGCGTGAACGGTGCGTGGATCAAGTCGGGTGAGGGTTCCGATCCCCGCTTCGAGGTCGGCGATGACGATGGCGTCACCGAAGTTTGCGGCGCCGAGCAACTGCTCGGGCGAAAGGCCACATCAAGGTCAACCGGGTTCGGGGTTCGAGATCCGGCTCACCACCGCCAGTCGGACGTTCTCAGGAGCATCGGTGCCGAAGCGCGCAACGAGCTCGTCCCAGGTAGCCACGTGTTCCGTGCCCTCCTCATCGAGCGCCTGACGCATCGCGGCCAACCGATCGGTCTCGCCATCACCGACACCAAGCGAGATGCCAAGGTTCGGGTTGGTGTCGCAGTCGAGCGCGATGACACGCGGATCGCCGGCCACCCGCGCATGTCGGGCCAGTCCACGCGCCAGGATCGCAGACGTGGTGGTCTTCCCCGAGCCGCCCTTCCCCACAACAGCAACCCGCATTCCGGTGCCGCGATCTGGTTTGAGGCGGACGTCCTCAACAGCAAATCCAGTGGTCGAACTCATGCGACGAACTCCTTTGTGGACAATGGTTGAGAGTCGTGAGAAACACCCGGAGACACGGTTGCGAACTGCGGGTCGTAACGCGCAAGGGCCACGTTGACCAGCACGTCGACCGACCGCACGAAGGCGCAGTCGGGCGAGGTGTCGAGCGGCGAGCGGCCGAGCCGGTCAGCAGCCGAGACCTCCCGGTCGAACGGGACTGCGCCGATCACGGTGAGGCCAGTACGTTGCGCGATCGTGGCGGCGTCCTCGGCTTCGCTTACCCGGTTCGCCACCGCGACAACTTCGGCGAAATCCCAGCGTGACGTTCGAAGGTTGGCGAGCCGACGTGCCGTCAGCATCGAAGCCGACGTGGGTTCAACGACGACGAGTATCACGTCCGCGAACTTTCCCCAACCCGTCATCGGCTGACGGGTCCCTCCCGGCAAGTCGCCCACGAGATCAAAGCCGTCCCGCGGCAACTCGGCCACGATCTGGCTCCAGGCATGCTGGCTCCGGGCCGTCTGGCCCCAGTCGCCCCGCGACTTCTCGAACGAGAGGAATCGGACGTTGTCGCCGCCGATCGCCGCATAGGAGTTGAGCGCGGCCCACGCGTCGAGGCCCGGTCGCAAACGGAAGCGGGGACCGTCTTCGCCAGCGAGTTTTTCCACAACCGCGTCGTCGGGAATCGGGCGTTCCAGGAGCGGGAGACCGAGTCCGAAACACAGCCCCGGCATGGGGTCGGAGTCGACCGCGACGACCATCCGCCCTCGACGGGCAAGCAATCGAGCAAACGTACCCGCGACCGTCGACTTCCCCGCACCACCCTTGCCGACGAACGCGATTCTCACTGGTTGAGTTTCTAGGCGCGCTTAGGAACTGGTAACCGTCGTGAGTGCATAGTCGATGAGCGTGTCGTTCAGGTCGACGCCGTGCACCGATTTGGCGTGTTCAGCGACGATGGCGAGCAGTTCGGCCTTCGAACCAGCACTCACGTTGGCCTTGCAATCGAGTAGCCCGACGTTGGCACAAGCGAAACTCAACATGGCACTCCTTCGTTCAACGGGTGGCGCAAGTTTCGCGGGTCGAGCAGCGTCATCGGACGTTACGCAGCCCGTTCAGCAGGTACAGCGGAGACGGACGCGACAAGGTCTTCGAGCGCACCCGCGACCGCGCCGAGATCGGCGTTGATGGCACCGACCACAGCAGCGACGGGTTCCGTGCGATGAGCGATCGCACGTACGCCAAAGGTCACCTTGCCGAGCGTGTCGTTGACGTGATTGAGGATCAGGATCACTCGGATGAGGTACGCGGCGAGGGCAAGCACCAGAACGGCGGTGATGATGAGCGTGACGATGGCGGCAGCAGGCATGGCAGTCCCTTACACAATCGGTCCGAGAGCGGTGACATAGCGAACCGCGTGGCCGGTGATCTCACCGACGAGTGCGCGGGTATCGAGCAGCGCGGGCACCGGTTCAAGATTCTTCGTGAGCCCGACGCCATGCTCCAAGATGTCAGATGCATACCGGTCGATCTCCACGGCAGGTCGGATCACCCGATTCGCGAGGAGAATCACGAGGGGTACGACCACCAGCAATGCCACGGCATTGGCGAACCACCACAGGACCATTCGGGTTCCTCTCGCATCTGACTGCTATTGGTGTGACAATCGTAACGTATCTGTATGTCGTACGCATCTAGTGGCGACAGAACGAGAAGGGTCGACCGGATGAAGCCAGGACTGAAGATCGGGGTCGTCGGCAAGGGAGGCGTCGGCAAGACGACCGTGTGCTCGCTGCTCGCCCGGACGTATGCGGCACGTGGCCTTCGAGTCGTCGCCGTGGACACCGACTCGAATCCGAACCTCGGGCTCTCGCTCGGGCTCGATCTTGAGGCAACCGAGGCGATCCCGACGCTCCCCCGCTCGCTCGTCGTTGGCACCCGAGGTGACTGTGGGGTCGACGAACTCTTCGACACCTACGGCGTGTCGACGCCAGCCGGCGTCACCGTGCTCTCCGCGTTGCGCGTCACCGAGGCAGGCGCTGGATGTACGTGTGGCGGACACTCGACCGTGCGCAGCCTTCTTGGCGAGGCGCTGAGCGAGCGGGCCGACGTCACGATCGTCGACATGGAGGCCGGGATCGAACACCTCAGCCGCTCCGGCGGAACGCTCGCCCATGCGGACATTTTGGTGATCGTGATGGACCCGAGCCGCAAGTCGGTTGTCACGGCAGCGCGCACGATTGCGCTGGCGAACGATCTCGGCATCGCACGTTGCGTCGCTGTCGGCAACAAGGCGCTCCATCCGAGTGATGCCGACTTCTTCGCGTCGCAGTGCGAAGAACTTGGCGTGCCACTCGTGGGCGTCCTCCCGATGGACGCGGCCGTCACGTCGGCGGATCGTGCGGGCGACCGTGTCGACGCAGCGTCCGCGCCGACGCTCTGGCTTGAGATCGGGCGGCTCGCCGATCTCATCGACGAGCGGGTTCCGGCCTGAGCACCGACGCTTCCAGCCCCCGGCTCGTGGTGGAACGGCGAGTCGCCGTTCGCCTTCGGGTGGTCGGTGTCGTGCAGGGCGTCGGGTTTCGTCCGTACGTGCACCGATTGGCTACGGAACTCGGCCTGCTTGGCTGGGTGGCGAATGACGGCAGCGGCGTGGTGATTGAGGTCAGCGGACGCGCAAATGCGGTCGATGCGTTCCTCGCCCGGCTCGGCGCTTCGCCACCACCGCTTGCCGTGATCGATTCAACGACGTTGGAACTGCGGTCGGTAGCGGCGGAGGACATCTTCGGTGATGACGATGGCGGTCGCTTCCATATCCGAGAGAGCGTCACCCCGACAGACGCGAATGCAACAGCACTCGTGCCAGCCGACGTTCGCACGTGCGACCAGTGCGTTCGCGAGTTGCGCGACCCGAGCGACCGGCGATATCGACACCCGTTCATCAATTGCACCGACTGCGGTCCCCGCTTCACCATCGTTCGGGCGCTCCCCTACGACCGTGCGAACACGACGATGGCAGTTTTCGAGA
>JAYSSR010000082.1:0-69559 GCA_043720395.1 Acidimicrobiia bacterium
TCCCGGTCCGAGGTGGCAGCGACGGAACTTTCGCGACGCGCTGCCTGCGCACGCAAGCGGATCACCGCCGTGAGAGTCCGCCACTCTTGCACGCAACACATTGTGTCGCTGCAGGCATCGCTCGAAGGCGTTCGCGATTGATCGGTTTCTGACAACTCTCGCA
The DNA here is from genome assembly GCA_043720395.1 of Acidimicrobiia bacterium. Taxonomy (GTDB): domain Bacteria; phylum Actinomycetota; class Acidimicrobiia; order Acidimicrobiales; family JANYDT01; genus JANOYY01. The sequence goes on from JAYSSR010000082.1 coordinate 164, forward strand.
GTAACCGTAGAAACCGGTTTCGATGCTGACCATCGCTCGATTGATTTCGTCGACGGTGGCAGCTGCATTTGCGGACATCGCCAGATCGCGTTCGCGTTCGATATTCACGGTTGCGCCTTCGCCCGATTCGTCGTCGAATTGGACGTCGCCCGGCTCCATGTCGATTGCCAGCTGGTCCGCCTCGGCGCGAAGCATGTCGGACTGTGCCTGGTAGGTGGCTCGCTCGGCCTTCAAGACCTCGATTTGCTGCGAAAGGAACTGACCGTCGGACAGCTCGTCGATCCCGACGAACGGGTCATCGGCGTTGATAGCCGGGGCCTTCAGAAGCTTCACCGGCTTTGGCTTGAACGGCTCAGGTGCCTTGACCGCCACTTTTGGTGTCGCTGGCAGGGCAACCGACGCTACGGCTGGCGTCTTCGGCAACTTTGATGCCTTCGCTGGTGGAGCGACCGCCGCGATCGCCGCGAGGGCAGCAGGCGAAGGTGCCTTCGGCGAAGGGCTGGCTGGTTTTGCAGCCGGCTTGACCGCTGCGGCCCTTGCGGGAACGAGCGGTTCGACGGACGTTGCCGACGCCTCGACAGGTTTCGCGGATGCAGGTTTTGTTGGAGCAGATCTTGCTGGAGCAGATCTTGCGGGGACTGGTTTCGCCGCGACTGGTTTCGCCGCGACTGGTTTCGCCGCGACTGGTTTCGCCGCGACTGGTTTCGCCGCGACTGGTTTCGCCGCAGCGGCTTTGGCTGCGACCGGCTTCGCCGGTGCAGCTTTCGATGTATCGGGTTTGGCTTTGGCAGCCGATGATGCGGGCACGGTGCTGGTGTTCCTGGGGGGAGGTGGGGTGGTTTTGGTCGACAGGGAAGGTTTTCCCGAGCCGACCTTGGTTTGCGCAGTGTCTGGAGCGCTGCGAGCCGCCTGCTTCACCGGCGCAGACTTGCCGGAAGCGGCTTTCACCGGCGCAGACTTGGGAGATACGGGTAAGGCCGCCGCCTGAGCAGCAGACCGGACCGCCTGTGATGGCACCGCCTTCGCCGACGCGGTCTTGGAGGGCTTGACTGCCGGAGAAACCGAACCGCTCACCGGTGGTTTTCCGTGTGACTTGGTAGATACCGCTGGCACGTTCTTCACGGCAGCCTTTGCCGGGTTGACCTTGTTCGGCACGACTGCCACCCCTTTCGGCAAATTCCGTCATATTGGCGGCTCACGCACCTGAGGCTCGTGAGGACGGCGGACCTTACCACCGCCTCACCACCATCAGCGCGCACCACCGGAGGCCGCACTGCCTTTGCGGATCAGCTCATGAAGTCATCGGCCGGTGCCTCGGCGACAGCGGGCCACGGAATTGACGCTCCGGGTACCGACATCACTTCTTGTTCCAGCGATACGGGAGGTGCGACTGCGAGAGCGGTGGGCAGAGCAACAGCGGGAGGCGCGGCAACGCCAGCAAACGGCGAGACGGCGAGAACGGGCACCGAGGGAAGAACTGCGACCGGCACAGCTGCCGTTGCATCGACAAGGCGATCGAGTCGTACGAGATGATCGGTCAACGCTGCACGCAGACGATCGCGCGCCGCCTGGGCATGAGTGTGGATCTCATCAAGTTCGGCCTGCCGAGCAATCCGCTCGCGAGCAGCCACCTCCTGCTCGGCAGCGACCCGACTCTGCACTGCTCGAAGTTCGACTTCGACCGCTGCCTGCCGCTCGAATGCCTCTCGATCAATGTCTGCATTGACCTGATGCCGACGGTTGTCGCTATCAACGCGAGCCTCGTCGGCGATCCGTTCCGCGTCATGACGCGCATCGGCCACAATGCGCTCCGAGACCGACTTCGCTTCACGGACGACCAGGTCAGCGGCGCGTTGCGCCAGGACGAGCGTTCGCTTCACGGTGTCATCGCTCTCGCCAACGGTGCGCCCCTCGGCGCGTTCGGCACGCAGCGTCAATTCCTGAATACGGTCGTGAAGGCCCTGAACACCCACCGAGATCTGATCGATGAATTCGTCGACGTCGGCGGGGTTATATCCCCGCCAGCCCTCGCGGAACCTGGCATCGCGGAGCGCTTCAACGGTCAGATCCATGGTCGGTCGTTCGGTCACGGCGCGAGCAAACCGCGCTCTTGGAGCTTCCGGCGTTCATCAGCCGACACTTCAACATTCTTGGGCGTGAGCATGAACACAGACTCGCCAACTCGCTGCATCTCGCCGTTGAGACCGTAAATCAGGCCTGCGGCAAAATCAACCAATCGACGCTTGAGGTCACGGTCCACCCCGCCAAGATTGATGATGACCGGTTGCCCGCCTCGGAAGCGTTCACCGATTTCTTGGGCCTCGTGAAACGATATCGGAACGACAAGGTGCACCTTTGGTGCTGCGGGCGAGGGAATCGGCCGCACGGAAGCAGACACCGACGGGGCACCCAGCGTCGAAGGCCGGGTCTGAACGGCAACCGCACCGATACCACCATCGGCGGGCACAATCGGAAGCGCGCGAATGTTTGTCATAACGTCATCGGATGGAGCGTATGGCCGCGCTGGCGGGCGTTCCGGACGCGCTGGAACCTGCTCGTCGTACGAGTCGTAGTCGTAACCCTCGTTGTCGGTAAGCCCGAGGGCGTCCCAGATCTTCCTGAAACCAGCCATTGGTCGTCCTCCGTGGGTGCAGCCTACCTGGGCTGCGCCTTTCTGTCGGTGACCCGCGGGTCAAACGCGTTCGCGCAGCCCGACGAGCGCCGTGCCGAGTCGCACCATCGTTGAGCCAGAGCGAATGGCCAGCTCGAAATCCTGCGACATTCCGAGCGACCGAACGCGCAGACTCATCGCGTCCGCAACCGAAACCGCCGCCTGGAACGCCGCCAAAGAGTGGTCGGAAGTCCAGCCCGGCTCGGCCGGGTCCGGTCCGATGCCCATCACCCCTTCGACGTGGAGGCCAACGGCGCGAACGGCGTCCACCAAGACCGAACCGAACTCGGGATCAACACCGCCGCGCCCGGCGACATCGGTGAGATCCAGCTGCACGAGCACACGAGCGCCGGGAACGCGTTTGGCAAGTGCGGCGGCACGCTCCACCGAGTCGACCGTCTGCCACAGATCAACGTACGGCGACAGTCGGTTGATCTTGTTGGTCTGCAGGCGACCCTGAAACGTCCATCGTGCCTCGCTGAGCTCCGGCAGCGACGCCTTCGCGACGAGTTCGTCGGCATAGTTCTCGCCGATCAGCGTCAGTCCATTCGCGAGACACGCAGCGACGGTCTCCGGTCCATGGCCTTTGGTGACTGCGACGATTTCCACGGGACCGCCCGAGATCCGTGGAGAACTCGCCGCGTCCATCCGTTCGCGTAGACCACGGAGGTTCTGCGCCACTTGATCGGTCAGCGACGCAACCACCTCGGAGTCGAGCGTCATGAAGGGTCTCCGTGCATCGACACGAGTAAACCCTGACGCCCTCGGTCACGTCGCGCCCGATACGAGAAGCTCCGGTGCTTGTGGCACGCCGTGCAGTGCCATGCGGACATGTCGAACTCGATACCGAGCGAGCGACACCGGGTCGCTATACCTTCCAGAAGATCGAGTGCCGGTCGGCCGTCGGCCGTGACCGCGCGCACCTCAGGCCCGACGGCTCGGACCACATCATCCAGGTCGGCTTCACCGAACTCATAGCACTTCGGACCGATGCACGGCCCGAGCAGAGCTTCGACACGGTCGACAGGGTCGACGCGGTCTGCACCCAACGCTCGGATCGCTTCGACCGCCGAGCTGAGCAACCCATCGCGTAGTCCTTTCCACCCGAGGTGAACGGCACCGACGGCCACCACGTTGCCGACGCTCTTGGCCACCAACGCGACGGGCGCGCAGTCTGCCGTTCGGATGAGCAGCCGTGCGCCAACCACATCCGTGACAGCTGCGTCTGCCGCCGCTCCGCAGAACTGACCGGGTCGCGTCACGACCACCGTCGTCGCGCCGTGCACCTGGTCCAGCGAGGTCACGTCGGCCGGGACGGGACAGCTCGACCAGTCGACAGTGCGGTCGCCGAACTCGACAAGCGCCCGCATCCGACTCGATGCTCCGCCGACGGAGTCGACCGCTACTTCAAGAACGACGGTACGTCGAACTCGTCGTCGTCGAAGCCGAGGTCGTCGTCGCCCGAGGAGAACATCGAGTCCGCTGGGTTCGACTGGCCCGAGGAGTCGTTTGGAACGGGCTGCAACGGCCGATCCGGCTTCCCGGAAGACTTCGCCGCTGGACGCTGATCGTCCCAGCGGTCGAATCCGGCAGCGATAACGGTGACCCGAATTTCGTCGGCCATCGAATCGTCGAGCACCGTCCCGAAAATGATGTTCGCATCCGGGTGGGCGACGCTCTGGATGATTTCCGCGGCCTCGTTGACCTCGAAGAGACCGAGGTCGCTGCCACCGCTGATGTTGAACAGGATGCCGCGGGCCCCTTCGATCGATGCCTCGAGCAGCGGCGAGGAGATTGCCTGGCGAGCGGCCGTGACAGCGCGCCCATTGCCGCTGCCGTAACCGATGCCCATGAGCGCGGAACCTGCGTCATGAAGGATCATCTTTACGTCGGCGAAGTCGGTGTTGATCAGGCCGGGAATGGTGATGAGGTCGGTGATTCCCTGCACGCCCTGGAGGAGAACCTCATCGGCCATCTTGAACGCATTCAACATGGTCGTCTTGTCGGACGCGACGGTAAGCAGCCGGTCGTTCGGGATGACGATCAGCGTGTCGACCTGCACCTTCAGCGACGCGATACCAACTTCAGCCTGGACGCTGCGCCGTCGACCCTCGAAGCTGAACGGCCGCGTGACGACGCCGATGGTGAGCGCGCCCTGCGCTTTGGCGATTTCGGCAACGACGGGCGCAGCGCCCGTGCCTGTGCCGCCACCCTCGCCTGCGGTGATGAACACCATGTCGGCACCCTTCAGCGCCTCCGCGATCTCGTCGTGATGGTCGCTGGCGGCACGACGGCCGATCTCCGGATCAGAACCGGCACCGAGGCCACGGGTGAGCTCACGGCCGATATCGAGCTTGACATCGGCGTCGCTCATCAACAGCGCTTGCGCGTCCGTGTTGATACCGATGAACTCCACGCCCTTGAGCCCGGCCTCGATCATGCGGTTGACGGCATTGACTCCGCCGCCGCCGCAACCGACGACCTTGATCACGGCCAGGTAGTTCTGTGGTGGGACCACGGAGGTGCTCTCTTTCTCGACTCGCGGTTCTGCGGCGGTGTTCTCCACACCTTCCGCAGATTGCTGCGACAGGAGATTACTGGGCCGCAGCACCGAATCCGCGGAGGGTCCGTTCGCCAGCAGCAGTCGTGGAACAAAACGGTCGGCGTGGCCTCAGATCGGCCCTCAAGTTCAAGGGGCCACCAAGACCGATTTCAGGCCACGATGTCCAGTTTTGCGATACGCGTCACCGGCCTTGGGTGATGTAGTCACCGAGGGCTTTGGCGTCGTCCTCGATTTCGGCGACCCGACGCTTCACCACGTCGCCAATGCTCACGATGCCGACAAGTGCGCCGCCGTCAACGACCGGGAGATGACGAATGCGTTGCTCGGTCATCGCGCTCATGAGCTGCTCCATGGTGTCGGTCGGCGCGCAGGTGATGACCTCGGCACTCATCACGTCGGACACCGGTCGCTCCAACATGGCAGCACCTCCGCGTGCGATCGACGCGACTATGTCTCGCTCGCTCACGATGCCGACGATGGTGCCGTCGGCACCCAGAACGACGAGTGCCCCGATCCGACGCGTTCCCAACTCCGATGCTGCGACGAGCAGCGTCGCATGGGGACTGATGGTCGCGACCTCCGTACCCTTTCCGTCCAGAACTCCGTCGACACGCATATGTAGCCCTCCTGGTCTGGCGACCCTCGCGGGACGCAGCGCTCGTCGGCATCGTACGCCCCACGAAACCGAATTGTCAGGACGTCTTCGAGCCTTTTGTTCGCGTTATCACGATCGCGGTGTCGGGCACGGACACATCGACGCCGGCGACCCGCTCCAACTGCCCGGCATCGGCAAGTGCCTGCAGCGCCGCAGCCTTCGCTGGAAGGTCGTCGGGCCGACCGAACCGGACCGAGGTACTTCCGAACAGACCAGTGAACTCTGCTCCAGTTTGGTCGATTCGAGACAACCTCAGCCGCAGGTTCGGCCCCAACGTACGGACTATGGCGGTGGCATCATGCACTCTGTCGGCGGACGAACCCGCAGCCTTCGACACCACAATGACCGGCAGCACCAAGCCGACACCGGCACGCTCCGACATCACCGCGCCGGTCTCATCGATGACGCGATCCGTCTGTCCGTCCTGATGCAAGATCGCCATCGGACGGCGGAACGCGGGTTCGATCACGATTCGGTTCGGCCAATCCTTGGACACGCGCACCGCAGCGATGTCTGGCCGTGCCTGAAGCCGCCGAACCACTTCGGCCGGGTCTACGCGGACCATTGGACGTCGGACGAGTGGGCCCGCCGCGGATCGGACTGCGTCGGCGCTCGGACCATCGACGCCGACAACGTCAACGGTACGGACCGACATCCAAGGCGACAGCATCCATAGCACGGCGAACGTGGCGAGCGTAAGCGCGAGGAGTGCCCACATCACTGGTTGTCGAGCCCTTCGACGCAGCTCCGCTTCAACGGTCGCCCGACGACGTTCGAACTCCGGAGACACCAGCAGCGCAGCAAGCGGGTGCGGGTCGATGTCAACCGCAGCATGCGCTAGATCGAACCCCGTCGGATCATCGACGAACCAGCGCCGACCGGACCCGCCGGGGGCTGACGGGACCGAGGAGGCAAGCCGGGGCGGTGCGACCCGATCGAGTACCGCCGGAGTGCTGAGGACCGCGCCGACGCGGCCCGGCAATCGTTGCGGTGAACAGTGTTGAGTGCGCACCACGGCAGCCGATGAACCTTCGGTCTCGGCACGTGCCCACAGCTCCGCAAAGGTGAGTCGCTTCCGCGAGTCCAGCGGGTCCTCAACGAAGCTGTGCGTCAGGTCTACGGGCGGGTCGAGGGTGATGGTCACGGGAGGTCCTCCAAGAGTTCGGACGTTGCAATGGGTTCGGCGGCATCGAGGGCTGGGAGTACCGCGTCAAAGCCGAAGGTGCGAACCTCTGGGTGTAGTTCGACCCCGAAGCGTTCGTAGACCCGACGACGCACCAAGCTGATGAGCGCCCAGACGTCAGCAGCGCTCGCACCGTCGTCCGCCTGAATGAAGTTCGCGTGCTTCTCCGAGACCGACGCGGTCCGGGTCCTGAGGCCCTTCAGTCCGGCGGCGTCGATGAGTCGCCCCGCCGAGTCCCCAGGAGGGTTGGTGAACACCGACCCGCAGTTCGCTCCGCCCGGCTGATGTTCGCGTCGCCAGCGCACGATCTCGGACAGTTCTGCTTCGCCAATCGCTACGTTGCGTCGCCCGACACGGAATCGGGCGGAGACCACCACCTCGTGGGCGACAAGGTTCGAAGACCGATACGAGAACTCGAAAGCCAGCGCCGGTCGATCTTCGACGAGGCCACGTCGAACGTCGAACGTCGTCGCGGAAACGAGCGAGGCCGCGACGTCTGAGCCGTGTCCCCCTGCGTTCATGCGGACCGCGCCGCCGATTGAGCCAGGTACTCCCACCATCCATTCGAGGCCGGTGTATCCATCGCGGACGCTCTGGCGCGCCAGGACTGGAAGCTTCATTGCTCCGCCTGCGACGACTTCGACCATTGAAACCTGGTCAGCTGGATCTTGGTCGCACCCAGCATCGGCGGACCATGTGGCAAAGGTTCCGTCGAGCACGACGACGACGCCACGGATGCCGTCGTCGCCGACAAGCAGGTTCGATCCCTGGCCCACAACGAACACATCAAGGTCACCGTGTGGCTCGATCCGTTGCAGCGTTTCCGAGAGCAGCTCGAGGTCGTCGATGCTATGCGCGCGTACAAGAAGGTCCGCTGGGCCACCGACTCGAAACGTCGTCAGGTCCGAGAGCGCAACGTCGCGTTCCGCTCGCTCACCGAGCGCGAGGGAGATGGCGTCAATCGCCGCGAGGTGTGCCGATACGACCGTCATGCGTCACCCGTCGCCCAGCCACTCCGAAGCATCTCGTCTGGCAGCGTCGTGAGATCGCCCGCGTTCATGGTGAGACAGAGGTCTCCGGGTTTCAGCTCCCGCTGGAGCAACGCGATCAACGCCGAGCGGGTTTCGCAGTAGATGGCTCGCTGGTCCGGGTGCGCGGCCGTGACCGCGTCCACGAGAAGGGCACCGCTCACACCTTCGATTGGCGCTTGACCAGCCGCGTAAATGTCCGTGATCACCACGAGGTCGACGCCCGCGAACGAATCGGCGTAGTCCTGCCAAAGGTCCCGCGTGCGGGTGTACCGATGGGGTTGGTAGACGGCGATCACTCGCGTCCATCCCCCGAGCAACGCACCGTTGACGGCGGCGCGCGCCTTCATCGGTAAGTGCGCATAGTCATCGACAAAGGTGACGCCACGAGCCTCTCCCCGGAACTCGAAACGCCGAGCGGCCCCCCGGAAGCGAGCGAGCCCCGCAGATGCGACATCGGGATCGACGCCGAGCTCCACGGCCATCGCCAGCGCAGCGGCTGCGTTGGCGGCGTTGTGCTGCCCTGGAACCGAAAGCTGGACGGAGGTAAGAACGGACCCGTCGTGCACGATGTCAAAAGAACTCGTGAGACCCGACGCCGCAAACCCCTCAATGCGGTAATGGGAGTCGGCTGCGAACCCAACCGTCACGAGGCCTGGCACGTCTCCGATACGACGCCGCAGAGCACTCACGCCGAGATCATCAGCGTTGACGACCTTCACGCCACCTGCCTGCGTCACGAAGCGATCGAACCCCGCCTCGAGCAATTCCAACGTGCCCCACAGATCGAGATGGTCCGGCTCGATGTTGTTCACGATTACCGCTTCGGCACCGAAACGGAGAAATGATCCGTCGCTCTCATCGGCCTCGACCACGAACCACTCGGAGTCCGTCCACTCGACACCAGGGCCGAGGCCGTCGATCGTCGAGCCGACAATCATCGACGGACGCCACTGTGCCGCGTCCGCTACTACCGCCATCATGGCCGCGGTCGTTGTCTTTCCCGCCGTGCCGCTGATCGCCACGGTGCGCTTCAATGCACCCAACGACTCCATGACGTCAGGTCTCGTCGCGATGTCAACGCCGCGTCGCCGTAGTTCGAGCAACTCCCGGTTGTCCTCCGTCACCGCCGTGGAGATTGCGACAACGTCAACGGCGTTCTCGAGTCGAGAGACGTCGTGCGGCGACCAGACGTCGCAGCCCTCAGCACGCAACCGTTCCAACACCGTTGACTCGGCCTGATCGCTACCGGTCACGGTGTGACCCATCCGCACAGCAATGGTCGCTATGGCCGACATCGCGGCACCGCCGACACCGATGATGTGAAGACGCAGCGGATGCGACAGGTCAGGCACCATGTCGACGCTCAGATCGCGGCCGACCCAGCCACGGTTTGGCGGCGGGGACGCCGACGGTTCGTTCGAACGCGGGCCGTGCGAGGTTCTGCGCTGCGGGCCACGTTGACGAGTACGCCGAAGCCCGCGGCCACGACGATGAACGACGACCCACCGTAGGAGACAAAGGGCATCGGAACCCCGGTGACCGGCAGCAGCCCGAGGACCGCACCCATATTGATGAACGCCTGCGACACGATCCACGTCGTGATGCCAACCGCCAGGAGCGATCCGAACCGGTCTTGCGCGTGGTTGACAACGCTCAAGCCGACGACAGCGATCAGACCGAAGAGGAGCAACACTGCAGTGGCACCTACAAGTCCGAGTTCCTCACCGATGATCGCGAACACGAAGTCAGTATGTGCATTTGGTACGAATCCCCATTTCGCCCGGCTTGCCCCTATCCCCACACCGAGGAGACGCCCGCTTGCGAAACCAAGCTTCGACTGCGCGACATGCCATCCGACGCCGGTTACGTCCTCGTCTGGCCGCAGGAACGCAGTAAGCCGGTCGCGCCGGTAGGAGCTGCTGTAGGCGAAGAGAAGCGCACCGGCACCGCCCATCACACCGCCCTGGAGAAGTCGTCGCGTCGGCATTCCGGCCGTCACCACAACGGCCGCCGAAGACACGGCAAGAATCACCGCTGTCCCCATGTCCGGCTGAAGAAGGACGGGAAGGATCGCGACACCGGCGATCGGAAGAATTCGCCATAACACGAAGTGTTTGCTCGCCATCACCGCCGGGTTGGTTTGCTTCGAAAGTAACCCTGCGAGCATCGCAACCGTTGCGAGTTTCAGGAGCTCTGATGGCTGAAAGCCCAAGGCTTCACTCCCGATCCATCGCGAGGACCCATTGCGCCTCACTCCGAGTCCCGTGAGCGTCAGAAATGTGCAAAAGACTGCAAACGGATAGAGGAGTAGCGTGAATGTCCACCACAAGCGATAGGGAAGGAACGCCGTCACGAGAAGTACCACGGCGGCGACGGCCGCCCAAAGCGTTTGCCGGTCGAAGGTGGTCCAACTGTCGCCGGTGGCGTGCAGCGATGAGATTGATGACGCCGACGCGACGAACGTGAGCCCGACGACAGAGAGCACGAAGGCAACGACGAGCAACACAACGGCGGGAATGGTCCAGCGCGACCCTCCTATCCGGACACCCTTGACCTGGGCCAGCCAGCCAGCACGTTCGTGAGCGGCAGAGAGGCTCAGCGGATGGGTCCGATGAGTGGCGTCCATGTCAGTCAATGCCTCCAATGGACAGAAAGTCCGCGTAGAAAATACCGAGCCCAAGCGCAGCCATACACATTGCGATTATCCAGAAGCGGATAATCACCGTGGTCTCGGGCCAGCCGCCGAGCTCGAAGTGATGATGGAACGGTGCCATTCGGAAGAGTCGACGGCCACCCATGAGCCGGAACGTGAAGATCTGGACTATCACGGAGACGGTCTCCATCACGAAGAGTCCGCCGATGATTGGCAGCAGCAGCGGCGTGGATGTGACCATCGCGATCGCGCCGAATGCAGAGCCGATGGCCAGCGCGCCAACGTCACCCATGAAGATGCGAGCTGGTGCAGCATTCCACCACAGGAACCCGGCGCAGGCACCGACCATTGATGCCGCCACGACAGAAACATCGAGAGCCTGCTTGACCTGATAGGTATCGAAGTGCCGGAACATCCAGAACCCGATCACGGTGTAGGCCGAGAACGCGTACATCGACGACCCCGCAGCGAGCCCGTCGAGACCGTCCGTGAGGTTCACAGCGTTTGAAAACCCGATGAGGATGAAGAGTGTGAGGAGCACCCACACGAGTGCGGGAATCTTCCAACCAGGGTTCGAGAACCGGGTAAATCCAATCGTGAGCGGTACGTGTGCCCACGAGACTGCGAGCCATCCGAACAGCAGCGCAACCAGGAACTGCCCGCCCGCCTTGGCGCGCTTGTTCAGCCCGAGACTTCGTTTGCGAGTGACCTTGATCCAGTCATCGACGAGTCCAACGATGGCGGCACCGACAAAGGCGAACACGACGAGCAGACCGCCGCGCGTGTAACGAAGACCGGTGACGTGGTGAGGAACGGCGTAACCCAGCACAGCGGCGACCACGATCGCGATCCCGCCCATCGTGGGCGTGCCCTTCTTCTTCTGCTGGTTTTCGTGAAGGTCCTTGTGGATTGGCTGGCCGATTCCCTTCGACGCCAGCCAGCGAATCAAAATGGGCATGCCGAGCAGCGCGGTGAGCGAGCTGACGAGCGCTGCGACCAGCAGCGAGGTCATGGTGTCGCGCCATCTCGCAGGCGACGGATCGCAGCGCGCGCTTCGTCGCGATCGTCGAACGCTGCCACCGTCCCGTTGTGTTCCTGACCTTGTTCGTGACCCTTTCCGGCGATCACAACGACGTCACCGTCACGAGCCCCACCGATCGCGCGCTCGATCGCAGCTCGCCGATCGAGCTCGATCACGACGCGCGTCCGATCCGTTGCCCCGCCGAGCATCTCGCCTGCGATCGCGGCAGGGTCCTCCGAGCGCGGATTGTCGGCCGTAATGATGGCGACATCAGCAATTGACGCCCCGATGCCACCCATGATTGGACGCTTCGCTCGATCGCGGTCACCGCCACAGCCGAAAACGCAGAGCAATCGGCCGCCATCGCCAACGGTTGCCTTCGCAGCGGTGAGAAGGCGTTCGAGTCCATCGGGGGTGTGCGCGAAGTCGACGATCACTGCGAACGCCTGGCCATCGTCGATCAGTTCGTATCGGCCAGGCACCGACAGAGCGCTGAGACCGCGCGCAATCGTCTCGTCGTCGATGCCAAGCGTGCGCGCCACCGCCGCAGCTTCCAGCGAGTTCATAACGTTGAACGGTCCAGCCATACGCAGGGCCACCAGCTGACCTCGGAGGGTGAAGGTCGAACCCGTCGCCGCCAGCACGAGGTCCGCAGCGTCAGATGAGTGAACGACCTCCGTGGGAATCAGGGCCGACGCCGCGAGCAATGCGCCACGTGGATCGTCGCCGTTCACGATCGCCCGGACCGCGAACTCAGGCGTGAAGAGCTTCGCCTTGGCACGGAAATACGCCTCCATCGTCGGATGGAAATCGAGGTGATCCTGCGAGAGGTTGGTAAACACGGCTACCGCGAACCGCAGGCCGCGCACACGATGGAGCACGAGCGCGTGCGAGGTCACCTCCATGATCACGATCTCGGTGCCAGCTGAGCGAAGCTCTGCGAGCCGAGCTTGGAGATCGGTGGCCTCGGGCGTAGTCCGCGTTTGCGTGAGCGTTCCAATCACCTCAACGCGACGCCCCGCCGCCAGCAGGATCGATTCGAGGGCGTGCGCCGTCGTCGTCTTGCCATTCGTGCCCGTGACACCGATCAGCGTCATCGCGGTACCTGGAAAACCCAATACTGCGGCCGCCACCGGGCCCATCGACATGCGGGTGTCCTCAACCACCATCTGCACAACGTCAGCCTTCAGGTGAAGTTCGTGATCGACGAGGAGCACCGAAGCACCCGAAGCGACGGCGTCATCTGCAAAGGCATGACCGTCGGTCGAGTTTCCACGTACGCATACGAAGAGCGACCCGTCGACCACGTTTCGAGAATCGTGGGTAACCGATCGGATCACTGCGTCACGAGCGTCGCCGGCTGTATGAGCCGTGCCGCCGACCAGTCGGACCGAGATCTCGGGGGCATGACCCGCGAGCGCGTCCAGCACCTCCCCAACCGTCACGGCGATCATGATTCGACGTTGGTTGTCGGAGGTCGTGCCGCAACGACTCCCGACGTTGAGGAGTCATCACCGGCACCTGTCGCAAACTGCGCCGCAGCCGCGCTGGATCGAATGGCCGTCGAGGTTGCGGACGGCGCGTCGGCGGCGAGTGCGGAGCGTCGACGCGCGGGAGCGGTCGCCGAAGGCCTCACAGCCACTGCTACGTCGGACCGATCGACGCTGCCGGTCGTCCGCCGACGGGAAGTCGGCGCAGAAGCGCGAGCATCTGCTCGGTACGCGGTTTCTCCAACGGGACGCGACGCCGTCGACTTCGCAGATGCCGCGCGGGCACCAACCGTCGTCGACACCACAATCTCAACGGCGATCGCGCGTGGTGCGGCCGGTTGCGTGTTCCTGCTGACGCTCAGATCGGCAACGCCCGACGGAGGGGCCAGCGTCGGAACGGGAACGGTCGGCACGGATGCGCCTCCCCCTGCGCTCGGCGGCACCGAAACCGCCGAACGAACAGCAGGCGGTGCAGCGGTGGCGGGCACGACCGTCGAGGTGGGCGTCCCCGCGACGGTCGCTCCCTCGGCACCGGCGATGGGAGCGCTCACATCGAGCGCCGCCGTCGACAGCGCAGCGCGCCGGATCAACGCCTGTTGCCAGGTGCCAGCGCGCCTGGCGGCCTGGGCTTCACGAGTTGCCGTGGTGTCTGTAATATGTGCACTTAGCATTGGAGATCCGGGACTGGGTGCGATGCGAAAGTGCGCAGCTGCGAAGCGCGCGACCTCGGAGAACAAGGGCGCTGCAACCGTGCCGCCGTAGATGTTTGTCTTGGGCTCGTCGAGAATCACGATCGCGCTCAGCACCGGACGCTCCGCTGGGAAGTAGCCCGCAAAGCTTGCCGTGTACGCGTCCTTCAGGTAGCCACCCTTACCCGGCTTCTGCGCCGTGCCCGTCTTGCCTGCCACTGTGTACCCGTCGATATGGGCTGCTGTGCCCGTCCCTGAACGGACCACTTCCGTGAGCATTTCCGTTACTTGGCGGGAGGTGAATTCGGAAACGACTCGCGTGCCCTTTTGCGGCGCGACAGCGTGTGGCTTGCCGTCGCCGTCCACGGTGCCGCGCACGAGTCGCAGCGGTACTCGGACGCCACCGTTTGCAAGCGTGTTGTAAACGTCAAGCATTTGCGCAGCGGTCACCGCAAGACCCTGGCCGATCGGAACCGTACCGATCGACGTGCCCGTCCAGTGGGATCGCTTCAGGAGAAGCCCCGCCGACTCGCCAGGAAAATCGATACCGGTTTTGCTGCCGAGTCCGAAGCCGCGCAGGTACTGGTCAAGGCGGTCCTTGCCGATCTTCTGAGCAATCTTGATGGTGCCAATGTTGGAAGAGTTCGCGAGGATCTCGCCGGGCGTCCACGACACCTCGCGGTGCGGCTCATCGTCTTTGAACCGATGGTCGGACACCCAGTAGCGGTCGGGAACCGACAACCGGGTCGAAGGCGACAAGATCCCCTCCTCAAGCGCGGCTGCGATGGTGATCGCCTTGTTCACGGATCCAGGTTCGTAGACACAGACCAACGCGCAGTTGTGCTCGGTGTTCACAACACCCCGGTTCGCATCGACCTTCATGTTCGCCATCACGAGAACATCGCCCGTTTGAACCTGGGAGACCAACACCGTGCCGCTCTTCGCTCCGGTGATCGCGATCGACGTCGCCAGCATCCCCTCGACGCTGTACTGCAGGGAACGATCGAGCGTCAGCGCGAACGTCGTACCGCGCACGGCGGGAATCTCCAGCTGCGGCGTCCCGGCGATCTGGCGCCCCCGGGCACCGCGCTCGACGAGAAGCTCGCCTTCCGTGCCATGCAGCCGGTCCTGATACTGCTTTTCCAGGCCGGTTTCACCCACGTCGGTAGCGCGATTGACGCGACCGAGGACGCCACGGGCTAAGTCCCCGGCCGGATAGAGGCGCCGGGGCTCCTCCTCGAGATAGACGCCGTCAAGGGTTGGTTCGTAGGCGCGCACACGAGTTGCAGCGTCCTCATTGAGGCCCCGCGCAACAACCGAATACCGACTCGTGCCATTCAGCCGAGGGCGAACCTGTGCGGCGTCGATACCGAGGATGGTGGCAATTGCCTTGGCGTATGCATCGCGATCCTGGCGGGCAAGCACCTTCGGGTCTGCCACGACGCGCCATTCGCGTACGGAGATGGCGAGCGGAACTCCGGTCCGGTCGACCAGATCACCTCGTTCGGCAGCAAGGCGCGTGAAGCGGATGCGTTGCTTCAGGCCCTGCGCGATTGCCGCCTCGGGGTTGACAAGCTGGAGACGCGTCATCTGCGCGAACACTGCGGCGACGAGGCCAACGGACAGGAGAGCAAGCGTCCGAACGCGTGTCGTCGGCACGGCCCGAACGAGCGGTCTCGCCGATTTTTGCCTCCCTGTACCGCCGGTCGCCCTACGCGAAGCCGTCGAGCGCGAGGCCTTTGAACTCCTGCCAGAACGAGGTCCCGGACCAGTCGCTGCGGAACGTCCGCGCAAGGTGCGTCGCAGCGCCTCGTTGGGTGCCATGACGTAGATGCGCTGTTTGGGCTGGCGTCGTGGGCCGTGTCCCTGGTGACGTTGTGTCACGAGGTCGCGCCGGACTCTTCCGTTGACGACGCAGGCACCGTCGCAGACACGAATGTGACGCGATCGGCCGGGACCAGGCCCAATTCACTTGCCTTGCCGATCACATGTGCTGGTGCTTCGAGCCCCGCTACCTCGACGCGCAAGCGCTGGTTGAGCCGCTCCGCCACGGTCACCTTCACACGAACTTCGTCGAGCAGTAGCTGGTTCTTGGCAAGCGTCGCATGAAGGGCAATGGCAGACGAGAACACGCCGAACAGCAGGACAAAGGCACTGGACAGGAGGAATCCAAAACGCAGCCGACGCTGACGTGGGGTCGAGGGGAGACGCGGGGGTCGCGCAACGCGTAGGTCGGCGCGAGGTTCCCGGACCGGGGCTCGCTTCCCTGCCGCCCCCCGGGCATCCCAGCGGAGCTGCGGCACCGGAGCGAGCGCCGTCGCGCCATCGACGGCACCAACGTCGATGGAGCGGCCGACCTCAATCTTGCGGACCGAGGACGCTGGCGACACCTGAGACGCAGCCCGCTCACGGCTGGTGCGGACCTCCGCGGTGGCCACGCCGGAACGGAATCGACGCGGGGCAGGCGCCTCGCTGGTCGTTGCAGCGGGATGCGAGACGGGACCGGAGGCGGGACTTGCCGATGACGATCCGGAGCGGCGAGCCGCTGGTGTTCCGGAGCGGCGAGCCGCTGGGCGACCCACGCCTGTTCGGCGTGTCGCAACCGGCCTCTGACGACGCCCACCACCCGCCGGATGCGACTCACGCGCGGCGACGGCCGCATCGCCTCCCCGACGATCCACACCCGTCGTCGCGTCCGCGCTGCCATTCTCGGCCACCGCGGCGAGATGCTTGCGGGGACGCTGCATGGATGCACGTGCCTCCAGTTCACGGCGAGCCTCGACGGCACGCTGCGCCATTTCGACATCGACCGAGACCGTCCCCCAGCGACGCTCCGCACGGTTCGGATTGAGAGCGAATACCGCACTCCGGAGGCTGGGTGCCACTGCGCGGTCCGTGTCCGCGGCAAGCGTCGAGCCACGAGGACGCGTCATGGCTGCGAACTGACGCGCTCGCGTCGTATCGGGTGGAAGGAGCGACGGGCGGACGGTCATCGAAGGTCCTCTCGCTCGGTTCGGCCGGGACCGTTCGGAGCAGTGATCTGGGTATCTGGGCAAGGGTCAATGCCAGCAATGTCGACGGAGGAGTCGACAGAGGAGTCGACAGAGGAGTCGACAGAGGCGTGCGAGGAGTGGCCCGGCCCGGACGTGACACGCTGGAGCGGGAACGCCGCGACGTGAACGTTCGAGCCGGATCGCTCGAACACCCGAGCGACCGCACTGGCCGCCCGGGGATTGGCGGTGATTTCCGCCGGCGTGGGGCGCGTGACGCCCCGTCGTACCATCCGGCCCCGGGGAAGGGCGCCGCAGACACACGGCAGGCCGGGAGGGCACGAACAACCACCGGTCTCCGCAAGGCGGAACCGGTCCTTCACAATCCGGTCTTCACCGGAGTGGTAGCTGAGAACGACGCAACGCCCGCCTGGTGCGAGCAGTTCGATAGCCGAATCGAGCGCGCGTTCGAGGACTCGAAGTTCGTCGTTGACCTCGATGCGCAGCGCCTGAAACGTCCGCTTCGCCGGATGTCCGCCCGTTCGACGGGTCGCCGCGGGAATCGCCGTGGTGACCACCTCCGAGAGGTGGGCAGTTGTCAGGATCGGACGCTGCGCGACAATTGCCCTCGCGATTCGGTCGGCGAAGCGCTCGTCGCTGTAGGCCCGGAACAGCCGTCGTAGTTCCGAGACGGTCGCTGTGTTGACGATGTCAGCAGCGGTCGGGCCCGTCGTCGTGTTCATCCGCATATCGAGTGGCGCGTCGTTGCGGTAGGAGAACCCACGTTCAGCGAGGTCGAACTGTGCACTCGACACGCCGAGGTCAAACAGGATGCCCACGACTGGGAGTGCCTCGTCGGAAAGGTCACCTCGCAGCGTTTCGACGGCTTGGTCGATGGCGTCAAAACGCGCCGCACGGACGTGTGCTCGAGAGCCGAAGCGGGCGAGACGTTCCGTAGCCGTCCGCACGGCGAGCGGGTCCTGGTCGAGACCGAACAGGACCTGGTCCGGACGGTCTTCGAGCAGCGCCGCGGCATGGCCCGCGCCCCCGCAGGTCGCGTCGATGAGTAGACCTGGTGGGACGTTGTCGAGCCACGAGAGGACCTCGCTGAGCATCACCGGAGTATGGGCGAAGGTGCTCACGGGCGATCCACGCAACGGTCGGTCGCAGAGGTCGAGGCGAAGGCGTCCTCGGGAGGCTGGTCGCAAGTCATACATGTGCCCCATCCCCGTGTTCTGCGGCCGTGCCGTCACCCTGGTCGCCATCACGCTGATCGCCCTCGCCCGAGAACCTGTCGAAACGGCGCTTCTCCCAGATCTCGACCCGATTTCCAACGCCGATCACGACGGCGTCTTTCGACCCAGCACCTTCGAAGCCCGCCTTTCGACGGAGGCTTTCGGAGATGGCGAGTCGCGACTGGGCGTCGAGCCGGACGTCGCCGGCGTTGGAGGTAAAGCGTCGATATGCCTTCGCGTCGACTTCGCTGTCGTATTCCTTCGCTGCCTTCTGTTCGGAGCGCCGGTCGAAATCCGCTTCGGGCCAGATACCGAGTTCCCCGTGATCGCCAAGTGCGAGAATGAGCTTCGTGTGCGCCAGGTCGTCGCGAAACGCGGCGGGCAGCACAAGTCGACCCTTGTCGTCGAGCTTTTGTTGGTACTCACCAAGCAATCGCATTGCGTCCGGACTCGAATTCGCTCAAAAACCGACAGGAAAATCACCGTAGAACCGCCTCGGTTCCCCACTTTGGCCCCGAGGCAGGGAGACCGTACCACTTTCCCCCACCACGGACCACTGTTTCTTCACCGCGCGCCACTTCTCCCCAGAAACCCGACGCGGGTTGGGTTGCGCCAAGGTTGTCCTGAACCCCCAACCTTGGCGCAATCCCAAAGCGCCCGTTTCGCCGCAAGGTGGGCGTCGCCGAGCCTTCACCGAAGTGCGAACATGGCGCATGAGCATTCCCGTCGCCCTCGAAGCGCTCCGCACCGCAGCCGAGCGATACCCGTTCGCCTACTTCCTCACGGTCGGCGAGGACGGCCGGTCCCACGCCGTTGCCGTGCAACCCAGTTGGAGCGACGGAGGCGCGATTCTCATCGCGTCGCTTGGACGCCGCACGTCGGCGAACGCGACCGCTCGCCCCAACGTCAGCCTGGTCTTCCCGCCCGCATCGATCGACGACTACAGCCTGATCGTCGACGGTGACGCGTTGGTGGACGCCGACGTCCTCACCTTCGCTCCCACGAACGCCGTCCTGCACCGCCCGGCACCGCCCTCGGCGGACGCCGCGTCGTCGTGCGGCAGCGACTGCGTGCCGATCGGCGTCTCAACGACCGCCGACCACGCGCACTGACAAACTCGACTTAGAGGCTCAGCGGATAGGTCACAGGCTGCGGCGCGACGATGGCCGGCGGCCGGCTTCGCCGGCCGATTCATTTTGCTGTGTCCGATTGAGGCCTCGCCTATCGGCTCGCCCTCTTAGCTCGACGCGACCAAGCGAACAGGACGCTGGCGACGTTGCCGGGTCGTGTGGGCGGGTCGCTCCGGTTCAAAGCTTCCGGCCTTCGGGAAACAGCTCCCCATACCGAGCGGTGCGCGAAAGGGCTTCCACTGCCCCTCCCTCCGATTGAGCCGGTCAGCCACGACGTACAGCGCCGACGGGTTGTACCCGAGGCCGACGTGGCTCGCCTTCACCTCGACGTTGTCGTGCAGTTCGTCCACCACGTCGAGGCAGAGCTGCCACCGGACGATCCCGTCGGAGCGCGTGAAAATCGACGTTGACGGCACGGGAAGCGGTCCCCGCTCGTAATCGGGCGTCCGCAGATACGACGGGTCGAAGGTCGGTTCGAGCAGATCAGCGATGCCCGACGCATTGCTGCGATCGGCTTTCATCAGCTGGATTGGCGAACCGAGCGTGATCACCTGGCGGACCTTGTCCGGCGACTGGCGAGCCAGCTCACGGGCGAAGATTCCGCCGAGGCTCCACCCGATCACACTGACCTTGGCACCATGGCGCTCATAAAGGGCATCGAGTCGATCGCGCAGACCGGCGATGATCTCCGGCGTCGGGCCCATGTTCGCGCCGAGCCCCCATCCGTGCGCCCAGAAACCCCAGCTCCGGATCAGCGATCGCAAGGCGACCGTCGAACGATCGGTCGCCACAAAGCCGGGAAGGACGAGAACCGGATGACGGTCCCCACGTCCGACCATTCGGAGCAGCGGCGACGACGCGAGCAGCGCACCCATCTCGAACACCGCGGACTGCTCACGCAGGAGCAACTGCGGCGAGGGCGCCGATAGGGGTCGTCGCGTCGACCTCGGCCCGGTTGATGAATCGGTGCTCATGGCAAACGGTACTTCACCGAGAACAAGAATTAAGGAAAGTGATGCATCTGACCTATGCGGTCAGTCCGGTCAGGCCGGTCGGGCCGGTCAGGCATCGAGCCGTAGGAGGTGAAGCAGCACAAGGGACTCTGGATCAAGGATCGGTGGCTGGAGTCCGAGAACCGCGAACTGGCGACCGGTCATCTCGGTGCCCGTCGAGAGCCACTCCGGTTGACGCTTGGCAGCACCTCGCACCGGTTCCACGAGCGGGACCACGTCAAGGCGATACCGAGCATCGAGCAAAAGACCGGGAATCCGAAGCGGTTCAACAATGAGCGACTCGGCGGTATCCATCTGTACGAATGCGACGAGGGCCTCCGAACCATCACGAGCCACGACGCCGTGTGCGAGCACCGCCGGATTTGCATGGTCGAATCGCACGACATAACCGGAATGCAGCAAGGCCCGGAACTGCTTGTGGGTCTCAATGACCTCGGAAAGCGCCTTGCGATCGGCGTCGGTTGCTTCGAGGATGTTCCACTCGATTCCGAAATGGCCGAACATCGCAGTTCCTGCTCGAAACGCAAGCGCGTGTGAGCGGCGCGTCGTGTGTGAGCGCTGTGCGCCAACGTGCGAGCCCATGTATTCCGGAGGGAACACGTGCGAGAAGCCGCGCTGAATACGCTGACGGTCCAACGGATCGTTGCAATCGCTCGTCCACACCCGAGACGCGCGCTCAAGGATGGCGAAGTCAATGCGCCCTCCACCGGAGGCGCACGATTCGAACTCGACGTGGGGATGCGCGCCGATGAGGCGGTCCAGGAGACCGTACGTGCCCAGCGTCTGGGAGTGAACGCCGGCCCGACCGTGGTGCGAGGCGTGCACGTACTCCCGATTGTTATCCCACTTGACGTAGGCGATCGGATACTCCGAGAGCAAGGCATTGATCCTGTCGAAAAGGTACGCGCACACCTCATCGTTCGCGAGGTCAAGCACAAGCTGTGAGCGGCCGAGCACCGGTTCGTAGCGCAGGTCGGTCAGGACCCAATCCGGGTGAGCCCGGTACAGATCGGAGTCAGGGTTCACCATCTCCGGCTCGAACCACAGCCCGAACTCCATGCCGAGTCGACGAACGTGGTCGGCCAACGGCCAAAGTCCATTCGGCCAGACGGTCTCGTCGACCCACCAATCGCCCAGTCCGGCGCGGTCATGACGCCGCCCGCTGAACCAACCGTCGTCGACCACGAATCGCTCGACGCCGATCTCGGCCGCTCTGTCGGCGAGCGCCTTCAACGTGGGCAGGTCATGGTCGAAGTAGACGGCTTCCCAGATGTTCAGCGTCACCGGACGAACCGCGGTTGGGTGTCGCGGCCGCGCCCGCAGCTCGTCGTGGAACACGCGGCTCACACCGTTCGTGCCGACACCCGAATACGCAGCGCACACCCACGGGGTCGAATAGCTCGCGCCGACAGTTAGGTTGATCTCGCCCGACAGCAACAGCTCCCCCGCCTGAACGCTTCGTCGGCCGTCCGTGGAGACGTCAATGGTGACGGACGAGTTCCCGCTCCATTCAAGATGGACGCCCCACACATCGCCCGTCGATTCGGTGAATCCGGCGACGCCAGCGAATGCGACGGGTACGCGATTGTGCGAGGTCCGTCCGCTCCGGTTCTCGACGACGACCGAGCCGATTGCCAGCGGTTGACGAATCGGCTGGAACTCATTCGTCCATCGACCACCAAAGGTCAGGGCCTCCCGGGCGTGGGGCGGCAGCGGCAGGGTCACGCGAACCGCGCTGACGGTGTACTCGTCGTTGCCTTCGTTCGTCAGCGTGACACAGGCTCGGAGCGCGCCAGATGGGCGGAGGGCGATCTCCGACACGACACGCAGGCCCTCGCTGGCGTCGACGGAAGTGACCCGCAAGGATGTCGTCGATCGCTCGACGCCTTCCACCACGAAACGCGGGGCCCACCCGTGACCGTTGAATCGGTGTCCTTCGATACCGGGACGATCGAGGTAGCCCGAACCGTGCTCCGGCAGAAGCGAGAGTGGAGCGACGACGTCGAGACCACCGTGCGGAAGGGGCACATCCAACGCCGACAACATGCCCGAGAGGTCAGAACCAACGGCGGCACCCCAGTGCAGAATCGTCGGTATTGGCGTAGACACGTCGATGACCACGGACACGCCGTTCCCATGCAGGCCGTGAAGTCGGGTGGTTCCTTGGTCGGCAGATGAAATCATGTTCCGGCAGATGTGTGAGGGACGAGAAGGATTAGGCAGTGCTAGGGGAAGGAAGATCGCGTTGATCGACAGCGCGTCGACGCGCCTTGACGCGCAGCGCCAGTAGGAGGAGCGCAACTTCGCCGACGTTCCACCAGAGATGGATCGCGACGCGCGGCGCAGCGGTGAGTGGGCCGAGCCAGCCGCGCAGAACCGGTGCCTGGAGGGAGAGCCACCCGTCGCGGCCGAACACACCGGGCAGCACCTCGCTCGACCCCAAGCGCGGTACCCCGAGTCGATCGAGTTCGCCGGTGATCCGCAAATAGCGGATGAGCATGTACGTATGTTCAAGTGAATGTGCAGTGATCCATGCCATCAACAATGCCATCGCCCACGTGCGCATCCCGAGCGCGAATGCGATAACCACACCCGCAGTTGCGACCCAGTTCCAGCTGAAATGGACCCACTCGACGTTGAGCTTTGAGACGACGCCGAGCGATCGGGCAGGCGGATAATCAAGACGAAACGACTCGATGATCTGCACCACGTGCTCGACGGTGTGAATGGCTTGAACGAGGAAGATCGCCCCAAGAACCAGCCGAGCTCGCCCGATCGTCGTGAGTCGACGTTGCAGGGCGAGCGCGACCGGCACCCACGCGAACCCAGCAGTGGTGACGGCGGCACCTGCATTCGTGAGTGGCATGGAACGACTGATCGCCGCAAGCGCGAAGAGCCCACAGCCCGCCAACGTCGGGAGCCATACAACGACCGCGGAACGAGCGGACCCTCGTCCGATGGTTTGTTGCCATACCGAAGGGGAAAGGGAAACGTCAGACATTGGTGCCCTTTCGAGTCACGGTCACTTTTTGACCGGTGAGACTCTTTCCGGTCGAGGTCTCGCTGAACGTTGAGGATGCACCGTCGGGCCAGGTGATGGTGATGGCCTTGATCTTCGTCGCGCCGAGTCCGAAATGCACCGTCCCGTCGAGCCCGGTGAGATATCCGCCTGTCGGAGTCACGAGCCGGGTCAGCGTCCCGCGATCCGTCTGAGTGCGTACTACTGCGCCGTACGCAGCCGAGTTCTGTCGCCCTTCCCAAACAAGAGTCAATTCGGTCGACTGACCGCCGCAGATACGGTTCTCGAACACCATCGCAGGAGAGCGAAGGTTGTTCACAATCACATCGAGACGACCATCACCGTCCACATCGGCAAGCGCCATTGACCGACCGCTCGCCGTCGCGTCGAGACCCCACGCGTCCATCCGGCGAAAACGCCCGCTCGAGTCGACACGAAAGGCAGCATTGCGTTCTTTGATCTCGCTGTTCGGAAGGTACGGCAGCACTTCATGATCAATCATGCCGTTCACCACGTAGAGGTCTTCGTAGCCATCGTTGTCCAGGTCGCCGAACTGCGTCGACCAACTCCAGCCGGTCGCGTCGATATTCTTCGCATAGCCCCGGTTCGTGAACCTTCCGACGCGGGTCTGCTCCAAAAGGACGTTCTCGGCGCGTTGCGTGCTGGTGCGCTGAAGCTTCTGAAAGCTCCGTTCCATAAGCGGCATCCACGCGGCTGACACCTTCACGTCGGAGAGGTCAGGCTTCATGTCGGTGGCAAAAAGGTCAAGGAGACCGTCGTTGCCGACGTCGCCGATGGCGAAGCCCATCGTGTTCTTGGTAATTCGCTTGAACGGGTCCGCCACGGTCCACCTCAGCGGGTCGCTACCAGCCACGGTCCAGACCATGTCTGGCACCCCGAAGTCGTTTCCCACCACGAGGTCACGCCGCCCGTCGCCGTTCACGTCGAACAGCGTCATCGCGAGGGTTTGGGTCCGGCGTTCCAGTCGCGTCGAGCGAAAGCCCTTCCCGGTATTGATGTACACGTTCACACCACCGCCCGCAGAGTTCAAGAACGAGTTGCCCTGCTCCTTTTCGAGCACTGCGTCGTAGGACGACGTGATGAGGTCGAGGTCGCCGTCTCCGTCGACGTCGTCCCAGATCATCGCGTAGGCCGGGGCGATTACTTCGTTGATCGTGGTCGACGTGAACGAGCGGTCGCCATTGTTGTGCCACACCGAAATACCTCCGCCCGTATGCGTGGCGACGATGTCGAGATGACCGTCGTTGTCGACATCGACGATATGGAGAGCACGGGTGTCGGACTCGGGCAGACGCCCGTCCAACCCGTCGAGCGGTTGTCGGGTGAAGCGGAACCCACCGCGGTTCCAGAGCACGGAGGTTGTGCTCCGGAGGTCGCCCAGCACAAGGTCAACACGCCCGTCACCGTCGAGGTCACCGACGGCCAGCCCGGAACCGTTTGTGTCGTACGGAAGTACATCTCGACCGTGCGCTTGGGTCGTGTGCGGGAGGCTGTGGGGTCGGAACCCGACCCCACAGGTCGCTTTCAAAAGCCGGCTCGTGGCGACCGAGATCGGTGCGGCAGCACCTGGTCGCGCGTCGGGTGCCACTTGCGTGGCACTCGATGCGATTCTCGGTCGGACCACGAGCCCAGTCCCGGTTGCCAGCGTTGCGATCCCCGTGGCCACCGCCACGAATGTCCACCGCAGGCGACCGGAATGCGGCGTACCCCTGCCAGGGCACGCAAGCGGAAGTTCTTCGCGTGACGCTGGATGATCCGTTGGCGATTGCCAGGTCGGGCTCTCCGTGCGAGGCGTCATGCGAGGAACTTGTGCGGCGATGCCCTGGAAAACCCCACGAGACGTTCTCCACAAAGCACGACGATCATCCTCTGCCCTTACTTGAAGAGGGCGTTGATCTGTTCGTTGGCCTTCTTCAGCTCGGCCGCGGCCTTGCCGGCACCGGAGCGGATGTTGACCTGCGCTGCGCCCATGATGTCGCCGATCTTCGACGCATTGTCCGTGATCGGGAACAGGAACGTGGCCGTGCCCTGTGTGCCGCCGGGTGCCAGGTTGGTGAACGCGCTCGCATCAATGCCGCGGCCCTTGTAGACGGCCAGGACACTGTCGACCCCGGCCTTCATCGCCGGGAAGACGACCCCAGCCTTGCCGACCACGTCGACCTCACATGCCGACGAGGCGAGGTACTTGACGAGCTGCCATGCCTGGTCCTTGTTCTTCGAGCCGGACCAGATCGAGTCGGCGAGACCGTTGAACATTGACTTGCGACCCGCTGGCCCCTTGGGGAGCATTGCGAAGCCGACCGGGAAATCGAGCTTGGTGAACGTACCGATGTTCCACGATCCTTCGGTCATCATCGCGACCTTCTGTGCCTTGAACATCGTGTCCGCGCCCGTGGCCTTGATGTCCTTGAACGGGGGCATGACGCCCTTCTTCAACGCGAGGTCGGCGAGCCACTGCAGCGATTCAGCGAGCTTCGGGCTGTCGTAGTTGTACGCCGTGGCCCAGGGACCAGCGTTGAACGAGAAGCCATCGGACACGGCGTAGTGGCTCCACTCGGTCTGGCCGTATGCGCCACCGTCACCGGTTGCGAGGCCGTACTGCTTCACCTTCGCCTTCTTGAATCCCACCTGGGTAGCATTCTTCCCGGCCGAATCGACGGTCAGCCTCTTGATGATCTTCTCGTAGGTTCCACCGGTCTTCGGGTCCCACGTCATATTCGCGAGATCGGCTTCCTTGACACCGGCTTTGGCGACGAGGTTCTTGTTGTAGAAAACGGCGACGGTGTCCCAGTCCTTCGGAAGACCGTACTGCTTGCCGTTCTTTCCCCACAGGTCATAGAGGCCCGCGAGGTATTGCCCCTTGTCGACCTTGTCCTTCGCGATCAGAGGCGCGATATCAACGATCTGGCTGTTGTTCGCGAACTCGGGGTACTTGGCGAGGTGGTTCGTGAAGACATCGGGTGCCGTGCCCGACACAAAGCCGGTCGTGATGCCGGTCCAGTAGTCGTCCCAGCCCTTCTGCTGTAAGTCGACCTTGACACCTGGCGTGGCGGCCTCAAAGTTCTTCGCGCATTGCTGGTACATGGGCAACTGGTTCGAGTCCCACATCCAATAGGTGAGCTTCACGTCTTGAGCACGAGCCGGCGCAGCCGCAAAGGCGACAGATCCGATCGTGACGAGTGAGAGGCTCGCAGCGAGAGCCTTCCGGTGCTTCATAGAGTTTCTCCTTGGGTTGTGGCCTGGGTGGGCCGGGGTGGGTTGGTACTGCGGGTAAGAAACGCAACGGCTCATTTGGAGCCGGAGAACTGCAGGGATTCCACGACGCGGCGGCCGAGGAAGATCACGAGCAGCAGCGTCGGGATCACGGCGAGGGTCGTGGCCGCCATGAGACCCGTCCAGTCGGGCCCGCCTTGTGGCTGCTGCGACTTGAAGGCCTGAAGTGCGACGGTGAGCGGGTATTTCGAGCTGTCCTTCGCAATCAGCCACGGCCAGAAGAACTCGTTCCACAAATTGATCGTCGTGAGAATCGTGAGCGTGAGGATCGGACCGCGACTGACCGGCACGACAATCTTGCGGAAAATTGTGAACGTGGAAGCACCATCGATACGAGCAGATTCCTCGAGCTCACTCGGGATCGTGAGGAAGAACTGCCGCATGAAGAAGACGGCGAACGGGGTCATCAGGAAGAACGGTGCGATCTGTCCCTGGAACGTGTTGAGCCAGCCGGCGTCCTTCATGAGGATGAAGTTCGGGATGAACAGGACGACGCCAGGAACCATGAGGGAGGCGAGCATCAACACGAAGATCAGGTTGCGGCCCGGGAAGCGAATGCGCGCGAATGCATACGCGGCGAGCGTCGAAAAGAAGAGTTGGCCGAAAACGGCAATGCCGACGAAGATCACCGAGTTGCGCATCGCTATCAGGAAGTTGAAATCGGCGCCTGAGCCACCGACGGCGATGGAGTCCTCGTTGCTGACCATTCCCAACGCACGCTTGAAATTGAACAGTGTGGGTTTGTTCGGCAGGAGGCTGTCCGCATGGCTGTAGAAGCCGCGAGGCGAACTGAGCGCCGTCTTCAAGATGACGAACAGCGGGGCGATGGAGACGAACACCAGCAGCGCGAGGAACAGGTAGACCGCGACGCGGCCGGGCGTCCAAGTCGATCGCTTCTTGGACGAAGCTTCGGTGGCAGCGTTAGCGCTCATCCGAGATCACCCCGGTCGGCATTGCTGATGCGCATCCCGAACAGCGACACGCAGATCAGGAAGGCGAAGAGGGTGACCGACAACGAGGAGGCGTAACCCATATTGAACTTCGCGAACGCGTTGTCGTTGATGTACCAGACGATTGTCCGGATGGACGTCAGAGGTACACCGCGCGACACCACGGCCACGGTGTCGAAGATCTGGAACGACCCGACCACGCTCGTGATCATCACGAAGGCCATCACCGGTCGGAGCAACGGCAGCGTGATGCTGCGGAACATTCTCCATTCGCCTGCGCCATCGATGCGTGCCGCCTCGTACACCGAACCGGGGATTGATGCCATACCAGCGTAGAAGAGCAACGCCGTATAGCCCATATGACGCCAGATATTGATCCATGCAATCGATGGAAGTGCCTGCCCGAGTTCGCCCAGGAATCCACCGGTCGGCAGGTGAAGAAAACGAAGGAGCTGGTTCACAAACCCGAGCGTCGGATCAAGCAGCCACGCCCACAGCATGGCGGCGATGACGTTGGAAAGCAGGTACGGAATGATCATGGCGCTGCGCAGCCACGGGGATCTGGCGAAGCGGGTGATTGCCGTAGCGAGGAACAAGCCGATCACGGTCTGGACGGGAATGTTGATTGCTACGTAGGTCGCCGTGACGCGCACCGTGTGCCACCAGTCCGCGTCCTGCCACATCGTCCGGTAGTTCTCGAACCCGACGTTCTTGGCAGGGCTGAGCAGATTCCAGTCGGTAAAGCTGATCTTGACCGCCCGCACCGCCGGCAAAAGGAAGAAGACGGTGAAGCCGATCATCGCCGGTGCGACGAACGCGTATCCCGTGAGCGCCTCGCGGTCGAAGCGTCGGCGGCGAGTCGGCACAGCATTGGGTGCCGCGTACGCATCAATGCTCATTGTCACGTCCTCCCAGTGGGCAGATGTCCGTTGGCGAACCGGCTGCCTGTGACCCCCGACACGCGTCGGTCCGAGCAGTGTACGCAGATTCAAACCGTTACGTCAACGTTGACGTAACCAAGAACCCGCCACGTTGGGAAGATTGGCTACCCCGGCGGTCGCCGATGTTCCCAACGTCGGGTTGAGCGATTGCGACGCCCGTCAGGCTGAGGCACGGACGACGAGCTCGACATCGAGCAGCACCGGCGGATGAGCTGCCGCCGGGTCCGCCGCCAACCGATCAAGGAGTGCCACGGCCTCGCTGCCGATTCGCGTGCGGTCCATTCGGATCGTGGTCAACGCGGGAACCAACGCCGCGCAGATCGCAATGTCGTCGAACCCTATGAGCGCAACGTCATCTGGCACGCGACGGCCGGCCGTGGCGAGCGCCTGGAGCGCGCCAATCGCCATGATGTCGTTGTAAGCAAAGACGCCGTCCAGGTCGGGACACCGTTCGAGGAGCGTGTCCATCGCGGCACGGCCGCCTTCGATCGTCGGAGACTCCCGTGCGATCCGGTGCTCGTCAAACGGCAGTCCCGCCGCGTGAAGGCCCGTTCGGAAACCGCTCTCGCGGCGCGGCGGGAGCAGCGAGACGCTCGAATTCGCGTTCGTAATCATGCCGAGCCGAAACCGTTGCTTGGCAACCAAATGCTCCACCGCAAGTTCGGCCCCCCGACGAATCGTGGACACGATCGAACCGAGGTTCGGGCCTTCAACTTCCATGTCGATCACCACGCAGCGCAGCCCACGGGCGGCGTGCGACATGACCGACGCGCGATCACCGATAGGAGTGAACACGATCGCTCCGTCGACCGCGAACGACGACAAAGTCGCCAAGATCTCGTCCATGACCATGAGATCGCCACCATGACTCGCGATGAACATCGTTCGTCCACCGATGCGCGCAGCCGCCTGGACCCCTTCAGCGAGCTCTGCAAAGAACGGGTCGGTCATCTCGGGAACGACGAGCCCGATCGTGTTCGTCCGGCGCGTGATGAGCGCACGTGCGAGGAGGTTCGGCCGGTAGCCGACCCTTTCGATCGCCTCGATGACGCGTGCCCGGGTCGCCTCACCGAACCCACCCTCGTCGTTCACCACCCGAGAAACGGTCCGCGGCGACACTCCTGCGAGTGCGGCCACGTCGTGCAGCGTCGAATCGGTCGCCATGGACGTACAGCATGCACGGTCGAAGAGCGCTCCGGGCGCAACTACCATCGGTGGCACGACCGATCACGTCAGCGTTGACGTAACCAGTCATTTCGTGGCAGCATCACAGATTCGTACGCCAATCACGGGAGTCGCTCAATGTCAGGTTCTGCGAACGTCCGCCGACGGCCGAAGATCGTGTTCATCGGCGCCGGGAGCACGGTCTTCGCGAAGAACCTGCTCGGCGACATCTTCGGATACCCCGAACTCGCATCCGCCGAGATCGCGCTGTACGACATCGACGCGCAGCGCCTTCGCACCTCGGAAGTGGTCGCTCATCGCGTCGCACGAGCCGTCGGCGCGTCACCGACCATCATCGCCACGACCGACCGCGACCGGGCCCTCGAAGCCGCGGACTACGTGATCACCATGATCCAGGTCGCGGGCTACAAGCCCGGCACGATCGTCGACTTCGAGATCCCGGCCAAGTACGGACTGCGCCAGACGATCGCCGACACGCTGGGCATCGGCGGCATCATGCGGGCGATTCGGACCATACCGGTCCTGCTCGGACTCGCAGAGGACATGGAACGCCTCTGCCCCGACGCCATGCACATCAACTATGCGAACCCGATGGCGATGAACTGCTGGGGACTCAACCGCGGTTCGAAGGTCCGCACGGTCGGCCTGTGTCACAGCGTCCCGCTCACAGCGAAGGACCTGTGTCATGACATCGGCGTCCCGGTCGACGAAGTCAATTACACCGTTGCCGGAATCAACCACATGGCGTTCTTCCTCCGCCTCGAACACCACGGCGAGGACCTTTATCCGCGGGTCCGGTCGTTCCTCGAAGGGGGCACTCGGCCCGCTCGGCTCCATGGCGACGGCGCGGTGCTCGCCGACCGGGTTCGGTATGAAGTGTTCAAGCGAACCGGCTATTTCGTGACCGAGTCGAGCGAGCACTTTGCCGAGTACGTACCGTGGTTCATCAAGCGTGACCGTCCGGATCTGCTTGAGCGTTTCGAGATCCCGATCGACGAATACATCCGACGCTGCGAGAACCAGATCGCCGGTTGGGAGACGCTGCGATCTTCGTTGGAAGACGACGCCCACGAGCTCACCGTGACGCGCAGCGTCGAGTTCGGATCGTCGATCATCCACTCGATGGAGACCGGCGAGCCAAGCGTGATCTACGGCAACGTGGCGAACGACGGGATCATCGACAATCTTCCTGCCGGTTGCACCGTCGAGGTGCCGTGCCTCGTCGATTCCAACGGCGTTCAACCGACGCGGATGGGCTCATTGCCGCCGCAGCTCGCGGCGCTTATCCAGACCAACGTCAACGTGCAGTCGCTCACGGTCGAGGCACTGCTGACCGGCAACCGCGAGCACGTGTACCACGCAGCAATGCTTGACCCGCATACCGCGGCCGAGCTTGACCTCGATCAGATCTGGTCGATGGTCGACGAGCTACTGATGGCCCACGGCGATTGGATCCCGGCCGCCCTGCGCTGAATTCGTGGACGTTGGGAAGATCACCGACCCTCGGGGTAGTCGATATTCCCAACGTCCGGAAGGGGATGGTTCAGATCGGCTCAGATCGGCTCAGATCGGCTCGAAGCGTCCGGACACAGCCGAACGGAACACCGCGTCGATCGTTCTCATGTTCACCATGGCGTCGCGGAGCCAAACGTCGGAAGGAGCGTCCTCGCGAACCCGCTTCGAGAACGCGGACCCCTGACATTCGTACTGGTCGCTGGTCGCGACAACGTGTTGCTTCGCGTCGAGACCGTGCGCCGTCTGACCCTCGTGGGTCAGGTAAATCGACGGCTCTTCCTGCGGCTGGTTGAACGGAATCGTGATTTCGAGGCGCCCCTTGGTGCCGTACACATTCACGCGTTGGTGGTACACGCTTTGTGTCGAAACCCCGAACGTGCAGGAGCGACCGTCGCCGAAGTCCAAGACGCCGCTCGTCAGCCGGTCCGTCCCGAAGGTCGGATCCCGATCAATGACCGACGCGACACGTATCGGGTCAGCATCGAGAAACCAGCGGGCGGCCGTGATGGCGTAACAGCCGATGTCGTACATCGCTCCCCCGCCTGACGAGGTGATGTTCCTGATATTCAACGGGTCGGTGTTGTTGTACGCGAACGCTATGTGTGCATGTGAAATTCTGCCGAGAGTGCCCGACCGGACAAGCTCACGGGTTTCGATCCACTGCGGGTGGAACCGGACCATGAACGCTTCGGCGATGTGCACCTTCTCGCTGAGCGGCAGGAGCACGTCAAGTTCTGCCGCGTTCATACCGATCGGCTTCTCGCACAGCACGTGCTTGCCTGCCAGAGCGGCCCGACGAGTCCACGCAACGTGGAGGTCGTTCGGCAGCGGGTTGTAGATCACCTCGATCGACGGGTCGGCCAACAGCTCCTCGTAGGAACCGTAGGCCGTGGCGATCCCATTACGATCCGCGAACTCCCGCGCTCGGACAAGGTCGCGTGACGCCACCGCTGCAATGTCCACCATGGGCGACTTGCGAAGGCCCGGCAGGAACCGCTCCTCAGCGAACGACGACGTGGACAGCACTCCCCAACGGACCGGTTTCATGGCGTCAAACCCTAGGGCTCTGCCGCAAGCTTTTCCGCTCGCAACGCGGTTAGCGCGGTTAGCGGGCACAATGCAGGCGTGGAGTCGATCAGAGCCTCGGTGGAAGATTCGTCGTTCGGTGCTGGGCTGGGCGTTCGCCTCGTCAACGCTGGACCAGACCGAGTTGTCGTGCGGCTGCCGTTCATCGACCCTGGGCGCATGGGTGCCCAGGTCGCCGCAATGCCGTTCTCCGCTGGTCGACGTTTCAAGGTCGACCACATGACACAGAGCTACGCGCGCATACGAATGCCGCTGGGCGGCGCGAACGCCGACATCAGCGGGTCGTTCCACGAGGGGGCCTTGCTCGCGCTCCTCGACACGACCGGTGCGATAGCAGCCTGGGCCGCGACGCGGCCGGGGTGGGGAGTCTCGGTGGGCGATCGTGTGTCGGTCGAAGTGTTCCCTTCGAGCCGCGCCTGCGCCGAATGCGAGTCGGGCGCGTACCGGCGCTGTCAGCGTCACGGGATTCGCGACATGTGCGCTCCAGCCGGGTGAGTCCGTGGTGATCCTCGGACCCGGCATCCGTGGGCTGGCCGCAGCGGCCGCAGCGCGTGACGCCGGCGCGTGACGCCGGTGCGTCGTTCGTGATGGTCACGGGGGTGGGACCTCGTGACGCGTCGCGTCTCGCTCTCGCGACGCAGTTCGGGGCGGACCTGGCCGTGGACGTGTCCACGGCCAGGTCCCGTCGCGGCGTTGCGAGCGGCGACCGGCGAGCAAGCCGATGTTGTCATCGACGTCACGGCGAAGGCCGCGTCCGCACCCGGGCAGGCGCTGCGACTCGTGCGACGGGGCGGACGGGTCGTGCTCGCCGGAACACGTGGCAGCGTTCCGACGCCGGGCTTCGAGCCCGACATGATCGTCTACAAGGAGATCACGGTCATCGGCGCACTGGGAGTCGACGTGACCTCCTGCCGGGCGGCGTTCGATCTGCTCGCCAGCGGGCGGTATCCGTTTTCGGAACTGCCGCGTCGGGTCGTCGGGTTCGATGGCGTCCAAGCACACTTGCAGACGATGGCGGGCGAGACTTGTGACTCCCCTCCCGTTCACGCGGTCTTCAGCCCGACGATCTAAACCCACCTCCTCACCCCCACTCGAAGGAGCACAACGACATGTACGTCGACGTCATGACTGGCGGACTGCCGCTCGCCCGGATGCAGCAGCTCGCCAAAGACACGAAGGCGGCAGGATTCAGCGGCATCGTGATCACCGAGACGGGTCGCACCGCGTATCTCCAGGCCGCGGCTGCCGCTCTCGCGACGGAGATCGACATTGCAACCGGCATTGCGGTCGCGTTCCCGCGCTCGCCGATGATCACTGCTCAGACCGCGTACGAACTTGCCGAGGCATCAGGCGGACGCTTCCGCCTCGGCCTCGGCACACAGGTGCGCGCGCATATCGAACGACGCTTCAACGCGCCCTTCGATCCGCCGGGACCGCGGCTGCGCGAGTACGTCCAGGCGGTCCGGGCCTGCTTCGCCGCATTCCGCCGGGAAGCACCGCTCAACTTCGAGGGTGAGTTCTACAAGATGACGCTGCTGCCCGCCGCGTGGTCACCTGGTGTCATCGACGTGGCGAACCCGCCGATCGACATCTCCGCCGTGAATCCGTGGATGTTGCGGATGGCGGGCGAGGTGGCCGATGGCGTCCACGTCCATCCGCTCAACCACGGCCGATACCTGCGTGGCGTGGTCGCGGCGAACGTGGCGGTCGGGGCCGCGAAAGCCGGCCGCGCTACGAGCGACGTTGCCCTCATCGTGCCGTGCTTCACGGCAGTCGGCACCGATGCGGAACGGGCCCGCTACCGTGAACTCGCCCGCACCCAGGTTGCGTTCTACGGGTCAACGCCCAACTATGCCTTCATCTTCGAGCTGCTCGGACGTGGCGAGATCACCGACCGTCTGCGCGAGCGTCAGAAGGCGGGCGACGTAGCCGGCATGTCGGCCGTGATCGACGATGATCTGCTCGCGCACTTCGTTGTCGACGGGCCGTGGGACGAGGTGCCGGGGCTCGTGCGCGAGAAGTATGCGGGTGTCGCCGACCGGGTGGTGTTCTACTCGGCGGGCGTCGCGTGGGGCAACGACCGCGACCACTTCGACGCTCTGGGCGAGGCCGCCCGCGCCATCCGAGCCGGGAGCTGAGGGACGAACGGTTTAGGGCTCGCCTGGCCGTCCTTGCCGACGTTGGGGCGCATTACTTCGCTGAGAGGGGTGATTCGTCCCAACGTCGCGGCGTCGCCCGAAACTGATTGTGAACCATACGCGCCGAGATCACCAATACCGGCCGAGGTGCCGTCCTTTATAAACACCGTTGATTCCGACCAACCGGAAACATTTTGAGAAATCTTGAGGATTTTCTTCCTGCCGGGGCGAATACTGTCATACCCCCTCCGGACAATGGTTGCGTGCCGATGCTTCTCGATGCCGAACCCTCGACCCGGTCGAGCGACCCTCGTGGGGCAGCGCCATGGATTGGCATACGCGTTCCGATCGTGACCCAACTGACTGGAACCTGCTCGACCTCCAAGCCGGTATTCGCGACCTTGAACGCATCCGTCGCCAGACCGACGCAGCGTCGGCCGTGCTTGTTGCAGCAATGCCTGATGACCGCGACGCTGCTGCGCGTCTCGCCCGGGCCGCTCGGATATCGAACCGTGAGGCGAGGCGTCGACGTGACGTAGCCAAGGTGGTCGACAAGGTTCCGGGAGCGCTCGAATTGCTCAGCAAAGGCACGATCTCGCCGGAGCATGTCGGCTCGCTGGCACCCGTCGTCGACAAGCCCGGTGTCGTTGCATTGCTCGCAAAGGCAAAGGGAACGTCGCCGGAGGAATTCGCAACGGAAGTCCGCAATTTTGAGTTCTCCGGCGAACACGGCGACGATATCGCCAAGCGTCAACGCGCACTTCGGCTATTGCGCTTCTTCAATGGCCCGCACGGCACCATCGGTCTTTCCGGGCATTCTCCCGCCGCTCGAAGGCGCGATGTTGAAGGCGAGACTCGCCGCGATCGTCGATGCCAAGTGGCGCGCCGAGCATCCCGAACGTGCCGAAAGACTGGGCGGACATGGGGGCGACCGATACGAACAGCGAGCGGCCGACGCATTGCTCGAAGCCAGCGGAATCACCGAACCGGAACCGGCGGTCAGCACTGAACCGACCGAGGCGACTGCAGCGGACGGACAAACCAATCGCACCGGCGTCACCACAACGGCCTCAAGATCGACCGCAACCCCAACGGGACGACAACTATACGAGATCGCCGCAGCGGCGCACACGTCGTCGACCCGCCGGACGACGACCCGCCGGACGACGACCCACCGGACGACGACCCACCGTGATCTTGCCGAAAGCAGACGCAACTCGGGCCTCAGCAAACGGATTCGGTGGATTCAGGCTCAGACCGTGACGACAGTGACTCGGCCGGCGACCGGGTCGACGTCGACGACCGCTCCGTCGGGCAGCGTCATGGCACCGGGAGCGCCGACCACCGCAGCGATGCCGAGTTCGCGCGCCAGCACGGCGGCGTGGGACAGCGGGCCGCCATCGGCAGTTACCACGGCACCTGCGAGCGCGAG
Organism: Acidimicrobiia bacterium; assembly: GCA_043720395.1. Classification (GTDB taxonomy): domain Bacteria; phylum Actinomycetota; class Acidimicrobiia; order Acidimicrobiales; family JANYDT01; genus JANOYY01. Next base: position 36,048 of record JAYSSR010000082.1, read on the forward strand.
AACAGCGTTGAACGCGGGGTTGGTCGCCCGGACCACAAGGACATCGCCGGGCTCCAGCGCGGCGATCGCCGCCTCGGGCGTGTCGGCGCGTCGGACGCGTCCACGGTAGGTCGCCATGCCGACGCCGACCCCGGACAGCCCATCGGAGGTGCCCGACCGTGGCACGCCATCAAGTCCCATTTCGCGGATCGCGGTCTCCACCATCCCGACCAATCGACGCAGCGGCGGCGGAAGTACCGACAGGGGCGGCACGACCTCGTCTGGACCGAGGACCGCCGGAGGTACGAGCGCAGCGTCCGAGCGACGTTGCTCAGCGCGCATACGAAGATCGGACGCCCCCACGGAACCAGACCCGAGCAACGCTGGCCGCACCTCGGTCGGTCCGAGCTCCAACGCGTGCTCGGCGCAGTCCGCGGCACCGCACTGGACCATTCGACGGCCGACTTCGAGGAGCCCGTAGCGCAGCAGCCCCATCGGACGCTCCACCGTGTTCGGCCCGTTGTCGTCGCGCAGGTCCATGACCGCGCGGGCTTCCGTGAGCAGGTCGTCGAATTCTGCTCGGTCTTTCGAGGCCACCCGCTCGCGCAACTCCGCGCTGTACGCGCCCGACGTGTCTTCGGCATTGGGCTCCGCGTTACAGATCGTCGACAGCACAAGGTCGGGCATCTCCGCCAATGTGAGCCCATCGAGGTCGTAACTCGTCACGACGTGACCGCCGTGGGACGCGAGGTACGCATCGAGGGCCGCCGCGATCTCGGGGGAAGCGCTACGAACCTCGGCGAGCGACGTCGGCTGGACACCGGCTTCGTCGAGCATCGCCCGAATGCGAACAAGCTCACGGATCGGAGCGGACGTCGTTGGCGACGCGCCGCCGAGCGCCGGAACCGCCTCGGCGGTCGAAATACCAAGCACCGCAACGTCGTGGAGGTACATAGCAATCGGACCGAGGTCGAAACCATGCAGCCAGAAGTGGGTCTCGAAGGTCGATCGACAATGCGCGATCAGCGCATCGACATGGTCGGCAAGCGTCCGATCATCGATTGTCGCGAGATCGACCGCCGCGAACCGATCGTTCTGAGCAACGACACCGGGCCGAATCGTTGTGTTCCACTGCTCGATGACGTCGCGCCAGACCTTGTCGCGGATTGAGCGCTCCGCGGATCGGTTGCGGGCACGAAACGTGGGATGAATCCGCGTCGCGACAGAGAGCACGAACAACGGCGGCAACTTCTTCGGCGGCTTGTCGGCACCGATGAGCGGACGGAGACGGGTGTACATGAAACCATTGACGAAGCGTGCCCGAAGTGACTGCGCCGGCGTTCCGAGTTCAGCAAAGACGCGCCCGAGGCCCGCCTCCATCGACTGCTCAATAAGCCATGTCGAGATTGGCGTCGTTCCTCCGGGATAGTGGGATCGATCGAGAGCCCACCGCCCTGGTCCGGGAGCGGCAAAGGTTGCGCCGCGGCTCGTCGTCGGATCAGTTGCGGTCGCGCTCACACGCACTCCTCAGGCTTGTTGTGCTCGTTGTGATGGCCATCATCAACCCATTGGTCGCACTTCGGCAATCGGATCATTCCTGCGGCTCGACCCTCGTGGCGCGGCGTCAAGCAGTGCCTTGCCAACAACAGCACCGAGGATGAGTCCTGCTCCGAGCAGCGTCGCAGGCTTCGGACGCTCGCCCAGCGCGGCGAACACCCAGAATGGAGCAAACACGGTCTCGCTTTGCGCGAACACCGTCATCGCAACCGCGGGTACAGCCTTCGACGCTGCGTTGAAGAGCAGCGTCCCGACCACGATCAAGAGCCCTCCATGGACAAGGGCCAGGGCCGTGTCCCGAAGCGGGAGCAGGAGCGCCTTGCCATGCAGCACGGTCACGGTGCCGCAGAGCACGATCATCATCGCGGCGTAGCCCGGCATCACCGCCGACCAGTCACGATGCGGACCGGAACGGACACAGATCGTGTAGACCGCGAACCCGACCGACGACAACAGGGCGGCGACGTTGCCGTTCATGTTGCCAGCACCGACGTCGGAGCGGACCATCACGACCAGCCCCAGCATTGCAATCGCGATGGCCCCGACCGTCACGTGCGTCAGCCGCTCCCCCAACACGATCCTCGCGAGCACGACTGCGACCAGAGGTGTGATCGACGAGAGGAACGCGGCATTCGCCGCGGTGGTCGTCTTGACCGCATAAACGTACGCGAGCGACGCAACGAGCAATCCGACGTTGGCCAGCATCATCATGCGCCCCGACGTGAAAGCCGCGCGAACGAGCAGGGGACCGCGTCGCCGCAGTGACACGAGCTCCACCACAACGACCACACCGACCGACCGCCAGAGCAGGTACTGCCACGCATCGCTGTGCCGTGCGAGCCTCGCCGAGAGCGCCCCGAAGCTCCACGTGACACCTGCTCCGAGGGCCATCAGCGACGCCGAGAGCGCAACGTGGGTCGGTGTAGTTGGCGCGACGCTCCGTGGCACCGCCCTCTCCGACGGCCTCACGCGGATTTGGACTGGATGGCGTCCACGGTGTCCAGGAAATCGGCTATCGCTGCCCGAAACCCTGGGACGCCTGGCGCACGAAGGTGGTCCCCATCGGTCAGAACCAGGCGAGCCCCTGGGATCGCCCGTGCCAGCAGCTCGGGCGACGCTGCCAGTTCGTCGGACCTTCCGACCAGCACCAGCGTCGGCACCCGTATCCGGTCAAGCTCTGTGAGCGGCAGTGGCGCAAGTTCCATCCGAGAAGTTCTATCGCTCAGGCGGTGTCAGCGCAGAGGCGTGAGGCCCCAGATCTCGGTCGCGTACTGCTTGATCGTCCGATCCGAGGAGAACATCCCCATCGCGGCGACGTTCAGTATCGCCCGTCGCGACCACGACTCGGCGTCGAGATAGTCCTGTTCGATCCGACGTTGCGCGTCCCAGTAGGCGTCGAAGTCAGCCGCGATCATGTACTCGTCGGGACCCATAATGAGTTCGACGAGCGGCTGGAAGAGGCCGTGGTCCGTCGGGCTGAAGAATCCCGACCGAACGAGTTCCAGTACGTTGGCGAGCCGTGAACCTTGAGGCAGGAAAGTCCTCGGGTCATAACCGGAAGCCTTCATCGACCCGACCTGGTCGACCGTCAGCCCGAAGATATAGATGTTTTCGTCGCCCACGCAGTCACGGATTTCGACGTTTGCTCCGTCGAGTGTGCCAACCGTCAACGCGCCGTTCAACGCGAACTTCATGTTCCCGGTGCCCGACGCCTCCTTCCCTGCGGTGGAGATCTGCTCGGACAGATCCGCGGCTGGGATCAGGATTTCGGCAAGTGACACGTTGTAGTTCGGCAGGAACACGACCTTCAGTCGGTCACCCACCTGGGGGTCGTTGTTGATGACGTCGGCAACCGCGTTCGCGAAGCGGATGATCAGCTTCGCAGTGACGTAGCCCGGTGCCGCCTTCGCCCCGAAAAGCACGACGCGCGGTGCCACAATCGCAGACGGGTCCGCCTTGATCTCCTGATACAGCGCAATGCAGTGCAGCAGGTTGAGCAGCTGTCGCTTGTACTCGTGCAGTCGTTTGATCTGGATGTCGAAAATCGCCTTCGGGTCGAGCGTAAGTCCCATCGTGGACGCCACGTGTTCGACAAGCGCGACTTTGTTGACGTGTTTCACGGCGCGCCAGGCCGCACGGAACGTTGCATCCTCCGCGTACTTCTCCAGTCCTTCAAGCTGGTCGAGATCGGTTGTCCATGCGTCACCGATACGCGAGTCGATCAGCGCCGAAAGGCCGGGGTTACATGCCCGTAACCACCGACGCGGGGTAATGCCGTTGGTCTTATTGTTGAACTTCTTTGGAAAGAATTCGTAGAAATCCCGCACGAGTCCGTGTTCTAGCAACTCGGTATGGAGTGCTGCGACACCGTTCACCGAGAACGAGCCAACGATAGCCAGATACGCCATTCGCACTTTGCGTTCCTCGCCCTCCTCTATGAGCGACATCGCGGCCAAACGACCCGTGTCGCCGGGCCAGCGATTCGCCACCTGGCGAAGGAACAGCTGGTTGATCTCGAAGATGATCTGCAGGTGACGCGGCAGCAGCTGCTCGAAGAGATGCACCGGCCACTTCTCCAGCGCTTCCGCAAGTAGGGTGTGGTTCGTATAGGCAAACGTACGGTTGACGATGCTCCACGACTCGTCCCAGCTCAGACCTTCCTGGTCGATCAGGATGCGCATCAGCTCCGGAATTGCGATGGCCGGGTGGGTGTCGTTGAGCTGGATCGCGATCTTGTCGGGCAGCGTCCGAATGTCATTCCCTGCGGCCTTGAAGTCGGCGAGCAGATCCGCAAGGGTCGCCGCACACACGAAATACTGCTGCTTGAGCCGAAGCTCCTTACCTTCGTAATTGTTGTCGTTCGGGTACAGAACCTTTGTGATGTTCTCGGTAAGAGCCGCGTTGAGATTCGCATTTATGTAGTCACCGCGGTTGAAGTCGGTCAGGTTGAAATCGTGCAGGGCGCGCGCTGACCACAATCGGAGCGTATTGACCGTCGTTGTGCCATAACCGGTGACCGGTGTGTCGTACGGCATCGCCTGAACGTCTTGCGTATCAACCCATCGGTGCCACGTCTTCCCAGCGTTGTCCTTGAAGTCTTGTACACGTCCATAGAAGCGAATCGTCTGACTGCGGTCGGTGCGGACGATCTCCCACGGATTGCCATTACGCAGCCATGGGTCGGGCTCCTCCACCTGCGCCCCATCGACGATGCGCTGCTTGAAAATGCCATAGTCGTAGCGGATGCCACACCCGAAGCCGGGATAGTCCATGGTGGCCATCGAGTCGAGAAAGCATGCGGCAAGACGCCCCAAGCCGCCGTTTCCGAGCCCAGCGTCGAGTTCCTCGTCGAGCAGTTCTTCGAGGCCGAGACCGATGCCGCGAAGTGCGGCCGACGCGGCGTCGTGCAGGCCGAGGTTGATGAGCGCGTTGCCGAGCGTGCGGCCCATGAGGAATTCAAGTGAGATGTAGTACACGCGCTTACTATTCGCCGCGCGCTGGCGCTCCGCCGTCTCGATCCACCGATCGACCTGCGCGTCGCGTACGGCATACGCGAGCGCCATGTACAGCTCGTGTGGCGTGCAGTCGTCAAGCTTCTTCGCGATCGTCACCTCGACGCGACGGAGAAACGCATCGCGAAACGCGTCGGGTGCGGTGATGAAGATATCGGCGCGGCTACTCACGGAGGGCTCCCGGTTGAACGGTGGCTAGCAATCGTAAAGGGTGACAACGGCGCGACGGGCACAGCAATGTCCGCGTCAGGCGAGCCAGAGCGTCGAGTCGGCGGGGAGAACCGACCGATCGACGTGGCCCGTGACCGAGGACGCCACGATCGAACGGGAGCCGACCACCGTCGATGGCAGCTCCACGTCCTGGCGGCTCACGTTCATCACCACGAGCACATCGCCGCGCGCAAACGCGAGGACGTCGCCCAAACCAGCGTCGACCCACTCGAACGCATTGCTCCGGAGTGACTCGGACGACTTGCGATACACCCCCGCCACCCGATACATCGCGAGGAACGACGCTGCGTCGACCGCTTGCGCCTCGACGGCGAGCGCACCCCATCCTGCCGGTTGTGGCAGCCAGGAAGCAGCCGAGCCGACCGACGAGAATCCGTGGGAACCTTCCTCCGCAACGGTCCACGGCAGCGGGATACGACACCCATCGCGACCGATGGTGGTGCCGCCGGTGTTGTGGAACACGGGGTCCTGACGCGCAGCGTCCGCCATGTCGAGTACCTCGGGGAGTCCGAGTTCCTCCCCGGCATAGAGGTACACGCTCCCGGGCAGCGCTAGCTCGAGCAGGGCCGCGGCGCGAGCGCGCTGAGAGCCGAGCGCGTTATCGATCGCCACGTCGGCATTGACGATTGCCCCCGGGAACAGCTCCGTCCGATCAGCGATGTCCGCTCGGCCATACCTGGTCGGCGTGCGCTGCGTGTCGTGGTTGTTGAGCGTCCACGCCGGAAGCAGGTCAGCAGTACCAAGCGCACGTATGGTTCCATCGATGACGCGTCGCATCACCGCCGCATTCCACGGCGCGAGCATCAGGTCGAATGCGAACGCCTGATGGAACTGCTCCGCGTTTGCATACTCAAGCATCAGGTCCGGCCGATCCGGCGTGTATGCCTCAGCCACCAGCAGCAGGTCACGACCAGGATGCTCGGCCTCGTAGCGATCGACAAGCGCTCGCCAGTGACGCCATATCGCGTGCGCCTCTTCCTGCCACGTGTACAACGGATTCGGTGCGGGGTGCTCCCCGTCGATCAGCTCGACGTCCGGCATGCCCGTGGCCTTACCGACGTGGATCACGGCATCGGCCCGGAATCCGTCGACGCCGCGGTCGAACCAGAACCGCAACATGTCGTCGAAGTGTTCGTAGACATCCGGGCAGAGCCAGTTGAAATCGGGCTGGGCGGGTGTAAAGACTCCGAGGTACCACTCCCCTGGGCGGCCATCGGATTCGGTGACCCGCGTCCACGCGGAACCACCGAACATGGCAACCCAGTTGTTCGGCGGAAGCTCCCCGCTCAAGCCGCGACCGGGCCGAAAGTAGAACCGCTCCCGCTCGCGTGAGCCTGGACCTGTGGCAATCGCCGCCTTGAACCATGAGTGGTCCCACGAGCAGTGATTCGGCACAACGTCCATCAGAATGCGAATGCCGTGGTCCAGAGCTGCTGCAATCAGTGCGTCGAACTCGGCCAGGTCTCCGTAGGCCGGTTCAATGTCAAAGTAGTCGGCAACGTCGTAGCCGTGATCGACCTGCGGTGAGGGATAGCACGGGTTCAGCCAAATCGCATCGACGCCGAGCGCCGCAATGTATGGCAACCGTTCACGGATTCCGCGCAGGTCACCAATGCCGTCACCATTGGAATCGGCGAAGGAGCGGATGTAGAGCTGGTATACGGACGCGGTCCGCCACCAGGGCGTCGAACCCATCCGACGTTCAGCCCTTGACGGAGCCAGCCAGCAGTCCTCGGACGAAGAAGCGCTGAAGGGCAAGGAAAACGGCAACGGGAACGACCATCGAGACGAAACCGGCCGCAGTGAGCAGATGCCATGACTGACCGCGCGTACCGGTGACCTCAACCATTTTGGCGATGATCGGTGCATTTTCCGAGCCGCCGTACACGATACCGACGAGGTAATCGTTCCAGATATAGACGAACTGGAAGATGGCCACCGACGCGATGGAAGGCACCGATAGCGGCAACACCAATTTGGTGAACGTCGTGAGATGTGAGGCCCCGTCGACACGTGCCGCCTCGATGATCTCGCGAGGGAGTCCGCCAATGAAGTTCTTCATGAGGAAAATACAGAACGGCAGGCCGAAAATGCTGTGCGCGATCCATACGGCGACCACGCTGCTATCCAGGTGAAGATACGGGAAAATCGTCACCGAACCGATGTGCATGCCACCGGTGAAGAAGCGCAGAATCGGGATGAGGCACATCTGCAGCGGCACGATGAGCATGCTCATGATGAAGGCGTAGAGCCAGTCACGACCCTTGAAGTCGATCCACGAGAACCCGTATGCAGCGAGCGCCGCAACACCGACGGAGATGAGCACCGACGGAATCGTGATGCGAAATGAGTTCGCCAGAAAGTGGCTGAGCCCATCGTTGCCCGGCTGCGTCGACAGCACCCCGCGATAGTTCGAGAGCGTGAAGTGCGTGGGGTTCTTGAAAAAGGTCCACCACCCCGTTGTCTTCACGTCGAGTTCGGGTCGGAACGACGACACGAAGACGCCGAAGGTCGGGACGGTCCAGAGCAGGGCCAGCGTCCAGACGAGTATCCGGCCGGTTCGACTGTGCAAGCTCTTCGCGACCGAGGTGCCGATCTTTTCGGAACTCTTGCTGCTGACCGGAGCGACAGCGCTCATCAGTTCGTCTCCTCGACGTGGCGCTGCACACGCCGGTTCCAAACAACGATGGGAAAGCAGAGAACAAAGAGCGCAACCGCAAGCGAGGACGACGCACCGTCTCGCAACTGGACGAACTTCTTCACATAGAACTCGTTGGCAAGCGTGCTGGTGCCGAAACGGCCGCCCGTCGCCGCCGCGACCGTGTCGAAGGCCTTGAGCGACCCGAGGGCCACCAGCGACGTCACCGTCGCAATCGTTCCCTTGATGTAGGGAACGGTGACTTTGAAGAACACCTCATTGCTCGTGGCACCATCCACCGTCGCTGCTTCGACCAACTCCTGCGGCACACCTTTGATCGCCGCCGACAGCACGACCGTGGCTATGCCCGTCTGCGCCCAGATGAAGATAATGATCAACAGGAACGTGTTGAAACCCGGTCCCCAGCCCGGCGGCTCGATTCCCCCGATGCCACGCTCCAGAAGCCAGTTTCGGCCCTCGGCACCGCCACCCAGCGAAGTCGGTAGATGCAAGGCCTTCGTAACCTCGTTGAGCAGGCCGGCGCTGAAGGAGAACCCTCGTTCCGCGTAGATGAACTTCCACGTGATGCCGGCACCCACCAGGGAAATGGCGACGGGGAGGAACACCATCGTCTTTGCGATCCGTTCCCCGCGCATTCCGTCCGCGAAGCGGGCGATCATAAGACCGGAGGCGACAGTGATCAACGTGCCCACGAACACCCAGACGAAGCTGTTGATGACGGCCAGTCGGCTGTCGAGTTCGGTCCACAGCAGGCGGTAGTTCTCGAACCCGACCCACTTCTTGTTGGTGACGTCGTCGCGGAAACTGGCTATCACCGTTCCAACGGCCGATATGAACAGGCCTCCGACCGCGAAGATCACCGCAAAACCGACAAACGGGATCGCCTGCGCCTTCTCTCGGGCCTTTTTCGGAAGTCGGTCCACGAGCCATTGCAGTGCCAGGAAGATGGCGACAAATCCGGCCACCCCTGCGACGATCAGGGCCAAACTTTTGAGAAAATCCATGCTCGCTTCTTAACGGCGCTGGGCAGCCTGGTTGGCCGCGTCGGTCAGGACAAAAGTGGACTCTATTGAACGAACGGTGCCCGTGCACGAATCCGTACACGGGCACCGAACAAGTTTCAGCAGTACTGCTCAGAAGTAACGAGCAGCGAGACGAATCAGCCCTTCGGCCAGCTCTTCTCGATGTTGTTGATGGTGTCTTCGGTCGACTGACCCGTGATCCACTTGGTGATCTCGGTCCAGAACGTACCGGCGCCAACCGAGCCCGGCATGAGGTCCGAAGCGTCGAAGCGGAACACGTCGGCACCCTTGAGGAGGTCAGCGAACTTCTTGTTCACCGGGTCGGTGTACTTCGCGGTGTCGATGTCCTTGCGGGGCGACAGTTCGCTGCGGACCTTCAGCAGGTCGTACATGTAGTCGAGCGAGCTGCCGTAGGCGAGGAGGTCCATGACGCCGGGATTGGTAGTACCAGCGGCCCAGATGTCGCCGGCACCAAGCATGTACTTCGGACCACCAGCGGGGCTCGGGAGGTAGAAGGTGCTGACCTGACCGGCGTCACCAACCGTGGTACCCGTCGGCCAGATGTCCTTGTAGAAGGAGGCCTGGCGGTGCATGTAGCACTTGCCTGCAAGGATCGGGAAGCCGCCCTCCTGGAACTTTGTCGTCGCGATGTTCTTGACGGACGACTCGCTGCCGATGTACTTCGGGTTCTTCACGAACGAGCCAACGGCGTCCATCACGGCCTTGACCTTCGGGTCGTTGAACGGCATCGTGTGGTTGACCCACTGGTCGTAAACCTTCTCACCGTTGGTACGAAGCATGAAGTCCTCCATCCAGTCGGTCAGCACCCAGCCGGTGGCAACACCGGACTCGGCACCGACACACCACGGCGTGCCGCCATCGGCAACGATCTTGTCCGACAGCGCAACGAGTTCCTGCTGGCTGACCGGAATCTTGTAGCCCTTGTCAGCGAACGCCTTCGGCGAATACCACACGAGCGACTTGATGTTGGCGGACTGCGGGATGCCGTAGACCTTGCCACCCTGCGTGCCGTATTCGAGCCAGCCGGAGATGAAGTCCTTCTGTGCCGACTTCAGCGCTGCACCCGTGAGGGGCTTGAGCTGACCCTTGGCAGCGATCTGCTGGAGCAGACCCGGCTGCGGGAACTGAATGAGGTCGGGAGCATTGCCACCGGCGAGACGCACGTTGACCTGCGTCTCGAACTGGTCGGTGCCTTCGAATTTGACCTTGGCACCCGTGCAGGCCGTGAACGGCAGGTAGGCATTGGACCGCTGCGTTGCGCCCGGATCGGTTGCGCTGTCGCGGACCGGCGAGAAGATCGAAATCGTTTTGCCCTTGTACTGCTGCTTGCACTGAATCGTGCCGGCAGCAATCGACTTCACCGCTGCGGCCTTCTTGGTCGTCTTCTTCGCTACCGCAAGTGCTGGCGAAGTGGTGATTACTGCCAGAACGGCCGCTGCCGCAGCCGATTTTACGAATTTCATCAGGTCTCCCCCTAGGTGGATTCGGGTTGGCGTCTACCGGAACTGCAAACGCTTACACCGACACTAGCACACTCGAAACAATCCGTGTGGCGCTCGTCACGTGGCTGGGAAAGTGAACGGTGGTAACGCTCCCACGAGAACCGACGCATCCAGCGTCTGGCAACGCTTCCATCGGGTGCATTACAGTCCGAAACCGTGAACGACGCCGAACTTGACAGCCTGATCGACCAACTTACCCTTGAAGAACAGGTTTCGCTTCTCGCCGGAGCGGACAACTGGCACACCGTCGCAATTCCATCTGTCGGCATTCCCGCCATGCGAGTGACCGATGGCCCCGCCGGAGCGCGGGGAACGCAGTTCACGACCGGTCCGGCCAGCGTCAACGTCCCGTGTGGAACGTCGCTCGCAGCGACCTGGGACCCGGCACTCGTTGAGGAGATCGGCCACCTGCTCGGCAAGGAGACACGGGCGAAGGGTGCCCGCGTCCTGCTCGCCCCCACGGTGAATCTGCATCGCACCCCCGTCGGCGGCCGCAACTTCGAGTGCCAGAGCGAAGACCCGTACCTCAGCGCACGTATCACGGTCGGCTACGTCCGGGGCGTCCAGGCGGAAGGCGTCGCCGCCTGCGTGAAGCACTTCGTGGGCAACGACACCGAGTTCGAACGAATGTCGATCGACAACCAGATCAGCGAGCGGACGCTGCGTGAGCTCTACCTCCAACCCTTCGAGGCGGCGGTCGTGGATGGTGGAGCGCTCGCGGTCATGACGGCGTACAACCGCATCAACGGTCCGTTCGCCGCAGACTCCAAGGAACTCATCACCGGCGTGCTCCGCGATGAGTGGGGCTTCGAGGGCATCGTAATGAGCGACTGGTTCGGGTTGCATTCCACGGTCGAAGCCATCGAAGCGGGACTCGATCTCGAGATGCCGGGGCCGACGCGCTCACGCGGTCAAGCGCTCGTCGATGCCGTTCTTGATGGACGCGTCGACGCCACGCTGGTCCGATCCGCGGCCCGGCGCATGATCTCGTTCAAGGACCGCGTCGGTGCCATCGCCGACGGCGGACCGGGACCCGAACTCACCCGCGACGAGCCGGCCGACCGCGTCCTCATCCGGCGTGCGGGCGCGGCGGGCACGGTCTTGCTGAAGAACGCGGACGCTACGTTGCCGTTCGACGCTGCGGGCTTGAAGAAGGTTGCCGTTCTCGGTCCCAATGCGGCAAGCGGCCGGATCATGGGCGGCGGGTCGGCCGCGGTCACGCCGGTGCATGAGGTCCATCCGCTCGGCTGCATCACCGACCGGCTCGGTGCCCTCGGCGTGCAGGTGTTGCACGCGAAGGGCTGCAACATTCATCGGACGCTGCCCCCGCCGTCGCCGACAGCCGTAAGCGCTCAGACGATCGAGTACTTCGCCACCACCGACGACCTGCTCAACGGGGCATCTCCGGTCCTGTCCGAGCCGCTCCCCCGCTTCCACATGATGTGGCCCGAGGACCCGGCCGAGGGACTCACCCGTGCTGCGTTCGCTGCTCGGGTGAGCTTCACGTTCACCCCGGAGGTCACCGGCACGTGGACGCTCGCCCTCACGGCGGTCGGCCACGCGACGCTGTCCGTCGACGGATCGGTCGTCATCGACAACGCTGACACCCCCGACGCCGGGTCGTTCTTCGGCATCGGGAAAGCGCAGGCGACGGCGACGTTCGAGCTCGTCGAAGGTCACGCACACAGCGTCGTGGTCGACTACCTCGACGGCGGCGCGGGACTGATGCGCGGTCTCATCATCGGGGCAGCGGAACCCCTGACCGTCGACCTCGTCGACGAAGCGGTCAGCCTCGCCGCGACAGCGCAAGCCTCGATCGTGATCGTCGGCACCACCGACGACTGGGAGAGCGAGGGTTACGACCGCACCACGATCGATCTTCCCGGCCGGCAGAACGAACTGATCGCCGAGGTCGCGAAGGTAAGTCCACGTACGATCGTCGTGATCAATGCTGGCGCGCCAGTCGCGATGCCCTGGATCAACGATGTTGACGCCGTGCTGTACGTGTGGTTCCCCGGCCAGGAGTTCGGCGACGCGCTGACCGACGTGCTCATGGGCGACGTCGATCCCGGCGGACGCCTTCCCGTTACCCTGCCGCGGCGGCTGGAAGATTCGCCGGCGTTCGAGCATCACCCCGGACGCCACGGTGTCGGCCGCTACCTCGAAGAGCGACTGATGGGCTACCGCGCCTTCGACACCACCGGCCGCGAACCGCTGTTCCCATTCGGTCACGGGCTGTCGTATGCGAGTCACAAGATCCAAAGCGCACAGATGACCGGCGCAACGGTCACCGCTATGGTCGAAAACACGAGCGACCGAGCGGGCAGTGAAGTTGTGCAGGTCTACGTACACGACCCCGAAGGCACCGGCGCGACCGACGACCCGTTCCAACACCTCGTCGGCTTCGCAAAGGTCGCGGTCGCGGCGCACTCCACGGTCAGCGTCGACGTTGCACTCGACCCTCGGTGGGCGTCGCACTGGGACGTCGCCACGCACGCCTGGGTGGCACGTCAGGGTGAGCGTCAGCTACGGGTCGGACGCTCGTCGCGTGACATCGCGGTGACGCTCACCACAACCGTCTGAGCTTCCGGGTCAAGGGCACCCGAAACCGTGCCGATGCGTTCGGGGTGCCGGTGCAGCGTCGAATGACTCGTAGAGGGCTGTCGCCGCTCAGGTGGGTTGCGTTTGCCGTGCTCCTCGGTGGTGGCACCCTCGCGCAGCAGCTACTCCGCTGGGATGCCCGCGCCACGAACGCCGTCTCGGCGGCGATCGGTGCCGGGGTCGTCGCACTCGTGATCAGCGAGTTCGGTTGGGTCCTGCGCGAACGTTCCGAGCGGCGTCGGATGACCTCCGTGAACGCCGACGGGACTGATGTGATGCTGCTGGTGCGCGATGGGCAGGTCGTCGATGCTTACGGGAATACGGAGCGGACGCTCGGCGTCGATCCGGATACGGCCGTCGGGCTGCTGCTCCACGAGGTCGTCGCGACCATCGAACCAGCCCGACTGGACGAGGTGTTCAACCACGCGCTCGGCCAACGCGACCGCGGGGCGAAGGTCACCGGTCTCGCGCTCCGTGAGCAGAACCGGGCCAACGGCGACCGCCGCTACGTGGACGTTGCGGTGCGGGACAAATCGCACGACCGGGCGATCCGTGCCTACGTGGTGACCGTGAGCGACGCGACCGATCGCACGCAGGCGCAACGGGCACTCGCGGTGGCGGCCAGCGTCGATGGCGAGACGCTGCTGCCCAACCGGGAGCGTCTGGTCGAACTGCTCGACATGACGTTGCACCGGGCACGACGCAAGGGCGATCACGTCGCCGTATTGACCGTCGGGATCGACCGCCACGGAAGCATCGTCGAGGGCTTCGACGAGTCCGCCCAACGAGCGATCATGACGGAGGTCGCCCGGCGAGTCCGGTCGACCGTGAGGATGGAAGACCCCGTCGGTCGTGTCTCAGCGGATCAGTTTGCTGTCATCCTCGGTGGATTGGAACCGCGTATCGGGCGGGCATTCGCGCTGGACGTTGCGGACCGAATCAGCCGTAGCGTCGGCGACCCGCTTGAGGTTTCGGGCTCGCGTTTGACGCTGGCCGTGTCGGTCGGTGCCGCCCATCGTGCGCAGGGTTCGCCGGAACCGTCGCCGCACGAACTGCTCGGCGAGGCCGAAGAGAGCCTCTCGCAGGTTCGGGCCAACACCAACCGGTGGAAAGACACGACCCCGGCCTGATTGTTACTCCGGGCTCACATTCCGCCGTCGTGACGTTTCTTACAGTGGTCCGTCACTGACCGGCATCGCCCAGTGGCTCACCGATGGGGACAGGGTGCGTCTCCTCGAAGCACAGGTCCTCAACGTGCTCGTCGGCAATGCAGACTGCCACGACAAGAACGTTTCCGTCGTCCATCTCCCGGATGGGACTGTGCGCCTCTCACCGGTCTCTGACGTAATGAGCACGGTGGTGCATCACGAGGTACCGACGATCAACGGACCAAAACCATTGACCCGGGATCTTGGAATGTTGATCGGCGACGCCCGATCCCTGAGCGACGTCACGCTCGAAAAATTCATCCGCGAAGCAACGCGTTGGCCGCTGTCTCGGGACAAGGCCGACGACATCGTGCGGGACACGATCGAACGAATCCAGTGAACCGCCGGAGGCCCGCACGATCGGACGAAGTCCGGGATCGTCCGGAACGACGTTGAGCGTGCCCGAAGGGCACACAAACGAGGAGCCCCCGAGGCGACGAGCAGACGCCGAAGGCGGCTGGGCTATGACTCCTCGAGGTATTCCTTGAGCTTCTGGCTGCGCTGCGGGTGGCGGAGCTTGGCGAGCGTCTTGGTTTCGATCTGACGAATCCGCTCGCGGGTGACGTTGAATTCTTTGCCGACCTGCTCCAGCGTCTTCGGGTCCCCGCTCGTGAGGCCGAACCGTGCCCGCACGACTTCCTGCTCACGCTCGCTCAGCCCATCGAGTGCCATCTCGACCGCCTCGTTGAGCAGCTGTTTCATGGCGGCGTCGGCGGGAGCAATGGCCGACGAGTCTTCGATGAAATCACCCAGCGTGGAACCCTCGTCTTCACCCACCGGCGATTCGAGCGAGACCGGGTCATAGGCGAGACGCTGAATCTCTCGGACGCGGTGCGCCGACATCTCCACACGCTCAGCCACTTCGTCGATCGTTGGTTCGCGGCCGAGTTCCTGGAGCATCTCGCGCTGGGTACGCGTCACCTTCTGGATGATCTCGACCATGTGGACCGGGATGCGGATCGTGCGTGCCTGATCGGCAATCGCACGACTGATGGCCTGACGAATCCACCAGGTGGCATACGTCGAAAACTTGAAGCCCTTCGAGTGATCGAAGCGCTCGACCGCCCGCATCAGCCCGAGGTTGCCCTCCTGGATGAGGTCGAGCAGCGTCATCCCTCGGCCCGTGTAGCGCTTGGCAATCGACACGACGAGACGCAGGTTCGCGTTCGTGAGATCGGCCTTGGCCGCGTCGCCGGCCTTCTTCGTGGTGTCGAGCGAGCGACGTTCCGCGAAACCGATGCTCTCCAGTGAACCATCGGCAGCGAGTTCTGCCAGTCGTAGTTCGGCTTTGAGGCCAGCCTCGATCTTCTTTGCGAGACGAACCTCACCCTCAGCGTCGAGCAGTGGCACCCGGCCGATCTCCCGCAGGTACTGACGGACAGGGTCCGACGCGCTGCCAGCGCTACCGCTATAGGCACCGCGCAGTTGCGCGGAGGTCAGCTGCTCTCGGTCTCGGTCGTCGGCTGCGTTGCCTGCGCCCCCGCCGGTTCCCGAGTCACCTGCCTCCGCTGAGCGTCCCATGATGCAAGCCAGGGTACCAACTGCGTCAGAGCGCCGACGCGCTGTGTCGGTTCGCGCAGCGACTCAGTCAGCAATTTCACCGTTCCAATGGCCGCAAGTTCCTCCGGATGGGCGAACTCACGCTCGCTCGTGATCGTAGCGATGACGCGGGCAGCAGCGTTCGCGACCACCAGGCCGAGTGCGTCGTCGACATCGTCCGACAGCGGTGGCGAGACGGCGAGACGGCGCAGCGTCTGGATCGCCGCGAGGTCGAGGGTGCGCTGCGCATCGCTGTCGAACGTTGTGTCGTTGTCGTGACCATCGGGCGTTTCAGGCGCTTCGGTGTTGGGGTCTTGCTCGTCCGTGTCCTGTGGGTCGAGAACCGCATCCGCTGCGGCGAGAACGTCGCCATGCTGTTGCAGAAGTTCAACCGCTCGGACGTGCACCGGGTCCGAGAAGAGGAACGGGTGCAACCAGCCCATCACCCGCTCGGGCTCCTGCACCCCCCACCGCAGCGCCTCCTCCTCACCACGACGCGAACGCTGCTCGGCGGCACGGGCGCGAAGCGACGATGAGCTGGCACGTGCAGTGCTCGCGGGTGGCGGACGACCGCTCGGACGCTGCCCTTGCTGATTCGGCCTGCGGTCGTTCCACGTGCCCCTCGCGCCCCACTCGCTGGGTCCCGGCTCATCGGCCTGAGGTGCCCCCCAGCCCGGCGAGTCCCAGGCGTGGCCAGGGTCCTCGTTCGCAACGGCGCGTACCTCTCCGCTTTGACGCTGGCCACCCGTGGACGCTGGAGCCCCCGGGCCGGAGCGTCCCCGATACGGCATCTGCGGTTCTCGTGGCGACGAGCCGCCGTTGCGTTCGAAGACCTTCCTGTTCTTCGGTGCCGGGGAGTTGGGGGGGACCGGTGGCGGGGCGGACAGCGTCCGCATCATCGAGTCCTCCGACACTTGGCACCTACCGGCGACTTGCAGCAGGTACTGCTCACGCACGATCGGGCTCGGGTGCTCCATCACGACCGCTGCGGCTGCTTCGTAGGCGCGTGCCCTACCTTCCGCGGTCGTGAGGTTGGCTGAGCTCAACACCCGCTCGACGCGGAAGGCGAGGAACGGTTTCGCGTTCGCCACGGCGTCGTGGAGGTCCTGCGGGTTGTTGCGCGCAACGTCGGCGGGGTCCGCTCCGGGCGGCAGCGCGACGACGTAGAGGTCGATCTCGTACTGCTTCTCCCAGGCGAAGAATTTGGCGGCCGCGTTCTGTCCTGCGTTGTCGGCGTCGTAGCCGAGAACTATTCTGCGCGCATAGTTCTTGAGGGTCTTGAAGTGCTCATCGGCGAGGGCGGTGCCACACGTGGCAACGGCCCGCGGCAGACCGGCGAGGTGGAAGCCGATCACGTCGGTGTATCCCTCGCACACGATCACCTCCCCCGTTTCAACAATGTTGACCTTGGCCCAGTTGAGGCCGTAGAGCACACGACTCTTGGAGTACAGCTTCGTTTCGGAGGAGTTCTTGTACTTGGGTCCGTCGGCGTCGGGCATCTTGCGTCCGCCGAACGCAACGGGCGCGCCGGACTGGTCGAAGATCGGGAACAGGATGCGCTTCTGGAAGAAGTCGTTGACCTTGCCGACCTTGTTCACGAAGCCGAGGCCCGTGTCCTTGGCGACATCGTTCGGCAGCTGGATGCTCTTGCAGAGCGTGTCCCACCCGTCGGGCGCCCAGCCGATCTTGAAGTGACGTATTGCTGCGCCGTCGTAGCCACGGCTGCGCAGGTACTTGCGGGCGGCACCCGCGTCGGGCGACGTCATCAATCGATCGTGGTACCAGTCGACCGCCTTCTCCATCGACTCGACCAGCTTTGCCCGCTTGATGCGGTCCTTGCCCGCCGCCTCGGAGTCGTAGCGCAGGGTCAGCCCGGCCTTGCTCGCCAGACGTTCGACGGCCTGAGCGAAGTCGAGTTTCTCCAGCTCGCGCACGAACGAGATCACGTCGCCGGACGCCTGGCACCCGTAGCAGTAGTAGACGCCCTTCTCCGGGTTGATCGAGAAACTCGGGCTCTTCTCGGAGTGGAACGGGCAAAGCCCCTGGTACTGCCGCCCGACCCGCTTCAGCGCAATGTGCTCGGCGGCGACCGCGACGAAGTCCGTGGCGGCACGCACCCGTGCGATGTCCTCGTCGACTATCCCCATCCGCCCAGTATGGCGGGAGGGTACGACAGCTTGTGCCGCGGCTCTGCCCATCTCGATGTTTGGTCGATCCGGCCCGCCCGGCGGGCAACATCGACCAGACATGGCGGGTTGGCGGTAGCCGTGCCGTTGGTCGCGGTGCATTGTGCCCGTTTGCGGTGCGATTGGCGCGCCCGAATGCACCGCGGAGGCACCGGATGTACCGCGATCAAGCCTTGCCGAGCACGGCACCCGAGCCCCGGGGGTGTGCCGCCGGTAGGGTTCTGGCGATGTCCGCACATGCCGTCCGCGCCGCGCTCGATCAGCTTCCGCGCCCGACCAGCGGGTTCGGCAGCGACAACCAGTCGGGCGTGCATCCGGCCGCCATGGCCGCTTTGGCGGAGGCGAATGCCGGGCATTGCGTCGGGTACGGCGACGACCGATGGACGCTGGCTGCGACCGAATCGTTCCGGGCGCTCTTCGGCGACGACACCACCGTGCTGTTCACCTGGAACGGCAGCGGTGCCAACGTGCTCTCGCTGGCGACGCTGCTCCCCCGCTGGGGTGGCGTGCTGTGCGCGGCGGCGTCGCACATCGAAGGCGACGAGCAGGGTGCCTCCGAAGCGATCCTCGGCAACAAGATCATCGGTGTACCTACGATCGACCAGAAGCTGCGTCCGGAACAGATCGACCATGCCATGCAGGGCACCTACGGCCCGCATCACGTGACGCCACGCGTCGTTTCGATCACACAGTCCACGGAGACCGGGACGCTGTATTCCGTCGACGAAGTGGCCGCGCTTTGCGAGACCGCTCATCGTCACGAGCTGCTGGTCCATGTCGACGGTGCCCGGATCGCCAACGCCACTGCGGCTCTCGGCGCGTCAGTACGTACGCATACCTTCGATGTCGGCGTCGACGCCCTGTCCTTCGGCGGCACGAAGAACGGGATGATGTATGGCGAAGCGGTGCTGCTGCGCCGGCCCGAGCACGCGTTGGCCGGGGCGATGCTGCGCAAGACGGTGACGCAACTGGCGTCGAAGATGCGCTTCATCGGCGCACAGTTCGAGGCGATGCTGCGCGACGATCTCTGGCTCACGACCGCCGCCCACGCGAACGCGATGGCGACTCGCCTTGCCGATGCGGTCCGCGGCGTCGACGGGCTCGTGCTGGATGCCGCGCCCGCCGTGAACTCGCTGTACCCGATACTGCCCGACAGCGTCATCGCTCCCCTGCAGGCATGGTGCCAGCACTACACCTGGGACGCTGCCCGCAACCAGGTCCGCTGGGTGTGCAGCTGGGACACGACGCCCGAGGACGTGGACCGATTCGCAGTCGGCGTCCGGGCTGCCTGCGCAGCAGCGTCACCGGCAATCTGACGCGCGATCGGCGTCTACGGCGCTCCTGGCAAGAGCGGACCGCGGACATTGTTCTTAGCGTTCTTCGTCGCGGTACAGCCGGTACCACCGCGGTGCATTCGGGCGCACCAAACGCACCGCAAGCGGACGCGATGTACCGCGACAGGGCTCAAGCTGGCGAGTCCAAGCTGCACGGCGGTCCCGCAGAATCCGGCACCTCATTCGGACGCTGGTTGGCTCGATGCGCCGAAGAGTCGGTAAGGTCGTGGCGATGCCAACCGACACCGCAACGAAGATCCCCCTCGTCAGCTACCTGCAGCTCGACCCGACGCCCCATCTTGTGGCGTTGGAGTGCACCGGATGTGGTGCGCGTTTCTTCGATCGACGCAACGCCTGCGCCAGCTGTTTCAAGACTGAATTCCGGTCCGTCGACGTGCCGACCGAAGGCGTCCTGAAGGCATTCACGATCGTGACGTTTGCCGCCCCTGGCGTGCCCGTGCCGTACATCGCAGGGATCGTCGACGCCGGCGGCACCAGCGTGCGTAGCAACATTCTCAACACACCCGCCGACCCCGAGAGCGTGAAGATCGGCATGAAGGTTCGGCTCACCACGGCGTCGATGGGACTCGACGACAACGGTGCCGAGGGCATCACCTTCGGCTTCGAACCCGCCTGACCCTCCAACAGCTCAACCATCCGCGATACTACGTACACCTACGAATGAAGGAACTGAACCACCATGGCTGCTGACGACGTCTACATCCTCGGAATCAAGATGACGAAGTTCGGGAAACATCCCGACAAGGACTCGGTCGACCTCGCTTCCGAGGCCGCCATGGCCGCTCTTGCCGACGCTGGCATGACCATGGGCGACATGCAGATCATGGCCGCCGGCAACCTCATGGGCGGGGGTGGAATCGGCCAGCAGGTGCAGAAGCAGATCGGACAGACGGGCATCCCCGTGTACAACGTCTCCAACGCCTGCGCGACCGGCGCGACCGCACTGCGCACGGTGATCATGAGCATCAAAGCCGGGGAGTCCGACTTCGGGCTTGCGGTCGGCGTCGAAAAGCTCGCCGGTGCGGGTCTGCTCGGCGCTCGCGGCCAGTCCACTTCGGACAAGAAGGAGTGGTCGCCAAGCGGACGCTACGGAGCAATCGCGCCCGTCGACGGACGCATCGGCACCGACGGCATGCCCGGCACGTTCGCCCAGGTCGGCATGGAGTACGGCTACAAGTACGGCGGCGTCACGTTCGAGACGTTCGCCCGCATCAGCCAGAAGAACCACATGCACTCCACGCTCAACCCACTCGCCGCGTACACGAAGGAAATGTCGCTGGAGCAGATCATGGGCGACGTGATGATCGCCTACCCGAACACCCGCTCCATGTGCTCGGCCAACTGCGACGGGGCCGCCGCCGCGGTTCTCGTGAGCGGCACGAAACTCAAGACGCTGTCAGCCGAGCAGCGCGCCCGCGCGGTCAAGGTGCGCGCGTCGATCCTTACCACCGACCCGTGGCAGGAAGCCTGCCAGGTGCTGCCCGACGTGAACACCTGCACGAAGTCTGCGGCCAAGCAGGCCTACGAGCAAGCCGGTATCGGGCCGGAAGATCTCAGCCTTGTGGAGCTCCACGACTGCTTCGCGACCGCAGAATTGGTCCACTACGACAATCTGGGCCTGTGCCCCGAAGGCGGTGCGGTGGACTTCTTCGAGTCGGGTGCACCGTTCCGCACGGGCAGCAAGCCGGTCAACGTCTCCGGTGGTCTGCAGTCGAAGGGTCATCCCATTGCGGCTACCGGCATCGCCAACGTGTGGGAGATCTGCCATCACCTCCGTGGCGAGGCGGGCGATCGTCAGATCGAGGGTGCTCGCCTCGGGCTCGCGCACGTGATCGGGCTCGGCTCGTCGTGCGGCGTCCACATCCTCGAGGCCCCCGCAGCCTGACGTTTCGCACTCCGCTGTTCAGGTCGACGTTCGGTCGCTGAACAGCGGCCGGTCCATTGCCTCGCTGGCGAATCTCACTCGGCAGCGGTGGCATTCCACCAGTACCTTCTCTATCGGCGCGCTCCCGAGCGGGAGGAAGCGCCCGAGCAGTCCGGACGGCGCTCGTACGAGAATCACATCGTGTGCCTGGTCCGACCGGCAGGACGGGCAGGCGAACGCCACATCGCTCGTCTGACGCTGCTCGACCCGGGAAACCGAGAAGCGCATGAATTCCTGGATGCCCATCGCCCCTCCTCCTCGCATACGGTCGACATACCGCAAACAGCGAGCGTACCGTCTGTCCTGAATGCGTCAAGGAGCCAGTACCAGTGACCGATGCTCTCAGCGACCACAATGGTCACCTGGGCTCCGACCGAGCAAGGTTGGCCACACCGATACCCGTGTCACACCTGCTCCCTCTTCTCCAAGCTGCCTGGTCCACACCGGACCGTCAGGTCGCGCCCGATGCTGCACTGAGGGAGGCGTCCGGTCGACGTGTGAGTGGTCCCGCACTGCTCGCCCGCGTCGAGGAATGGGCCTCGGCGATGCGAACCGCCGGGATCCGTCCGGGCGACATCGTCGGGATTCATCTTGCGCGGTCGGCGGACCAGGTTGCCGCGCTCTTCGCCGCGCTGTCGCTCGGCGTGGCCTACGTTCCCCTGGATCGTTCGTACCCCGTCGCGCGCCTTCGATTCATGATCGACGACCTCGGCCTCGGGTGCGTCGCCGGGTTCGAGAATCCCGAGCTGCGGCGCAGCGGAAGCACCCTCAAGTGGATCGAGCCACCACCATGGGGCACGTCCGCGACGTCCGCCAAGACGCCTCCTGCCATCACCGTGTCACCCCCGGCCGACGACCTTGCCTACGTGATCTACACGTCCGGTTCGACGGGGAACCCGAAGGGTGTCCGCATTACCGACGGGAACCTCCGTACTTTCCTTCACTCGTGGGACGCGCTCGTACCTCCGGAGCGACGCGGTACCTGGCTCGCTCTCACCAGCCTGTCCTTTGACCCATCGGTCGTGGAGGTGATCTGGACGCTCACGCGTGGTTGGCCGATCGTTCTTGCTCCCGACCAGCCGAATCCTGGCGTCGTCGGGGGAATCATCGAGCGCGATGTGGTGACGCACCTCCAATGCACGCCGACTCGCGCCTCGATGCTCCTCGCCGATCCTGGTGATCGGCACGGACTGGCGAAGCTGGAACATCTCCTCGTCGGCGGTGAAGCGCTCACCGCGGCCCTCGCTCGCGACCTGCGGCGGATTGTCCCACGAGTGACGAACATCTACGGTCCGACGGAAACAACCGTCTGGGCTTTCGCCCACGACGTAGCCGACGATCTGGGCACGGAACCTTCTGACCCGATACCGATCGGACGGCCGCTTCCCGGCGTCCGATCCGCCGTCGTGGACGAGCACTTGTACCCGGTCGCCGACGGCGTATTGGGCGAACTCCTACTCGCCGGCGATGACGTCGCCGACGGGTACCACGCAAGGCCCGATCAGACCACGCGCGCGTTCATCGAGACGTGCGGCGAGCTCACGGCAACCTTGACCTTCGGCAGCCCCTCGGCCCGCGTGTACCGCACCGGCGATCTCGTCCGACGACGTACCGATGGCGTGCACGAGTTTGCGGGTCGTATCGACGACCAGATCAAGGTATCTGGAAACCGGATCGAACCCGCCGAGGTGGAGTCGGTGCTGCTCGGGCAGCCTGGCGTCGAACAGGCCGTCGTCGCTGCGCGAAGAACCGCCCAGGGAATCGTTCGGCTCGTGGCCTACATCCGCGGCGCGCCGGTCGACGACCGTGTCGCTGCACGGCTCCGCGAGGCGTGCGCCGCTGCGGTTCCACCGTCGCACGTGCCCTCCCTCATCGTCGGGATCGACCGGTTCCCGCTGACGCCCTCCGGAAAGATCGACCGTCGATCACTCCCGGACCTCACGGTCCCGGACGATGGAGCGACGCCCGCCGGAACCCGGGCCGAGACAGCGGCCATGTGCCAGCTGTGGTCTTCGGTGCTCGGGGCACCCGTGAGCCCGGACGACGACTACTTCACGCTCGGGGGAGACTCACTGACGGCTGTAGCGATCGTCGCCGAGATCGCCCGTCGTCACGATGTATCGCTCGGTCTGGCGGTGCTCGTCAGTGCGCCGACTCCACGACTCCTCGTGGATGAGGTCCATCGCAGCACCTCTGAGCGCGGCGCACTGGTACTACTCCGGCAGGTGCCGAATGCCGTGCAGCGTCTTGTGCTGGTCCATGGAGCAGGAGGCAATGTCGTCAACCTTGTGCACTCGGCGAAGCGACTCCGCAGCGACATCGAGGCTGCGGCCTTCCAAGCCCACGCCGTAGCCACGCCGGGAGCGAAGGGAGACCTGACGATCGAAGCGATGGCCACGCGTTACCTGGGCGAGCTCAGATCGCTGCAGCACGCTGGACCGTATCTGCTGTGCGGTTACAGCGATGGCGGTCTGGTCGCATGGGATATGGCGCGACAGCTCCTCGAAGCCGGCGAGTCGGTGCGGCGCATCATCCTCCTCGACACCGGCATCGGCGCGACTCGCCACCTCGTTCCACCCCACGAACGTCTGCGCAACGCAGCCCGCAACGTCAGAGACCGCCAGCGGCCGATGTTCGAGTTCCTCCGGGACGCACGGGCGGCCCAACGCGCACCCCGAACCGATCCGCAGGTGAGCGACGACGACCAAAGCCGGTTGGGCCGCGTGCTCGACGTGCAGGCCGAGGTCGAACAGGCAGTGAGCATCTACCGAGTCCGCCCGCTCGCGCTCGACGTCTCCCTGATCCGCAGCCGCCACACGCCGGTCGCCGTGTGGTCAGACTTCAGGTGGCGCAGGCTCGCCCGGAACGTTGATGTGTCCTTCGTGAGTGGGCACCACCTCGACATGGTCGGCCCCGGGCGCGCCGACGAACTCGCGGCTGCGCTCAACGTTGCGATCGCCGCAGCGACTGCGGGGGACCCGGCGAGCGGTCGCTGACTCTGAGTCCACGGTCACGACTGACGCAACCTGGCCACGAATGCGGCCACAGCGCCACAGTGACCGCACAGCGTGTCGCCGGCACCGCAAGGTGGCGCTGTGGGGTCAGTCGTGCCGAAGCACAGACCGGTGACCCGGTCGGCGCGGTGACCCGGTCACCGTCGGTTAGGCGTTGCTGCGGGCCGACGCCCCGATGACTGCCTGCGCCGCGGCGAGACGGGCGATCGGGATGCGGAACGGCGAGCACGACACGTAATCGAGGCCGGCGTTGTAGAAGAAGATGATCGACTCCGGGTCGCCACCGTGCTCGCCGCAGACGCCGAGCTTGAGGCCCGGCTTCGTGGAGCGTCCGCGGGCGACCGAGTCGATCACGAGCTGGCCGACGCCGCTCTGGTCGATGGTCTCGAACGGGTTGCGCTTGAGCAGGCCCTGCTCGAGATACGCGTTCATCATGCGACCTTCGACGTCGTCGCGGCTGAAGCCGAACGTCATCTGGGTCAGATCGTTGGTGCCGTAGGAGAAGAAGTCGGCCTCTTCGGCAATCTCGTCGGAACGGATTGCAGCGCGGGGCGTCTCGACCATGGTGCCGATGGTGACGTCGAGGCGCTTCGCCGCGACCGGGTCCATCTTCGACTTGGCCTCGTCGATCGCGCCCTGCACCCAACCACGTGCGGCAGCGAGTTCCTCACGGGTGACGGTGAGCGGGATCATCACCTCAATGACCGGGTTCCCACCCTTCTTCACACGAGCTGCTGCAGCTTCGAGAAGTGCCCGAACCTGCATCTCGTACAGACCGGGCTTGACGACGGCAAGACGCACGCCTCGCGTACCGATCATCGGGTTGAACTCGTGCCACGACTCTGCGGCGTCGAGAAGCTTCTCCTCGACGGGGGTGAGTCCGGACACGGCCTTCTTGATCTCGAGTTCCTTCGTCGACGGGAGGAACTCATGCAGCGGCGGGTCGAGGAGACGCACGGTGACGGGCAGGCCGTCCATCTCGACGAGGATCTCTTCGAAGTCGGCCTTCTGCGCCTTGCGGAGCTTCTCGAACGCTGCAGCCTCTTCCTTGTCCGACTCGGCGAGGATCATCTCGCGCACGATCGGGAGACGATCCTCCGCGAGGAACATGTGCTCGGTACGGCAGAGGCCAATGCCCTCGGCGCCGAAACCGATGGCGTTCTTGGCGTCGGGGCCGTTGTCGGCGTTGGCGCGGACCTTGAGGCCGCGCACCTTTTTCGAACCCTTGCGGACTTCGTCGGCCCACCCGAGGATCGTGTGGAATTCGGCAGGCGGTTCGCCCGACTCCATCTCGAGTGCGCCCAGCATGACCGAGCCAGTAGCACCGTCGAGGGAGATGACATCACCCTCGTTGACGCGGGTGCCGTCGACCTCGAAGTACTTGTTGTCGGTGATCTTGACCATTTCGGCACCGACCACGGCGGGCGTGCCCCAGCCACGGGCGACGACCGCAGCGTGCGAAACGAGACCGCCGCGTGCCGTGAGGATGCCCTGCGCAACCATCATCCCGTGGACGTCCTCCGGCGATGTTTCGTTACGCACGAGGATGACCTTCTCGCCGCGGTCATCAGCGTCGACAGCGTCGTCGGCGGTGAAGTACACCTTGCCGACGGCCGCTCCCGGCGACGCACCGAGACCCTTCGCGAGCACCTTCGATGTTCCTGCGAACTGGGGATGCAGCACCTGGTCGAGTGCGTCGGCGTTGACCCGCAGAAGGGCCTCCTCCTTCGAGATCTTCCACTTCGTGGGGCCGCTCGGCTTCGTTGCCATCTCGACGGCCATGCGCAGCGTGGCCGCGCCGGTGCGCTTGCCGACCCGCGTCTGCAGCATCCAGAGCTTGCCCTGCTCGATCGTGAACTCCGTGTCGCACATGTCGGTGTAGTGCGCTTCGAGGCGGTCGAAGATGCTCATCAGCTCCGCATGGTTCGTGGGGAACGTCCGCTTGAGATCGTCAAGCGACTCCGTGTTGCGGATGCCGGCCACCACGTCTTCGCCCTGCGCGTTGGTGAGGTAGTCGCCGTAGGCAACGTTCTCGCCCGTCGACGCGTTGCGGGTGAAGCCGACGCCCGTGCCGCAGTTGTCGTCGATGTTGCCGAACACCATCGACTGGACGTTGACCGCAGTGCCGAGGTCATGGGCGATGCGCTCGCGGACGCGGTACGCGATCGCACGTGCGCCGTTCCACGACGCGAACACGGCCTCGATCGCACCCTTCAGCTGGACCTTCGGGTCCTGCGGGAAGTCTGCCTTGGTTGCCTTCTTCACGATCGCCTTGTACTCCTCGCAGAGTGCCTTCAGCGTGGCGGTCGGAATGGCGGCGTCGTTGACGGCCTTCGACTTCGTCTTGGCCTTCTCGAAGGCGTGTTCGAACAGTGTGCCGTTGACGTCGAGCACGATGCGGCCGTACATCGAGAGGAAGCGACGGTAGGAGTCGTACGCGAAGCGCTCGTCGTTCATCACCCTGGCGAGCCCGACGACGGTCTTGTCGTTGAGCCCGAGGTTGAGGACGGTGTCCATCATGCCGGGCATCGAGAACTTCGCGCCCGAGCGGACGGACACGAGCAGCGGGTTCTTCGCGTCGCCGAGCTTGCGGCCCATCTGGCCTTCGACCTTGGCAACCTGCGTTGCCACTTCTGCGTCGAGGCTCGTGGGCCAGCCCGACTTCATGTAGGCACGGCACGCGTCGGTCGAGATCGTGAAGCCTGGAGGTACGGGCAGCTTGAGGACCGTGGTCATCTCCGCGAGGTTCGCTCCCTTGCCGCCAAGGAGATCCTTGAGCGACATCGGCGCGACCTTGTGCTTGTGGTCGAACGAGTACGTCAGCTGGGCGGTTGCCTTGGTCTTTGCGACGGTGGGCTTGGCAGATGGCTTTTTGGCGGTGGTGGTCCCCATAACGGGCGGAAAGGTTACTCCGCAAGTCGCGTGTCCGGGTGCGTTGTCGGCGCGCGAGGCTGCGGTGGTGGACATCTCGTTCCGGGCGCTTCGGCGAAGCGACTTTGCACTGCTCGGCATCTGGCTGGCGCGTCCGCATGTCGAGCGCTGGTGGCGTCACGATCCCGCACCGGACGCGGTCGAGGCGGACTTCGGTGGCGGCGTGGACGGCACGGACCCGATCGACTACTTCATCGTCGTGATCGGCGGTGTGGATCGCGGGTTCATCCAGCGCTGCCAGTTCCGTGACGAACCCGTGTGGTTGGCGGCGCTGCAGGTGGTGGAGGCACTGCCTGAGGCGGCAGGCATCGACTATTTCATCGGCGACGCTGACCGGGTCGGCCGCGGGATCGGGACCGCGATCGTCGAAGCGTTCCTGCCCGACACGTGGTGCCGATATCCGGATGCGCCGATGCTGTTGGTCGACGTCGATGCCGAGAACGTGGCGTCCTGGCGCATTCTGGAGAAGAACGGGTTCACGCGGATCTGGGCCGGACAGCTCGATACGAACGAGCCGGCCGCTGGCGAAACGACGTGGATCTTCCGCCTCGACCGACCCCCTTCTGGCTGAGCCCGACCTGCGTGGTGCGGGCCACTCTTCGTTGCGGTAAATCCGGTGCGTCCGCGGTGCAATCGGGCGCACTCAACGCACCGCAAGCGGACCCGATGTACCTCATACTCCGGGTCGGCGCGATGCGACCGGTGGCGCGTAGGTTGAGCACATGACCATCGTTTTCGTCCACGGCAACCCCGAGACCGCTGCAATATGGGACCCGTTGCTCGCCGCGATGGGCCGAGCGGACGCCGTCACGCTGTCGCCCCCGGGCTTCGGGGCACCACTGCCGGACGACTTCGACGCAACGTCCGATTCGTATGCGCGCTGGCTTGTTGACGAACTCTCGAAGTTCGACGCACCGGTCGACCTGGTGGGCCACGATTGGGGTGGCGGACATGTACTACGCGCACTTACAGCTCGTCCGGACCTCGTCAACCGCTGGTGCATCGACATCGCCGGATGTTTCGATCCCGAGTACGTGTGGCACGACATGGCGCAGGTGTGGCAGACGGAGGGCGACGGTGAAGCCGCCGTCGCAACGATGGCAGCGGCACCGCGCGAGATGGCCACGGCACGGTTCGAATCGTTCGGCATGACTCCAGCGGCCGCCCGCTCGGTCGCTGACGCTGCACCCGCGATGGGTCGGGCGATCCTCGCGTTGTACCGCTCGGCCAGGCAGCCGCAGATGCACACGTGGGGGATGGAGGTGACTCCCGCGATGTCGGCCGGACGCTCGCTCGTTATCGTCGCGACCGAAGACAACTACACCGGTGGCCCGTTGCTCGCGGGTCGAGTGGCCGAGCGATGGGGCTCTGACCTTGCCACCCTCGAAGGACTCGGCCACTGGTGGATGTTGCAGGACCCAGTGCGGGGTGCTGCTGCGCTGAACAAGTTCTTCGGCTGACGCAAGGTCCAACCCAGCCCGCGACGTTGGGAACATCAGCTACCACGGAGGTACGCAATCTTCCCAACTTCGGAACGGCCACTCGACGTTGGGAACATCAGCTACCACGGAGGTACGCAATCTTCCCAACGTCGGGGCACAACGTCGCGGCGTGCGCACCGGCAGGTCAGTCGGGCTGGCTGATCGCGGGCTTCGTTGCGGTCGCGTGACGCGGCAGGCCACGGTGGCCCTCCGGGTACGGGAGCAGTTCCGCTGCAAGGCGCTCCCATTCGGCTCGCATCGACGCCATCAGCTCCGGGTGGTGCCGCGCGACGTTGGCGGCCTCGCGTCCATCGCCGGACAGGTCATACAGCGCATGGCTGAACGGGATAATCCGAGGCCAGCTGCCGAACAACGCGTGGTCGCGCTGGTTGAACACGTATTTGAATTTTCCCCGCCGAAGCGCACCCTGGCTCGACACCCGCCAGAACAGGTCGTGGTCAGGATGCGCGTCGCCGCCGACCAGCCACGGCAGCAACGAGACGCCATCAAGCGGGGCCGCCGGACTGGTCCGTGCAGCGTCGAGGAAGGTCGCGGTCCAGTCGGTGAGGATGTTGTGACCGTCGGAGCGCTGTCCGCCAGCTATGGCCGCTGGCCACCGCGCCACGAACGGGATGCGGATGCCGCCCTCGTGGACGTCGCCCTTCTCCCCCACGAACGGCCACATGAACGAGTACCGCTCGCCTCCGTTGTCGGAGCAGAAGCAGATGAGCGTGTCGTCGGAGCGTCCCGTCGCATCGAGGGCGTCGAGGATGCGGCCGATGCCCTCGTCCATCTGCTCGATCATCTCGCCGTACTTGGCGAGCGACCCCGCATCGGCATGGAGGATCGGCAGTGGCTGCTCGCCCGCCTCGTAGCGTCGCTGGATCTCGTCGCCGACCGCCCGGTCGTCGCGGCCCTCCCAGGGCCAGTGCGGTGAGTTGTAGTTCACCTGCATGTAGAACTGCTCGGAGGGGTCGCACGACGTGACGTAGTCGACCGCTCGATCGCTGATCAGGTCGGTATAGTAGCCCTCCATACCCACGGGCGTCTCACCCTCATACAGGTCGGGCTGTCCGAGCGTGTCGATGTGGGTGAAGTAGTCCATGGCACCATCGAGATTGCCGAAGAATGTCTCGAAGCCGATCTTGAGCGGCGAGTGCCAGGGCAGCCACCCGCAATGCCATTTGCCGAACATCGCTGTCCGATAGCCAGCGTCAAGGAGCATCGACGGCAGCGTCGGATGACCGTTCGGGATGCCGTTCCACTCGGCTCGCGTGCTGAGCGGCTCCTCGAGACCGGCCTGGAAGCGTCCGGGGTTTTTGCCCGTATACAGCCCGATACGGGCCGGTGAGCACCACGGCGACGCCGAGTAGGCATGGGTGAATCGCACGCCCCCCGCAGCGATCCGGTCGATGTTCGGGGTGCGGATGTGCAGCGAACCGAAGCAGCCGAGATCACCCCAGCCCATGTCGTCGGCGAGGATGAAGATGAGGTTCGGACGCTTGCTCGGACGCTGGCCGAGCGCAGTAAACGCACGCTCCTCCGGCGATCCCGACCGGCGCCGATCCCACAGACCTTCGATGTGCTCCATTTAAGACTCGCTTTCGTTCGTGCCAGATTTCACGATCCCGTCGCGGCCTGAAATTGGCCACCGAGGCCTCAATCGAGGGCCGATTTGCGGCCGCGACAAGCGCGCCTGCGGCCGGCTGTCAGCTGATCCGGTCGCGCAGGTAGCCCAGAAGGTCGGCGACGGGGATGCGCTCCTGCGTCATCGAATCACGCTCTCGCACCGTGACGGCGTTGTCCGTGAGCGTGTCGAAGTCGACGGTCACGCAGTAGGGGGTCCCGACCTCGTCCTGGCGGCGGTAGCGCTTGCCGATGTTCTGGGTCTCGTCGTAGTCGCACATCATGTGCGGCTGCAGCGTCTTCAAAATCGCGCGAGTCGGCTCGACCAGTTCGGGCTTCTTCGACAGCGGTAACACCGCCACCTTGTACGGCGCGATCCGCGGGTGGAGGCGCAGCACGGTCCGCAGCTCGCCGTTGACCTCCTCCTCGTCGTACGCGCTCAACAGGAACGCCATCATCGTGCGGGTCGCGCCGGCGGCGGGCTCGATGCAGTGCGGCGTGTAGCGCTCGTTCGTGGATTGATCGAAGTAGTCGAGACGCTGGCCCGAGTGCGTCGAATGCTGCGTGAGGTCGTAGTCGCCACGGTTGGCGATGCCCTCCAGCTCGCCCCAGCCCCATGGGAACATGAACTCCACATCGGACGTGCCCGACGAATAGTGCGACAGCTCGTCGGCATCGTGCGGACGGATGCGCAACTCAGACGCTGGAATCCCTAAGCGCACATACCACTCGTGACGCTCCGCGACCCAGTATTCGTACCACTTCTGCGCGTCTGCAGGCGGCACGAAGAACTCGCACTCCATCTGCTCGAACTCGCGAGTGCGGAACACGAAGTTGCCCGGCGTGATCTCGTTGCGGAAGCTCTTACCGACCTGCGCGATGCCGAACGGCGGCTTGCGGCGCGACGTCTGCAGCACGTTGGCAAAGTTCACGAACATGCCCTGCGCTGTCTCCGGACGCAGATACACCTCCGCGCCCGCACCTTCTACCGGGCCCGCGTGGGTCTTGAACATGAGGTTGAATGCGCGCGACTCGGTGAAGGTGCCCTTCTTCCCACAGCTCGGACAGGTGTTCGGATCCTCCAACTGGTCCTGACGATGACGCGTCTTGCAGGCCGTGCAGTCGACCAACGGATCGGTGAAGTTGGCGAGGTGACCGCTCGCCTCGAACACCTGCGGCGGAGCGAGGATGGCAACGTCGATGAGCAGCACGTCGTCACGCTCCTGCACCATCGAGCGGATCCACTCGTTCTTGACGTTGCGCAGCATCAATGCGCCGAGGGGGCCGTAGTCGTACGTCGAACGAAAGCCGCCATAGATCTCTGCCGACGGAAACACGAAACCTCGCCGCTTGGACAGGTTCACGATTCGGTCGAAGAGGTCGGGGAATTTGGCGGACATAGGCCGGAAAGGCTAGCGGGCGGCAAGGGCCGCTCTCCGATGGAACCGGGCAGTAGCGTCAGGGGACGTGGAGATCCTGTCGAAGCCGGACGACCCGGAGATCAGCGTCTACGAGGCGGCAGGTGGCGACGAGTTCTTCACGACGCTCGTCGACTCGTTCTACCGCAACGTCGAGGCCGACCCGGTGCTGCTCTCGCTGTACCCGACTCCGCACGACCTCGGTCCGGCACGCGAACGGTTCACCCTCTTCCTGATCCAGTACTGGGGCGGACCGACCACCTACTCCGATGAGCGAGGCCACCCTCGGCTGCGGATGCGCCACGCGCCGTTCGCGATCGGCGAACGCGAACGGGCGCACTGGCTGGCCGCCATGGCGTCGGCGCTCGACGAACTCAACCCGCGGCCTGTGCTGCGCGCACGATTCGACGCCTACTTCGAGATGGCCGCAACCGCCATGGTGAACCGCGAACCCGAGACCTCTGCGTGACCGACCCCCAACCGGCGACACCCCCGAGAGCATCGCTGGCCAGCCGTTTGCGACGGTACGCCTGGCCAGTGGCGTGGTCCTTGCTTCTCACCGCGATCGTCATCGGACCGATGGCCTCGAGCGGCTGGGTCGTGCTGCTCGACTGGGTCACGGGACCGAGAATGCTGCTGCGTGACCGGATCTTCAACGGCTCGTCGCTGCCTGCGGGGCCGATCTTCTACGGCGTCTCCGCGATCCTTCACCTCCTTGGCGGTCCGGCAGTCGGCTGGCTCGTGCCCGCCCTCGCGCTTGTTGTCGCGGGTGTTGGGGGGGCAGCACTCGCAGACGCTTTGATGCCCGGCGAACACGTCGCGCTCCCCGCCCGGCTCACAGCAGTCACGGCCGCGCTTTGGAACCCGTTCGTCCATGAGCGTCTCTACGCGGGACAGCTCGCG
Organism: Acidimicrobiia bacterium; assembly: GCA_043720395.1. Taxonomy (GTDB): domain Bacteria; phylum Actinomycetota; class Acidimicrobiia; order Acidimicrobiales; family JANYDT01; genus JANOYY01. Next base: position 68,717 of record JAYSSR010000082.1, read on the forward strand.
GTCCTCGCTGGGTACGCCGTTCTGACGTGGCTGTTTGCGTCCGCGGTACGGGGTGTCCGCAGAGCGCGCGACGGGCAGAACACCAGGTGGGCGACGCTGCGCACGGCAATGCTGTGGGCACTCGCTAGCGCGTGCAGCGTCCACTTCGCGTTGATCGGTGGGGTCGCTGTCACGGCGATCGCGGTCGCCGGACTCTGTCGGTCGGGGCGGAACTCGGGTGCCACAGCGAAATGGTGGGTCAGCGTCACCGTCGTGGCGGCAGTCGTGACAATCGCTTGGATCGCGCCGATCGCCACGGACGCCCCGTCGAAGGGTGACGCACGCACGACACAGGCCTTCGCAACCCGCGCCGACCCGGCATTCGGACTGGTCGGCGGAACCCTTGTACAGCGGGGGTTCTGGCGAAGCTCACCCGGTGAGCCGGGCAGCGGACTCGGCTGGTGGTGGTCGACAGGTGTCGGCATCCTGGGCGGGGCGGCGCTTCTCGGGCTCGGGGGCGCGTTCGTCCGACGGCGTCCGGGAGACAATCGCGTCGGCTCGGCCGCAGCGACGCTCGGTCTCACCGGGGCCGCGATCGTCGGGTGGCTGATCGGCCAGGGACCCAACGGACTCATCGGCGGACTCGTGACGTGGCTGGCCGACCAGCCCGGCCCGCTCGGGGTGTTACGCGAATCAGGGAAGTTCCTTGCCCTCGTGAGCATGGGCTGGGTCGGCGGGCTCGCGCTGTTCGTCGCCGGAGTCTCCCGGTGGATCACGGTCGGTGCGCGGAAGCGATCCGCGGCTCACACTGCCGCGGATCGCCGTTCGTCGCGGTACATCCGGTCCGTTCGCGGTGCGTACGGC
>JAYSSR010000083.1:0-69029 GCA_043720395.1 Acidimicrobiia bacterium
CTGGTCGAGTCGTGTCTCGTACTTTGGTCTTGGGACTGCTTTCTGCCTTGGCGATGTCGTGTTCTGATCGAACTAGTCAGCCAAAGATTCGCATCGATACGAGAGCATTCTACTTTAAGGGTAATGATATCCGTTACCCGAACATCCTGGTTCGCATGCCGAGATCGGAGGCAGCAGTGCGGACACTTTCAAGGGTCATGATTCGCTATGTGTTTGTCGACCTGGCCGGAGTCGAGCACACAGTTGCTGAAAAACAAACTGATGCGTTCAACTACCCTTCCTACATTGGGCCTGTGACGGAGTTCGGAGACGACGCCTACCTGCTTTATGTTGATGCGTATATTCGGCCGAAACATCGCGAGACTTTGCTTCGTATTCTTGTTGAGGAACTCACGGAATCGGGATTGTCGGTCGCGGAAGTTACCGTGCCCTCTGCGGACGATGAATCACCAATGAAGGTCGTGGGCCCGAGCGCATTCGAACTCCTCGGCGACGTCCCGTATGACGGTTGGCGACCCGACGATCTTATCAATCGAACGAGCATACCGAGCTAGCTATTTAGTGACCATTTCTGGCCTCCTTCGAGGCCGGCGTCCAGTCGAACAAAGAACCAACAACCACGCGGACCCCCTCAGACAACGCTCCTCACCACCCCACACCTGCGGGATAACCGTATCGTGGGAGAATAGGTGTTGATGTCGGATTCGTTTTCGGCGTTTCAGACGGGTGATGTGTCGGGTGTGGGTGCGCCGACGTATCCGGCGACAAATTTGGGTGTGCTGTATGGGGGTGAGGGTGTGTTTGGTGGGTCTTCGCGATCGAGCGGGGTCCGATTCTGGGACGGAGCAACTTGAGAGGCGGCAGGCGGGCAGATGGAGTTCGCTGCCGCCAGTTCGTCGCCCCGCAATTGTATATCGATGATGTATACTAAAAGGTATGCCAGAGTTCACCACCATAAAGGTGTCAACCCGCAGTCGCGACAACCTCCGCCAGCTCGCCGCCCGTGAAGGGCGCACTCTCGACGCTCAGATAGAGGCGCTGGTACGGCGTGAACGACGACGGATCATCGGACAGCAGTTAAGTGGCGGAGGGCTCAGCTCGGAAGATTTCGCAGTCCTGAATGCCTCGGCGAGCGATGTTGACGATGCGTGCCGGTGAAGTGCTGCGCGTCGACTTCGGTTCTCCGGCTCGCGGCGAGCCGGGGTTTGTCCGACCCGCCGTGGTCGTGACTTCCGACGATGTACTGGAGTATCGGCAGGCGGCGATTGTGGTGGTGCCGTGCACGACGACGACCAGAGGCTGGCTTACCGAGGTCGAGCTGGAGGGGTTCGGTGTGGTCCAGGCACACCTCCCGACGTCGATCAGCGTGGATCGGATCGTGGAGTCAACGGACACAAACGTTGGGCCCGTCGTACTTCGCCAGATCCGCGAGCTGATCGCTGAACTGCTGGAGATTTCGACAACCTAGACCGACGGCGGGCATGGCTGTTCGTGATCGAGAGGGGTCGAACTCGGGCGGATCGATCCGAAAGCATGTCCGCCGCCTACTCGCCGTACGCGTGCAGGGGCATCATCCGGCGCATGAACTCGTCGAACAAGGGAACCGTGAAAGCGGTGTCGCCGTGATTCGGACTCCACACCATCCCTTTGGCCAGGAGGGTGGCGCGAAGAGGTGCCACGGTCGTGACCTTGCGGCCGAGCAGGTCGGCGATGTCGCCCGACCGGTGCGGGCCCGGGCCCAGCTCAGCCATAGCTCGCAGGTATCGCTTCTCTGACGGCGTAAGGCGATCGAAGCGAACACGGAAGAAGCTCTCGTCGAGGCTGGCGATCGCGATGGGCGTCGCCGTCAAAACATCCCCGACGCGAATCGGCGATTTTGCCGCAACGTCCCACGTCTGCTTGCCCCATTGTTGGAGGAAATACGGGTAGCCGTGAGTGATTCGGATGATTTCCTCGATAGCGTCATCGTCGATTCTCGTGGACTCGGAGTGAATCGGCTTGCGGATCGCGTCACGCGCGGCGTCGTGTCCGAGAGGTCCGATGACGGGATAGTCGAACAGCCGCTCGGCGTAGGACTTCGCTCGACCCATCTGGCCGGGCAGTTGGGGAAGCCCGGCACCGAACAACGCGATAGGCAGCGACCGCTGAGCGCAGCGATGCAGGGCCATGATGAGCGACGCCAACTGATCCTCCTCCACGTGCTGGAGTTCGTCCATGAACAGGACGAGGCCGGAGTCGGCTTGCTTCGCTGCCTCCCCGGCTGCCTCAAGCAACGTCTGAAGATCCTGGTCGAGGTCGCCGTTGTCGGCGAGACCTGGTTCCGGTTCGTAGTCGACGCCTACCTCGATGTCTCCGAATTTGATCTTCAGCCCGCGAGCGAATCCGGCGAGTGCGCGCAACGCGTGGACCGCGACGTCGCGTGTCTTCGCCTGTCTGCTCATCTTGAGCAGCACGACCCGCAATTGTGGTGCCAATAGTGCCGGTAGCGACCTGTTTTCGGGGGCGTCGATGCGAATGGTGAACAAGCCCCGCGATTCGGCGTCTTCCCGAATGCGATCGAGCAAGACCGTTTTGCCGACGCCACGAAGCCCGATGAGCAACATGCTTTTCGCGGGGCGTCCACGCAGCATCCGCTCCACCGAAATCGTTGCAGTGCCGAGGAGGTCCTCGCGCCCCGCAAGCTCCGGGGGCGGCGTGCCTGCGCCCGGGTTGAACGGGTTGGAAATCGGGTCCACGACCAAAGTTTATACAGAAGTTATTGAAGTTACGAAATTTCAGTAACTTCCCAAAGGTAGGTATAAATCGCCGGGTCGGTCGTCGCGAGGCCGTCGTCGGCGGACGCTTTGCCGTCGGGGCGCAATGTTCCCTACGGTGACACCACGCGCGGAACGCACCGCCCGCGCGAAGCAACTGAGGGAGCGTAATATGAGCGCGACAGCAACTACCACCACACCAGGAGCGTCAGACACGACCGACGTGCTCGACGTGGTCGTTGTCGGTGCGGGCTTCGCCGGGCTCTACCTGCTCAAGCGACTGCGAGACCACGGCTTTCGCGCCCAGGGACTTGAGGCGGGCGACGACGTTGGCGGCACGTGGTACTGGAACCGCTATCCCGGTGCGCGCTGTGACGTCGAGTCGCTCGACTACTCCTACACGTGGGACCCGGAGCTGGCCAAGGAGTGGACGTGGTCGGAGAAGTACGCGCCGCAGCCGGAGATTCTGCGTTACCTCCAGTTCGTGGCCGAAAAGCACGATCTGCGGCGTGACATTTCGTTCAACACCCGCGCCGACAAAGCGGTCTGGAACGCCGCCGAAAACTTCTGGCACATCACCACCAGCAACGGCGAACTCCGAGCGAGGCACTACGTGATGGCCACGGGGTGCCTGTCGGTGCCGAAGGAGGTCGACATCAACGGCACGGACCGGTTCACAGGTGCGAAGTACTGGACCAGCCGTTGGCCGCACGAGGGCGTCGACTTCACGGGCATGCGTGTCGGCGTCATCGGTACGGGCTCGTCGGCGATCCAGTCGATCCCGCTGATCGCGAAACAGGCAAGCGCGCTTACGATCTTCCAGCGGACGCCGAACTTCTCGATCCCCGCCCACAACGGCCAGCTCCGTGCCGACAAGCGAGCCGAATTTGACTTCGACCCAGCGGCATACAACGCGGCTGCGCGCGCCTCGGGTGCAGGCGTCCCAGTGGCCATACCCACGATAAGCGCGCTTCTGACACCGGCGGAGGAGCGTGAAGCTGCCTTCGAGAAGGCATGGGCTCGCGGCGGCATCATCGAGTTCCTCAGCACCTACAACGACACCCGCACCGTGATGGCAGCCAACGGCCTGGAGGCGGAGTTCGTCCGGAACAAGATCCGATCCGTCGTGAACGACCCGGAGATCGCCGAGACGCTCTGCCCAAAGGACTACCCGATCGGCTCCAAGCGTCTGTGCGTCGACACGGGCTACTACGAGACGTACAACCTGCCGCACGTGCATCTCGTCGACCTCCGCAAGCACCCGATCACCACGATCACGGAGTCGGGCGTGGACGCTGGCGGCGAGTCCTTCGAGTTCGACGCCATCGTATTCGCCACAGGGTTCGACGCCATGACCGGCGCGATGGCCAGCGTCGACATCAGCGGCCGTGAGGGAGCGACGCTGAAGGACGAATGGTCAGCCGGCCCGATGACGTATTTAGGTCTTATGGCCCACAAGTTCCCGAACCTTTACATGGTTACTGGCCCTGGAAGCCCGTCGGTTCTGTCGAATATGGTCATTTCGATCGAGCAGCACGTCGACTGGATCACCGACTGTCTGCTCCACCTTCGTTCCGAGGGACTCGACACGATCGAGCCGACACCGACCGCCGTGGTCGGCTGGGTGCGTCACGTCAACGAATTCGCGGGCCTCACGCTGATGACGGAGACCAACTCCTGGTACATGGGCGCGAACGTGCCGGGCAAGCCACGTGTGTTCCTGCCATACCCGGGTGGTGTCGGCCGTTACCGGGCAACCTGCGATTCCGTGGTGGCGCGCGACTACCTCGGGTTCACCCGTACCGGGGCCGCCGGCACGCGTTGCAACGACGGCGAGATCGAGCGTCTCAAGCCGGACGTTGCGATCTTCCTGGAGACGTTCGCGGCAATGAATCTGCCGCCGCTGGAGTCGATGAGTGCCGCCGATGCCCGTGCGTTCAGCGAGGCTGGAGCGGCGCTGCGCCCGGTCGGCCCCGACGTCGGTTCGATTGTTGATGGGACGCTGCCCGGTCCCGCCGGGGACCTCGCGTATCGCCTGTATCGCCCGGCCTCGCCCGGCCCGCATCCGGTCATCGTGTACTTCCACGGTGGCGGTTGGGTGCTCGGTAGTGCGGTGTCCGACGATCCCTTCTGCCGCGATCTCTGCGGACGCACGGACGCGCTCGTCGTGTCCGTCGACTACCGCCACGCTCCCGTCGATCGCTTTCCCGCAGCAGCCGACGACGCTTTCGCGGCGTTGCAATGGGCGGTGTCGAACGCGGCGTCGTTGGGCGGCGATGCCACCCGCGTCCTGGTCGCAGGCTGGAGCGCGGGCGCAAATCTTGCCGCGGTCGTCGCGCAATCCGCCCGTCACGCTGGCGGCCCGGCGTTGGCCGGACAGCTCCTCATCACGCCGGTGACGGACGGTGTCGAGATGCACCCGTCGAAGACCGAGAACGCCTCTGGCTACTTCCTCACCGCATCGTTGATGGACTGGTTCTGGGACCACTATGCCGACGAGGCCGACCGCTCGAACCCGAAGGCGTCACCGCTGCGGGCGGCGTCGTTGGCAGGTCTCCCGCCAGCGGTCGTGGTCACGTGCGAGTTCGACCCGCTGCGCGACGAGGGCAACGCGTATGCAGCGGCGCTCTCTGGCGCTGGGGTGGCGGTCACCCACATCCCCGCAGCCGGGCACGTGCACACGTCCTTGCACGCGGTCGACGTCCTCCCGTCGGGCGTTCCGGTCCGCGCAGCCATCGCGGCGGCACTCGCGCCGTTGCTCCGCCCCGCCATGTGACGCGGAGCAAAAACGGCACGACACCGCCGCGTCAGCATCCGCAGGTCACCGAATGGCGGACCGAACTACTTCGCCACCCGAGGCGGGCGGCGGCCCTCGGAAGACCGCATGCCCCGCCACTCGGCCGGGTCGATCGACTCCTCGGGCACGCCGAGGCGCTCGAACATTGCAGTGGTGGCCGAGCACACTGAGTCGACGCTGTCATTCGGGACCGGATGGGCGGCCCGGTCGGTCGCCCAACGCGACATGATCCCAGCCAGCTCGTCGAACCGTTCAACAACCGCACCAAGCGCCGAGCGTTGTTCGGGCCCGTCGAGCGCCGCCGCTGCAAGAGCAGCGTCGAGGCGTCGCATCAAAGCGTGCACCACGGTCGAACGTACGGGCTCTGCCTGGGCATAGCGAACAAGCGCAGACCGCAGACACCAACCATCGGTGAGGATGGTGTCTGCGTACAGCGTCATCGGATCGGGCTTGGCCACCTGGAGAGTCCGGACTTCAGCCTTGCGGGAGGTTGCCGTCGCCGTAGTGGTTGAACATCCAGCGGACGCCGAAACGGTCGAGACACGTCCCCCAAAGTGCGCCCCAGAACATGTCGGCAAGGGGTGAGCAGTCGGTCGCGCCGTCGGAGAGCAGCACATAGAGACGCTCGGTCTCCTCTCGAGTGTCGGGTTCCAGGTTGATCGTGGTGTTGTTACCGATCGCGAGCTTGTGGCCCATCGACTCGACCATGTCGGTCGCCATGAGCACGTGTCCTGCCAGAATCGGCAGCTCGATGTGCATAATCATGCGCTTCTCTGCATCAGACAGCTGCGGTGCGTCCGGGTCGGCGGGACCATCGCCGAGCCGCATCATGGGTCCGGTGTAGTCAGTTCCGAACACCGTCTTGTAGAACTCGAAGGCATGTTCGGTGTTGCCCTGGAAGTTCAAATACGTACTGACTCGTGCCATGAGGGCATCCTTTCGTGGTCGGGCTCGTGAGCGTACCGTGCGGCACTCGGCCGCGATTCAGTAGTCGAGCAGACGCTTCACGACGGTTTCAACGTTGTTGGATTGGGCGAGCGTGACGACGCCGAGCCGGGCGCGCAGCCGCTTTCGGCTGATCGAACGGATCATCTCGCATTGCACGTAGCTGACGTTGTCGAGCCCGTTCGCGAAGTCCGGTTCGATCTCGACGTGAAAGGAAATGGCGCGGCAGGTTGTCGTGAGTGGAGCGACAATCACGAACGGAAGGCTGTCGCCGAACAAGCGTGAGGGTCCAAGCACGAGCGCTGGCCGGTGGTTCGCGGGTTCGGCCGGGACCGGCTCGCCGAAATCAACGGACCAGATCTCATCAGGAGATGCCATCGGAGACCGAGAGGTCGAACTCCGCCACGTAGGTGGCCCAGGCCTTCGGGTCGGAGCGAAGGGCATCGAGCTCCGTGCGAACCGTCTCTGCGAACTGCGCTCGCTCGAGCGCCTCCGTCGCCTGACCGATCACTTCGACGAGTTGGCGTCCACTGGCGCGACTAATCCGGAGCAACCGCTCGTGGACGCTTCTCTCGACGCGAATCGTTGTCGTCATTCCATTCACACCACACTGTCTACACCCATGCTTGCGTTTAGTCTACAGAGTGACGAGTAGTCCCGGCCGGACGTTGCTCGACGGTCACCCGGGCCGCCAAGTTCGCTCCGAACGGTGCCCCGCCTCTAGCCTCCGCCCCATGAGAGCTGCGATGTTGAACGATGGTGACCTGCAAATCTGCGAGGTGCCCACGCCGGTGGCGGGCTACGAGGAAGCCGTAGTTCGCATCAGTGCGGCCGGGGTGTGCCACTCCGATCTGCATGTCCTCAAAGGCGACTGGAACGGCGTGCCCCGCACGGGTGCGTTCGGTCACGAGGGCATTGGCGTCGTCGAGTCGCTCGGTCCCGGTGCCGAGCGCTACGCGAAAGTCGGCGACCGGGTCATCGTCGGTCTCGGCGGCAGCGGTGGCGGATTCTGGTGCGGCGCATGCGACTACTGCCTCGGCGGCAAGCCTCGTCTCTGTCGTCAGGGCAAGGGCATCGTGGGTACGTACGCAGAGCATCTGCTGCTGTACGCGAAGTCGCTCGTCGTTCTGCCCGACAGTGTGGGCGACAACGAGGTGCCGCTCGCCTGTGGTGGACTTACCGCGTACGGCGCGGTCAAGAAGCTGGTGCAGTTCAACGTGTTACCGGGATCGCCGATTGCGATCATCGGCGCGGCCGGCGGGCTCGGCCACTACGCAGTACAGATCGCAAATCGCTTCGGGTACAAGGTCGTTGGCGTCGACGTTGGCGCGGAGAAGGTCGCGTTCGTCGAGTCGCTCGGCGCACACATCGCCGTTGACGCTGCGGACGCGGCCGACGTGGTGAAGCGCCAGTTCGGTGGAGTCCACGCGAGCCTCGTGTTCTCGCCGCGGCTCCCCGGCTTCAAGCTCGGCATGGACCTGCTGCGTCGAGGGGGGATCTTCGTGTCCGTCGGCATCCCGGCCGACAGCGAGGGCAAGATCGAAATCAGCCCGTGGGAGCTGTTCCGCAAGGACCCACTGATCATGTCGTCGGCCGTTGGCACGGTGCAGGACATGCGGGAACTTGTGCAGCTCGCGGCCGACGGGCACGTGAAGACGCATGTGTCTCGCGTCGGCAAGTTGAGTGAGCTTCCGGTGATCCTCGACGAACTCGAAGCCGGTGCCTACGCCGGACGCGCCGTCATCACCGACCTCGCCGGATAGCTCGTTGGCCGCGGCGTGGGCGCGCGGTCCCCGACTCGTGAAACCACCCGATAGGACCACCCGATAACGGTTTCGGTCGATTGGGTGGTCACATCGGGTGGTTCCAGGACGTTCCGGTCGACCAGCCAGGGCTGCCGCGGGGTCAGCGCTTCGCCCGCACGAGCTGGTGCGTGACGGCACCCACGTGGATGTCGGCCAGCCACGTCGGTTCGCTCGCGATCTCGATCGTGTCGAGCAGCCCCGTCCGAAGCAGTTCCCCGAAGATGGCCCGCAATTCGTGCCGGGCGAGGCTGGTGCCGAGGCAGAAATGCGCGCCGAAGCCGAACGTGAGATGCGGGTTCGGGGAACGGGTGATATCGAAGCGATACGGGTCCTCGAAGACGTTGTCGTCGCGGTTGGCCGAGGGGTACCAGAGCGCAACGGTGTCGCCCCTGCGAATCGTCTGTCCACGTAGCTTCACGTCGCGCGTTGCGGTGCGTGCGAAGTGCAGCACGGGCGACGCCCAACGGAGCATCTCCTCGACCGCCGACTCCAACAACTCGGGGTTGGCGTTGAGTCGGGCCAGTTCCGCGGGATGTTCAAGCAGTGCCGTGATTCCGCGCGTGGTTGCGTTGCGCGACGTCTCGTTGCCCGCCCCGAACAACAGGCTGAAGTATCCGTGGAGCTGTTGCTGGGTCAGCGGCTTCCCCTCAACCGTCGCATGCACGAGCTTGGACGCGAAGTCGTGTCCCGGTGCGGCTTTGCGACGCGCGATGAGGTCGTCGAAGTATTGGAAGAACTCGGTTCGCAGTCGCCGACGCATGTCCGCTCGGGTCTCGCCGGGCAGGGACCACTCGGTCGAGTCGGTGTCGAACTTGGAGTCGGTCCAGCGGTGGATGGACGACCAATCGTCGACCGGCAGACCCATAAGTTCACAGATGGTTCCGAGCGGAAGCTTCACCGAGAAACCCTCGACGAGATCCACTGGTTGTCCCGTCAAGAGGGCGGCCCGGAACTCCGCCACGAATCGAGCGGCCTGGGCGTCCAAGGAGTCCGCCATCTCGCGACAACGAGCGGGCGTGAACTGCCTCGCGAGGAGTCTGCGGAACTCGCTGTGCTGCGGATCGTCCATGAAGATCAGATCGAGCGGCTCGTCGGGGTCCCAACCAAGGCGCGCGTCTCGACGGGCCCGCACCTCGCGCGCCCGTGTTTCCTTCTCGATGGTCGCGAGACGCAACACCCGCCCGCCGGTGATGAACGACTCGTTGTCTGCACTGATCGCGTGGACGTCCTCATGCAGGGTCACGCACCAGAACGGGTCGATGCCTGGCCGTTCGTACCGATGAACGGGGGATTCACGACGGAGGAGGTCCCATTCGGCCCACGGGTAGCCGCGGGCGGCGAACACATCGACGGAGTGCAGGTCCATCTGGTCAAGGTCGGCGACGTTCAACGGTGCTGGCACGCCCGCACTTCTACCAGAACGGCCGCCGGGTTGAGACTTCACGAGTAGTGAACGCACCTGGATGCAGACGGGTGAGCCATGGTCCGATAGGAATGGCAGGTCCTTATGTCCCGCACGTCCGACCATCGCCCGTGAACGCTTCGACGAGTCGATCCCTACCGTTCACAGCGCACCGGATGAGCATGACTGCCTACCCCGCGCACCTGTGGCCGCAGGGAATCGAGATGAACAACCATGTGCCCGGCTTCGCGGTAGTCGGATGGATGACCCGCTTTCCCCTCGAACACTTCGGCGAAGACTGGCTTCGACGCGGCACGATGACGATCCGCTACCGCCGTCATCTTTGCGTTGGCGATCCGCTCACCATCATCGTCCGAACGGATGCCGAAACCGAGACGCTCGACTTCGATGCCGTTCGTCCCAACGGTGAGGTCGTGACGTTGGGCAGCGCATGCCTGACCACCGATGCACAGGCGCAGTGGATTGAAGGATTCGACGCAGTCGCGGTGCCGGCCCCGCCGCTCCCAGGAGTGGCCAGCGTCATCGCCGGACAGTCGCTCGGTGAGTTGGCAACCGACTTCGACGCGAGCCGCGACCTTGCCTTCGTCGAGGAATTGGACGCCGACGACCCGTGGCGGGGCCGCCGTGACGCGCACCCCGCATTCGTGGTCTCGGCGGCCAATGTGGTGGTCCGTCAGGCGATCGATTTCATCGACGGACGCTGGCTGCAGGGCGGCGCGAACCTTCGCCTCTTCCGTCCGATCGCCGACGGATCGCGACTCACCTTGACCGGACGAATCGGGACGGGATTTGTTGCCGGGGAACGCGTGTTCTCGCTGGCGGAGATTCTCGTCGCTGCGGACGGCGAACCCGCCATGCGGGTCGACATTCCGTTCCTCTGCGAGTCCTGACCGGCCGTCAGCCGGGCACGCGGCCGTGGGCGCAGCGGGCAAGGGCTGTGAGTCGAAAGGGTCCGCCTGGCGAACCGAGTCGAGTGGCAAGTTCGCTGCGCAGAGCGGCCCGGCGGTCGTCGGACAACGCCACGCAGTATGTCCCTGCCGGACCGATCCCGGCGAGGAACCCGTTCCACAATTCATCGAAGTTCGCATACTTCGATTCGACGCTGAGCGAGCGCAACGTCGAACGAGTCGTCGTCGAACGGGATGGCCTCGGCCCGCCCCAGCCGAACGTCGACACCCGGGTGGCGGGCGATGCAGTCGGCGACGCACGGTGGAGTCAGAGCCGCCCGGGTTCGTTCGACCGCTGCCGGTGTCGCGTCGTTCGAGCTCTTCAGGGCCGTGACTGCGTCGCCGACTCGATCGCCCGAGGTGGCATCCCCTGCGCCTACCGGCGGCCGAGCTCTCGAAGGACGCGGAGCATCACGTCGGGGCGTCGCGTGTAGATACCGTCGACGCCGAGTTCGATCAGTTCGCGCAGATCATCGGGATCGTCGACGACCCAGGTGAATACCGCGACATTCCGGGCGTGCGAGAAGGCGAGGTAGTCGCTCGTGATGCGCCGAGCGCCGTCCGCTCCGATGAACCGCGGCTGGCTGACGATCTGCGTGACGGGCAGGGACGTGTCACCCGTGACGCGTGCCGCGCGAAGTGCTTGGCGTTCGTCGTCAGTGGCCGATGTTCTGACCTCCGGGCAGCTGGCGCGAAACGCGCGCACCTGGGCCGCGGTGTCGACGCCCACGTAGACGTTGACCGTGCGCCGGAGCCGTCGGAGCAGCGCGCAGACGGGCTTCACGACGGCCACTCGCTGATCCTTGAGATCAAGTGTCGTCAGCCTTGACGGGAACTTCCGGAGGATCGACTCGACGGTCGGTATCCGCACGCCGACGCCGCGAAACGGGTGAGTGCCGCGCGCCGAGAAGTCCCAGCCTGCGTCGAGCGTCGACACCTGGGCCAGTGTGTGGCGTGCGACCGCGCCCGTGCCGTTCGTGGTCCGGTCAAGGCTGGGGTCGTGGAACGCGATTGGCACGCCATCGGCGGTCATCTGCACATCGATGTCCACGACGTCACCGCCCAGTGCGAGGCTGCGTTCATAGGCGATCATCGTGTTCTCGGGAAAGAGCGCGTCGCCGCCCCCGTGGGGGATCACGAGCGTTCGTCCGGTCCGGAACGGGTTCGGACCGGCTTGTGCAGAAGCGGCCTTGGATGAGTGCGTGGCGAACGGCGAAATACCGAGCAGCCCCGCGAGTACGAACGCGATCGTTCCGCCAGCAGATGAAGCGCGTCGTTGACGTTCGCTCATAGCCCAGAAGGTTACGCGCGCTGCGGGGCATTGCCCGCTGACAGACTCGGGAGCATGCTTGCCGCGGTCCTTCACGACGCTCGAGACCTCCGACTTGAGGACGTTCCGGAGCAACCGCCGCTGGCCGATGAGGTAACGGTCAGCGTCGTGCACAACGGGCTGTGCGGGTCGGGCCTGAAGATCTTCGAATCTGGTCTTCGAGCCACCGACACGCCTCACCCGACGACCGGCCACTGCGGTCCACAGACCCTCGGGCACGAGTTCTCGGGGGTCGTGTCTGCGGTCGGGCCCGGCGTCACAAGCCTGTCGAACGGGGACCGCGTGTGCATCGAACCGCTGTACCCCTGCGGTAGTTGCGCGCCGTGTGGGCGTGGCCTCCATCACCTGTGCCAGATCCTGACGTTCCACGGTGTCGTGTCCTCCGGCGGCGGTCTGTCGGAGCGCACGACGCTGCCCGCACGCATGGTGCGCCGCATCCCCGACTCGCTGACGTTCGAGCAGGGTGCCCTCGTCGAGCCAATGGCCGTGAGCTACCACGCGATTGCACGCGCTGATCCGCAACCCGGTGAACAGGTCACGATTCCACTCGGCGGATGGGTCGAGCACGTGCCCTTCGAACAGCTGCTGAGCGAGGGCTTTCTGCCGCTTCTTGAGGGACGCAAGACCAAGGTTCTCATCGACCTTCCGAACACGTAGGGCGATCGTCGAATGTGGCTGTCTCCTGAACACGCGCTCCTGATGACCCCGGTCCTGGTGACGTTCGGGACCGTTGGGCGGACGCGCTTTCCTCGAGTGAGCGAGGCGTCGCAAGAGGCCGCGATCGTCATGTTCCTCTACGCGTTGTGGCGTCTGTTCAACGTTGTTGAAGTTCGTATGACCGGCGGCCAACGGCGTGGCCTGCAGATCTGGCACCTTGAGCGAGCCTTGGGGATCGGCAGCGAACGATGGCTCCAGGCCCGCATTCTTGGGCACCCGCTGATCACCCAGGCGGCGAACGTGTACTACGCAGCAATGCATGTGCCGGCGATGGTCGCGTGCCTCGTCTGGCTCTTCCTTCGGCGTCGCGATTCGTATGCGCACTGGCGATCGGTGCTTGCGCTGTCAACGGGAGCGGACGTTCTGATCCGCCTCGTTCCGGTTGCTCCGCCGCGACTCCTCCCAGACCTGGGGTTCATCGACACGGGGCACCTCTATCACCAGAGCGTCTACGGCCCCTTTGGCTCCGGGGTGTCGGACCAGCTCGCTGCGATGCCCTCCATCCACGCGGGCTGGGCTGTGCTGATCGCGGTCGCAGTGTTCGCTTCGACCCGTAGTCGCTGGCGATGGCTGGGCGTCGCTCACGCCGTGCTCACGATGCTCAGTGTCGTGGTCACCGCGAACCATTGGTGGCTGGACTGCATCGCGGCAGCCGCCATGCTCGTGCCGATCTCGATGGGGTGGACGCGACTCATTCGGGTTCTTGCCGCCCGCCACGTGGGGCTCAGGCAGGTTTGATCGACACCGGCACCGCGGACATCCGCGGCATCGCACTGATTGCCTGAAGGTCGGTGTCCATGCTCAGCAGGATGTTGACGTTCGTACCGGCCGTTTCGGCATCACCCGGTAGGCCACCGAATCCGTGCGTCATCGAAACGACGCCGGGTCGCATGCTGGCGTCGGCCGTGGCATGGGCGAAGAGGGTGCCGTGCGCCGAGGTGACCGACACCAGTGCCTTGTCCGCGACCCCGAGAGAGCCGAGGTCATCGGGATGCAGAAAGCAGACGTTGGTCGTTGGCGTGCCGAGAGCCGGGATGTGTTTGCCGAGGGTGTTCATCGTGGCCTTCGACCGTCGCACGACGAGCCGGAACGGACGAGCATCGTCGGTGGCCATGCCGGCACCACTCGCGGCGCACCGAAGTTCGTCGGCAACGTCCGTGGGCATCACGTCGAAGCGCGCTGTGCTCGTCGCATCGGCAGGCGCGGCCAGTCGCTCGGCCAACTCCTCGAACATCTTCCCGTGGGGATGCTGTTTCACCACGTCCAGCGGCACCCGTGCACGGGAAGCGAGCGACGCCAACACCTCGTCGGTTGTCGACATCGCATCGCCCGGCGCATACTCGCGTCCGCCGACCTTCAGCGTGTGTCCGCCTGCCCAAGCGAGGCGGAGAAAGAACTCCCAGTCGTCGATCAACGCAGCGGGCCGGGGGAGTAGCGCCGGTGTGTATTGGGCGAACGGTTGGTCGAAGAGGGTTTCGTAGGCGCGTGTCGTATCCGGTCGTTCCAAATGCATCAGCGGTGCGATCACGTAGTGCGCGAGTCGAGCGGTCTCCGACAGGAACGGGTCGACGGTGACGAGCAGTTCGAGCGACGACAGCGCCTCGACGACCTTCGCCTGTCCGGGGATCGACGCCGCCGGGTTGCCGCCCGACACGACGAGGGCCCGTAGTCGATCGTCTCCCGGTCGTGTGATCTCGTCGGCGAGCGTCGCCGCCGGGATCTGACCCTGGAGGAGTCCATAACCGGAACCGCTCTTGTAGCCCTCCTCCCACGTTCGGTCGGGCCCGATCACCTCCGCACGCGGTGCCTTCCCACTCCCGAGGACGGCGGCACCGGCGACTGCTTCGCCTTCGGTCGGGAAACGTCCGCAGACAACGTTCATCGTCTGGATGAGATGCTCGGCGACGTTGGCCCACGGTGCCATGTCGGGGCCCGTGCCGCTCGTGGCCATGCCGCGCCGGGCCTCACCGAAAAGTCGCGTCGCTGCCTCCACATCGTCGGCCGACACGCCACACGCGGACGCCACGAACGCCTGTGTGAACGGTTCAATCGCGGCTCGCAATTCGCTCAAGCCGTTGACCCAACGATCGCAGAATTCGGTGTCGATGAGACTGTTCTGGATCAGTCCGTTGAGCAGGCCTGCGAAGAGGACAGCATCGGTGCCCGGGATGATCTGCAGATGGATGTCGGCGTGCGTAGCGACCTCGGTCCGACGTGGGTCAACGACGATGAGGCGAAGGCCCTTCCGTTTGAGTTCCTGGAGCCGACGGAACCCGTCGTGGATCGGAAAGCCCGTGAACACGCCACCCTGCATGGACACGAGCGGGTTGGTCCCGGCGAGCAGCCACACGTCGGAGTCAGCGAAGCGTTGGCCACCCGCGGCCCACCTACCGAGACGCCCCTCTGCCACCCACTTGGCCGACTGGTCGACCGTCATGGAGGAGAACGTCCGCTGCGATCCAATCGTGCGCCACCACGCGTTCGCGAACGGACCCGTGAGCGACGCGTACGCCGCCTGCGTCCCCGAGTAGAAGCCGACGGCGTCGGGTCCGTGAGCGTCGATGATGTCGCGCAGACGTCCACTGATCTCCTCGACCGCGGCGTCCGCAGAGATGGCGACGCGTTCGCTGCCCCCGCCCTCGCTGCGCAGCGACGTAAGCAGGCGGTGCGGGTCGGCGTGGATGTCGCCGATGTGTCGACCCTTGATGCACGTGAACCCACGAGTCAAGGCGTGGTCCTGATCGCCGGCGACCGCTACGACCTTCCCGTCAACGATGTTGACCAGGAGGCCACAAGTGGCAGGACACAGTCGGCAATACGTCGTTGTCTGCATAGTGCATCAGCTTGTCAGACGCTCCCGGCGGGCACGACCCACTCGGTCGGTTGGTCGGTTACTGCAGCGTTGTCTATGAGAAACCGCGCCACCGCTAGTGTCTCGCGCTCGGGTGCTCGTCCGATCCGCCGCAGCACTGAGTCCGTTCGGTCCTCGACCGTCGGACGTCAAAACCTGGCAGGCGATTGTGCCCGCTCGTGGACTGGAAAGGCGGCCGTTGAGCAATCAACCATCATCCGACACGAACTCTTCGTGGTCGAAGCAGATCTTCGCGGTCACTTTGTTTGTGGTCGATCTCGCGGCGTCGAAGCGGTTCTACGAGAAGGCGTTCGGGCTGCCTGCGGTGTTCGAGACCGAGAATTCCGCGGTGCAGGGAATCGAACTTCTCAACGGGCCGATCGATCGTTGGTGGGGTCCACGCACGGCGAGCTTCAGCGACCTCGACGGTCATGTGTGGGAGATCGCTACCCACGTTCGATGAACGACTTGGCCGAATCTCAGCAATTGGCCGAATCTCAGCAATTGAATGCCGACGGGTTGAGTTTCCGGACGATTTCGCTGCATGGGCGCAGGTCGGTTGCCGCTTCTACGATGCGCAGATGGGGCTGCACCATTTCCCGCCGGACGCTGACCCGTCGATGGTCGTGGGCCATCTGCGTGCACACGGATGCGCCATCGTCGATGACGTCGCCGACGCTGCTCTACTCGATCAGCTCGAACGCGAGGTCTTGCCGTTTGTCGAGCGTTCGGCCCATGGTCGCGATGTGTACGACGGTCGCCGCACGCGTCGAACGGGCGCACTGATCGCGCGGTGTCCTTCCTCTCCTGGCCTCGTGATGCATCCGATGACGCTCGGTGTAGCGAAGGCGTTCCTGTCGCATGTGAGCGCGATGCAGCTGCATCTCACGCAGCTGATCTCGATCGAACCGGGTGAGACGGCGCAGAAGCTCCATCGGGATCAGATGGCGTTCGACTTCTACCCGTTCCCGCCCGACTACCACGTGCAGTGCAACACGATGTGGGCGCTCACCGACTTCACGGCCGACAACGGTGCGACGCATGTCGTGCCGGACAGCTCCACCGTCAGCGACGCCGCTGCCGCGAGCCTGCCCGAGTTCCAGGCCGAGATGCGACGCGGCAGCGTCCTGTTCTACGACGGCAAGGTCGTCCATGGTGGGGGAGCGAACCGCTCGGACGCGGTGCGTCGGGGTGTCAACATCACCTATTCGGTCGGCTGGGTACGTCAGGAGGAGAACCAGTTCCTCGCGTGCCCGCCAGAGATCGCGCGGACGCTCGACGATGATCTCCTGCGTCTCATGGGCTACCAGCAGGGTGCGTTCGCGCTCGGCTATGTCGGTGATCAACAGGACCCGTTGGCGGCGCTGCGAGGCACCGAGGGCAAGGTGAAAGTGATCGGTGAATTCGCTGAACACAACGATGGGGCGGCAGGGTTTGTCGCGGGGATTGCGCAATGACCGAGCTCGTCATTCACGCCGACGACGTTGGTATGTGCCACGGGGCGAACTGTGCGTTCGTCGAACTGTCACACGCGGGCACGATCACGAGTGGTTCGGTCATGGTGCCGTGCCCATGGTTCCCTGAGATCGCGGAACTCGCTGCGGGTGATCCATCGCTCGACGTGGGCGTGCACCTCACGCTCAACGCGGAGAAGTCGCACTATCGCTGGCGGCCGGTGAGCAACGCGTCGCAGGCGTCGGGGCTGATCGACGCCGATGGGTATCTGTGGCGCACCGTGTCGAGCGTCCGTGCACATGCCCATCCGGACGCTGTCGAGTTGGAGTGGCGCGCGCAGATCGACCGTGCGCTGGCGGCCGGCATCGACGTGACCCATCTCGACGCGCACATGGGCTCCGCGCTCGCTCCCGAATGGTGTGAGCGCTTCGTTGCCATCGGTGTGGAGTACGGCGTGCCGATCGTCATCACGGCGACGCTCGCTGGCTACGCCCCGCACAATCACCTGGCGGGAGTCGACGAGAGTGCCTTCGCGCCGTTCGTCGACACGGCCCGAGCGGCCGGGCTGCACGCGTTCGACATGGTGCTGGAGACGGACTTCGGCCGTCCGTCCGCCGCTGCGGTCGACTATCGGACGCTGCTCGGGACCGTGCGTGGCGACCTCGCGTTCTGCGCGTTCCACCCAAACGCGCCCGGCGAGGTCGAGATGATCGAGCCGGGCACCAGCCACGTGCGCACCGATGAGTACGCGCTGTTCTCGACGCGCGCCTGGTCGGAATGGCTCGTCCAGCAGCCGTTCAGCCTGATCGGCATGCGCGTGTTGCGCGATCGTTATCGGGCCAGGTGAGCGGTTTCGCAGCGCAAGGGCGTCACTCGCCCGGCAATGTCGCCCACTATCGACTGAAATCGCGGCTCGCTCTCGAAGTTCGTTGACTGGGCGACATTGAGATGGTGGCGGCGGGAGGCTTGCTCGCTCAGACGTGGTGCGGATTGGCGGTGTCGTCCGCGCTGGCCAGTGTCGTCAGCGGAATCGAAGTCGAACTGTTCGCCGTGATGCTCGAAAGGCTGGCCGCGAATCGACGCTCGAAGGATTTCGATCGACTCCTCATAGCGCCCCCGGCGCGAGCCGAACTCGACGCCGAGCAGGAAGGGCCCTGCGACACGTCGTGCGTTCTCGTCGTCGGGTGCTCGCTCCCGTAGTCGAGCGGCAGCACGATGTGCTCGCCCAGCCAGAGCGAATCGAACCCAGTTTCGTCGGCGGCCTTGGCGAGCCCGATCAGTTCCGATGCTGCGATGTTGTAGGTGCAGAGGCCGACGTTCACGAAGCGCTCGTCAGTGACGTGCGATCGATCCCTGCCCGGCCTCGATCTCTGCGATCACGTCCGCGAATTTGGCCGCGGCCTCTGCGCGGAGACGCGGGATATGACGCGTCGGGAACAAGCCGTCTGTGGCCTTGTGATCCTTCAAGATCTGTGTGGCGAGCGTGACCTTGTGCACCTCGGTCGGGCCGTCGGCCAGACCCATGTGGAACGACTCCATCACCCAGGCTGCGAACGGCATCTCGTGGCTGATACCGAGCGACCCGTGGATCTGAAGACCTCGTGACGCAACGTCGTGCAAGACCTGTGGCATCGCCGCCTTCACGGCCGAGATGTCGGCTCGCACTCGCTGGTAGTCGTTGTACTTGTCGATACGCCATGCGGTCCTGAGCACGAGCAGACGGAACTGCTCGATCTGAATCCACGAGTCGGCGATCATCGCCTGCACGAGCTGTTTGCGTCCCAGGAGTTCGCCCTTGGTCGTGCGAGAAAGCGCCCGCTCGCAGATCATCCCGAATGCCTCCTTGACGAGTCCGACGGTGCGCATCGCGTGGTGGATACGTCCGCCGCCGAGCCTGGTCTGCGCGACGAGGAAGCCCTGGCCGCGCTCGCCGAGGATGTGGTCGGCCGGGATGCGTACGTCGGTGTAGCGCACGTAGGGGTGCGTGCCGTCCTCCTCGGGGTGCCCGTACACGCCGACCTTGCGGATGATCTCGATGCCCGGCGTGCCGATCGGCACGACGAACATCGACATCCTCTTGTGGGCGGGCGCGTCGGGTTCGGTCACGGCCAGCACGATTAGGAACGACGCGAAATTCGCATGGGATGTGAACCACTTCTCGCCGTTGATCACCCAGCTGTCACCGTCACGCACTGCCGTGGTGATGAACTGCGTCGGATCGGCACCTCCCTGCGGTTCGGTCATCGAGAACGCGGACACGATTTCGTTGCGCAGCAACGGTGCGAGGTACTGCTCCTTGAGCATGGATGTGCCGTAGTGGGCGAGAATCTCACCGTTGCCGGAGTCGGGTGCCTGGCAGCCGAACACGATCGACGCGCTGTGGGAGCGTCCGAGGATCTCGTTCATCAGCGCGAGCTTCACCTGGCCGTATCCCTGGCCGCCGAGGTGCGGGCCAAGGTGGCACGCCCATAGGCCTCGGTCGCGGACCTGCGCCTGGAGCGGCGGGATCAGCTTCTGGCGCAGCGGGTCCTTCAGGTCGTACGCGTGCTTAATAACCTTGTCGACCGGTTCGATCTCGTTGCGGACGAACGTGTCCACCCAGTCCAGCTCTACCTGGTACTCCGGATCAGTCTCAAAATCCCACATGGGTCATTCCTGCTCTCGTGTTGGTCGTGTGTCGTGTGTCGTGTGTCGTGTGTCGTGTCGCTTCCACGACGTTTGCTCGGCTGTTGCACGAGTTGTTCCCGCGGCTTTGCTCGCGGTACATCCGGTGCGGTTGCGGTGCGTTCGGGCGCACCTTTTACACCGCGAACGCCCCGGTTGTACCGCGACGATGGGGCTGGCCACGTCCGACGCACCCGGTGCCCACGTTCCACACCGGGTGCCGTCTCGTCCGAACTCCATGGCGGCACCTTTGTTCATGCCACGAACGGCCCACTTGCCAGCTGTGTAGCTCGCCATGTTGGGGTGGCCCCGCAGGCCCGCGAGCGATGAGATGTTCACGATCGCTCCGCCGCCATTGCGCTTCATTGCCGACGCCACGCTCGCAATTCCCAGCCATGTGCCAACGAGGTTGACATCGATGACGCGCCGGAAACCCGCCTCGTCGCGGTCTTCGATCGGGCCGAACTGCACGATTCCCGCATTGTTCACGAGCACCTTCAGCGGGCCGAGCGTCGAAGCCAGGGCGAAAGCAGCGTCCCAATCCGCGGACGACGTCACGTCCAGGTGAACGTAGCGGAACCGACCCACCCAACGACCCAGGCGGTGGCCACACCGTCTTGGTCGAGGACGTCGCCGGACACGACGAGTGCCCCTCCTGCGCGAACGCGGCGACGCACGCGGCACCGAGCCCACGAGCGCCACCGCTGACGACTACGGCCTGGCCATCGAAGCGTCCCATGCGGGCACGCTACCGGCCGAATCACCACCCGAGCTATTCCTCATGAGGATATCTTGAATGTCAGGCGACGTCCGGGTAGAGTCGACCCGGCCGCGACACGAACGCCACGAGCAAGGGGAACAGCCATGAGCGCAGTCAGCACCGACACCCGCATCATTGACACCGATACCCACGTGGTCGAGCCGCCCGACCTTTGGACGTCGCGCATGTCGACCAAGTGGGGCGACAAGGTGCCCCATGTCCGCTGGGACGCGTCGACCGAGGACGAGGGCTGGTTCTCCGGCACCACACGCATGGGCACGTGCGGCAGCGCCGCGATGGCCGGTTGGCACGAGTATCCGCCGCTACATCCGCGCCACTTCAGCGATACAGACCCAACCGCCTCTGATCCGCACCTACGGCTCAAGATGATGGACGCGAACGGCATTCACGCGCAGATGCTGTACCCAAACGTCGCCGTGTTCAACGCGAAGACGATTGTCGACATGCATGACCCGGAGCTGCAGGTCGGCATGATCCGGGCGTACAACGACTACCTGACCGACTGGCACACGATCGCTCCCGGACGCTTCATCGCGATCGGCAGTCTCCCGTTCTGGGACCTCGACGAAACGCTGAAGGAGGTGGAGCGGGTTGCTGCCGCAGGTCATCGAGGTGTCGCGTTCACACAGGACCCGAAGCACTTCGGGCTGCCGGATCTCACGGATCGCTACTGGGACCCGTTGTGGGCGTCGGCGCAGGAGAAGCAGCTGCCGATCAACTTCCACATCGCGTCGGGAAATCTCGACATCATGTCGGGTCACAACCCGCAGAATGGGAAGCACGCAAACTACGCGGCCATGGGTGTGTCGTTCTTCATGGGGAACGCTCGCACGCTGGCATTGCTCACGACCGGTGGTATCTGCCACCGGTTCCCGAAGCTCGACTTCGTAAGCGTGGAGAGCGGTATTGGATGGATCCCGTTCGCACTGGAGAGTCTCGATTGGCAGTGGAAGAACTGCGGTGTGCACCTCGAACATCCCGAATACGACCTGTTGCCGAGCGAGTATTTCAGGCGCCAGATCTACGGATGCTTCTGGTTCGAGCGAGATTCGGCCACCCATGCGATCGAGCAGCTCGGCCCTGACAACATCTTCTACGAGACCGACTACCCGCACCCCACCTCGATGTCTCCGGGTCCGGCAACCGCCGCGCAGGCCCCGCAGGACTACCTCCGCGACACCTTCGGCCAGCACGACGATGCCACGATGCGCAAGATCCTCCACGACAACGCAGCCCGCGTGTACCACCTCGACTGACACGAACGATTGACACCTGCATGCCCAACGTGAATGAGCACTACCCCGACCCGACGCGCCATCCGCGGGCGCGCACGGGACCGTTGAGCGGCGTCCGCCTGACCGACTTCTGCTGGATGGGCGTCGGTGCTGTCGCGACCCGACTTCTCGCCGACTTCGGTGCCGAGGTGATCCGCATCGAGGACCGCACGCGCCTCGACATGCCGCGTCGCCTGCCGCTCTACAAGGGTGCAGGCAAACGTTCCTACGGCGAGGAGGATGCCAACCCGGACCCCAACAAGGGGGGCCTGTTCAACAACTACAACCGCAACAAGCTCGGCATCACGTTGAATCTTCGGACGCCGCGCGGCAAGGAACTGGCCGAGGCGTTGATCGCGACGAGCGACGCTCTCACCGAGAACTTCGCGCCCGGCGTGATGGAGCGTTGGGGGCTCACCGAGGACCATGTCCGCGAACTGAACTCGACATCATCTACGCGCGCATGAGCGGGTTCGGGCACGCGGGCCCGAACGCCGAGTACCGCAGCTACGGCCCGGTCGTCCAGGCTGCATGCGGGCTCTCGCACATCTCGGGCCTGCCCGGTCAGATGCCGTCGGGCTGGGGCCTGTCGTACATGGACAACCAGGCCGCTTACTACAACAGCTCCGCCCTGCTCATGGCCCTCCTCGCCCGTAAGGCAACTGGTGTGGGCACCGACGTCGACGTGTCAGCGGTGGAGGCGGGCGTTGAACTCATCGGACCACTCATGCTCGACGTGAATGTCAACAAGCGCACGACCCGCAATGCGAATTACCCACTTGGCAACCGGTTGGAACACCCGAACGCTGCACCGCACGGTGTGTACCCGAGTATCGGCGAGGACCGCTGGGTCGCGATCGCAGTGTTCAACGACGTTGAATGGGCATCGTTCGTACGGGCGATTGGTGCGCCGGAATGGACGAACGATGGACGGTTCGCCACCCAGGCAGCCAGGCACGCGAACCAGGACGCTCTCGACGCCTACGTCAGCGAGTGGACCCGCCTCCGCGATCGCCACGAGGTCATGCACCTCCTCCAAGCGGTGGGTGTCCGCGCGGCGGCGGTACAGGACTCCGAGGACTGCAACGAGCACGACCCTCAGTTTGCCGCACGGGGCTCGTTCTTCGAGATGGACCATCCCGTGATCGGTCCCGCCCGTTTCGAGGGTCTGCCGTTCAAGGCATCGAACTTCGCACCGGATCACTGGCGGTCGGCACCGCTGCTCGGTGAGGACAACCATCACGTGCTCAGTAGCGTCCTCGGCCTGTCCGACGACGAGGTTGCCGAGCTGACCGAAGCGGGCGTCATCTAATGAGCAGCCCACTAGCGAACCTTCGCGTGATCGAGGTCGCCAACGATCCAGCTGGCGAGATGCTCGGGCTGCAACTCGTGAACATGGGTGCGACGGTCATCAAGATCGAGCCGCCCGGCGGCGCGCCGTCACGCCACGCGGGGCCGTATGTCAACGCTGTTGAGGACCCCGAACGCAGCCTCGCGTACTGGTATTACAACGTTGGCAAGCAGAGCGTCGTGCTCGATCTCGACCAGTCACCGGCGAGGAGCGAACTCGACACCCTGCTGAGCGGCGCCGACGTCTTCATCACGACGCTGCACCCGCTCGAGCTCGCACGACTCCAGGTCGACCTCGACGCGATCGCAGCCGTGAACCTGCGACTTGTGATCACCTCGATCACCCCCTTCGGGCTCACCGGGCCGTGGAAGGACTACCTCTCGTCGGACCTCGTCGGCATGGCAGCAAGCGGGCTGCTGATCACGTCCGGCTACGACGACCATTCGATTCCGCCGATCCGCCCCGGGGGTGACCAAACCTTCCACATCGCTGCATCATTCGGACTCATCGCCACGATGCTCGCACTGACCGAACGCGCCAACAACGCGAAGGGCGGTCTGGTCGATGTGTCGATGCACGAGGCTGCGGGTCTCACCGTGGAGCTTGCGAACCCCTTCTGGTTCTACCCACGCGTGGTTGTGCAGCGTCAGACGTGCCGTCATGCCCAACCTGTGCCGACCCAGTCGGCCATGTTCGAGTGCGGCGATGGCGGCTACGTCTACTTCGCCTTCATCGTCGCTGAGCCGAAGGCATGGGCCACGCTCGTGGACTGGATGGTGAGCAAGGATCTCGCCGTCGACCTCACGGACGAACAGTATGCGCACGTAGCTTTTCGTCAGCAGCAGTTCAGCCACATCCAGTCGGTGCTCGAATGCTTCTTCCTCCTGCAGGACGCACAGAGCGCCTACCACGAGGGCCAGGCCCGGGGCCTCCCGATCGGCGTGGTAAACGCGCCCGAGGATCTCTACGAGGACGAGCACCTTCGCGAGCGCGGTTTCTTCGCTCCGGTCGACCAACCGGGCTACGGCGAGTTCCTCCATCCCGGCCCCGTGCTGCGGATGTCGGCTTACGATTCGGTCCCGCCGACCGCAGCGCCCTCGCTCGGCCAGCACACGCAGTCTGTTCTCGAAGGGATCCGAGTCTCATGAGCGTCACGACCAACGAAGACCGCCTTGTCGATCCGTCGCTCGTCGACGATTACCGGACGCTCCGAGGCTCAAACGGCTCAAATCGCGATATACCCACCGTCTGCCGCGATCGCCGCGCCGGTCACGAACGATGCGTCATCTGAACAGGAACGCCACCACGCTTGCAATCTCCTCCGGACGGGCGCGTCGGTCCATCGGGATCCGCAGTCGCGACGACGGCTCGATTCGTCTCTCGACGGGCACCTGTGCGCGGTGCAGCGTCTGGGTATTGGTCCGCAGACCGGTCGCTACGAGCCCGGGGCGTCCACCAGTCGTGTCGCGCATCGCCACACAAGTTCGTCGCGTGACGCTTCACCCGGAGAGCCTTGCGTAGGAACCGATCATCGCGGTACAACCGGTCCCATCGCGGTGCACTTGGCGCGCCCGAAGGTACCGCGAACGCACCGGATGTACCGCGACCGGGCCAGCGGACAGGTGTTGGTTCCAGTCTGGCCCGGCGGACCGACAGAACCACCCGATCCGACCAGCTATCGGATCGGAAGTCATGCGAGGAACTTCCGCTTGCCGCATCCGGTCGTGCCGACCTCCGTCACGACGCGACCTCCCAGTCGGGCACAACGGTTCCATCGTCGCGGCTGTCGAAGCGCACGCGCATTGGTTGCCCTGCGACGAGCGATGGGCGCCCGGGGAGGTGGCCGACGAGTCGCACGGGCGCGTCGTCCAAGGCCACGAGCACAAGTGTGAACGGCACCGGGAAGGCCGCATGCGTCTGATGTTCGACCACGGTCCATGTGTAGAGGGTCCCTGTGCCGGGGACCGCCCGCCAGGCGCTGTCCCAGCTCCCGCAGGCGGAACAGTACGCAGTCGGCGCGTGAAGGACCGCGTCGCAGGATCGGCAGTACCGCACCGCCAGTTCGCCGCGTGACGCCGCCTCGAAGAAGCCGCCCGTGTCGATGTCGTCGGTGACAGGGAGCGAGCGCGGGGCCGGCATCACGCGGCCCGCAGGATGAGGGCGCTACCTGGCGGAAGGGCCGAGGACGTTACGAGGCAGGTCCTCGCGCCCTGCACCTGACCGGTCGATCGGCCGCGGATCTGCTTCACCCCTTCGACGATGTGGCCCATTCCGTGGATGTAGCCCTCGGAGAGGTGGCCCCCGCCGGTGTTGATCGGCACCGTCCCGCCGAGTTCGATCGCGCCACTCGCGGCGAAGGGACCGCCCTCGCCCTTCTTGCAGAATCCATAGTCCTCAAGCTGCAGGAGCACGGTGATGCTGAAGCAGTCGTAGAGCTGCGCAACGTCGATGTCTTCTGGCCCCATCCCGGCCCGGCGATAGAGGGCGCGGGCGGTGGCCTGAGCGGAGCCGTCGGTGATCGATTCGCGCCACAGGATCGGGAACTGCTGGCCGGGCTGCGGTCGCGCGGGTGCCGCTTGCGCAACGGCACGGATCAATGCAGGCGGGTTCGGCGCGTCCATGGCTCGTTCCGTCGAAGTCACGATCACCGCAGCGGCGCCGTCGGTTTCCAGGCAGAAGTCGAACAGGCGCAGAGGTTCGGAGATCCACCTTGCACCGAGGTAGTCATCCATCGTGAGCGGGCGGCCGTGCATCTGCGCCGCCGGGTTCGTGAGGGCACGGTTGCGGCACGCGATCGGTATCGCTCCGAGCTCAGTCTCCGTTGTTCCGTATTCGATCATGTGTCGACGCGCTGCCATCGCGAAGATCTGGCCGGGCGTGTTCATACCGTATGGTGCGAAGAACTCGTCGTAGGAGCCGTCTCCGCCGACCCGTTGCGCCGTCGCCGACGGCGGTGCCTGACCGTACCTTCGTCCGGACCTGCCGTTGAGCGCACGGAACACGAGGACGTTGGTCGCGAGGCCTGCGCGGACCGCTGCGACCGCCTGACCGACCATCGCGCTCGGCGCGACGCCCCCTGGCCCGACGGCACCCCAGTACTCGACGTTGTCGAGTCGCATTGTGTGGATGAGGTCGTTCGTGCGCACGAGGTTCGAGTCGCACGTGACGATCCCGTCGATGTCCCCGACGCTCAGGCCGGCATCGACGATCGCGGCGAGCGACGCCTGGATGGCAAGCGTCAGATCGGACCGGCCGGAGTTCCTGCTGTAGTCGGTCGTGCCGATTCCGGAGACGGCGCAGCGGTCGCGGTGCTCGGTTTCGGCGGTCATCGTGTGCGATCTCGCATGGTTCAAGTTTCTCGCTTCTCCGCGAGGCTGCGGGGACGCAATCGGACCATGCCGAGCGAGTCCCTGTCAACAATCATGATGAGGAATGGCGCTCGACGTCGGCCGCTAGCGTCGAGCGGATGACCCACCGCAGTTCTGCCGGTCCCGCGCGTCGCAAGGGCGCATCGACGACCGTGACGGCCCGACCCGCCGCGGTTGCATCGAAACCGAACTGCATAGCCATTGCCCCGAGCGGTGGCCTGAACCGACCCCTGAAAACGTCCGAAGTGGTCGCACGCGATGTTGTTCGCGACATCATCGAGCGCCGCCTGCAGCCTGGCGACAGCCTTCCACCTGAAACCGCAATGCAGGAACTCTACGGAGTGAGTCGGGAGTCCTTGCGTGAGGGGCTCCGCCTGCTGGAAGTTCAAGGGCTCATCACGATACGTCGCGGCCCGGGAGGTGGGCCCATCGTCGGAACCGTCGATCCGGCGAATCTCGGCCGTGTGTCGACGCTATACTACTATCTTGCGGGCGCGACGTATCGGGAACTCTTCGACGCCTGGGTGCTCTCGGAGGCGATGATCGCCGAATTGGCGGCGTCGAATCCGAGCGCGGAACAACGTATGGCGGCGCTTGGCCAATACCTTGCGAAGGGTTCGGCCCCACAGTCCGAAGCGGAAATCGACGTATTCATCGGTGCGCACGTTGGGTTCCACGCGGCGATTGCCGACCTCGCGGGCAATCGGGTGCTGTCCTTGGTGCTGCAGACGAGCGGCCAAATCGTGAGCCACCACATGGCCATGGAGGACGACCCGAGAGCGCTGGCTGACATGTTGGAGCGCGAGCACCTTGGTCTCGCGAAAGCGATCATCGCGGGCAAGCCTGCCAAGGCCCGCCGACTCATGGAGGAACACATCCGCAGTGTCGTTGCGGTGAACGAGGCGCACTTCGGTCACAAGATCGACAACTTCATCGAGTGGCGCTGATGCTCTACCTACGTGGCGAGTCGACGTCACGGCTACACGGCCGCTGCAGCGCTCGACTCGATGAGCCTGAGTAGGTCGTCGCGTGTTGCGGAGCCGCGCGGCAGCACCACCAGCCGATCGACGCCGAGTGCCCGATACTGTTCGATGAGTTCTGGCGTGAGCGGCACGGGCGGAGGCGTCACCGAGATCTCGAGGGACGCAAGCGACGATGGCCGGTCGTGCTGCGTGCCAGCCTGAGCCAGGGCCGCGAGGCATTTCGCCGTGCGCTCCACGTCGAGTCCGAACCCGTACCAGCCCTCGCACAGTCGTACCGCTCGCGAGTACGCGGGTTCGGAGTGCCCGCCCATCACCACAGGGATCGGACGCTGCACCGGGCGCGGATACGCCTGCACGCCCGAGAACGACCAGTACGGGCCCACATGTGCGGGCGTTTCCATCGTCCACACCGCTCGCATCGCGGCGATCGCGTCCTCAGTGCGTCCACCGCGATCGTTGTACGGCACGTGGAGGGCATCGAACTCCGGACGCAGATATCCAGCGCCGACACCGAAAATCAAGCGTCCTTTCGACGCCACATCGAGCGATGCCATCTCCTTCGCCAGGACGAGCGGATTGCGCTGCGGAAGGATGATGATGCCGGTGGCGAGGCGGATCGTAGTTGTCTGTGCTGCGATGAACGCCAGTGCAACTGCTGGGTCGAGCATCGGCGTGAGCGGACCCGCCGGTGACGGCGGTGCCTGTGGGTCGGGCAGCACCACATGCTCGCCGGTCCAAACGGAATCGAATCCGGCCGCCTCCGCGGCGATCGCGATTTCGGCACCGACGTAGGGATCGCCGCACACGTTGTTGTTGATCGAGAACAGTCCGAGGTTCATGGACGGAAGCTAACTCGTTCGGAAGGAGATCAAGCAGACAGGCAGTGACGCGCCGATCGGCGTCCCCGAAGGAACGCCGACCGGCAGCGAACGATTCAGGCAACCTTGGTTGCCAAACAGAGCCAGTCGCTCAGGTGACGGTCAGCGAAACCGGCGAAGTGTAGGAGCCGAGCGCAGCGACGGTGCCGACGATTGCCACGGCATACGTTCCGGCGGCTGCCCCGGCCGGAATCGCGAGGTTGACGGTGGTGCCGACCGTGTTGGGGTTGACCGTGTACGTCGTAACCATGCCCGTGGGCCCACCCGTGACCGTAAAGGTGATCGGGACGGGTGTGACCGACGCGGACCAGGTCACCGGGACCGTCACGATCAGCGTCGTGCCCTTTGCGGCTGAGACTGCGCTCGGCACCGTCATTGTGAACGACGTGGTGTTGACCGTCGCCGTCCCGATAACGAGCGTGAGGTTGCTCTTGAACTCGATTCCACCTTGCACGGTGGTGAACGTCACGGCGTAGGAGCCGGGCACCGTGGCAGCCGTTGTTGAGATCGTGATCGTGAGGACAGAACCGCTCACACTGTACGAAGCGGATGCACCTGCGGGCAGGCCAACAACCGAGAGCGCCGGGACTCCCGTGGCGGTCGTTGTGACTGCCACCGTGCCACTCGCCCCAGGCGCGAGCGCGAGCGGGTTCGGCGAGATCGTGGACGAGTTTGTGGTTTCGGTAATGACGAGTGTGAGTGTCGCTGCGACGCTCACACTGTCACTCGCCGCTCGGATGCCGATCGCGTAGGTGCCGGGGGTGGCGGCGCTGTTCACCGTGACCGTGAGTAGCGACGCGACGGCCGTTGTTCCGTTCGTGCCGAACGCTGCCGTGACACCCGCAGGCAGGGGATCGGTCGTCCACGTGACGTTCGACGCGCTGACGGCGCGGGAGAGGGCGGCCGTCGTCGTGCCACTCGCGCCACGCGGAAGGGTGAGCGACGCTGGCGTCAAAGTGACACCGACGCTCGTGACGTTCAGTACGAAGGTTGCCGTGCGGCCCCGGACCCGGACGGTGACCGTTGTCGTGCCGAGACTGGTGGACGGCCCGGCCGTGAGGCGGATCGTGGACGTCGCTGCGGTGCCGGGGATCGGATCAATCGAACCGGTCGCGCCCGATGGCAGATTTTCCAGGCTGCCGAGCAATTCCTCATTGAAGCCGCCGGTTCGCGTGATCTTCAACGTGGCCGTGGTCGTGCCACCGGCAGGGACCGAAACGGTGGCTGGGTCGACGGCGAGCGTGTAGTCCTTGAAGGGCGTCGTGGATGTCGTGGTCGCCGCGATGGTGGTCGTGGGCGACGTCGTCGTGGTGACGACAGAAGGCAGCGTGGTAGGAGTCGGAGGGGACGTCGGGAGCACCGTGGTCGCACCGACGCGCACCTTGATGGTGGCCCGTGACGTCTGCCCCTTGCTCGATCCGCTGACGGTCAGCGTGAAGTTCTTCGGGGCCATCGTGGAGCGGGCCGAGATGATGAGCGTCGAGACCTTGGACGCCGTCCGAAGCGGGTTCGCGGTCGTTGTAACCGTGACGCCCGCCGGGAGACCGTTGACGCCGAGGTAGATCGGGTTGCTAAAGCCCTTGGTGCGCGTCGACGTGATGACGACCGAGGAGTTCGTGCCGGGCGCAATGTCGACGGTGGTCGGACTCACACGTAGCGAGAACAAGACTTTTGGTGCTGCTTTGACCTTGGTTGCTGCCCCGGAACTGCCTGCGAAGCCGACAGGCAGCATCAACGCGACTGCGGTCACAGCCGCGATTGCGGCAACGGTAGGACGCAGCCGATTACGGGCGAACCGAACATTCCGGTTGGGTGTGCTGGGAAGTGGCATGTGGGCTCCAGAGCTGGACGTTGCCGGCAGCGCAGGTCAGCACTACCGAGCTTGCCAGCGTACGCGGGCGAGACCTTCAATTCGCGGCTCCCGTGTCAGGGAAGTGTGAGGGAATCGGCGGGGCGCGGAAGCCGCAGCCTGGTTTCAATACACGCAACGACCTGTCGGCCGAGATGGGGTCCGCTCCATGTTGCGCAATCCGGGCGTCGTCGAAACCGACCTCGGCGACGAGGTCGTCCTCCTCGACCCGCATACTCGGGCGATGTTTTCGCTCAATGCCACGGGTCGCGTCGTCTGGCAATATCTCGACGAGGGCACGGAGGCGATCACGGCGAGACTCGTCGGTCAATTCGAGGTCTCAGGCGAGCGCGCGCGCAGCGACGTTGCCCTGGTACTTGCGGACCTTCGCTCGGCCGGGCTCATACAAGACCCGGGCTGAGGCGTGCGGTTTCTGGGCTGTCGGATTCTCGCGGACCCGCTCGATCACGATCTGTGTGCTGTCGAGGTCATCGGAGATGTCGCGTCCGACCCGCTGACCCTCCATGGTGCCATTGGCGAAGCGGTGGCATGGGAGGGCCTGTTCCCCCTCCACGCAGCCGTAGTACATCGGGAAGAACGCACGGTCGCGCTCCTCGGCCCGAGCGGTGCTGGAAAATCGACCGCCGCCGTTCTTGCTGCACTGGATGGCTGGACGATCCTCGCTGAAGACGCCGCCTGGCTCGACCCCGACACGCTCGAGACGCTGTGGTCATCGGTGATCCGGACCGTCGGACCGGTGCTCCACACACACGCTGGACCGTTGGGGCAGAGCGCTAACGCGTCGGTCTGGGCGTCGGTCCGAGCATCGCGTTTCCGTTTGAACGCTGTTCAACGCGAACCTCGCGGGCCGCGCCCCAGAGCAGCGCTGTGGTCTCGGTCTTGATGTTCTCGATGTCGAGTTCGTCGGAGTACAGACGGCAGTATGCCCACGCCCGCTCCATCATGCTGAATCCGACGATCCCAAGGGCGGTGGGGTCGGCCGCCGTGCGTCCACCCGTCGCCGCGAGCAACGTGCCGAACCGCTTCGCCAGTCGTTTGTGGCGTCGCCGTCCTTGCGTAGCGATCCGTTCGTCGGCGGCCGCCGCCTGCGTCCACGCAAACGCGAACGCGCCGTAAATTTCGAGCATCTCGAAGTACTCATTTACCCATTGACGCAGGCCGACCCGCGTTGCGCCAAGTTGCGGGAGTTTGTCGAGAAGTGAATTGTTGTCGTCGGCCGCCTTCTCGCCCACCGCCAGCAGCAGATCGCGCTTCGACGCGAAATATGTGTAGACCGAACCACGCGAGACGTCGGCGATCCTCGCGATCTCGTCGATCGTGGTCCCCGCATACCCATGATCGAGAAAGACGGTGCGCGTCGCTTCGATGATCCGAAGGATCGTTTCTTGAGCGCGAGGCCCGAGAATCTCTGCTGGTTGACGCTGCACTTCCGGTACCCGGCGCTTGGGTCCGGTCGCTTCGGTCGGCTGTTCGTCCTCGGCGGAGACTGGTCGTGGTGCTCTCGGCATGATCAATGAACTCAGAGAAAACCGAGCATCGGCACGTTCCGGGTCCGCAGGATGGTAGTTCCGATTTCGGCCTCAAGGGTGCGCCAGTCACCGAACAATGCATCGAGGACATACGCGCGCTTGATCGAGCGGTGGAGTTCGTGCTCCCACGTGAACCCAATTGCACCGAAGCACTGTTGTGCCTGTTGCGATGCGTGCTCTGCGGCGCGACCGGCAAGACATTTGGCGAGCGTCGATGTCCAAGCGTCGCCGGTGTCCGACGCGTCCTCGACCAGACCGGTTGCACCAACAACGAGTGAGTGCGCCGACGCGAGTCGATGCTGCAGCGCCTGGAACACGCCGATGGGTTTGCCGTATTGCACCCGATCCTTCGTGTAGGCCACGGCGATACGAACCATATGCGCGCCTACGGCAACCAGTTCTGCAGCGAGGAGCCGACGAGCGGTACCGACGATCTCGTTTTTAGCCGCTTCGGCGGTCGTCGGATCGAGCCACGTGAGCGAACTCGACGGCAGTGACCCCGTGAGGCGAACGAGGCCGAGCCAAGGATCTTCAGCCTCAACGGTGGTCGCTTGCAACGTGTGGGCTTCGTTCGTGACGACGAGCACCGATGGTGCATCGCCGCCGACTTCGATGACAAGTCTTCGTTCGGCAAGCGGCGCGGTCAGAAGGACGTCGATGTGGATTCGTTGCAATGCGTTGTCCCAGCGGGCGGGTCCGTCGGGTCCGGGGATGGCAACGGCCGCATCGCCAAGCACGGCATCACCGGTGGTCTTTGCGAGCGTACGGGCGAGTTCCGCACCGAGGGCATCGGCGCTCGACAGTGTGGCTCCCTTCACGTCGAAGAGCGTTCGCAGTGCCGTGGGGGCATCGTCGGCGAGGACGTCGTCCCAGCCGAGTTCAGCCAGCCGCGTCGACAGTGGCGCAGCGGCGTCCTCAGTCAGGAGGTGGCGCAGGCTTTCGCGCAGCAGGTCCAGTGTGTCCGCGTCCATGGTTCAGCTCTCCCTCGGCATGCCGAGCACGCGTTGCGCGACCAGCGTCCGCTGGATTTCCTGCGACCCGCCGTAGATCCCTGCGGCGCGACTCATGTGGAAATCCGTTCGCAGCCAGGCGAGGTCCTCGTCGAGGTGGAAGCGCTGGCCGAGCAGCTGGCGGATCGAGTCGTAGACGGCAACCTCAGCGTCGACGAGGAGCAGCTTGTCGATCGATGCTTCCGGCCCGAGGGCCTCTTCGCTGGCGAGGCGCTGCACGGTTCTGCGTGTGTGTGCGCGAAGCGCCGCAGTCAGGGTGTACGCGTGGCCGAGCAGGGCGGCTTGTTGTGCCGGTGCGGGGGGTCGGTCTTCGGTGAGGGCGAGCATATGACGCAGCCGGTTGTGGAAGCGTCCCTGCTGGAGCCACGGCCACGCGCCTCGCTCCCACTGGAGCATGTACATGGCGACGCCCCATCCGCCGCCGAGTTCCCCGATGACATGGTCGGCGGGAAGGTACGCGCCGTCGAAGAACATCTCGCTGACGTGGGTGTTGTCGGCCTGTGTGCGAATGGCCCGGAGCTCCACGCCTGGCTGATCGAAGTCGACCATGACCATGCTGAGCCCACGATGGCCGGGGCCGCCGGAGCGGACCATGATGAGACCCCGGTCAGCCATGTGCCCGTAGGACGCCCAGATCTTCTGACCGGTCACGCGGTAGCCGTCGCCATCTGGTTCGAGGCGGGTTCGCAGCGACGCGAGGTCGCTGCCGGCGTCGGGTTCGGAGAAGCCCTGTGCCCACGATTCCTCGCCACGAAGGTACGAAGCAATGTGGGCCACGGCAAGATGGGGCGCGTACACGAGCAGCGCCGGCACGAGGATCTCCAGCGTGGTGAACGACTCGGGCACGGGGATGTCGAGCAGCGACAGCGTGTCGAACATCGCGCTGCGCGACGTCGGGTCGCCTCCGAGCCCGCCGACCATTTCGGGCCAGCCAATGCGGGACCACCCGGTTTCGAACAGAAGACGTTGCAACTCGGCAAGGCGCACGTGGCTCTCTTCGAGCGACGACGGCTTGTAGCCCATGAACGGTGCGAAGCGGCCGTCGGCCCGCAGCGCCGTTTCGAGCGCTTTCGCGTAGGCGTGGGGCGAGTCGAATTGTTCCGGCCTTGGCGGGGCGTCGGTGGTCATATGCGCGCAGTGCTCCTTGGCCGCCCGGTCGTTTGGGCGTTTCGGAAGCTACTCGACGATACTGTCAAGTGCCAGGTCTCGTGCGGTCGCACGTTCGTGGTGGATGCCGGTCAGTGGTCGCCGTTCAAGCTGACGACTGACGGCACAGCGCCACGTTGACGGCACCGTGCTGCGCTGTGGCCTCAACGTGGCACGGTGGACGCAGTCGTGGTACCAAACACATTGTCCGGGAATGAGAGTGAAAAGCATGTCGAGCCGATTGGATGGACGAATTGCTGTCGTGACCGCTGGTGCCGGGTCGGGCATCGGCGGCACGGTTGTGCGGAGGCTGCTCGCCGACGGAGCGACCGTGTACGTGTCCGATTCTCATGCCGGTCGGCTGGGGAGGATCGGCGCTGAGCTTGGCGTGGCGACGACGCTGCTCGACGTGTCCGATGGCGACGCGCTTGTCGCGTATCTCGCGGAGGTCGAGCGCGATGCCGGACGTATCGACATACTCGTGAACTGTGCGGGAGCGAACGTCGTCAAGCCGACCTGGGAGTTGACCGACCGGGAGTGGCACGACGTGTTCACGGTCAACATCGACGCGCCCTTTCGTGCTGCTAGGTCCGTGCTGCCGGGGATGATCGAGCGTGGATCCGGATCGATCGTGAGCATTGCATCGATCGCTGCGTGGGGGCCGGAGGCGAAGGAAGTCGCCTACAGCACGACGAAGGCCGCCCTCGTCGCGTTCACGCGCGCTTTGGCAAACGAGGTTGCTTCGCTCGGCGTTCGCGTCAACGCGGTTGCCCCGGGCTTCGTCGAGAACCCGTTCCTTGAAAAACTGTACGGCAAGCAACGGTTGGACGCGCTTCGTGCTGCGACGCCGCAAGGCCGCGGCGTGTTCCCCTCTGAAGTGGCCGCCGCGGTCGCGTGGCTTGCAGGCGATGACGCGTCGTTCGTGACCGGCGAGACGGTCACCGTAGCGGGCGGCTCGTTCTTCCGTGCCGGCTGAATTCTCCATATTTCTACTGAAAGGCTTCCGCCATGGCTCTTCTCAATGACGCGGACCGGATCGCGATCGCGGAGCGTTATGCGATCGCGACCCGATCGAACGACGCCGACACCGTTGCCGCCATGAGCGCTCCCGGTGCTGAGATCTGGCACAACTTCGATGGTGCTGTCGTCGACACGGCCACGACCGTGAAGACGATTGGCTGGCTGCATCGCACGGTCACGGGCCTTGCCTGGGAGGACGTCGCGCTTCTGCCGACGCCGAACGGCTGGGTCTCGCAGACGATCCTCACGGGGATCGCGCCGGGGGGTCAGATCCGCGCTCACTCGTGTGTCGTTGTCACGCTCGACGCGGATGGCCTGATCGCGCGGTTGGACGAGTATCTCGATCCGGCGCAACTCGCAGCGTTGCGTCCGAAGACCTGACCGCGGGTTGGTCCGTGTAGCGCTATGCGGCGCACGGTTACGTCGTGCGAAGACGCGGTCAGAGACGTTCGGCGAGGGCGTCGATAAGCGTCACGATCTCGCGGGCGCAGGCCACGAAGTCCTCGACGTCGCCGCCTCCGGGGTCGACGACCTCTTCCCATGCTGTGAGTTCGACGTTGGCGAGGTCGAGCGTCGCGAGGTTCTGCGGCCCGGCGTCTCGGGGCGCTAGGTCGCGTGCGAGGCGGACGAGCGAGCCGGTGCGGGCCGCGACCTCGGGGTGTTCGCGCCGGACCCAGCGGACGTGTTCCGGCGCGAGTCCGATCACGAGATCGGAAGCGCGCAGATGATTTGTTCGGGCCTGCAGGCTCAGGTGGCGCGGATGCGGCAGCCCAACGTCATCGAACGCGGCGCGGGTTCGCCAGCTGATCGGGAGACCTTCGAGCACCAGCGTCCCGGCGGACGCGACCTGGAGATCGGGTCGCCGGTGCGAGAGTGCGACCTCGGCCATCACGGACCTGGCCGCGTTCCCTGTGCAGAGGAACAGGACGCTGCGCACGGCCGGTTTGTTGGACCCCGTCACGCGAGGGCGGGGATCAACGCGGCGTAGCGATCGATGAAGGGCAGCGTCGTGGATGGGTCGTCCCAGCCGGTGCGCGACGCGCCGACGACCGTGCGGATGATGCCGAGTTCGCGGTACTCGTGCAGCGTCGCCTCCGATGGGTCGCCGAACGTCACGAGCGAGACCGGGATGTCGCGGCCGATCTCGGCGGCCTGCGAACGGAAGCGAGCCACGGCCTTGGCGACGTTGCCGAGCGCAACGTCGATGGGCATCCACTCGTCGGCCCAGCGCAGGGTGTGAGCGAGACCGATCCGGCCTGCGGCGCCAAGCAGGACGGGTGGGTGCGGGCGCTGCGCCGGTTTCGGAAACGACCAGACCGGATCGAAATTGAAGAAGTCGCCGTGGAATTCGCTCTGGTCGTCGGTCCAGCAGCTGCGCAGTGCGGCGATGCATTCCTCGGTGGCCCGGTACCGTTGACTCCAGGCGATGTCCGGTCGATGATTCGCAAGTTCCTCGACATTCCATCCGACGCCCACGCCGAACAGCACCCGTCCGCCGGAGAGCACGTCGAGGGTGGCGACCGACTTCGCAAGATCCAGCACGTCGTGTTCGAGCACGAGACACACGCCGAGGCCGAGCTGCAGGCGCTCGGTTGCGCTCGCGGCCATCGTGAGGCTGACAAGGGGATCCATCATCCGTTTGTACTGATCCGGCATCGCACCGCCGGCTGGGTACGGCGTCGTGCGGGAGGTGGGGATGTGTGAGTGTTCACCGATGAAGAGCGACGTGTAGCCGCGATCTTCGAGGGCGCGGGCGAGGACGTCGGGGCGGACTTCCTCCGGCGTGTTCATCGTTGAGAATCCGAGTTCCATCAGGAGCAGAATCTAACTTGACGCTCGCGTCGAGTGCCTATCCGCGTCGGGAGCACGGTCGCTCTCGTTGCAGGCGCGGAACCAGTTGTCCGACCGCGGCGGTAGCTTCGAAGATATGGAAACCACCGAAACCTCGCCGGTGCTGCAAACGTTCGAGCTCGGGTCGCCTCCGTGGAAGACGTTCGACCCGTTCCTGTTCTGCGTGCACCACAACGACGACTACCCGGAGGGCGACGGATCGCTCGCGCCACGGGCGTCGCTCGCCGGACGCCAGATCGGCAGTGACTTCTCCGGACGTGACGGCTGGAGCATGTACCACGGCTCGACGGTGCCCGGCTTCCCGCAGCACCCCCACCGTGGATTTGAGACGGTCACCTTCGTTCGACGCGGCTACATCGACCATTCCGACTCGCTCCACGCTGCGGCGCGTTACGGCGCGGGTGACGTGCAGTGGCTCACCGCCGGTGCTGGCATCGTGCACGCCGAGATGTTCCCGCTCTTGCGCGAGGATGAGGGCAACCCGGCCGAGCTGTTCCAGATCTGGTTGAACCTGCCTCGCTCTCACAAGATGGCCGAGCCGTACTTTGCAATGCTGTGGGCCGAGGAAATTCCGGTCTTCGAAGAACTCGACGACGCTGGTCGGCGCGCGCAGATCACGGTTGTGGCCGGTTCGATTGCCGACCACATGCCGCCGAGTCCGCCGCCCGACTCGTGGGCGTCGCAACCCGGAAGCGACGTTGCGATCTGGCGTGTTGCGCTCGACGCAGGCGCGTCCTGGACACTGCCCCTCGCTGCCGATGGCACGAATCGAGCGGTCTACGTGTTCGAGGGCGGCGATCTCATGGTCGGGACGGCGCTCGTGCCGCATGGCTCCGGTGCCGTGCTCGACGTTTCAACGCCGTTGAAAGTGACTGCCGCGAACGGCGAACTGACGTTCCTCGTGCTCCAGGGGCGTCCGATCGGCGAGCCCGTTGCGCAGTACGGACCGTTCGTGCTCAACGATCGGGCAGGCATCGAGCAGGCGTTCCGCGACTACCAGCGCACGGGTTTCGGCGGCTGGCCCTGGCCCGACGACGCTCCCACGCATGGCCACGTCGCCGGCCGATTCGCGCGGCGTCCGGACGGCTCGCTCGAACTCCCGCCCGGAACCGACCCGGCACAGCACGTCGGCTGACCACGGGCACAGCGCAGATCGCTCGTGTCGCCGTTCGTCGCGGTACCTCCGGTGGCAATAGGACGCGGTTTAAGTGGTATTTCGCGGCGAGCGAGGCCACACCATGCACCGCGGTGAGGTCGGTCAGCGGCGCTCCGCAGATCGGTCAGCCGACGTTGGGCACCACCTCGGTCCAGAAGCGGTCGTAGGACTCGCGTCGCTGCGCGGCGTCTTTCCCGAGGGTGAAGTCGGGGAGGATGAACTCGTCGATGCCGGACGCTGCGTACTCGCTGATCCGGTCCGCCAATTCGGTCGGCGAACCGACCAGCGCCCGATCGGCTGGCGCACCTGAACGGATCTTCGCCGCGACGTCCGCATCGTCGACGATGAACACGAGCGCTTGGGTGCTGCGCCGGAGCGTGCCCGGGTCGCGTCCCTCCGACTCACACGCTCGATTCATCACGACGCTGGCGGTGGCCACCGTCTCGGGGGTTCCCCACACGTTCCACTCCTGAGCGGTGCGGGCCACGATGCGGCTCATCCGCGGACCAGACGTGCCGACCAGTATGGGCAGCGTCGACTGCACGGGTTTCGGCTCACACGGAGCGTCGGTGATCTGGAAATGCTTGCCATCGAAAGTTGTGCGCGACTGCGAGAGGAGCGACGAGACAACGGTGATCGCCTCCTCAAACCGGTCAACTCGGTCCTTCGCACCGAACAAGTCCACTCCATATGCCTTGTGCTCATTGACCTGCCAGCCCGCGCCCATGCCGAGGATGACGCGTCCATTCGACATCTGATCGACGGTCGCAGCGCGCTTCGCCAAGAGGGCCGGGTGGTGCATCGTCGTTGGCGACACGAGCGTGCCGAGGCGCAGGCGCGACGTGATCGCAGCCATGCCCGCCAGGCCCGCCCAGCATTCGAGGGCGGGCTCATCGGACGGCGCACTGTCGGAGCGGTCGCTCATGTAGTGATCGGCGTACCAGAGGCCGTGCCAGCCCTGCGCCTCGATGTTGCGGGCGAACTCGGCGACCTCGGCCCATGGGCGAGCGAACGATGGCCAGACGGAAAATTTCATATGCACGCTTCCTTGCTCGACGGCGTCGTCCGAACGGGCTCACGGGTGGGCGACGAAGGACCGTACCGCGTGCGCCCACGAGCAATCGAGTCCAGACGCGGTCAATCCAGAACAGGTCGCGGTGCAACCGGTCCGTTTGCGGTGCACAATGCGCGTCCGAAGGGACCGCGGACGCACCGGATGTACCGCGAATTTGGTTGTGCGGCGTCGGAGTCCGCCGAGAACAGGTCGCGGTACAACCGGGCCGTTTGCGGTGCACATTGCGCGTCCGAACGTACCGCGGACGCACCGGATGTACCGCGGAGTTGGGGTGCGCGCAGCCACCGGGTTGGGTGAGTTTCGCTGGGCTACCACTTCGATTGGAGTGTCATCTGCAGGGCGATGGCAACGACTGATTGTGCGGCCAACCACCAGTTCACTCCGGTCCGCCGAGTTGCAGATCCGCTCGTGACCCCAAGCGACGACGCTGCTGGAACCAGCCAGGGCATGAACAGCAGCCAGATGCGCTCGACTTCGCCCTTGGAGTACTGCGACAGCTCGGCAACCGTCACGCAGGCCAAGGCTGCGCCGACAATCACCCAGACCCGCCGGTCCCGGAGCCTCACGATCCCGGCTAGCACAGCGGGGCCGATCGCGATCAGGAGTACGGCGACGTTGCCGAGCAGAAAGTATGTCCACGTACGAAAGTACGCGGAGCCGATCCAATAGAACTTGTTCGTCAGCCGGAGTCCGTCGAACCACCAGAAGCCGTAGTGCCGGTACAAGAGCGTGACGGCGGCCGCTGCGGTCAGCGCTGGCGCGGCGAACTCGACGAGGGCCCGCCATCGCGCGCCGACGCCGGTCCATACGACGGCCGCTGCGAGCGGTAGCAGGGTCGCAGCACCGTACGTGAAGAACAGCGTCGCACTCAGGAGAAGGCCGGAGGCGGTTCCGAGCAACATGCGCGAATGCGAACGATCGCTGCGGATGCCCAGCGCAGAGCAGGCGACGCCCCACGCACCGGTCGCCGCAAACAAAGCGTCGGCCGATGTGCCCATCCAGACGGCAAACGGAGCGATGGTCAAGAACGCGATGCTGCGTCGCATGGCCGGAGATCCGCACAGCGAGCGAATGGTGAGCGCGACCGCCACTACGAGCAATGCAACGCCGATGAACGACAGCGCTCCAGTCACCCAGGGTGCCCCGAGACCGATGGCCGCAAGACCCTTGAGGAGCACAATGAAGCCCGGCGGATGTCCCTTCATATGCACCGATCGGTCGACGAGGAACGCTTCGGTCGAGTGCAAGAACAGCAGGTCCGTGACCTTCGGGAGTGTCGCGAGATTCGCCCAGTACTCCGTCGGATCTACAACCGGTGCGAGCACTCTCGCGAAGCCATCGGACGCCGCCAGCGAAAAGGTGAACAGTGTTGAAACAGCGGCGCCCAGCAACACGAGACGGCGATCGGACAGCCGAGCGGTGGCACGTGCGGCAAACGCAACCACTGCAACGGCCACGACAATCGCTGGGATGATCCCGATCGAAATGTGCACCTGCCAGCGTCCGACGAAGGGGGCGGCCCCGAGCTTGATTCTGGGCTCGCGTCGTTCGAGGCACCGGCCCCACACAACGGCCACGCCGATGATGGCAACCGCGACTGCGAAGACGAACGGAAGCACCCAACGGTTGCGCCCTGCCCGCGGCGGCGATGACGCGCCAAAGACCTCGGATGGCGCTTTCACCGACGCGAGTCTCCCGTGTCCAGAGGGCTCGCGGGAGAGCGTTCCTGTGGACGGTCTGTGGAGCCACTGAGAAACTGTGAGCGAACGAAGAACGTCGGACCGGCGGGGCCGACGCCACACGGGAAGGTCGTTGCATGAACAGCCCACTTC
Source organism: Acidimicrobiia bacterium (assembly GCA_043720395.1). Taxonomy (GTDB): domain Bacteria; phylum Actinomycetota; class Acidimicrobiia; order Acidimicrobiales; family JANYDT01; genus JANOYY01. Next base: position 40,812 of record JAYSSR010000083.1, read on the forward strand.
ACCGTCTTGCCCGCCACTCGATTCGCGGCTTAGCCGTTCTCGGACTCTCAATCGCCGTTGCGTCTGGAGTAGCGACGCCATCCTCGGCCGTAACGAAAGCGAAGGCGAAAACGAAAGTGGTCTGCAAGGTGACCAAGGGCAAGCGGGTGTGTCGCACCGTCAAGGTCGCGCCGTCCACGACGAAGAAGAAGGCGTCCACGACGACGGACTCGAAGGCACCGTCGGATTCCAAGCCGCCGACCGATTCGAAGGTCCCAACCGACTCAAAGGTCCCAACTGACTCAAAGGCACCTGCCACCGCCCCAACGACAACCAAGGCCGCCGTCACCACGACCAAGCTCACGACGGACTCCAAACCAGCCTGACGCGTCCTGGCGCTGGCGCCCGAAATTCACCGCACGGGGACCGGTCGATCGACTCAGTCGACCGCGTCCCAGTCGGGCAGCATCCCGGTGGCTGCGTCGTAGCGCGCGAGCCACCAGCGCAGCGAGGTTGGGTCGCTCAACTGGTCGGGATGGTGGTCCCGTGAAAGCGACATCGCACACATCGGGAGGGCGACGAAGAGGAAGCTGAACGTCCACACGATGATGCGAACCCAGGACCACGGATTCCAGAGTCGACGCTGGTGCACGAGGAACACTACGGTGCCGGCGAACGTGAAGAACGCGAGGGCGAACAGCGACAGGAGCAGCGCAGCGAGGTGAGTTCGACGTTTCACGCCGAGTGAACGCATCACGTCGTGTGCCACGCCTTTGTGCTCCGCCTCCTCTGCGAGGTGCCACAGAAAAAGGTGCGTCGGCTCGCGATCGGCACCGAGGAACAGGCGGTCGACGCGTGGGTCGACCCACCGCGCTGCCGCGAACGCGACCGACTCGAACGCCGCCGCGTAGGCAACGCGAAATGGGGGAGTGCAGCGTCCGAGTCGGCCGTAGAACGCCGCGAGTCCCCGTTCGATCGGTGCGAGTCCGCGCCCCCATGCACGCAAAGACTCGTTGAAACGCCTGTGCAGCGAGTGGTGGGCGGCCTCCTGGGCGGCATAGGCGCGGGCCCGATCAGCCAACTCCTGGTCGAGGTCGCCAAGCACCGATCGGACGCCTGCCACCACGAACGGCTCCACGTACGGCATGGCGAGCGAGACGGCGTTGGCAACGGCACTCAGCTCGGGAGCGGCGGGTGTCCATGACCCGGCCCGGTCGGCGAATTTGAGGCTCGGACGCCGCAGTGGCAGGGCATCGTGCAGCGTGGCGTCGACCGTGGCCATAGGTCCTTCATCGTGTCATTCGCGGTCCAACTGGAGCGCGTCGCGTATCCCGATGGCAGATCTGCATTGCGTACGGACTGCCAATGGGGAGTGAATCTGTCAACGGATCTGAGCGGAGAGGTCCGGTCAGGAGGGGGGACGGATCTCGCCGGACCCGCGAGCGATCAGCGTGGTCTGCAGCGTGATCCGCTCTGCAGCGCCCGCGTCGCCGGCGATTCGGCGCAGTACAAGGTCAGCAGCGCGGCGTCCGAGCGCGACCGGGTCTTGCGCGACCACCGTGAGGCCGGGGACGAGAAGGTCGGCCATGGGCACATCATCGAAGCCGACGAGCGCGACCTTTTCGTGCAGCTGAACACGGCGAAGCGCGCGTAGCGCACCGATCGTGTTGAGGTTCTGACTTGCGAATACTGCGGTCGGCGGAGCGTTGCGGCTCAAAATTTCCCCGAGGGCGGCGTCGGCCTGTTCAATGGTTCGAAGGCCCGTGACGATCAGAGGGTCCTCGCAGCCGTCGACGGTGCTCAACGCTGATTTGAACCCGGCGAGTCGGGCTCGGGCGGTTTCGATCGTCAGCGAATCGCCCAGAAACGCGAGTCGCCGGTGGCCGTGCTCGATGAGATGTCGAGTGCCGGACGCTGCCCCTTGGAAGTTGTCCGACAGCACGGTGTCGACCATCGGAAGGGACTTCGATTGGCGGTCGACGAGCACGACGGGGGTTCCGCTCCGAATTTCCCGCAGGAGGTACTCGTGATCATCGCCTGATGGGACCACGATCAGGCCATCGACTCGCCGCATGCAGAAAATGTCGACGAGTTCTCGCTCCAAGGCTTGGTCCTCGTCCGATGAACCGGCGAGCAGCAGGTAGCCGCGGTCTCGGGCAACGTCTTCAATCGCCCGGTGGAGGGCTGAGGAGAACGGGTTGGAAACGTCTTCGAGCACCAGCCCGATCGATGCGGTTGCCTGGCCGATGCGGCGAAGGCTGCTTGCGCCGGAATTATGGCGATAGCCGAGCGCGGTGATCGCGTCGTTGACCCGCTTCGCCATGTTTTGACTCACGCCGGGCTCTCGGTTGACCACCCGTGAAACCGTTTTCAGCGCCACGCCCGCCTGATCGGCGACATCAACCATGGTTGGCTTACGTTGTCTATCGGCGGCGGTCGCCCCAGGTTCGGCTCGCAGACCGGCAGAACCCATTGCCCTGCGACCGTTCGGCGTCGAGTGGCCCTGATTCCTCAAGAAAGTTTGCTCGCTTCGGGGGAGAGGCCTAGGGAGTTCCCCTGGGCCGAGAGAGGCTGGATGTTCGTCATTCTCACAGATGGAGTTGTGTCGCGGAACGCACTTCTATACACTTTCGCTGTCCCACGTTATCGAAGCGCTGAGACACGGACGACCCGAGACCAACTCGGGCTCCAAACCACTCTGAGGGGAGAAACCATGAGAGCATCACGCAAGACTGCGTTCGCCGTACTCTTGACCACCGCCGCACTCGCATTCAGTGCCTGCAGCAGCGACGGTGACAACACCGAAGCAGCCGTTGAGACCGAGGCTGTGGCTGCCGAAACGGAAGCTGCAGCAGTAGAGACCGAAGCAGCTGCAGTAGAGACCGAAGCAGCCGCCACCGAGGCTGCAGCCACCGAAGCCGCCGCACCCGCAGCGGGCGAACAGGTTGGCGTTTCGCTGATTCTGAAGACCCTGTCGAACCCGTTCTTCGTTTCCATGCAGAAGGATGCAGAGGCCAAGGCCAAGGAGCTCAACGTCAAGTTGACGACCGCCGCTGGCAAGGAAGACGGCGACAGCGCCACGCAGATCGCCGCCATCGAGGCAGCGGTTGCCAACGGTGACAAGGGCATTCTGATCACGCCCAGCACCGACGACGTGGTTCCGGCCCTCGACAAGGCCCGCGCTGCCGGCCTGCTCGTGATCGCTCTCGACACGCCGCCGAACCCGGCAACGTCGGTTGACATCACCTTTGCCACCAACAACTACGAGGCCGGTCAGCTCATCGGCCAGTGGGCCAACGGCACGCTCGCCGGCAAGAAGGCCGTGATTGCGATGCTCGACCTCTTCACCGACAAGGTCGTGTCGGTTGACACCGGCCGCGACCAGGGCTTCCTCAACGGCATGGGCATCGTCGCCGCCGAGGACAAGTCGGCCAACGGCAAGGAGCCCGCAACGGGCAAGTACGCCGCTGGTGGCGACTACGAGATCGTGTGCCACGAGCCCACGAACGGCAACGTCGATGGTGGCAAGACTGCCATGGAGACCTGCCTCGCCAAGAACCCCGATGTCAACGTCATCTATACGATCAACGAGCCTGCGGCACAGGGCGCGTACGACGTGATGAAGGCTGCTGGCAAGGACAAGGACCTCATCGTGGTATCCGTCGATGGTGGCTGCAAGCCGGGCCTTGAGCTCGTCGCTTCCGGCGTCATAGGTGCAACCGCTCAGCAGTACCCGGGGCAGATGGCTGCCAAGGGCATGCAGGCAATCGTCGACCTTGCCAACGGCAAGCCGAAGCCGGCCGTCACGCCTGGCCTCGACTTCTTCAACACGGGTGTCGCACTCGTGACTGACAAGCCAGTCGCCGGCGTTACCAGCATCTCGGTGGCCGACGGCCAGAAGATCTGCTGGGGCTGATCCCACACTTCATTCGGCATGAGCGCCTTGCGCGCGTGCCATCGTTCTGACAGATTCAGGGGTGGCTGCGGCCACCCCTGAGTTGTCTCCCGAGTTGCCCGCGTCTTCCCGAGTTGCCCGCGTCCTAATGCTTGGTTTCGGGAGTTCCACGTGTGTCCAAGATCCATCGAGGCTTGCGCCGTGGCGCACGCCGAAGCGGATTGACTTGCGTGGAACTCCCGCAAGCGTGTACTAGTCAGATTTCGTCCCAGGGGGAATGTCATGGAAGCCACACCGGCGGTCACCGATACTTCGAACGCTTTCACCCACCGTGGTGGGGCCATGGCGGCAGTTCAGCGCCTGCTGCACCGCTATCCGACGATCAGCCCTGCCATGGTGCTTCTGACCGCATCGATCGTTTTCACGTTCTTCAGCGACGGAAAATTCGCCAAAGCCCCGACGATCGGGATCATCTTTCAGCAGACGGCGGTGATGGCAGCGCTCGCGATCGGACAGACGCTGATCGTGCTGACCGCCGGAGTCGACCTGGCCGTCGGTACCGGAATGGTCCTCACCCATCTCGTGGTCGCGAAGGTGTTCTCGGAATGGGGCGTCCCCTCGTTCCTAGCATTGCTGATCGGGCTCGGCGTGGGTCTGGCCCTCGGCGCGTTCCACGGTCTACTCGTCACGAGGATCGGCCTTCCCCCGTTCATCACGACGCTCGGGACCTTCTACATATTCCAATCGCTCGCGCTCGTGTACTCCAAGGCCCGCACTCTCCCGAAGACAGATCTTGGCGACGATCCGGCAACGCGGGCCTACGACGGGCTACTCCTCTGGACGGGCAAGGAGATCACGTTCGGCTCGCGCAGGACCGGTTTCACTATCACCGTCGGGGTCGTGCTCGTGTTCTTGATGTACCTGATCTTTACGTACATTCTCTCGAATACCGCCTGGGGTTCACACGTCTATGCGACTGGCGATGATGTGGAAGCGGCCCGCCTGGCCGGTATCGACGTGAACCGGGTCCTCCTGAGTGTGTATATGGTCGCCGGGGCTCTGTACGCATTCGGCGCATGGATACAGCTCGGAAGGTCACTTTCGGCGAGCAGCAATGCGGCGGTCGACGTCAATCTTGAAACGATTACGGCGGTCGTGATCGGCGGTACCAGCCTCTTCGGCGGCCGCGGTCGATTATCGGGCACCCTGATCGGAGCACTCGTCGTGTCGGTGTTTCGCCTCGGTCTCACCCTGTCCGGTGTCAACGCTTACTATCAAACGTTCGCGATTGGCTCGCTCATTCTCGTTGCGGTCGGTCTTGACCAGTGGATCCGAAAGGTCGCAAAGTGAGCACCAACGTGGCCCCCTTTGCCCCCGTAGCAACGCCAATTCTCGCGGCGCAAGGCCTGGTGAAGCGCTTTGGTCGAGTGACCGCGCTCAATGGCTCGGATATTGAGCTGTATCCGGGCGAGATTCTCGCCGTCATTGGTGACAACGGTGCCGGAAAGTCGTCGCTCATCAAATGTCTCTCGGGTGCGATGATTCCAGACGAAGGGAAGATCCAGCTCGACGGTGTCGAAGTGTCATTTAAGCGTCCCCAAGATGCGCGGGCCGCCGGCATCGAAACCGTTTATCAAACGCTTGCCGTCGCTCCGGCGCTCGATATCTCCGCGAATATGTTCCTCGGTCGAGAGCGCCGCCGTACCGGCCCGTTGGGAACGGTGCTGCGCATGCTCGACAAGAACGGCATGCGACGCGATTCGAAAAAGGCGCTCGACGATCTCGGCATCGGAACGTTGCAAGACATCACTCAGACGGTTGAGACGCTCTCGGGTGGTCAGCGCCAGGCCGTCGCCGTCGCCAGGGCCGCCGCATTCGGAAGCAAGCTGATCATCCTCGACGAACCGACCGCAGCGCTGGGCGTCAAGGAGAGCGGCCAGGTGCTCCAAATGATTCGTGACCTGCGTGACAAGGGCCTCCCGATCATCCTCATCAGCCACAATATGCCGCACGTGTTTGAGGTCGCAGACCGGATACACATTCAGCGTCTCGGTCGCCGAGCCACCGTGGTGACACCGAAGTCGCACTCGATGTCCGATGCCGTCGCGATCATGACCGGCGCGGCGACCCAGTAACGGACGTGCCGGTCAGGCACCGCGCGAGCTTGCCGCTCGCAGTGCCTGACTGGCGGCTCGAGCTCGCACGAGTTCGCCCTATGCGCCTGGCGGAAGGTGATTTCGGGCAGCATGTGTGCTTCGATTTCGGCCGGAGGTTGTGTGGAGGAGCAGATGGCGCGTCAGCGTGGAGATGGACTGTCGATCGTGGCAGCGGGGATGGCGCTGCTTGCGTTGGTGTTCTCGATCGTGGCGATTGCCATTGCGAGCGCGGACCACGGGGGTGGTATTGCTCCGGCGACGTCGGCGGCCAGAGTGGTCGTGGCCGTTACCGTCAAGGAGTTCGCTTTCGTGCCGCAGGCCCTCTCGGCAACGGCGGGTCCGGTGACGTTCCACATCAAGAACACGGGCGCAGTAACGCACAACATGAGCGTCGAGGGTGCTGGCAAGAGCCCCGACGTTGCGCCCGGCGAATCGGTCACGTGGGACGTTGGGGTGCTGGCCGCGGGCACCTACACGGTGGAGTGCCCCATTTCCGGCCACGTCGGCGCGGGAATGATCGGGACCCTGACCGTGTCCGCCGGCTGAAGCATCGGCCCGGTTGTGGCCATCGCCGTGTCTGTGTGAACCTCGGGAATGGACGAACTACGTAGCCGCACGGCCTTCATCACCGGTGGCGCATCAGGTATCGGATTGGCCACCGCACGCAGACTCGGGAGCGAGGGCATGAACCTCGTGATCGCCGACGTCGAGGAGGCCGCCCTCGCCAACGCCGAGGCCGATCTCATCTATGCCGGGTACCCCGTGCTCGCCGTGCGTTGCGACGTCCGACGTCACGACGAGGTCGCAGCGGCAGCGCAGGCATCGCTCGCAAGATTTGGCGAAGTGCACGTGGTGTTCAACAACGCCGGCGTCGTCACGACTGGCCGGGTGGAAGACCAAAGTGAGGAGGCATGGCGATGGGTCATGGACGTGAACCTCTGGGGTGTCATCCACGGCAGCCGGGTCTTCCTGCCGATCCTCAAGTCACAGGGGGTACCGGGGCACATCGTGAACACGGCGTCGATGGCTGGGCTCGCGTCCGGACCGCTGATGGCACCGTATTTCGTGTCGAAATTCGGCGTGGTCGCTCTCTCGGAGGCGATGTGGCACGAGGCGCGGCTTGACAATGTCGCGGTTGGAGTGTCGGTTCTCTGCCCAGGTTTCGTGCGGACACGCATCCACGAGGCGGACCGGAACCGTCCGGAGGGACTCGACACGGCATGGACCGGTGACGCCGGCAGCAAGTTCATTAGCCTGCTCGGCGCGGGCGTCGAGGCGGGTCGAGAGGTCGACGACGTCGCCGCAATCATCGTGGATGCCATCAAGGCCGACCGGTTCTGGATTCTCCCGCACGGTGAGGAGTCGTACGGGTCGGTGCGTCGCCGGGCTGAAGCGATCATCGACGGCGCGACGCCCGCACTTCAACGCTGATTCACTCTGCGTGTCCGAACGCTACCCGGACGCGAAGGAGCCGCCGGCGAACCGGCGGCTCCTTCACGATTTGGTGGTGCGGAACGAGTTCCGCGCCGCGTCAGATGACGCGAACGTTCTGCGCTTCTTCGCCCTTACGTCCGGGGGCCACGTCGAATTCGACTTTCTGGCCCTCGTCGAGGGAGCGGTAGCCCGTTCCCTGGATGTTGGAGTAGTGGACGAACACGTCGTTCCCACCCTCGCGAGAGATAAAGCCGAAGCCCTTCTCTGCGTTGAAAAACTTGATAGTACCTGTAGTCAACGTGACTCTTCTCTTCGTTGAATGCCTCCTTGTGAGGCACTCGACCACGGAGCCTACGACGTTTTCGAACCGTCGTGAACAATCGCGGGTCTCGGGGCCTCGGCGAGGAGCTTTTCGAGTGCGTAATGAACGAGGCCGTCGGCGTCCATTCGGGCACCCAACGCCATCAAGCGCTCGCCGTCGGTCGATTCTGTTCACGGATATCGAGGGTTCGACGCGCCGTTGGGAACATGAGCCGCAGCCCATGGCCGTTGCACTGGAACGCCACGACGCACTTGTTCGAGGCGTCGTCGAGGCAGCCGGTGGGACCATCTTCAAACATACGGGCGATGGAATGTGTGCTGTCTTCGGCGATGTCGCAGCCGCGATCCGATCCGCGGTTGGGGCACAGCGCGTGCTCAGCGATGAGACGTGGCCGCTCGCCGAACCGCTGCGGGCGCGGGTGGGACTTCACTGCGGCTCGGCACTCTGTGTGGATGGCGACCATTTCGGGCCGACACTCAACCGAGCGGCCCGCATCATGGCCGCCGGGCATGGAGGGCAGACGCTCTGCAGTGCGCTCACGGTCGCTGCCCTCGGGAGCCGGCCGCCGACAGGCATCGAGCTCGTCGACTTTGGCGAGCACAACCTCCGCGACCTGAGTGGCGTCGAACGCATCTATCAGGTGAGCGGTACTGAAGGGCCCCGCACGTTCGGTGCTCTTCGTGTGCTGGACGCCTATAGGCACAACCTTCCGAACCAGACGACCAACATTGTCGGACGGGAGAGCGACATTCGGACGGTGGTCGGGCTGCTTCGGTCGAATCGGCTCGTGACGCTCAGCGGGATCGGTGGGTGCGGCAAGACACGACTCGCCCTGCAAGCAGCTGCGGAGCTGCTGCCCGAGCACCCAGCCGGGACCTGGCTCGTCGATCTCACCGTGTCGGGCCATCGTTCGTCGCACGTGCTATCGCAAAGGCCGTCGGTCATGGCGAGCGGCTCGCCGGACTCGGCGAAGGCGACCAGGAGGGCGTCCTCGTGCAACTGACGAAGGCCATCGGCACCTCGGATGTGCTCATCGTGCTCGACAGCTGCGAACACGTCGTTCAGTCGGCCGCCGAATGTGTCGCGGCACTGCTGCAGCGCTGCCAGAACGTTCGTGTCCTTACGACCAGCCGGGAAGTCCTGCGCATCGCGGGTGAACGCGTCCACGCCGTCGCCCCGTTGGCCCTCCCGCAGAAGACGCTCTCGCTTCCAACGTCCTCGCGACCGCGGCGGGCGAACTGTTTGCCGATCGGGCGGCCGCCGTGCAGCTGGGTTTCGCGGTGACCGACCAGAACGCTGGTGCCGTCGCGTCGATCTGTCGACGCGTTGATGGGCTGCCTCTTGCCATCGAACTCGCCGCCGCGCGTGTGCGCATGCTGTCAGCGCAGCAGATCGACGAGCGGCTCGGCGATGCACTGAAGTTGCTCACGGGCGGCGACCGCACGGCCGACCGACGGCACCAGACCATCACGGCCACGCTGGAGTGGAGTCATGATCTGCTCAGCGAACGCGAACAGGCCGTGCTACGTCGGCTGTCGGTGTTCGCAGGTGGCTTTACGCTTGAGGCCGCCGAGTGCGTCTGCGGCTTCGGCGACGTCGACGAGTACGAGGTGATGGACTGCGTCGAAGCGCTCGTGGACCGTTCGCTCGTCAACGCGTCGACGAGCGAGCCCGTGAGGTTCAATCTTCTCGAAGTCGTCCGACAGTTCGCGGCGCGTCGACTTGACACGTCAGGTGAGGCTGCCGTGGCCGAACGTCGTCATTTCGACTGGGCGCTGGCGCTTGCTCAGTCTGCCGCACCCATCGAACACATTGGTGGGACGCGGGTCCTCGCGAAGGAGGCCCCGAACCTTCGAGCCGCCTTCCGTGCTCACGAACGCGGTCGTGCTTCGAGCGACGAAGGATTGCTCCTGGCCTACACGTTGTGGCGTTACATGCTGGAATCAGGACGAATCCCCGAAGGCCGAGCGTGGCTCGAAACCGCGTTGTCGGAGGGGTGCACGACCGGCACGCTGCTCGAAGCGCGGCCACTTGATGCTGCCGGATTCTTGGCGAGTCTCCGGGGCGATTTCGAAACCGCCCGCAGGCATAACCGCCGTTCGGTGAAGCTTTGTCGCGAGCTCGACGATCCGCTCGCGCTCGGGTGGAGCCTGCTTCGCGCCGGGCTCATCAACGGTGTTCAAGGCGCCCTCGAGACACATCGAGCCCGTTCCAGGAGGGCCTCGACATCATGAAGCGCGAGGAGTGCGTCGTTGGGCAGTCATGGGCACACCTGGAACTGGGCCGTGCGTACTTCACGATGGATCACCTCGATATGTCGCACGCACAATTCGAGCTCGCCGTGCTCGATGGCCTCACGATCGACGCGAGCACGATCCGCTACGGACGGGTTGGCGTCGAGGCATGCCGGCTGATGCGCGGTGTCGGTGGGCCGGAGCCCTTGGCCGCCGTTGTTGCCGACCTCCTCGAACTCGGATGCTCTACACGAGCACCCAGGGTCTGATGCTCGCCTGCGCGGCGTCGATCACTGCCGGCTTCTACCTCGAGGCGGCGCGCTATTCCTCGCTGGCGCTCGAATACACCCACCGAAGTGGCGGAGTCACTCAGGCGATTCATTCAGTTGAATGGGCTGCGCAGAGCCTGGCCGGACTGGAGCGGTGGGAGGCTGCTGCCTCGTTGTGGGGCTACGTCATGGCGACGCGGCAGCGTCTCGGCTCGATCGAGCCGCCGCTCATCCATCGGCTGCAAGCGCCCCTTGTGGCAGCGCTCCAGGCGCATGTCGGCGCTGAGCGTCTGCGGTCGGTGCAGGATGCGAGCAGTCTTCTTACGCTCGACGACATCGTGCGCTTCGCCCGCAGCGAACTCGGGGACTGAACGGGCATCGGCTTCAAACGTGGCTTCAGCCGACGCCAGGGTTGACCGGCGCGTCGGCAATGATGTTCGTGGCTCGGAGCGCTTCGACAGCGGCGTCGTCGAGACCGAGCATCCCGCGTAGGATTTCCTCGTTGTGTTCGCCGAACAGCGGTGCGTGCCGACGGGGTGCGTTGGGCGGACTGGTGAGGTGCCACACGACGTTCTGCTGGCGGTAGGGGTGCATGATCGGGTGCGGGATGTCGACCCAGAAGCCTTGTTCCACATGGTTCGGGTCGTTGAGGACCGAAGTCGTGTCGAGCACGCGGCCGGCGGGGACGCCGATGCTCTGGAGCAGCGTCATCGCTTCTTGCGGATCGATCATGGAGAGCCAGGTCGTAAGCGCGCTGTCTAGTTCGTCGTGGCGGACGCGCCTTTCTGAATCGGTGAGTGCAGCGAGGTCAGCGAGTGCTGGCACCGTTGCGCAGAGCGCATCCCATTCGCGGTCGGTACGGATGGAGAGAACGATCCACTGGTCGGTTCCGAAGCAGCGGTAGCAGCCCTGCGGGACGAAGCGTCGGTCCCGGCATCCCCGATGCTCCGGAGACTCGTCGCGATTTGCCGCTGCGAACTCCTCGCCGATGAGCGTCATGGCTACCTCCTGCTGCGCGAGGTCGATGTGGACGCCCTCGCCGGTGCGCTCGTGAGCAAAGAGTGCGAGGCAAGTCGCCGCGACCGCCGCGTTGCCCGCTACGGGATCGCCGTAGGAGACGCCGGTCTTGAAGGGTTCACCGGTACCCTCGCCGGTGCCGTTGTCGTAGCCGCTGAGCGATGCGAGCCCGGACATCAGCTCGATGACGGGACCGAAGCCGACGTAGCCACTGGCGGGGCCGTGCTTGCCGAACGCCGCCATGCTGATCACGACGAGCGCAGGGTTTGCTGCATGGAGCGCTTGGACACCGAGGCCGAGCTTGTCGAGCACGTCGGCGCGGTAGTTCTCGATCAGGATATCGGCCTGGGAAACGAGTCGCAGGAGGAGGTCGCGGCCCGCTGGCTGCGCGAGGTCGAGCGTCAGTGATCGCTTGTCGCGGTTGTAGGCGTTGAAGTAGAACGACGTGTTCCAGGGTTCGGTCTCGTCGGGTTGCGGAAGGAGCGTCCGGATGTTGTCCCAGGCCGAGGGCGACTCGATCTTGATGACGTCGGCACCCATCTCGGCCAGACGCAGCGTCGCGTACGGACCAGCCCACATCATCGTGAGGTCGAGGACTCGGATGCCGTCGAGGGGGAGTTTCGGTGTTTCGCGAAATTTGTCGCCCGGAGTTGCCTTTTCACTGACGACCGTCTGGTTCGGTGGGTTCGGTGCTGGTTCTCCGGGGGAGCGCCACCCGAGGCCGGGGAAAGGACGCCCCGGAGCGAGCACACCGTCGATGTTGTCGAACGCGCCGCGACCGTCCAGTCCGACGTTCGTGAGCAGCACGGCGGGTGTCACGGCGACGCCGATCGGGACGCGCGACCGGAGGCTCAGCTCGCGCAGCTCATTCATCGTCTTGTCTGATAAGTACACATACAACTTGACGATGAGTTCCTCCTCGTTCTCCGGGAGGACGCGTTGCAAGGGATCGCGGAATCGGGGATCGTCCAGCTCGGGATCGTCGAGGAGTGCGAACAACGCTGGCACTTGGCGCTCCAACGCGAACACGCCGCACCAGCCGTCGGCACACGGAAAGATGCCCCACGTTGCACGGGTGTGGTTGCCGAGTCGAGTGACGGGCAGGCCCGTATACGACGTCATCGGCCCGTAATACTCGAGCATGCTCGACGCGCACTCCTGCCCGGAGATCTCGACGAGTTGGCCGCGGCCGCCGTTGCGCCTCCGGCCGAGGATCGCCGCAGAACCGGCGGCGAACGCGTTGAGGCCGGCGAGCGCATAGGCGTGGTTGCCGCCGGTAACGAGCGGTGAGCGGTCGGCGTCGCCGGTAAGCCCCATGATCCCGCCGAGCGCGAACGCTGTCGCATTCGTGTGCTCGTAGTCCGCGTAGGGGCCGTGGAGGCCGAAGGCGGTGACGGACACGATGACCTGAGCCGGGTGCCCCTCGTGATGAGCGGACCAATTTCTGCCGATACCGAGCGTGGCGAGATGGCGCGGCTGGAGGTCGCTGAGCACGAGGTCGGCTTGGTCGAGCAGCCTCCGCCACCCGTCGGTTCGCAGGTCGAGCGTCGACTTGCCGGTGTGCAGGTAGAGCGATTCGTCGGCGGTGAGTTCGGCGGTCGCGTCCGCCCACGTTCCGGTGAGATCGACGCGGGTCACCTCGGCCCCGTACCCGCGCAGATACCGACCGGCGAGGCCCGCAGCGTAGGTGCGCGACAGCTCGATGACGGTGAGTCCGTCGAGTGGCAGAGTCTGGAGATTCACGGTGTTATTCCTTCGGTCTCGATGGCATCGATGAGGCCCCAGGTCAACGCTGTTGAGGCTTCGATGCGGTGACCGGTCAGCAGCATCCACAGCGTCCGCTGCGCACCGATGCGGTCGACGATGCTCACCGTGCCGCCTGCACCGGGCACGAGTCCGAGAGCGAGTTCCGGGAGCAGGAATGTGGTTCCTGGCCGCGCGATCACGCGGTGGCTGAACGCGGCGAATTCGATGCCTGATCCCGCACAGGTTCCGTGAACGTAGGTGCACAGACGATTCGAGAGGCGAGACAGCATCCGGGCGGGGGAACGCTGGAGCCGCAGGAGATGCGAGGTCGACGGGTCGGGGAACGTTCCGAACTCATCGAGGTCGCCGCCGGTGCAGAAGTTCGGGCCGTTCGCTGTCATTGTGACGGTGACATCGCGGTCGAGCAGGGGGACGCCGAGGGCCTCGCACAGGCCATCGCGGAGAGCCCGGTTGACCGCGTTGCCGTGGGTCGGACGGTTGAGCCTGATGTGGAGCGTCGTGTCGTCGCGATGGCTCCGGACGGCCGGTTCGGGCTCGGTGTCGCGGGTGGTTGCTCGTGGTGGTCTGGCCGCCCACGAGGTTCGCCACGCGGCGAACTCCGGTCCCGCCTGGAGGAGTGAATAGACCGACGACTCCTTGGCGAGGCGCTCGTCGGTCGTGCCGGTGGCGCTGCGCAGAAGGACGGCAGCGCTGATCGATGCATTCGGCACCGCAGCGACGGTGGCCTCGATGGTCGCTCGTTCGTCGGCCGTGGCCGCGATCACGTCGAGCCCGATCACGATGCACGGTTCGGCACCAAGGAGCCGGCGAAGCTCCGCATGGTGCGCGTGATCGGCCTGGTCGAGGTCGTCGATCGCCAAGAGCGGCCCGCAGTCGTCGGCAAGCCGTGCTGATGCGGCGAGCAGGCGGAACTCGTCGATGCTGATTCGGATTGCGGCGCTCACGGGTTGGCAGTCTCGTGCATCAGGGTCCTTCTAGTGCATCGCCGTACTTGCGCTTGCGTGCCCTAGCGATCGACCCCGCTCGTGGACAACCGCACCTGCGATGACGGTGGCTCGGACCGGGTTGAACCCCGGTGACGTTGCGAGCTGCGCGAACACGCCGTCGAGGGGTTCGTCGAGCAGACAGAGGTCGGCCGGGTCGCCGACTCGGAGTGGTCGTCGCGGGTTGGTGGCAAACAGGCTCAGCGCCTCGTGCGGATTCAGCGGGCGGTCGGTGCCGATGTGTGCGCCGGTGGGCGTCCTACGAGCGATGGCAGCGGCGATCGAACGCCACGGATCGGCCGGACCGTAGGGAGCGTCGGTGCCACCGCGCACGGTGATGCCCGCGTCCATGAGCGAACCGCAGCGCCAGAGGTGCTCGCGGTCCTCGGACGCGGTGTCGCGAGCGTGGTCGTCACCGCGGATCGCAGCGAGGCCAGGGTTCGTAACCACGGTCAGCCCGAGCGACGCGACTGTTGCGACCGCGTCCGTATCGAGCACCGAACCGTGTTCGATCCGATCTCCGGGGCGGGCACCGACGTCGCCCCACGCAGCGAGCGCGAGCCACGTCACCCCGCGGTCGGTGAGGTGAATGGCGACGGGAAGCCCAGCGTCATGCGCAGCCGCGATCAGGTTCGACAGCTCGTCTAGGTCCAGCGGGTCGGCCTCGTCGAGCAGAACTTTCACCGCGGAGAGGGGGCCATTGCGGCTCGCGTTCGGAGATCCGGTCATGACCTGCAGACGCTGTGGCAGCGTCGTATTCGCGTGCGCCCTGAGGATCGGCTCGTACTCGTCGGCGGAGCGCGTCGGCGTGGCGTCGGTAAGTGCGGTGACCCCGTACGACGCCAGTTCCCGGCCGACCGGAGCGAGGTCGATCGGACGTCTCGGGACGCGGTCCGAGAGCCATCGATCGAGCCGGTAAAGGATGCCGGTGGGGCTTCCGCGCTCGTCACGGTCGATCCCCATTAGCTCTGTTCCGGACCGTGTTTCGCTGATAGTAAGCGCGCGTAGTGCCGCCGAGTTGCAGAACCAGGCGACGCCGCTGCGGTGTTGAATGCGAACCGGCACATCGGGCGAGATCGCGTCGAGGACGTCGCGGTTGAGCGGCCCAGCGACCGATTCGAAGTAGCCGACGCCGCGGACCCAGCGGTCGGTTTCGTGTGCGGCGCGCTCTGTCGCCGCCCTGCGGAGGCGGTCCTCGAAGTTGACTCGCGTCGTGACTGCCTCGGGTCCGCAGTCGAGCGAGTTCCGACTTGCTGCGAGGGCCATCACGTGGAGGTGGTGGTCGTGCAGACCGGCGAGGGCGGTGGCCCCTTCGCCGTCGAGTGATTCGTGGTCGCTTGCGGAGCGCGTGCCGCGCTCATGTGCCGGGCGCATCGCCACGATTGTGCCGGATTCGATCACGATGTCGTGTGGCTCGTCGGAGACCGGTGCGTTGCGTCCGTCTGAATCGTTGCCGATTTCGGCGATGCGGACCCCGCGAATCGTCAGACGCTCGCGCATCGCCGCCACCAGAGTTCGGTATGGGTGCCCGGTAGCGCTGCGGGAGTGCTCGGGTTCCGGCTGGGCGGTTCATCGGCGTCGAGGCTGTGTCGTGCGTTCGGCCGGTCCGGCATGTCGCGTTCGTTTGAACCGTCCGGTCGGTCTGGTTCGTCGGTTCCGCATGGTTCGTCCGGTCGGTCTGGTTCGTCCGGGTCGGTGACTGTAGAGGCCGCATTGGCAGCGGCGACCCCGGCGAGGCCGACCTCAATTTGCGTGGTCTGCTGCGTAGTAAGTGCACGTAGTACCGCGACCGCTGCGGCTAAGCCGGTCAACGGGTCCGCGATGGCGTCGCCGAGATAGCTCGGCTGACCGGCGTTCCAGGTGAGGAGCCCACCGGCGACCGCAGCGTCATCGCCGAACCCGATGCGGTCAGGTTGCTCCGGTCCAAAACCGGTGATCGACACCCAAGCAGAAATGCTCTGCGCAGGTAGCAACGTGAGCGGATCGAGTCCGAGACCGGCGATGGCCCGTGGGCGAGCGGACGTGATCACCACGTCGGCCGTCTCGCACAGCCGGTGCAGGAACAAGCGGCCGTCGGCGGAGTGCACGTCAAGGACGACGGAGTGGTGTCCCGCGTGCAGGTGGTCGTAGAACGCCGTCGGCCCCTTGCGCGCGCCATCGAGCCGATCGGCTGCTTCGACCTTGACCACGGTCGCGCCGATGTGGCCGAGGAGGTGTGCACAGAGCGGACCGGCCCAGAGTGCAGACAGGTCCACGACGACCGGTGGCCCATGTCGGCGGCGCACCAACGTTCCGAACGAGGTGGCGCGTACGCCTGCGGGCACACTCGTCGTTCCTTGCTCGTACGGAAGTGCGCACGACATTCCGAGAAGCGCGGCCCTGTCCCGCACGCCGACCCCCGAACGTCGGGCTGTGGCCGCAGCCAGGGCGGGCCACGGGTCCCCTTCGAACGCAGCAGCGTCCGATTCGAAGAGGGCGGGGAGCGACTCGACATCCTCCGGTCGGGCGAGGGTCAGCGACAGCCAACCGTCGGCGGTGCGCAGCAACCGCGAGGCCCCGCCGACGCTGCGTCCAGGCAGCGGCAGCGCCCACCCGGAGAGTTGCTGTCGCTCGGCGAGCAGGCGGGGACCGTCGACGGTTACGGTGCTTCCAAGTTCGGCGGCGAGTGCGGTGAAGGACGCTCCCAGATGGATCGCAGCGTCCTTCACTCGTCGGGCAGCGTCATTCGACGCGCTTGACCCTGGAGGGGTCACAGATGGCGTGACGGCCAGTGCCTTCTGTTCCTGGACGTTGGTCGTCACCGGACGATTCTTGTCTGGTGTGACGGCGCTACAACAACTTCGCACCGGCTACCGCAAGTCCACCCAGCGTGCCCATCACGCCAATGAGTTGCAGGAACATGGCCCGCATGGACTTCAGCGTGTCGGCCGCCGACTTCGAGATCTCTGAGCGAACCTCCGCAAACCCCGTGCGCATCTCTGCGCGAACGTCAGCGAATTCGCTGCGGACTTCTGCGAATTGGGCGCGGACATCGGCGAATCCGGTTCGCATTTCGGTGCGAAGAACGGCGATCTCCGAGCGCACGTCGGCGAACTCGGTGTGCGTGTCCGCCCGGAGTTCGGTGATTTCGCCGTGTAGGCGGGTTTCCATCTGGTCGAGGCGGCCGTTTGATGCCAATCCACCTTGCACGGGTTGTGGCAGTACGGAGAGCAATGTTGTTGCGGGAGTGTCACCGATCACGGCGACAAGTTTGGCACGCATGGTCATCCATTCGTCAACGGACGGCAAGTTTGTTGGGGCGGTTGCAGACATGGTTCCTCCAGGAATTCAGGGGGGCTTGAGAACCGGGGGAAGGTCTGCAGCACCGTACCGGAAGGGGTATGACAGTTTCGCCATCGCAAGAACGCCGGGCGTCAGTAGCCCGGAGCGGTGAGGAACGTGTGGATCATCGGCCACGCGGTGGGGTCTTCCCAGAGGAATCCGTGACCGCCGTTGAACACACCGAGGCGGGCACGAGGGATCTGCCGGGCGAGCGCCTCGCTGTTCGCCAATGGCGCGATGCCGTCATGACGCCCCGCGGCGACGAACGTCGGTACACGTAGAAACGGGAGACGCTCCCACGTGTTGTGGAGTCGACGCGCTTCGAGTTGGCGCAGCAGCCCATCGGTCGGCGGGTACGAGGAAGGTGCCGCCAGCATGAACGTCCGTAGGGCTGCGGCGCGCCGTGGGTCGGTCGCTGTTCGGAGATCGCTGATACGCACCCGCACGTCAATGCTTTCGGCTCGGGGCAACGTGTACACCTCGTGCAGTGGAAACGACGAGCCGCCCGCTCCACCCGCCGACGTGCACACGAGTGCGAGCCGCTCGACCCGTGAACCCGCGAGCAATGCGATCTCCTGCGCCACCATGCCGCCGAAGGACACGCCAACCACTCGGAACCGGTCCCAGTCGAGTGCGTCCACGATCGCAACTGCGTCGGCCGCCATTTCGGCCATTGTCTGCTGGTGCGACGGTTCGGTCGGCGTTGACTGGCCGAGTCCGCGGTGATCATATGCGCACATACTGAGCGTGTCGGCGAGAGGAAGTTCGAAACAATTCGGCAGATTGCGGAGGTCGCTGCCGGTGCCGTTCACGAACAGGACGTTCGGTCCTGCGCCGCGTCGTTCGAAGTGCAATCGGACCGCTGGAGTTTCGAGGAACACATGCGTTGGCTAGCACCGTCGGTGCCCGCGTCACGAATCGGCGGCCAGGCTTGCAGGTCGTGGCCTCAAGTCGGTCTGCGTGGCCTCAAATCGGGCCGATTCCGGGTCACGGTGACCAATTTGAGGCCACGACGTTGCTCGTACTTGCTCAAGCCCGCGGGTAGCGTCTTCGGTCCAGTGAGCATGACCCCCGACCATCTGAGGGAACTCAGCACAACGGCTCGTTCGCTGAGGGCGGAGTTGGATGCATTGCGTTTCGGTCTCGACGCGCCAGGCCCCAACGGTGGACTTGATGCTGCGGCGGCGTCGCATGAGGTGGACGCGATGGTCCGCCAGCTCGACGATCACGTGCTCGCCCGTCTCGATCACCTGGACGCTCCCGCGCTTGTGGTGGTCGGCGGCTCGACCGGTTCTGGGAAGTCGTTGCTCGTGAACAGCATCGTCGGTGCCGACGTCACGAGGCCCGGTGTGCTGCGTCCCACTACCACGTCGCCCGTGCTCATCCACGACGCCGCGAGTACTGACTGGTTTGCGTCACCGAAGATCCTGCCCGGCCTCGCACGGGTCCACGACGGCGACGCCCGCGGCCATCACGAGGTTCGGCTCGTCACGAACGATTCGGTGCCCGAGGGCGTCGCCCTGCTCGACAGTCCGGATATCGACTCGGTGTCCACGGAGAATCGGACGCTGGCCGCGGAACTTCTCGCCGCGGCCGACCTGTGGATCTTCGTGACGACCGCGGCGCGGTACGCCGATGCCGTGCCGTGGGAGTTCCTCAACCGGGCCCGCGAGCAGGGCACGCCGCTCGTGCTCGTGATGAACCGCGTGCCGACCGGGCAGGCGGAGACGCTCACGGCCCACCTCAGCGAGATGCTCGCGGAGCGAGGCCTCGGCGGCACGACCGTGTTCACCATCGACGAGCGGCCATTCAACGGAACGCGCCTGCCGCTCACTGCGGTCGCACACGTTCGCGGCTGGCTTGAACACCTGGCGAACGACACCGACGCGCGGGCAGCCGCGATCCAGCGATCGCTTGCCGGGTCGCTCTCGGATCTCGCGACTCGTACCGTTCGAGTGGCCGAGGCGGCGTCTCGCCAGGCCGACACCATCGACGCGCTGCGCACGCTCGCCCACGCCCCCTACGACGCCGGAGCGCAGCAGGTCCGCACCGACATCGGGCAGGGTGCACTACTGAAGGGCGAGGTGCTCTCGCGGTGGGAAGAACTGCTCGGCACCGGGGAGTTGCTCCGGCAGCTGCGCACCGGCGTCGCGAGGCTGCGCGACCGTCTCACGGGTGCAGTCACCGGCCGGCCGAAGCAGGACATTGAGTTGCACGGTGCGGTCGAGCACGTGGTCGAGACGTTGATTCGGACGCGCGGCGACGAGGCAGCGTCGAAGGCATCGGCTGCCTGGCGGGCGCACCCCGCTGGTGCGGCGCTCCTGGCGAGCGCCGATGTGCCGATCGACCTGGAGCGGTCCAGCGCGGAGCTTGGTCCGAGTGCTGCGATGTCGGTGCGGGACTGGCAGCGTCATCTGCTCGACCTGATCCGCAACGCCGGAGGGGACCGCAAAACCAAAGCGCGCGTACTTTCCTTCGGGGTCAACGGGCTCTCGATGGTCGTGATGGTTCTCGTGTTTGCGCACACCGGTGGCCTTACCGGTGCGGAGGTCGCGGTCGCCGGTGGGGCGAGCGCCGTGGGGCACACGCTGCTCGAGGCCGTGCTCGGCGACCAGACCGTGCGTCGCCTCGCGCTCGATGCCCGTAGCGACCTTGAACGCCGCGTCGACGAGCTCTATGCGTCGGAGGTCGGCCGCTTCGATCGACTGCTCGCTGCCGTCGATGTGGACACGGGGGCCGCGGGTCGGCTTCGGACGTTGGCCGACGCGCTGCAGGCGTCGCTGCGATGAGGCCGCGTACGGTTCACTGTGCGATGTGTGGCGCTGAGCGCCCGGTCGTGATCAAGCCATGAGCCGCGCGGGAAAGGCCGTGACCACCGCGGCCGACGAACTCACCAAACGCCTCGCACTGCTCGCCGAGGTCACGGTCGATGGTGATGGGCGACTCGCGCCGGTGATCGTGGACCGGGCACGAGTGCTGCACGCGACCGCAGCGACCCGGCTGGGACACGGCACAGCGCACACCGTCGTTGCGTTGGCCGGTGCAACGGGCAGCGGCAAGTCAACGCTGTTCAACGCGATCTCAAGAACGGATTTCGCGACTGTTGGCGTGCGACGTCCCACAACCTCGCAACCCCTCGCGATCGTGTTCGGCGACGGAGCAGAGGACCTTCTGGATTGGCTCGCGATCCCGCAGCGTCAACGTCTGACCGATGCTTCGCTCGATGGGCTCGTGCTGGTCGATCTGCCGGATCACGACTCGACGGAGTCGGCGAACCGTGCCGAGGTCGATCGGTTGGTCCAGGTGGTCGATCTGTTCGTGTGGGTCGTCGATCCGCAGAAGTACGCCGACGCGGCACTTCACGACCAGTACCTGCAACGTTTCGCCGGACATGGTGCGGTCACGATCGTTGTGCTCAACCAGATCGACAGGCTGAGCCCGTCGGAGCGAACCGCGTGCCTCGACGACCTTGCAAAGCTGCTCGCCGCGGATGGCCTCAACGGTGTGCGGGTCATGCCCGCATCGGGGACGACTGGCGAGGGCGTCGATGGCCTGCGCCGTGAACTCTCGGCACGGGTCGCTGAACGGCAGGCGCTCGAGCGTCGCCTCGACGCCGATCTCGACTGGCTGGTCGGCGATCTCGCGTCGGCTGTTGGCGACGGTGGAGCGACGAAGGTCCCGGAGCGCAGCGTCGATGCTCTTGTGGACGCGGCAACCGATGCTGCCGGTGGGGCCGAGATCGAGTACGCCGTCGATCTCGCCTACCGCAGGCGGGCCGCGCTCGCGGTCGGGTGGCCGCCGGTGCGATGGGTCCGGAAGGTGAAGGCCGACCCGCTCGCTCGCCTGGGACTCGGAACCCGACTCAACCCGACGGCGGCCAAGAGCGAGACCGGCACCGTGAACGTTCGTCTCACCGCGATCCAGGCCAACCCGCTCGCTACCGCCCGCCTCGGTGAGGCGCTGCGGGCACTCTCTCGTGACGCAACGGCCAAACTCCCGGACCACCCGCGTGCTGCGGTGGAACGTCGCGTTGCCGCGGCCGAAGCGGGACTGCCCGACGCCCTCGACCGGGCGGCTTCACGGACCGATCTTCACGTCGAAGCGGCACGCTGGTGGACGCTGATCGGCACCGTGCAGCGTCTCGCAACTGCCGCGCTCGTTGCGGGACTTGCCTGGCTTGCCATGCTGTTCGTGATCGGCTGGTTCCACCTGCCGGATCCACCGCTGCCACGGCTGCGAACCATTCCGCTTCCCACGTGGCTCGCACTCGGCGGAGCGTTGGTTGGCATCGCGTTGGCCACACTCGGGCGACGCGTTGCCGCCGTCGGTGCGCGTCGACGCTCCCGCAAGGCACGTGCCGCATTGGCAACCGAGGTTGCCAAGGTCGTCCGCTCCCAGGTGGTGGCACCGGTCGATGAGGAACTCGCCGCGCTGGCGCGGCTCGGGGAGAGCGTCCGCCGACTGGCTCGCTGACCGGTCGCAGCCGCGCGCTCGGCCAAGATGGACGCCATGCGAATTGTTCCCGTGCCACTACCCGACGGTCGCGCCTACGACGTGCATGTCGGTCATGGGGTGCGGGAGGCCCTCGCCGAAGTCGTTCACACGGTGACCCCAAAGGCTCGCCGGGCCGCGATCGTGACCCAGCAGTCCATCCTCGACGCCTCGCCGCTGGTCGCTGCGCTCGACCCCGGCATCGAACATCGGACGTTCACCGTCGGCCAGGGCGAACACGAGAAGAACCTCACCTCCATTGAGACGCTGTGCCGGAATTGGGCGACCTGGGGCATGAACCGCAACGACGTCGTGATCGCCATAGGTGGTGGCATGGTGACCGATATCGGAGGCTTCGCCGCCTCGTGCTATCACCGCGGCATCAGCGTCATCTACGTGTCCACGACGCTGCTCGGCATGATTGATGCGGCTATCGGTGGCAAGACTGCGGTCAATCTCCTGGAGGGCAAGAACCTCGTGGGGGCGTACTGGCAGCCGAGCGCGGTCCTTTGCGATCTCGACCTGCTTGCAACGATGCCCGAGCGGGAGCGTCGCAGCGGTCTTGGCGAAATGGCGAAGTACCACTTCCTCGACACTGATGGCGGCCCGTTCGAGGGGACGCTCGAGGACAAGGTGGCGCGCAGCGTCGCCATTAAGGCACGTGTGGTAGCTGCGGATGAACGCGAGGGGGGACTGCGGGCGATTCTCAACTACGGACACACCCTCGGCCACGCGATCGAGATTGCGAGCGGGTTCGAGATGATGCACGGCGAGGCGGTCGCAATTGGCCTCATCTATGCGGCCGAAGTTGCACACCTGCTCGGGCGGATCTCGTCGGCACGCGTCGCGGAGCACCGTGCGGTCGTTGGCTCGTATGACCTCGCGACGAGCATTCCGCCATCGGTGACAGCGTCAGACGCGGAGTTACTTGAACTCATGGGTCGCGACAAAAAGGCACTCGACGGGCTCACGTTCGTGCTCGACGGTCCCGCTGGTGTCGAACAGGTCACGGGCATCGACCCTGTCGTACTTGTCGACGCGCTCCGGTCCGTGCGCTAGCGCTAGCGAGACGCAGCAACGTCGAACAGATCAGACTGACTCCAGCTCCGCGTCTGTCACTCCGAGTTCGTTGATGAGCACCTAGCGGTTGTGCTGGCCCGGCACCGGAACCGAACCGATCGGCAGGTCGCGACCGTCGAAGCGCAACGGCGGCACGGGCAGCTGGAGGGTGCCGAACGCTCCCGCATCGAGCGACGCCCAGCTCTGTGTTTCCCGCAGATGCGGATCGTCGAAGAGATCGCGCGCGGAGTTCACCGGGTGCACGGAATGCCTCGACGTTGCGCTTCCTCCGAGAATTCCTGCTTGGTGAACCGCATCGTGAGGTCTTCGATCCAAGCATCGATCGCTTCGATGTAGGGCGCTCGCTCGGCAGGTGTTCCGCCGAAAAGGTCAAGAGTGACCTCGGTGATCCCCGTTTTCTCGCTGATCCAGGACGCGAGAGCGTCCCATTGGCAGCCGGTGAACGCGATGATCGTGACCGCTCCGTCCTTCGTCGGATAGTGGCCCATCGGGGGAGTCGGGCGACGCTTCCCGGTGCGCTCCTGGCGGGCACCGGTATCGAGCACGTAGACCGGGCTCATCTCCATGCCCACGCTCATCACGGCCTCCTGCATGGAGATGTCGACGACCTGACCGCGTCCGGTGCGGCGCTTCACGCGCAACGCGATCATGGTGCCGACCGCGGCGTTCAGTGACGCGGTGCGATCGGCTAGCCCGCCTGGTGGCGCGAGCGGCGCAAGGTCGGGGTCGCCGATGCTCGGCAGTACACCGCTCATGGCCCAGCCGATCAGGTCGTCGCCGAGCCAACGTCGCTCAAGATGCACCTCGGTGCGCGTCATCGCGGACGCGACGCCCGATCCCAGGAGGCGTTCGACGTCGTCGGCGTCGTGACCGAGATCGGCCAGCAGCTCGCACGTGTGCTCTCCCATCGCAGGTGCCGCGCGTGGGAGCGCAATCGGCGTGTCCGGCAGCACGACCGCGGACCCGAAGTTCAGGTCGGCACCGAAGCGCGCACTCGGAAGGACCCGGTAGAAATCGCGTGCGGCCAGTTGATCGTCAACGATCACGTCCCAGGAGTCGAGCACCGGTGCGGCGGCCACACCCGCGTGCTGCAATTCACTGGCCGCCTCCCAATTGGTGAGGACGCTGGTCCAGGCACAGAGCTTCTGGTCGATCTCGTCGTGCAACCGCGTGCGGTCGACGACCGTGGCGAAGCGGGGGTCGGCTGACAACGACGCAAGACCTTCGGCGTCCCCGAGTGCGTGCCACATGGCGTCGTCGAGTACCGATACGGCCACCCACCGGACCATTGCTCGACGGTGCTGTCACGGCCCGCGTCGGCGGAGCGGTACCGTCGAGGTGCGATGAATGCGCCAGACCTCCCCGTTCTCCAAGCAATCAGCGACCTGGACGCGCTCCCCTGGAGTCACCGCTTCACCGCCGCGCTTCCCGCCGACCCCGATGTCTCCGCTCGACGCCGCCAAGTGGCGGGGGCCGCGTTCAGCCGGATCTCACCAACGCAGACTGCAGCACCCGTCTTACTCGCCTGGTCGGCGGAGGTAGCCGATCTGCTCGGTCTGGACCCGGCGCTGATGACCGAGCCGGAGTTCGCACGGGTCTTCGGCGGGTCCAGTGTCCCGACCGGTGCGGACCCTTTCGCGGCTTGCTACGGCGGCCACCAGTTCGGCAACTGGGCGGGGCAGCTCGGCGACGGTCGGGCGATCGCGCTCGGCGAGGTGCTCGACCGACACGGCAATCATCAGACGCTGCAGCTCAAGGGGGCGGGGCCCACCCCGTACTCCCGCGGTGCCGACGGCCGCGCGGTGTTGCGCAGTTCGATCCGCGAATTCCTGTGCAGCGAAGCGATGTTCCACCTTGGCGTTCCGACGACGCGCGCCCTGAGCCTCGTGAGCACGGGTGATGCGGTCGTGCGCGACATGCTCTACGACGGGAACCCTGCACCGGAGACAGGTGCGGTGGTATGCCGCGTCGCTCCGAGCTTCACACGGTTCGGCAACTTCCAGCTTCCTGCCTCGCGTGACGAGATCGTTCTCCTACGTACGCTTACGGAGTTCACGATCCGGACAGATTTTCCGGAGATCTGGAGCGCGCCACACGGATCGTTCGAAGCGAAGGTGCTCGCCTGGTTCACCGAGGTTGTCGAGCGCAACGTCCGCCTCGTCGTGGACTGGATGCGCGTCGGGTTCGTACACGGTGTGCTCAACACCGACAACATGTCCATCCTCGGTCTCACGATCGATTTTGGCCCCTATGGGTGGCTCGAGAGCTACGACCCCACGTGGACGCCGAATACGACCGACGCCGGGCAGCGCCGTTATCGCTACGGGAACCAGCCCGCCGTCGTCGGCTGGAACCTTGCGCAGCTGGCGAGCGCACTCGTGCCGCTCGTTGGTGGCACGGCGGAATTGCAGGCGGCACTCGATACGTACGGCGAGCGGTACTCGGGTCAGTTCGGCGAGATGATGAGTGAGCGTCTCGGTTGGGGGCCATTGCGCGACGGGGATGTCGAGCTGGTGAACGAACTCTTCGCACTTCTGAGCCGCACCGAGACCGACTACGTGCTGTTCTTCCGAAACCTCTCGCTCGTTCCGCTCGTCGGGACCGATGAGGAAATGGTAGGTGCACTTATGGACGCGTACTATCAGCCGGAGGAGCTGGTCGAGTCGCTGCTGGCGGACACCGTCTCGTGGCTGCGTCGCTGGGCCTTGCGCGTCGTGGAAGGCGGTGTCTCGCAAGGCGAGCGGGTCGCGCGGACGAACGCGCTCAACCCGCGGTTTGTTCTGCGTAACTGGATCGCCCAGGAAGTCATCGACGCCGCCGACGCGGGTGACGCGAGTCTGATCTCGGAACTGCTCGACGTTTTGCGCCACCCCTACGACGAACAGCCCGGACGAGAGAAATGGGCCGCACGCCGACCGGAGTGGGCACGCAATCGGGTTGGCTGCTCGATGCTGTCGTGCAGCTCCTGACCGCCGTCCGTCGGCTCGCGGCCATGCCTCCGCTGTACTGACGTCAGCGCGTGCGAGGCTGTGCCGTGATGAGTTCATCGACCGCTCCAGAACGCCCGATCGTCCTCCTGCTGTCGGGACCGAACCTGAACCTGCTCGGGCAGCGTCAGCCGGAGATCTATGGAACGGCGACACTCGACGACTATGTGAACCGATCAGCGCTTGTTGCGGATCGACTCGGGATGCAGTTCGAACACCTGCAGTCCAACGTCGAGGGGACGCTGGTCGACGCCGTTCACAGGGCCAGGAACCGTTGCGCGGCTGTCGTGATCAACGCCGGAGCGCTTACGCATTACTCGTGGGCGCTCTACGACGCCCTTGCGGCCTTCGACGGCGTGAAGATCGAGCTGCACATCTCGAACACGCATTCGCGCGACAAATGGCGGCACCACAGCGTGATTGCGCCGGTCGTCCAAGGGTCGATCCAAGGTTTCGGCGGACACGGTTACGACCTTGCGATCGAAGGGGCGGCGAGGCTGCTCGGACTCGTATCGTGAACGCAGATTTTGCGCCGACGGTCGGCCTTGCCCCGAGCGTCTCGGAGATCCGTGCCGCGGTGGCGACCGGGCACGATCTCGCGGCGGCGCTACCGCGTCTCGACGTCGGTCCTCGCCTGGCGGCGGCTTGCGCGACGGTCGGTGCTGCAGGCTTCATCGAGGAGGACCCGTTCGACGCGTTACTCGTCTCGAACCTGTTGAACATACGCGCGCTTACGGGATTTACTGGAACGGCCGCCCGGTTGGTGCTCTGGCCGGACCGTGCCGTGTTTGTGACCGATCGCCGCTATGAGGAACGGGCCGTCGATGAGTTGCGGGCGGTGGGTTGCTCGGCCGAGATCGTCGTTCGGCCGACCATGAAGGAGCAGAACGAGACGCTGGCAGAGCTGCTCCTCGGCACGCAGCGTCTCGGCATGGAAGACGCGAGCGTCACCTGGAAAGCTCTGCGCGCATACGATGGGCTGTTCGAGACGTCGCAGCTCGTGTCGGCGGGGCCGATCGTGGAGTCGTTGCGCCGGACGAAGTCGCTCGGGGAGCTGGCTCTCCTGGCCCGGGCGAGTGCCATCGCAGACGCGGCGTTTCTCGGTGTGTGGGAGACCCTCGCCGACGGGCCCACCGAACGTGGCTTTGCTGCATGCCTAGCGGATCGTTTGCGCGCATTGGGTGCGGACGGCACGAGCTTCGAGTCGATCATCGCCTCGGGTCAGAATGGCAGTCGGCCGCATCACGAGCCAGGAGAGCGTCGCATTGTCGAGGGTGACGCGGTGATCTGCGACTTCGGTGCGCTGGTCCGTGGTTACCACTCAGACATCACCCGCACGGTCTATGTGGGGGAGCCATCCCGGGCGCAGCTCCGGCATTTCAACGTTGTTCGGGAGGCGCAGTCGGCGGGTGTGACGGCAGCGATGCCAGGCGTCGACGGGACCCTGGTCGACTCAGCGTGCCGCGAGGTCATTGCAGCAGCAGGATGGGGCGATCATTTCTCGACGGGTACCGGTCACGGCAGCGGTCTGCAGATCCACGAGGAGCCGTGGGCCGGACAGAACTCGACGAGCGTGCTCGCGCACGGCGACATCATCACCGTCGAGCCGGGCGTGTACCTGCCCGGCGAGGCGGGCGTGCGGATCGAGGATTCTCTCGTGGTGACGAGCGACGGGCCGGTACTGCTCACCCGCCTGCCGTACGACCTGGTCTGCGGCTGATGTGCCGGTCGATGGTGCGGCGCTGAAGGTTGAACTTTACCAACCAAGTTCCCGGCGCACTGATCGACTCTCGGGCGTAGGCGGGCGGGAGACCGTCTAGTCTTCGCAGGCCCTGAAACGGCTCACGCGCCAGCCGACACACTAGAAGGTCTCTCCCAATGCCTCCCGTCTCCACGTCCGATTTCAAGAATGGCATCACCGTCGACATCCCCGAGGGTCTGATGCAGATCATCGACTTCCAGCATGTGAAGCCGGGCAAGGGCAACGCCTTCACCCGCACCAAGATCAAGAGCCTGCTTTCGGGGCGCTCCCTGGAGCCGACCTTCAAGAGCGGCGAGAAGTTCGAGGTGCCGGACGTCGACGAGCGCGCGATGCAGTACCTGTACAAGGAGGGCGACGGCTACGTCTTCATGGACAGCAAGACGTTCGACCAGATGTCGCTGCTCGGCGAGCAGCTCGGCGACGCGAAGAACTTCCTGAAGGAGAACATCGAGGCCTACGTCCTCTTCTACAACGGCAAGGCCATCGGCGCGACGCTGCCGAACGCGGTCGACCTCAAGGTC
>JAYSSR010000084.1:0-68705 GCA_043720395.1 Acidimicrobiia bacterium
ACCCTACGCGGACCAATCCACTGGCCCTGGCAACACTGGTTCAACCACCGCCTCGACACGCTACGCAACATCACACCCGCGCCCGGCTAGCCGCCCAGCGACGCGCTGCCACCCACAGCAGGTCGGCACGCACCCCACCAAACCACCAAAACGAAACCAGACCCTTCAACCCACACGCCCCCACACGCCCCACACAGCCCCGCAACCACCCCTCCGCACCCAACACCCACCCCACAACCCCACAGCCCCACAGAAACAACAGCCCCTACCCAATCGGTGGATTCAGGTTTAGTCCTTTAGTCCTTCGGCCAAGCCATTGCTTTGACTTCCAGATATTGCTCAAAGCCCCAGGTGCCGTTTTGACGGCCGACGCCGCTGTCCTTGTAGCCACCGAAGGGCATATCTGGTCCCATCGCCGCGCCGCCGTTGATCACCAGAGAGCCAGTGCGGATGCGTGAGGCGACCTTCATCGCCCGCTCCGGAGAACCGAACACGCCGCCACTCAACCCGTAGGGGCTGTCGTTGGCGATGCGCACCGCGTCGTCATCATCGTCATACGGGATGGCCACGAGCACGGGCCCGAAGATCTCCTCTTGAGCGATCGACATCGAGTTGTCCACGTCGGTGAACAACGTCGGCTCCACATACCAACCCGTCGGCAGGTCCGCGGGACGTCCGCCGCCCAAGGCAAGGGTCGCACCTTCTGCGACGCCTTTGGCGACATAGCCGAGCACCCGGTCACGCTGCTTGGCCGACACCAGCGGCCCCATCAGCACATCGGGACGCTGAGGATCACCGTACGGCACCATGGCAAGGATGCCCTTCAGCATCTCGACACCCTCGGCATACCGAGACCGGGGGAGCAGGAAACGGGTCTGAATCGCGCAACCTTGCCCGCCGTGGTAGCAAACCGACATACCCATCATCGTGGCAAGACCGAAGTCGGCGTCATCCAGCACGATTGTGGCCGACTTACCGCCCAGCTCTAGGAACAGGCGTTTCAGCGTGGCCGCACCCTTTTCCATGATGCGCTTGCCGACCACGGTGGACCCGGTGAAGGAAATGAGGTCAACCTTGGGCGACAGGGTCATCTCTTCGCCGACAAAATGGTCCGACGAGGTGACGACATTGAAGACCCCGGCCGGAATGTCGGTTTGCTCGGCCACCAGTCGGCCCAAGCGGGTGGCATTCCACGGCGTGTCCGGTGCCGGTTTGAGCACCATTGTGTTGCCGGTCGCCAGGGCTTGGCCGAGCTTGTTCATCACGACTTCGAACGGAAAGTTCCAGGGTGTGATCGCCCCGACGACCCCGACCGCCTCCTTCAACACGCGGCGAGCGCTCGGCCGACCCAACGGGTCGATCGCATCGGGCAGGTCCACGCACCACGGAAATTCGTCCATCTGACCGAGCGGCCAACGCAGCGCGGTTTCAAGGGGGCCATCGAGCTGCGGGCCGTTGGTGATCATTCTCGGGCAGCCGACTTCGGCGATCAGCTCCTCGCGCAAGGCCTCTTTCTCGCCCTCTAACGCTGCTTGCAGTTGCTCCAGGCACCGCTTGCGAAACGCCCGGTCGGTCGACCAGTTCGTTTCGTCGAACGCCCGACGTGCCGCGCTGATCGCCCGCTGCATCTCGGCTGCGGACGCATCGGCAACGTGGCCGAGCACCTCCTCGGTAGCCGGGTTGATGTTGTCGAACGTCTTGCCGGAGTCGGCCAGTACGAGTTCGCCATTAATCAACATTCGCTGTTCGCCCTGCATCGTCATCGTGCTCCCCATCTCAGATCGGCCGACGGGGAGTGACTGCAATGGTCGGGATGGACATGGTGGAACGCGCCAACGACAGCCATTTTCATGGTGCTCACCCGAACTTTCCGTAGAGGAACTGGGCCGTCATCGTCGCGGCCGGGAAGGTTTCCGTGATGCCAGAAGCGAGGTAGCCCTGATCGGAGACGAGCGTCTGGCCGTTGATGGCCACTGCAGCGTCGCTGCACAGGAACACCAGCGGGTAGGCCTGCTCAAGCGGCGTTGACGCCTCGGAACCGACGTCGGCACGGTAGTCGGCACCGAATCCGAGCCACTGCTCGGCGTTTGCCTGGGCGAGCGGCGTATCGGTCGGCCCTGGGCAAATGGCGTTGATGCGAATGCCGCGTTTAAACATTGGGTACGCCTGGTGAGCGACGTAGGCGCACAACGTGCGCTTCATCGACATGTAGTCGGCCTTGTTGTTGTCAGCCGTCCACTGCACCGCCGCGTCCCAGTCGCTGATCTCGAGTAGGTCCTTGATCTGGGCCACGTTCGGCTCCCAACCCAGTCCTGCGGCCGATGAGATCATGCCGATCGCGGCACCTCGCTTCAGCTGACCGCTCCCGATCAGCTGATCGATGATGTACCGATGACTGATGAAGTTGACCCGCTCGATACCGGGCGTGCCATCCGCGACACCGGCACACGAAAAGATCGCGTCAAAGGTGCCGGTGCACTCGGCCAGCGCCGAATCGATCGAGGCGCGCTGGGACAGGTTCACGTGCACCGCTGTGACGTCCAACTGTGTGACGGCGGCGTAGTCCATCACCACGACCTCGGCACCGGCGGCCTGGACGAGTTGGGCCGCCGCCGCGCCCATTCCGGTCGCGCCACCGACGACAAGCACTCGTTTGCCGTCGTAGCGGAATGCATCAAAAGCGGTCATTCAGTTCATCCTGTCCGAGAGCAGTGCCGAGGCAGCGGGCACGAAGGTGTGCTCCGTCACCTCAAGGATGCGAACGCCGCTAAGGATGGCTGTCAACGCTTCACCCCAAACCCTCGTCAACCCACTGTCGACGTTGACGTCGATATTAACATTCCCGCCGCCTATCAGCCAGCAATGTTTGCATTGACGTCGACCCGAACGACAATCGATATTGACGTCGAAGTAGACTCATCTTGTGGCATCGAACCAACTCCCTGTTGACCTGACCGACCGACTCGTCGGCTGGTTCCAAGCACAGCTGCCAACTGCCGACGCTGTCCGCGTCGAAGGGCTCGAAACCCTCACACTCGGCCATTCGGCCGAGACCCTGCTGCTCACCGTGGTTTCGTTTGAAAACGGCAGCGAGAGCCGCCAAGACGTCGTCGTACGACTTCGACCGCCGGAGCCCGGCCTCCTGCCGCCCTACAACCTGAAGCGGCAATTCGACGTGTTGCGGGCCCTCGACGAGACCGCGGTACGGGCGCCCCGAGGCTTGTGGCATGAACCGACCGGCACCGTGCTCGGCCGTGAGTTCTACGTGATGGAGCGGATCAACGGCGAGGTCTACGAACAGACCATCCCCGACGGTATTGAAGCCGACCCCGACAAACTGCGCGCCATGTGCTTCGGCATCGTTGACCAGGTCGCGGCGATCCACCTCGTCGACCTTCAGGCCACCGGCTTGCACACGCTTGCCGACGGCAGCACGTTCCTCGCCCGCGAAATCGACCACTGGGAATCCGAGATCCGGCGGGTGCAACGCGGAAACCTCCCCGCCATCGAACGCCTGCTGGCCGAAGTCCGCTCCCGCAAACCCGAACCCTACCCCCGCATCACCCTGGTCCACGGGGACGCCAAGCCCGGCAACATCGGCTTCGACGGAGCACACGTCACCGCGGTCTATGACTGGGAGTTGGCCACTATCGGCGACCCGCTCAGCGACGTCGGCTGGCTCGAGCTGCTGTGGGGCTTCCCTGTTGGCCTGCCCAATGTGCCGGGCGCACCAACCGTGGACGAGGCCGTCGCCCACTACGAACAGCTGACCGGCATCACGACCCAATACCGCGCGTGGTACCGAGCCTTCCAGGGCCTCAAGATGGTCGTCATCAACCTGGTCGGCTCCATGATGTTCGAGTCCGGCGAATCCAATGACCCCCGGTTCGCCATGATGGGTCTCAGCACGCACTGGCTCACCCAGCGCATCCTCGCCGAACTCGACATCCACGACGACATCGCCCCCGGCCCCGTAGCCCCCAGCCCCGACCGAATGGCCACCCTCACGCCCCAGTAAACAGGCCCGAGGAGCAGCGTCACGCGACAGCTTCGATCTCACCGGGATGCTAGATCGGCGCTTGTATCGACATCGACGTCAAAGTCAAAGTTAGATTGACGAGGGTGTACCGAGGGTGGGACGATGTTTCCGACTGCGAAGAAGGGCGATACAGACATGGATCACGTCGAGGACCGAATCGATCTTGTGTCCGGCAAGGATGCCTGATGGGGTACTCCGCTGCCGATGAGAGTTTCACGCACCAGTTTTCGCGTCCCTTCGACGAGGTGCACGATGCGCACGGAAGCTGGTCGGATCGTTGCTATTTCTTCGCCCATTCGCCCGACGGCGATTTGCTGGTCACCAACGGATACGGCAACAACCCGAACCAGTACTCAGCCGCAGGCTACGGAAAGGTCGCTCTCGCCGATGGCCGTCACTGGGAACTCTCGGTTGGCCGCCGAGTCACCGGTGCCGATCGAAATGACCTGTACGCCGGGCCGATGCGCTGGACGTGTCTCGAGCCGCTGAAACGGTGGCGCTGCGAACTCGCGCCGAACAAATCGGGAATCGAGTGGGACATGGAGTACACGCCTCGCACCCCTATGTGGGAACTCCTCCCGATGCATATCGAGGTCGACGGTCAGATGATCGTCGACATGTTCCATATCAAGCAGTCCGGCAGCTGGACCGGCTGGGTGGACATCAACGGCGAGCGAATCTCGGTCGATGGCTGGCATGGCGGACGCGACCGAACCTTCGGCGTCCGCAAGTCTGCAGAAATCAACTTCTGGATTTGGCTCGACGCCGGCTTCGAGGACCGCGCAATTCAGGCGTGGCTTATCGAGGACCACGATGGCAACGTCCAGTACATCGATGGCGGTATTACGCACACCGATGGCTCGCTCTCGAAGCGTTTCGTCAGCATGGATCACGAGATCGACTTCGACGGAGGCACGAAGCGGCCTGCCCGAGCGATCCTCACATTCACCGACTCTGATGCCGTCACCTACCGCCTCGTCGCCGAGAGCCGACAGCAGCATGTCAATGTGTACTACGGCACGCCGTTACCCAAGCGAACGGTCGAGAACCTCGGCAACGGCGAGTTCTTCGTTCATCTCCCGTGGGACAGCGCCGACCCCGAGGAGTTGCACGGTGTAGAGAATGGAGCAGTATCGATCGACCAATTGATGCAGTTCGATCTTGACGGACAGACTGGCATGGGCATCTTCGAGATCCTGGCCGGCTCGAACAGCATCGCGAAATATCCAAACTGGCCACCCATGGACATGTCGCCGTTCCGTCAGCACGCTCGGAGCAAGCCGAACCGGTGAGCGCGCGCCAGCGACGGTCGCTTCGCCTCCGGGTAGTCGGGGCGGCTCCTACGCTGGCACGTTCAGATCGGTGGGGAGATGCCCTCGTCTGCGAGCGGGCGAGGCACGATCACGACATGTCAAGCCGAAGCCGAGCCAGCCTGGTCGTGGCGATCCGCCAGGTTCCATCGACCTTTGTGTAGGTCTCGTGGTAGTGGCCATAGCCGTGCAACTCGGCGAGCTGGGCTCCGGCCGGGAAACTCAGATGGTCTTCCATCGCCCAGATGCCGGTCGCCGTGGTCG
This sequence comes from Acidimicrobiia bacterium, assembly GCA_043720395.1. Classification (GTDB taxonomy): domain Bacteria; phylum Actinomycetota; class Acidimicrobiia; order Acidimicrobiales; family JANYDT01; genus JANOYY01. Next base: position 5,614 of record JAYSSR010000084.1, read on the forward strand.
GCGACGTCAACTCGATTTCGGGCATGTGTCCCGTGATGCACTGTGACGACATGTTCCAGCGCTGGGACCACCATCGCCAGAAACGCCTCATGCCCTTCATACACACCGCCACCTTCGCCGCTCACATCAACGGTCAGGTCGTCGGTGAAGAGAGCGCTGAAGCCGTCCCAGTCCTTCGTGTCCATCAACCGGAAGTATCGGGCCTTCAGAACCTTGATGTCTTCAATTTCCTGCAACCGCTTCGACGTCTCCAACTCACTCATGCCGATCCCCTCTCAAGTTGCGCAAGCGCGCGTTCGATTTCTTCGTGACGTGATCCGATCGGCTGCACGAGGTCACCGTGGGTGATCACGTATCGCTCTCCCGCGAGAACCCCGGCAACGGCCCGTCCCGCAGCGATGTCGGCTGTGGCGAGATCTGCCTCAACCATGGGTCGGCTTTCCATCATCGCAATGATCCGCTGCAGTCACTACCTGCTCGGTCGAGGCAACGTCGGTGACGAGGGCAACCTCTCCGCTGTGGGCGTCCATCAACAAACCGTAGTCGACGTCAACGTCAATAGTGAACAGAGCTAGCATCGCCTCGACAGGATGGACTTGCATGACGCTTCCCTTCATTCTCCGCTTCGACTTGCGCAACCCGGCAATTGGCCGAACGACCATGGCCGATCGCTACGCAGCAGCGCTCGACATGGCGGCGTGGGCCGACCAACTCGGCTGCCTGGCCGTCACCGTCTCGGAGCATCACGGCTCGCCGGACGGCTACCTGCCCAGCCCGCTGATCATGCTCGCTGGGATGGCGTCACGAACAACGAACGTCCGATTCACGGTAGCTGCGCTCATTGCTCCGTTCCACGATCCGTTGCGGCTCGCCGAGGACCTCTGCGTGCTCGACAACATCAGCCGCGGTCGCATCGATCTCATCGTCGCTGCGGGATATGTCCGCGAGGAGTTCGAGATGTTCGACGTACCGGGTCCTGAGCGCGGCGCACGTGTCACCGAGGCCGTCGCAACACTGAAAGCCGCCTTTCGTGGCGAGGTGTTCGAGTACCGAGGGCGATCGGTCATGATCACCCCGGCACCTGTTCGAGTTGGTGGTCCGGCCATCCTCCTCGGTGGAAGCAGCGAGCGAGCCGCTCGACGGGCCGCACGCATCGCCGACGGCTTTGTGCCGTCGGGTGCCCGAGGTCTGGCCGTTCTATCGGGAAGAAGTCATCTCCCTCGGCCGTCCAGATCCAAGCCCATGCCCGATCGGCGAGAATCGGGTCGTGGTGCTCGCCGACGATGTCGAAGCAGGATGGCGTGAACTGGGTCCGTACTTCCTGCACGAGATGAACTCCTACGGCACGTGGCAGGCCGCGAATAACGCTGCTTCGCCGTACCGACCGGTTGCCGACATCGATGCGTTACGCCAGAGGCGCGACTACGCGGTCCTGACGCCCGACGAGTACGTGCGCGAACTGCGCGCTGCCCCGTTCGCGTTCGGGATGCTCCACCCAATGTGTGGTGGCATCCCCCGGATGCGGCATGGAAGAGCCTGCGACTCTTCGAACACGAGGTGATGCCAGCATTCGCCTGAGCCGGTTCGATCGATCACGACTTGCGCGTCGTTCGGAACCAGGGTGTCATGAGCGCCTACTTTCAAACCGCGCTTGCCGGGGTTGGGGAAGTCAAACTTGACGTCAACTTTGAAAGGCGCTCGATGGTGCAGCTAGTCTCGGGTCAACAAAACAAGGAGAGACGTGCACAAACTCATCACCTCCGACTGCCATATCGCAGCGCCCTACGCGCTTGTCGACGAGCTGCCTGCGGCGTACCGCCAGTACTTTGCCCGAGTAGAACAGCGTGGTGACGGTGACTATCTGTTGATGCCCAGTGGCGGGGAAATGATGGGCGCGTGCAAGCCCCCGGTCACCAAGATCGTTGGAGACTCGGCGGTGCGGATGGCCGTGGGAGCGTGCGATGAGTCCCAACCCAGCTTCGAACCGTCCAAGGTCATGGCCGAGCTGGAGCGTGACGGGGTCTATGGGGCAGTGTTGATCGGAAGAATTGCCGTCCACTTGGACACCATTCCAATCGAGGCCGACATTGCGTATTGCCAGGTGCTCAATGATTGGACAGCAGAGCATTGGGGTCCCTACATCGATCGCGTCGCGCCGGGCATCGTGCTGCCCTACCGTGACGTCGCGGCTTGTGTGAAGGAGCTCGTGCGGTGCGCTGCTAAAGGGATGCGTCCGGCACTACTCCCTGACGCAATTGGCGATAACCCGTACCACTTAGCCGAATGGGAGCCGCTGTGGGAGACGGCAAGCGCGCTGAATGTGCCGATCACCATGCACGTCGGCGGAACCCGGCTACCAAAAGCCGCACACGGGCACTTCAAGCCCTATCCCGGCCTTGCCTTTGTTGGCTGGTACAACCAGTGCGTCGGAATGGGCGAGACGCTTGGGTGGCTGACGTTCAGCGGCGTGTTCGAGCGGTACCCCAACCTCCACGTCATCATGACCGAGGGATATGCCGGCTGGCTCGGATTCGCGATGCAGTTCTTCGACCACCATTGGAACGACAGTCGCTTCGGTCAGGTCGTCCATTCAATGGTCGAGATGCCGGTGGCCAAGCTCGAAGCACCGCCGAGCTTCTATCTGAAGCGCCAAGCCCACGCCACGTTCATGTGGGATCCAATGGCCATCCAAAACCGACACCTCACGGGCATTGATTGCCTGCTGTGGGGAAACGACTACCCGCACCGGGAAGGATCATTCCCGTTCTCTCAGGAATGGATTGACAAGCAGTTCGCCGGGGTACCTCAGGCCGAGGTCGAAGCGATGACCAGTGGCAACGCGGCGAAGCTCTTTAACCTCACCGTTTGAATCCCAACTGAAGATCACTATGTCCCGTTCCAACACTCAAGATTTTCACCCGGAACTCCAGAAGGCGGCCAAGTTCCTGCCGAAAGGCGTAATCAACCGCTACACCTATAAGTGGCCCGGGATTGTGTTTTGGCTCGCCACTCGTCGGCTCCCCAAAGACATCACCGTCGAGCAAGTCTCGGCGACGGCCAATGTTCGTTTGCACCTTCCGCCCAAACCCGAAACAAGCGGCGGTGCGTTACTGTGGATCCATGGCGGCGGGATGATCCTCGGAGACGCCGTGCAGGACGACCTCTTTTGTCGTCGCGTCGCCAACGAGCTCAACGTCACGGTCGCTGCGGTCAACTACCGAGTTGCACCCAAGCATCGCTATCCCGCAGCGCTCGACGACTGCTTCGATGCCCTGCGTTGGCTTGCGACCAGACCGAACGTCGACGCGAAGCGCATTGCCATCGCAGGTGCCAGCGCCGGTGGTGGTCTCGCCGCTTCGCTTGCATTGCGCTGCCGCGACGAAGGCAGCATCCGACCAATTTTTCAGGTCTTGGTCTATCCAATGCTTGACGACCGCACGGCCGCTCGCCCGGACCCGTCGGCATCCAGTCGACGCATCTGGAATAACAAGGGAAACGCTTTGGGGTGGACCAGTTATCTGGGCAAGCCTGCGGGATCCCCAGACGTTTCACCGCTAGCCTCACCAGCACGCGCCATGGATTTTTCTGGGCTAGCCCCGGCGTGGATCGGTGTTGGAACAAACGACTTGTTTCACGATGAAGACGTCTTGTATGGGGATCGTTTGAAGCAAGCCGGTGTGCCATGTGAACTGATGATTGTGCCGGGTGCATTCCATGCCTTCGACGGCATCGTTCCAAAAGCGCCAATTTCCAAGAGGTTCCAAGACGCTCAAATCGCCGCCCTCAAGTCGGCCCTTTGCTGCTGAAAGCCGGGATATTGCTGATCTGTGACGATTTCGAGGACCGCGTCGACAGCCGCTCTCCACCGGACAATCGTGCATACACCTTGTTCACGCGTCCGCCTTTCCAGTCTGCTCCGTAAGCTGCCCGCTCTCTGTCCCGGCAACGCTCGGGTCGAGTTCGCGGAGTTCGGCGAGACCGTTGGTGATAACCGGGGAGTCGGCGCAGTCGGCTTCGAAGGCCACGACGTTGGGGCCGGCGTCGTACATCCGCACGCTCAGCTCCTCGCCGAGGAAGGCCGGCTTGTCGAAACGCACGGCGATTCGGCGAAGGCGCGCCGGATCGCTCTCGGCGGACAGCGCGGTCACGGCCTGAGCGCACAGTGCCATCGTGCACAAGCCGTGTAAAAGATCCGATCAACCCCGCTGCGCTGCGCTGCGTCGACGTCGAAATGGTGGGCCGACCAGTCGCCGGAAACCTCCGCATAGCGCCGCGCCATTGCCGAATCGATCTCTACCGTGAAGGTGCCGATCGGCCGCTCCCCAGCCTCGGACGCAAACGTGTGGTCAGGCGTCGGCTCACCCGATTCCTCGCAGGTCGTGCCCAAATACACGGCTGTCCACCACTGCTCGGCGACCAGATGGTCGGATGCGTCGAAGGTGGCGTAGCGCAGTGTTGCCCAGAAATTGCGACCAGCTGGCCCCGCCCCGAACCCATCCACCCAGGTACGCAGGTGTTCTCCGGGAACGATTGGTCGATGGAGCACGATGTCGTGCTCGCCATGTACACCGCCGGTCGCAGACTTTGGACGGCGTCACTGATCAGCGCGACTCGGGCGGGGTTCTGTGCCTCCCAAATCTGGGTCACCAGCGCGGTCGGCGGCATTGAGGGACTCGACTCGCCGGTCGATGACGCGTGCAGCGCCCCGCCGTATCGCCGCAGCGTGTCCGCGTCGAGGCATCCCTCGAACGGCCCGACCCGACGGCCAAGAACAACGCCGGGAACCGTCACACGCTGACGATGCCGGCGGCTTCGTTGCGTTCGCGCCAGGCGGAGCGGGACATGCGTGACGTGTCCACATCGCTGGACCGGGCCCGTAGCGCTCCGACCGTTGCATCGACTTTTGCGACGTGAGCGAAAGGATCCCAATCGAAGAAGCGGCAGGCGTTTTGCCAGGTGATCTGGTGGATTTCGGCTTCGGTGCAGCTGGCATCCTGAAACTCTTTCCAGGCGAACTCGGGTGATTCGGGCCACGTCGTGTCGGTATGCGGGTAGTCGCACTCCCAGGCAATGACGTCGAGGCCGATCTCATTGCGGAGCGTCAGGCCGGAGGGATCGGTGATGTAACAGGCCAGGAAGTGCTCACGGAACACGTCCGACGGCAACTTGCCTTCCCCGAAACTGTTGCCGATCGACGACTGATTCTGGAAGTGCCGGTCGACCCGGTCGAGGTAGAACGGGATCCAGCCGATGCCACCCTCAGACAGCGCGACGCGCAAAACCCGGGAACTTCCGCAACGTCGGACCGAACAGCAGGTCTTGGGCCGTCAGCATCGTGATCTGCGACGGGATCACACGATCATGTGGTCGATCGGTGCCTCAGGGGCGAGCTTCACGATGTCCCACGCACCGCCGATGTGCAGACACAACACCATGTTGTGATCGATCAGTGCCTGCAACATCGGATCCCAGTAGCCCGACAGAAGGCTCGGGTAACCCTGCGAGTGTGGTGCCTCCAAGAAACTGATGGCGCGGCAGCCCTTCTTCGCGATGCGCGTGACCTCGGCGACGGCCAGGTCGATGTCCCACATGGGGACGATGCAGAGCGGAATGAACCGGCCGGGGTAGGTGGCACACCACTCGTCGATATGCCAGTCGTTGTAGGCCCGCAGCATGACGAGGGAGACCTCCTTGTCGGCGCCCTCGGTGAACGTGCGGGCGTTGAAGCCGGCCATGGTGGGGAAGCACATCGACGCATGCACTCCGTTCACGTCCATGTCCCGCACACGCTTATGGACATCGAAGCATCCTGGGCGCAGTTCGCTGAAGGAGCCGGGATTGAAGCCCCATTCCTCCCGGGGCCAGCCGACGGTTGCCGCCATGCCGAACGGCGTCGTCGTGCCCTTCCCTTGGAAGACCCACTCATCTGCACCTTGCGCGTTGCGCACAATGCGGGGTGCCTGGTCGCGCCACTTCGCCGGTACGTGGTTGTCATACATATCAGGTGGCTCGATCGAATGATCGTCGATGCTCACCAAAATCATGTCGTTCATGTCCATTGCAGATTCCTCTCTTGAAGCTCCGAGATCATCGTCAACTCTGCTTGCTGTCATTGCAAATGGCCCAGTTCTTTTAGGAACGGCTGGGTGCGCACCACCCGTCCCGTCATCGTTGACGGATCCGACGAATACAGGATCAGTGCGGCCTCCACGATGAGCTCGATCTCCTCGGTGTCTTCCGTGGCGAGCCAAGATCTCATCCGAGGTCTGACGCAGCGAACCGCCATGCTTCGGGTCGGGCTCGATCGTCCGGGCGATAAGGGCAACGGTTGCTCCCTCAGCAGCGAGACGTTGCGCATCGCCGTGCCAAGGCCGCGGCTGGCGCCCGTGACGAGCGCCACCTTTCCATCGAGCATCGCGGGCATGCCGTCTCTTCTTTTGTCCACATCGGTCGACCGGACCTCCGTCCGTCCGCAAATAGCTGCATGGTGATTGACATTGAGGTCGATATCAAGATACTCCACCAACGCCTTGCGAATCTCCTGCGCCCATTGCGGCACCGTTCACCGCAGCATCACCGGCACTCCCGACGAGGTCGCCGCCGCGCTTTCGGCTCAGAAGGCACGCTTCGCCTCTTCGCGGAAGAAGTCCTTCCCGCGCTCAACTGACCTCCCGGCCCTGCGTCGAAGAGCAAGTTCGACGTCGACGTCGATATTGAGAGACGCTAGTGTTCGACCGGGACGAGAGAGAACGAGAAATGAGGTTGGCCGATGCGAGCAGTCGTTGTTACCGGTGCAGCAAGCGGTATGGGTCGGGCCTGCATCGAGCAGGTTCGTGGGCTGAGCGACGTCATCTTCGCCGTCGATGTCCGGGCGCCAGAGATCGAGGGCACGATCGGGCTCGCCTGTGACGTCACCGACGTGGAGGCCGTTGCCGAACTCGGCCGCCGGGTCGCAGAGACCGGTGGACTGCGAGCGCTCATACACGCTGCCGGCCTTTCCCCGACGATGGCCGATGCCCGACGGGTCCTCGAGGTAAATCTCGTCGGCACCCAGGTGCTGCTCAATGCTCTCGATGACTCCGTTGGCCACGGTACGGCGGCCGTTTGCTTCGCGTCCACCGCCGCCCACCAGATCGAGCCCTACCTCACTCCTGAGCAGCGCGCGTTGATCGCCGATCCGCTTGCGCCGGACTTCCTCGATTGTGCCGTTGCTTCGGTGGCGGACGACAGCGGGTTCGCATACGGCGTCTCCAAAGTCGGAGTGCTGTATGCCGCGCGCGTGGCGGCCGCAGCATGGGGCTCTCGGGGCGGCCGGGTGACGTCGCTCTCACCCGGTTTGATCGATACTCCGATGGGGCGCCTGGAGTTCGAGAACCAACCGTCAATGGCGTCCATGGTGGGCGTAACGCCACTAGGGCGCATGGGACAACCCGACGAGGTCGCCGCAGTCGCGGGATTCCTCGTCTCGGACGCCGCCTCGTTTGTGACCGGTATCGACGTGCTTGTCGATGGCGGTCTCATACACGCGCCGGTTGCCACCCAACCGGCAGCCTGATGTCTGAGCACGGCAGGGGCTGACTCTCGGTCAGGTCACCGGCAGAAGGTCAGCCGGTTACCTCGGGCACCATGTATCGATGAACCGCCGTGTCTCGGAGGCGATCTCGGCGTCCTCTGGCGCAGCACCGAGGAAGCCACCGTGTGGCGCAGCCTCGAGCACGTGAAGTTCTGCTGGCACGCCGGCACGGCGCAAGGCCCGATGCATCCGGACGGTGTTCGACAGGAACAGGTCGCGTGTGCCGGTCGTCAACAGGGTCGGCGGGAAGCCGGTCAGGTCAGCGAAGAGCGGCGAGAGGTACGGGTGGGCCAAATCGTGCCCGGCGGCGTACAACTCGTTTACGACCCGCAACGGCGACAGCACGGTATCCACACCGAGGTTCGTACTGAACGAGTCCCCGGATTCGGTGAGGTCGACCTCCGGTGTGTTCAAGATGACCGCAGCGGGGAGGGGGATGCCCTCGTCGCGAGCCCGTACGACGAGTGCGGCTGCGAGGTTGCCGCCGGCCGAGCCGCCATTGACGACAATACGGCTCGGATCACGCATGGCGAGCAGTGCGCGGTACACCGACATGCAGTCGTTCAGCGCCGCGGGGTACGGGTGATTTGGTGGCATGCGGTAGTCCACACCCCACGTCGGCAGACCCGAACGGCCCGCAGCCATCACCGTCATCGCAGCGCAGGCGGCACCGCCCATCAAAATGAGCGCACCCCCATGCAGGTCGAGCACAATTCGGTCGTCATCGCATTCCAACGGTGTGACGACGTACACGGTCACGCCATCGATTTCGCGCGTCACCTGCTCGGCACGAACCACGGCAGCCCGTGAGGCGAGCACCGACATCACCGTCTCGTCCTGGAGCGCGATCAGATCCCGCCAAGCTTGGGGATCGTCAAGCGGCGGCCATTCTGTCGCCGCAGTGAGCGGCCCCATCGAGAGAACCGCCTGCGCCTCTGGACTCAGAGAGGGCGGCACCGGGATGTCTCGCGCGGGGATGTGCAATGTCGTCATACGTGTCGGCAGAGTAGTCGATTTTGCTTTCGACGTCGAAGTCGAATTTTGCTAGAACCACTGGATATGATCGGACATACGCCCGAATCCGATCCTGCGCCGAGCGACCTCGACACCATCCTCGATCCGCATTGGCTCGCACTCGCCCTTTCCGACGTCGAACCGGAAGAACGAATCGTCGGGGTGACACAGGTCGGATCGTCGGCGACTCTGGCGAGCAAGGTCCGCTTTGCACTGCTCCTCGACGGGCCCAAAGGACCGCGAACCCGCAACTATTGCCTGAAGGCGCACTTCGGAACCGGTGGTGTCGAGACGCTCGTCACGGAAGCGAACTTCTACAAGACACTGCGCCCACAGCTTGATCTCCGCGCTCCGAATGCGTACTACGTGGGCATCGATGAGCAGCGCGGACGGGCCGTGGTCATCATGGATGACATCGACGCGCTTGGCGGACAGTTCCTAAGCGCGCATACTCCTTACACTCTTGATCAGAGTCGTGACGCGCTGTCGCAACTCGCATGTCTGCACGCCGCGACGTGGGGTGAACACGCCCCGACGGTTGACTGGCTTCAACCGCGAGTCGAAACGATGAGCGGATTCCTCCCGGTTGATCGTCTTCAAGGTCTTCTTGACGACGGTCGTGGCGTGGACGTTGCGCCCGACCTCCTCGACGCCGGGCGGTTGCTGCGAGCAATGGCGGCGACCGCCGAGTTGCCGGTCACGTGCGTGCTCCACGCGGACACGCATTCCGGCAACGCCTACCTCGATGCCGACGGCCGCGTGTGCTGGCTCGACTGGCAAATTGCGCAACGAGGGAATTGGTCGACCGATATCAGCTATCACCTCGCCACCACGCTCGACATCGAGGTCCGCCGCACGCATGAGGCCGACCTGCTCCGTTGCTACCTCGCTGAGGTCGCGCGCCTTGGTGTCAGTGCTCCGTCGTGGGACGAGGCGTGGCAGCTCTACACACTCGGGTTCACGTGGGGGTACTTCTTGTGGGTCATCACGACATTCAGTTCTCGAGAAGTCGTGATGATTCACATGCCGCGCCTCGGCGCGGCACTCGCCGACCACGACACGTTCCGACGCCTCGGCGTCTAGTGCACAAGCAGAGGTAACGACAATGAATGATCTGAATGACCTCTGGACGCTGCTGGACGTTCAAGCGAACGTCGATGGGCACTACGTCGGCCATGCACACCACGACGAGCAACGTCCGGTGATCGAGGGCAGCCACTTGCTCGCCCAGACGCTCGTGGCCGCGGCCCGGCACACACCAGGTCGTCGCGTCGTCTCGGCGTCGATGGTGTTCGCACGAGTGGCGACGACTCGTGAGCCGGTGCTGATCGATCTCGACGAGGTGACGAACGGCCGCACGTTTACCGTGTTCGCGCCGCGGATCACCCAGGCGGGTAAGAAGTGCGTAGTCGGGACGCTGCTCCTCAATGTCACTTCACCGGACGTGATCCGCCACGAGGTTCCGAAACCGACGGTTCCCGGGCCGAACGAATGGGCGCCGCTCGATCTTTCGCTTTCGGGTCGTGAGATCCGCATCGTCGACGACGCGTACACCTTGCGTTCCGACGCCCCCGCGGGACCGCCACAGCTCGACGCCTGGCTTCGCTTCGAGGAAGCGCCCGACGATCCCGCGCTGAACGTAGCGTTGCTGACCCACATCATGGGCTTCATGCCCCTCGCTGCGGCGCTTCGTCCACACGAAGGCATCGGTCTTGACCAGGCGCACCACACCATTTCGACGGGCGTCAACGCGATCTCGTTGACGATCCACAGCGACGTTCGCGTCGACGAGTGGATGCTCTACCAACATCACTCGACGTTCGCTGGCGACGGCATGACCCACTCCGAATGCCGTGTTCACAACGAAGCCGGCCGACTCCTTGCGTCGTTTACCGTTGACGCCATGGTCCGCCCGATGACTGCGGGTACCCCCGACGGCCGCACCGCTCTGTAGACGGAGCAAATGGGAAAATTTAGGAACTGTCGCTCCCATCCCGGGTCAATCGTGATCCGCGTTCAGGGTTAAGGCTCGGACACCGAAGGAAGCCACAACTACTTGGCGGAGCGCTCTAACATCCTTGTGAGGTTGGCGCGGAACGCGGGCTCGTCGAATGACGCGGTCTCGGTCGCCAGCGCTTGCGGGAGCAGGTTCTCGACCGTGACGCGAATGGCGTGATTGAGGAGGGCCTTGGACTCACGGACCGACTGAGGTGGAAGCTTCGCGAGTTGTTCGGCCACCTCGATGGCCTCGGCGCGCGCAGTGCCCGAAGGCACGACGCGGTTCGCGAGGCCGATGGAAACTGCCTCGGCCGCCGGGAGTTTCTTGCCAAGCAGGATGTATTCCTTGGCGCGAAGCAGGCTGGTCAACATCGGCCAGGTCATGGCACCACCGTCTGCTGCGACGAGACCGAGAGCGACGTGAGGATCGGCGAAGTAGGCCTGCTCCTCGATCAGCACGATGTCGCTCATGGACGCGAGGCTGCAGCCGAGTCCCACCGCAGGACCGTTGATTGCGGCCACGATCGGAACGCGAAGTGACGTCATGCCCCGAACGATTTCTCCCGCTTCCGCCATGATCATTGTGCGTAACGCCGTGTCGTCGGTCATGGCCTTCAGCAACCCGAGATCGCCGCCCGCCGAGAACGCGGTGCCGGACCCGGTAAGCACGACGGCACGCACATCGTCGTCTGCGGCCAGTTCGACCCAGATCCGTCCGAGCTCACCGTGGAGCTGTTCATTGGCGGCATTGAGCGCTGCTGGTCGGTTCAGCGTCACAATGCGGATGGTGCCGCGTACCTCGACCAGAATTTCGTCGTTCGGGCCCCTGCCAGTGATGTTTTCCATCGCTACATCCTATTTGTGAATCGACGTCGATGTCAGTTCGACGCCGTGCCCGCGGCATCATCCAGTGGCCCTCGTCGAAGAGCATCGATCCGATCAGCTGGATCACGCAGACCTTGAAGATTTGCATCGCTCGATACCACGGCCGTTCGCCCGACGTCTTCGCTCGGCGGGAAGGGGAGTCACAGGTAGTCGGGTCGGTGGTCGGAGTCGGCGCCGAGGCCCAGTTCGGGCCACACACCCGTCATCATGGACTCCATGATTCCGTAGCCGACGGCGTCGCCTTCGCGCACCCGTATCGGTGTGTCGCGGAGCTGTCCGAGAAGTGGCAGGTGTTCGTCGTCCCAGCAGTTGGCGATGTACTCGCCGTCGACCGTGCTGCGGCCGATCCACGAGCCGTGTTTGTGGCCCTCCCAGTTCCCGTAGCCGGCGGGTCTGAGGAAGAAGCCGCTATCGCCCAACGCCTCAACCTCGATGACGCGCTGCTCGCCCGAGTCCATGATGATTCGCAGCTCGCCTCCGATCACGAATCGGGTGCGCGAGTCATACGTCATCACCGGCTCGACCGATCGTATGCGCGCTTGGTTTCCATCCGCCTCGCCGATGTAGGCCGACGACGTTCCGATGCCTTCAGCAACATGCAAGGACACTTCGTAGTAGGTGCCATCGGGTCGCTGCAGGAACGCGGGCGTCCACTTGAATCCGCCGCGAAAGCCCTCGGGAGCCTGTGTGCGGACCGGAATGAGGTCGGACGGTGCCGCGCCGACCGCTTGACGGACACCCCAAGAGTGGTCACGGAACCCGAACCATTCGTCGGGACGTACCTCGTGAGTCGTGCCGTCGACGATCACGGTGCCCGAGACCCAGCCGCCCTGGTGGTAGCGCAGGACGTTGCTCGCGACGCGTCCCGTTCGTCGATCCCTGGTGAGGTTGCGGTCCTCGAAGAACGGGGGCAGTACCCCGGACAGCACGAGGTCGAAGGAGATCGGTTGCGCGTCGTTCGGCTCAAGCACGAATCGCACCTCTTTCAGCCCCTCGACGATTTCATATCGCACGGGCCCGACCGCCATGTCTTCTGGTGCCGATCTCACCTCCCGGCTGCCCCGAACGATCCACTGCTCACAGCCGCGTGAGATTCCACCGAACCCGTCCATGATGCCTCGGTTGTGATACTTGCCGAGTCCGAAGTCGATTTGCAGCGTCCCGTCGATGCGGGCCAACGAGCCCCAGATCTTCTCCGTCCACGACAGGTCGCTCTCGGCAATTGTGGCGAACGTGTCGACGATCTGGTGGTTCATGCCTTCGTCGGCACCCCGCAGGGCCCCAATATCACTCATAGCCATCACGGCCTCCTTGGGTCGGTGGTTGATAGTATTCGCTACCTAACTTCGACGTCGAAATCAACTGTTGAATGGATGCGTCCGTGAGCACACCACCACCGCTGTCCGGCATCGTCGACACGATGATCGGTTTCCCCACGGACCCGAAGGTGCTCTACGCGACAATGCGCGAGCAGATGCTGCGCGATCAGGCGTCGAAGGACATGGTGATGCCCGCCGGCTACATGTTCAAGGATGTCCCACACGTGGAACCAGGCTCAGACGTTGACCCGGTTGCGGTGACGTTGACGGAGATGGACCGCTTCGGTGTCGAGGTCGGACTCGTCAGCCTGGGCGCGGCACCCGAGGCGGTACAGCGTGCGCTCACAGCACATCCTGACCGGTTCGTCGCCTCGACCACCGTCGACCCAACTCGTGGCATGGAGGGCATCCGCGACCTCGTGCGAGCTCACGAGCAGTGGAACGTTCGGGCCGTTTCGATCTTTCCGCACGGCGTGGTTCCGCAGACGCCGATCGACGCGCCGCTGATGTACCCGGTCTACGCGAAATGCGTCGAACTGGGCGTGCCGGTGTTCATCACGGTGGGCATCGCCGGGCCCCGTGTCCCGTCGATGTGCCAACGGGTCGAACTACTCGATCAGGTGATGTACGACTTTCCCGAGCTCGTGGTCGTGATGCGCCACGGAGCCGAACCGTGGGTCGATTTGGCCGTCAAGCTGATGCTCAAGTGGCCGAACCTCTACTACTCCACCTCGGCCTTTTCACCGAAGTACTACCCGCAGGCGATCATCGATTACGCCAACACGCGGGGCGCGGACAAGGTGCTCTACGGCGGATATTTCCCGATGGGCCTGACCCTCGAGCGCATCACCGCAGAGCTACGCGACGTGCCATTCAAGGACACGGTGTGGCCCAAGTTCCTCCACGAAAACGCGCGGAAGGTCCTCGGTCTGACGCACCGACGGCGAGGTTCGGACAGCGACGCTTCTGCAGCGCTAGCATTGCTAGCACTGGGCACCTTGAGGGAAGGCTTGCATGGCGACTCTGACCATCCGAGACGTTGAGGACGAACTTCGGTCTGCGCTGCGCCTCCGCGCCGCGCACCACGGGCGATCCATGGAAGCTGAGGTTCGCGAGATCCTCCGCGAGACACTTGCCAAGGCACCCGACGAGCAGAATCTCGGTAGCCGTATCCGACAGCGGTTTGCTGCGATCGGCGGCGCAGATGTTGCGCTCCCACCAAGGGACGAGCCGACACGCTCGGCTCAACTCAGTTGAACGTCCTCGACACGAACGTGATCTCTGAATTGATCCGTCCGGCTCCTAACGAGAGCGTTGTCGGATGGGTTGACCGACAGCGATCAAGCCAGACGTACATCACGTCCATAACTCTGGCCGAGCTGCTCTACGGCGTTGGCCGACTTCCAGACGGCCGCCGAAAACGTAACCTCGCGGAACAGATTGAGGCAATGGTGAACGATGACTTCGACGGTCGAGTTCTTGCCTTCGACGAAACCGCTGCGGTCCACTACGCCGATATCGTTATCCAGCGCGAGCGTCTTGGGCGGCCCATCGGCATGGCTGACGCACAGATTGCTGCCATCTGTCGCAGTCACGGCTCCTCGATCGCGACACGAAACGTTGACGACTTCACGGACACTTCCGTCACCATTGTCAATCCCTGGGAACCAGAAATCTGACCGCTCGTTCTTACTCCATGCGAATTGCAGCGCGCCTGCGGAGTTCGTTCTTTTCTACTTTTCCAGTCGCGTTCAGGGGCAGCGCGTCGATGATCTCCACTCGGCGCGGGGCCTTGTAGTTGGCCATCTGCTCACGGGACCACGAGATGATCTCGTCCGCAGTCGTCGCCGAACCCGAACGCATCACGACGAAGGCCATGCCGACCTCACCGAGGCGCTGGTCAGGAATGCCGATCACGGCTGCCTGCTGGATATCGGGGTGCCGGACCAGGGAGTTCTCGATCTCTGCCGGGTAGGCATTAAACCCGCCGACGATGAACATGTCCTTCACGCGGCCCACGATGCGCAGGTTGCCGTCCGGGTCGAGGGTGCCGATATCGCCAGTTCGCAGCCATCCGTCGGGGGACAGGACCTGCGCAGTCGCAGTCGGGTCATCGAGGTAGTACGCCATCATGCTGGCGCTGCGAAGCAGGATTTCGCCCGGCTCCCCATCTGCTATGTCGTGCCCTTCGCGATCGATGAGTCGTAGCTCGAACCCAGGGCGCGGACGCCCTACGGTCGTCGCGATGACTTCGGCGGAGTCAGTCAACGACGTTGAGGTTGCCGTTCCCGCTTCGGTCAGGCCGTAGCCGACGAAGACCTTCGTGAACGGCAACTCGGCGGTAACGCGACAGACGAGCTGCACCGGGATGTCTGCGGCACCGGTGACCGCGGTGCGCAGCGTCGACAGATCGTAATTCGCTCGCTCCGGGTGATCCAGGATCGACTGGTAGATCGTGGGGGCTCCGGGGAGCACGGTGACGCGTTCGGCGGCGACGCGGCCGAGCACTCGATCAACGGAAAAGACCGGCTCGGGCAGCATCGTGGCACCAGCGGCCACGCAGGCGAGGATGCCCGCCTTCAACCCGAACATGTGGAAGTACAGGTTGACCATCAGGTAGCGGTCGCCGACCGTCAGCCCGGTCATCGTCACCCAGTCCCGCGCCACGTTCAGGGTGCTGCGGTGGGTTTGCACGACGCCCTTCGGCGTACCGGTCGTGCCCGATGTGAACATGATGTCGGCGACGTCGGTGTCGGTTACCCGCGAAGCACGAGCGTCGGCCGCCGCCAAATCGTCGTCGGACGGTGTGCCGATGAAATCACTCCACGCAGCGGTGCCTCCGTGCGATGGTCCGGCGAGAACGATCACGGTTTGCAGATTCACCAGTTCGACGCCGGTGTCTCGGAGGGCAGAGACGTAGTTCGTTCCGAGGAAGTCGGTGACCGTGACGAGGACCCGTGCGCGGCTCCGCTCGAGGATCTCGGCTGCCTCAATGCCTTTGAACCGAGTGTTGATCGGCACGAGCGCCGCGCCCGCAGAAGACAGGCCGAAGTAGGACGTCACCCACGCCGCGGAGTTTGGCGCCCAGATCGCGACACGGTCGCCCGGTTCAACGCCGGAGCGCACCAGGGAGGCGGCGAATCGCCGCACGGCCTGGTGCAACTGGGCATAGGTCAGTCGAGTGTCTCCGTCGACGATTGCCTCGACGTCGCCGAACCTCTCGGCCGCGCCGCGGAGGAGCGCAGGGATCGTCATCGGCGTCGCAGACTGCTCGAACTATTCAGACAGAGGCGTGGGCGTCGACGTTCATGAGGCGGGCAAGGTTGCCGCCCATGATCTTGTTCTGCAGCGCTTCGGGGAGATGCTTCAGGCCCTCCACGTAGCTGCGTGGCTCGGCAAGACCTTCCGGGTGCGGATAGTCGGAGCCGAACAGGACACGGTCCTCGCCGATCAGTTCTGCAAGTGCGCCCAGATCTTCCTCCCAGAACGGGCTCACGTGGACCTGGCGCTTGATCACGTCGATGGGGTTCTCGTCGAACTGCTCGGGCATCTTCTTGTAGAGGTCCTTGAGCGTCTTCATGAGCGGCGCGACCCACGAGCTGCCGTTCTCGATGACGGCCAGCTTCAGCGTCGGGAACCGCGAGAGTGCGCCGTGCATCACCATCGAGGCAATTGCATCCTCGACCGGACGCCACATGGAGATCATCGGGAACGCGCTTCCCTTGAACGGCAGCATCTCACCGTCGCCACCGGTCCAGTCGTTGGCGTAACGGCTGTAGCCGCTGTCAGAGGAATGCATTGCGACGAGAATGTCGTGCTCGACCACCCTCGCCCAGAACGGGTCGAACTCTTCGAGCGCGAACGACCGTGTGCCGCGTAGGCCGGGCACGGGAGCGGGGCGGATGAGCACTACCTTTGCGCCGCGCGCAACGACCCAATCCAGTTCCTCGATCGCCTTTTCGACGATCGGCAGCGTGATGACCGGCGTCGAGAAGATCCGGTCGGCGTAGTTGAACTTCCATGTCTCGTACATCCACTCGTTCAGCGCGTGGATCGCAGCGTGCATCGCGTCGGGATCGTCTCGCATGCGCTCTTCAAGCAAGCTGGCCAGAGTTGGGAACATGAGGGTTCGCTCCAGGCCCTGCTCATCCATCAGCTCAAGGCGCGATACGGGCTCTCGAAACGCGGGGATCGACTTGATCGGCGTACCGAAGATCTCCCGTCGGCTCTTGCCTTCAGGATTGCCCTTCCGGTAGTACTCCTCCTGAGCGCCGGGGCGAGCGACCACGCTGAACGTGGGGTTCGGGATGTACTCGCTGATCCGGCCCTTCACGGCAATTTTGGTGCGACCGTCGACCTCGACGTATTTGATGAGGCCCTTATAGCGCTCAGGCAGGAACTTGGTGAAAGCCTCCTGGGTTTCGTACATGTGGTTGTCGGCGTCGAAAATCGAGACGTGCATGTCGGGCCCCTTTCGGTTTGGGCAGCTGGTGCTGGTGAGAGAGAATACTTGGAACTGACGTCGATATCAAAAGTCGGACGTAGGTGTGCGACGAACCTTAGGCTCGCGGGAGTTTGAGCAGCTGGCGTCCGATCAGGCCTCGCATGATCTCCGACGCACCGCCGGACACCGTGAGGGCGCGACTCCAGAGGAAGTTGTGGTGCCATCGGTCGGCAACCGCATGGCCGCTCGGGTCGATCGACGCGGAGTTGCCGATGATCTGGAGCGCCAGTTCGCACAACGCGACGTTGGTCTCGGTGTAGGCCAGTTTGGCGACGGGACCGTCGCTCGGGTGCTCGTTGTCGACAAGTATCCGATCGACGGTGTCGCGCACGATCAGTTTCACTTCCTCGACGCGGGCTCGGGCAACCGCGAGCTCGGCCTGCACGTCTTCGTGGGAGAGGGCGGTGGTGCCGTCGGGTAGGCGGGCTGCTGCGGCCAGCGCGACGAGGTCCTGGAAGAGTCGTTCGAGTTGCACGGCGTTCGCTCCGACGAACGCGCGCTCCGACGCGAGCCCGGAGGTTATGACCTTCCAGCCGCCGTTCACTTCCCCTAACACGTGCTCGGGACCGACGCGCACGTCGTCGAGGAACACCTCGCAGAACTCGGCGTGTCCGGTCATCTCGCGGATCGGTCGGATGTCGATCCCGGGGAGATCCATCGGGATGATGAACGCGGTGATCCCGGCGTGGCGGTCGACGTTGGGATCCGTGCGGGCGAGCAGCGTCCCCATATCGGACCACTGTGCGTCGGTGCTCCAGATCTTCTGTCCGGTCACGAGGAAGCCGTCGCCGTCGGGCTCGGCGCGCGTGCGTAGCGACGCGAGGTCGCTGCCGGCGTCAGGCTCGCTGAACAGCTGGCACCAGATGTGCTCGCCATCGCGGATCTTCGGGAGCAGCGTCCGCTTCTGCTCGTCAGTGCCGAATTCGATGACCGTGTGAGCGGCCAGCATGACCTGATCGAGCGGGCGGTACGCATCGCCGAGGATCAGTTCCTCCATGAGGACGAGGTCGAGGATCGCGGCATGGTCGGCCCGCCCACCCCACTCCACGGGCCAGCCTGCGCCGAGATACCCGACCTCGTAGAGCGAGCGCAGCCAGTTGCGAATGGACCGTTCTTCATCGGCGTCGTGGGGGACCCGTACCCCCTCGCGTTCCATGCGCACGGCGTGTTCGGCGATGTAGGCGCGGACCTCGCCGCGGTAGGCGTCGATGTCAGCGGGCAACGGTCCAGCCCTCCAGTTCGGCGAGTGTGCGAGTCGCGGCCCGCGGGTTCGCTGCGAGGCGAGCGTCTTGGTGGACGCGTCGCTCGTAATGGTGGAGTCCGTACTCCCAGGTGAACCCAATGCCACCGGTGAGCTGGACGAGATCGTGGAGGATGTGAAGCGCACCGGAGCTGACGCTGACTTGGGCCATCGCGACATGGCGGGCAGCGTCGGGTGAGCCGGTCACCATCAGACGCCCCGCTTCGGCAACGAGCAGCGACATGCCGCGCGCCCGAACGGTGTGGTCGACGAGGCGGTGCTGCACGGCTTGATACCCGCCGATCGGACGCCCGAACGCGATTCGTTCGGCGGCATAGGCCGTCGTGCGATCGAGCATTCGTTGGACGCAGCCCACGGCGTCGGCGACAAGCAGCAGGCCGTGGAGGTCCGTCGCAGCGGGCACTGGTGGAAGGCGCTGAACGTTGGCGAGGTCAACGGTGACGTCGACGCAGGTGCGGCTCCCATCGAAGTGGTGAGCCGAGGCGTCGGTCGACCACGACCCGGATTCGTGCAGCAGGAACTCTCCGTTGCGCTGATCGACGAGGAGGAGCGCGTCCGTGGCGTCGGCCCCGTCGACGATGTAGGCGGTGGTGCCGTCGTTCGCAAGACGCCCGAAGCCGCACGTGCGGGTGCCGCGTACGAGATCGTCTACGAGCTCGGAAGCGACCGGGTCATCCGCGCTTGCTAGGGCGTGGGCAGCCGCTGTGATCCCGGCGAACGGGGCCGAGTGCAGTGCAGCGCCAAGCTCGACGGCCACCGCGATCGCAGCATCGGCGCGGAGTCCGAACCCGCCGCGATGCTCCGCCACGCAGAACCCGGCGAGCCCAAGTTCGGCGAGAGCGGGCCAGGACTTCGACCAGTCGAGGTCCGGTTCGGGAATCGAGTCGTCGACCCGGAGGATTCCTCGCACCGCAGCGCGAAGTTGCCGGAGTTCGTCGTCGGTCTCGGTGCTCATGGTCTCCTTGCGTGGTGTCGTTGGTTCGTACGTCGGCATCAAGTGTGGGCCGGTCGGATGGGGAGCGTCAAGACAGTTTTGATATCGAGGTCGAAATCGAATATTCTAAAAACGTGGCCAACGATCCGTGGATCTTCGATTTCGACAACCACTACTACGAGGCAGAGGACGCGTTCACGAGATACCAGGATCGCAGTCTTCGCAACCGAGGTGTGCGCTGGGCCGACATCGACGGGAAACGTCGACTGCTCGTCGGCGGAGCGATCAACTCCTACATCGCCAACCCCGTCTTCGATCCGGTTGCCAAGCCCGGAGCGCTGTTCGATTGGTACCGGGGGAACCCGAACAAGCATCACCTGAAGGACGCGTTCGGTGAGCTTGAGCCGATCCGACCGTCGTACCGCGACCGCGATGCACGACTGGTGGCGATGGACGAGCAGGGCCTTGCCGGGACGCTGCTGTTCCCAACTCTCGGCGTGGGGATCGAGGATGCACTGAAGAGTGATCCGGAGGCCTGCAGCACGGTGTTCGAGGCGTTCAACCGCTGGCTTGCCGACGACTGGGGGTATGCCTACCAAGGTCGGATCTTCGCTGTGCCGTACATCCCGCTGCTCGACCCCGTCGCAGCCGTTGTCGAACTGCGGCGTGTGCTCGACGCGGGAGCGGTCGCGGTGAACGTCCGCAATGCACCCGTCCCGGTGCCAGGCGGATATCGCTCGCCGTTCGATCCCATCTACGACGGTTTTTGGGGTCTTGTCGCTGAAGCTGGTGTGCCGGTTGCTGCACACGCCGGGGTCGAGGGCTACGACGCCATCGTGCAGATGTGGGAGCCCGGCGACGGCGAAAGTTCGCTGTTCCGCTCGCCGTTGCGCGGGATCGTGACCAAGGGGAGGGCGGTGTCGGACTTCTTCGGTGCCGCCATCTGCCACCGAATCTTCGAGCGCTTTCCGACGCTCCGTATGGCATCGGTGGAGAACGGCGCTTTCTGGGTGCACGACCTGCTTCACCGCCTCGACGATGCGGCCAATCGCAACCCCGGCTACTTCGCGCAACATCCACGCGAGATGTTCGGCGAACACATCTGGATCACACCCTTTTGGGAAGACCACGTCGACGAACTACTTGCGGACGTCCGCCTCGACCGCCTCCTGCTCGGATCGGACTGGCCCCATGCCGAGGGCGTGCGTCAGCCGTCCGACTTCCTCACGGAATCGCTGGCCGGGTTCTCGGACGACGATGTGCGTCGTATCGGACGCGACAACGCCCTCGAAGTCCTCAACGTTTCGTTGGGCTGAGCGCTGCTGGCTGCGTGCGAATTGTCGCTCCGAGAGCGGATGTTCGCACGCGCCTATCGAGCATTGTCAAGGCCTCCCTCGCGCAGCTGCTGGCGTAGCCGGAATTTCTGCACCTTGCCCGACGGCGTGCGCGGGAACTCGGTCACCTCGTAGAGCGCCTCCGGCCATTTCTGCTTGGCGAGTCCGGCTGCCGCAAGATGCGTGCGGACGTCGTCGAGTGTTGGTGCCGAGAAACCCGTGTGGACGCGGAAGATGGCGGCGGCGCGTTCCCCGAGGCGTTCGTCGGGGGCAGCGACCACGCAGACCTCGGCGAGGTTGTCCATGTGGGCCAGGAGTTCCTCGACCTCCTGGGCGCTGATGTTCTCGCCGCCGCGGATGATGACGTCGGAGATGCGGTCAGTAATGGTCAGGTAGCCGTCGTCGTCGAGCACGCCGATGTCACCGGTCAGGTACCAGCCGTCGTCGTTGATCATCTTTGCGGTGAGGTCTGCATCGGTGTAGCCGAGGAACAGGTCCGCGCCGCGAGTGAGGATTTGGCCGTCGTCGTCGAGTCGTAGCTCGACGCCAGGTAAGGCGTGACCGTCGGTCAGATTTCGCTTGGCGACTGGCTCATCGAGGAGTGACGCTGTGGCGGACGGATGTTCCGTGCTTCCGTAGGAGCGGTACACCTTGATGCCGAGATTCGTCGCCCGCTCGGTGACCGCGGCGGGAACGGCGGAACCACCGAGCCCTGCGTACGGCATCTGTGCCAGGTGAGCGTCGCTGAAATCCGGATGGTCGAGCAGGCTCGTGAGGAAGAACGTGGCTCCGCCGTTCATCGACAGGTTCTCGTCGAGCATGAGGCGCAGGACCGTCGCCGGGTCCCACACGTCGATCAGATTCACCGGCGCGTCGGCTCGGAGGAGCGATGACAGAAACGACCCGAGCATCCCGATGAAATGGCCAACCGGCGCGACCGTGATTGTGGGTGGACCCTGCGAACTCAACAAGCCCAATTGCACGGCTTCGAAGCCGATCGTCTGGTGAGAGTGGATGACGCCCTTGGGGTCACGTGTGGTTCCCGAGGTGAAGGCGACGATGGCGGGGGAGTACGGGTCGGCGTCGAGTGGTCCGCTGATGGGGTCGCCCGTGAGCGTGTCGCTAAAGGGCGTCGCTCCCGGCGGTAGCTCCCCGGCTGGGCTCTCGCCGACCACGAGCCACGGAGCACCCGACTCGGTGAGCAAACTTTTGTAAGTGTCCAGATAGTCGGCCCGGCCGAATCGGTCTGCGGTGACCACCACGTCGGGTTGTACGGCCTGCACGATGTAGCCGAGCTCCTTCGAGCCGTAGAAGTGCACGACCGGCACGACCACCGCGCCCACGTACGCGGCACCCCAGAACGTCATGGCTGCCTCGACCCAATTCGGGAGCTGGAACACGACAACGTCGCCGGGACCAACGCCTTGGGACACCAGCCATGTCGCGAACATACGGGCCTTGCGGTCTACTTCGGCCATCGTTCCGCGCCACGGGCGGACGGTCGAGTGCACGTTGAAGGCGACCGGTCCCTTGACCGAGAGGCCCTTCGCGACCATCTGGCCGATCGTGGTGTCGGTCCAGTACCCGGCGGCCTTGTAGCTGTCGACCAGCTCCGCCGGTACGGTTCGGAGTGGCCACTGCCTCGCGGCCTTGCCATGTCGGGCGGGTGCAGGATCGGTCGGCATGTCCTTCGTCAACTCCTTGATGAGCAGACGCCGGACACCACGGCCCCCAGGTGAACCATGGCCGTCCGGGCGTCCGCACAAGTACACACCGTTTTGACATCGACGTCGAATCAGGCAATTGTGGGTCCCGCAAATCATCGCTGTGGCAGCGTCCTCGTGCCCGCGTCTCGACGCTGAGACAGCCTTGGTACCGTAAGCCCGCAATGGAGGGATTCGTATGACGACCGCAACCCAGCTGCCTTTCGCCCCGAACGTGTTCGAGTGGCCGTCGGCGTCCCCTCGGCTGTTGGGGGGATGCTGCTCCTCGTGTTCGGCGGTTACGTTTCCGCAGCAGTCGTCGTGTGCCCGTTGCGGGTCGACGTCGGTGGAGTCGCATCCGCTCGCTCGTCGGGGGACGTTGTGGACGTTCACGACGCAGGACTTCCTGCCGAAGGAGCCGTACGCCAGTGGTGAGACGCAGGAGACGTTTCGGCCGTACGGCGTCGGCATGGTCCAGCTCGGTGACGAGGTGAAGGTCGAGGCGCGTCTGACCGAGAACGATCCGGCGAAGCTTCGGATCGGGATGGACGTCGAGCTGGTGATCGTGCCCTTCCGGAGCGAGCCCGACGGTACCGAGATCATGACCTACGCATTCGCGCCGATCACCTCCGAAGGGAACAGCTGACATGTCCGACGTCGCAATCATCGGGGTGGGCCTGCACCCGTTCGGCCGGTTCGGCCCGAAGTCGGCCATCGACATGGGGGCCGACGCCATACGCGCCGCCCTGGCCGACGCCGGAGCGCAGTGGACGGACATCCAGTTCGCGTTCGGTGGCAGTTACGAGGTGGACAACCCCGACGCAGTGACCGGCCGACTCGGCCTGACCGGCATCCCGTTCATGGACGTCTACAACGGCTGCGCGACCGCCGCGACCGCGCTCCAGCTCACAGCCGATTCGATCCGCTCCGGCAAGTACGACATCGGTGTGGCGGTCGGCATGGACAAGCACGCGGCCGGCGCGTTCACCGCGGACCCGGTCGACTACGGCGCGACGTCGTGGTACGGCGAGCAGGGCTTCTTTCTCACGACGAAGTTCTTCGCGATGAAGATCAATCGGTACATGCATGACTACGGGATTTCGCACGAGACCCTGGCCAAGGTCGCGGCCAAGAACTATCGCAATGGTGTGTTGAACCCGAACGCGTTCCGTCGTAAGGCGATGAGTGAGGAGGCGATTCTTGCGGGGCGGATGCTCAATTACCCCCTCTCGCAGTACATGTTCTGCGCGCCGAACGAGGGTGCAGCGGCCGTCGTGTTGTGCAACGCTGACATCGCGCATCGGTATACGTCGAAGCCGATTTATCTTCGCGCTTCGACGCTGCGGACCCGTCGTTTCGGTGCGTTCGAGGTTCACGCGTCGTGGGCTGCGGTCGAGCAGGACGCCGCTCCGACGGTGTATGCGTCGAAGGCCGCGTACGAGCTGGCGGGCATTGGGCCGGGTGATGTCGATGTGATCCAGTTGCAGGACACCGATTCGGGTGCCGAAGTGATCCACATGGCCGAGAACGGTTTCTGTGCTGATGGCGATCAGGAGCGGCTGGTTGCCGATGGAGCGACCGAGATCGACGGCCCGATGCCGGTCAACACCGACGGTGGCTTGATCGCGAACGGCGAGCCGATCGGGGCGTCCGGGCTTCGACAGGTCCACGAGCTGGTGTTGCAGCTCCGTGGTACGGCCGGTGACCGCCAGGTTCCGGGTTCGCCGAAGGTCGGGTATGCCCAGCTTTATGGCGCGCCGGGCACGGCTGGCGTGTCGATCCTGAGCACGTGATACTTGCGACTTGATTTCGACGTCGATTTTGGTTACGGTCGGCGGCTGACAGGTCGTCCGAGCAGCGTCCCTAGATTTGGGTCCAGCGTGACCGACGCGCGACATCGAGAGGTATTGCTATGAGTGACGATCTGGTGCTGTACGAGGTAGTGGACGAGCGGATCGCGACGATCACGCTGAATCGTCCGGAGAAGGCGAACGCACAGTCGCCGGAGATGTTGGATCTGATCGACGCGTGCTTTATGCGTGCGGCGGCGGACCGCGCCGTTCGGGTGATCGTGCTGCTGGCCAATGGCAAGCACTTCTCGTCTGGTCATGACATTTCCGGTTCGAGTGAGAGGGCGGCCTCAGCTACCGCTGAGCCTGCGGAAGCCGCGATTGACCTGAAGGTGGATGGGCTCGCGGGGATCTATCAGTGGGAGCAGAAGCGCTACATCGGATACTCGCGCAAGTGGCGTGACATTCCGAAGCCGACGATCGCGGCAGTGCAGGGACAGTGCATTGCCGGCGGCCTTCTGTTGTGCTGGCCGTGCGATCTGATTGTTGCTGCGGAGAACGCGAAGTTCTCGGACCCGGTGGTTCGCATGGGCATTGGTGGCGTTGAATACCACGCGCATACATGGGAGCTCGGCCCACGCAAGGCCAAGGAGTGGCTGTTCACGGCGTCGACGTTCACCGCGCAAGAAGCCGAGCGCCTCGGCATGGTGAACCGGGTCGTGCCGCTCGACGACCTGCGCACCCACGTCATGGACCTTGCCCGCGACATCGCGCAGATGCACCCCTTCGCGCTCGCGCAGGCTAAGCGCGTCGTCAACCAGACGATGGACGTCCAAGGCTTCTATGCCGCCCTCCAATCGTCGTTCGATATCCACTCGACCGGTCACGGCCACGCGCTTTCGGTCAGCGGGTATCCGATCCTGGTGGACCTCGACCAGATGAAGAAGACCAACAAGAGCTGATTGACCGGACCACTCGTGCGACCACTTCTCAGCGACGATCAGGAGTTCTTCCGGGCGACAACGGCGCGCTTTCTCACGGAGTTCGCCTCGCCGGCCGAGCTGCGCAGATTGCGCGACGATCCGGTCGGGTTCGAGTCCGACTATTGGCGTCGGGGAGTGGAGCTTGGCTGGACTTCGCTGCTGATCTCCGAGGCGCACGGCGGCGGCAGCATCAGTGGTTCCGGGCTTGTGGATCTGACGTTGGTAGCGCACGAATTTGGGGCACACGCCGCTCCCGGCCCGCTGCTGCCGACCAACCTCGTAGCCGCGGCTCTAAGCGACGCGGGGTCGCATCCCGACGTGCTCGCCGGACTCCTGTCGGGCACGTCGAGCGCGACGTGGTGCGGGTCTGAGGTCGTACTGGGGGAGCGGTCCGGTGGCGTGACCCTGCGCATCGACGGTGGCGACATCGTGCTCGATGGCGTGACGCGCCCGGTCGAGTCGGCGTCCACGGCGGAGCATCTGCTGGTGACGGCGCGTTCCGCTTCGGGGTCGACCCAGGTGCTCGTTCCTGCCGCGACACCCGGGATTTCGATCACCCCGATGAACACCGTTGATCTGACCCGTCGCTTCGCCATTGTGAGCTTCGACGGTGTGCGGTTGCCCGTCGGTGCTGTGGTCGGCGAGCTCGGCGGAGCGGCGCTGGCTGTGGAGCGTCAGCTGCAGGTTGCGCTCGTGCTGTGCGCCGCCGAGTCGGTCGGAGCGATGCAGCGAGGCTTCGACATCACCCTGGAGTGGGTGCTCGACCGCTACTCGTTCGGCCGGCCGCTCGGCTCGTATCAGGCAATCAAGCATCGGCTCGCCGACATGAAGGCGTGGTTGGAGGCGAGCCATGCGATCGCCGACGCGGCAGCGATTGCTGTCTCCAACGGCGATCCCGGTGCCGAAGAGACCGCAAGGGCCGCGAAGGCCTACATCGGCGTCTACGGGTCCGAGCTGCTCCACGAGTGCGTGCAGTTCCATGGCGGGTTGGGCGTCACGTTCGAGCACGACGTCCACCTCTTCTTGCGGCGTCATACCCTCGACCGGACGCTGTTCGGAACACCGTCCCACCACCGCCGTGCGATCACCGACGTCATGTCGAAGCGAGAGGAGTCTGCGGCATGAGCGACGATACGACGTTGGACCTCGAGTCGTTTCGGGACCGCGCCCGAACGTGGGTACGGACCAACCTCGAGACCGCCGGGCCGAAGGTTCAGACGCTGCGAAACGAGTTCACCGACGAGGAAGAACTCGCCGGCGTTGCCCGTGACCGCGAGGTCCAGCGAATGCTCTTTGAGAATGGTTTCGCAGGCATCTGCGTGCCGCGTGCTTACGGCGGCCAAGGTTTGACGGCCGCTCACCAACGGATCTTCAACGAGGAGATCACCGGATACGAGTATCCGATGCGGATACAAGCGCCGACGTTCTCGCCACTCCTCAATGTTTTGCTCGAGTTCGGCAGCGAAGAGCAGAAGCTCCGGCACGTCCCGGCGATGCTGCGGGGTGACGCGATCTGGATGCAGTTCCTCTCCGAGCCGAGCGGGGGCTCCGATGTCGCCGGTGCTCTCACCACCGCGGTCCGAGACGGTGACGAATGGATCTTGAACGGTTCAAAGATCTGGACGACCGGCGCGTGGTGGTCGGACTGGGCGATGTGTCTGGCCCGAACGAACTGGGACGTACCGAAGCACCGCGGACTGAGCGTCTTCATGCTGCCACTGCGCCAGCCGGGGATTGAGGTGCACCGCATCGAGATGCTCAACGGCAACCGCGAGTTCTGCCAGGAGTTCCTCACCGATGTCCGCGTCCCGGACGCTGATCGAGTCGGCGACGTAGACCAAGGCTGGACGGTCGGAACGAGGTGGATGGTCCATGAGCGGATGCTGTACAACTCGCCGTTCATCACGATCCCGAATGTGCGCGGCCCAGCGTTGGCGGGAGTGTCGCCGCTGTTGGCTCTTGCTCGCGATGCCGGTCGGCTCGATGATCCGACAGCTCGTGAACTGATCGGTGAGTCCAGGGAACTTGGGCTGGTTCGAGACGCTCTCCACGCCCGGATCGCCGAAGGGATGCGAACCCGCGTCATGTCCGATCAGGTGTCGGCCATCGGAAAGCTCTTCGGGGCGATCGCTGGTACGCGGACCGCGACGATCGCGTTCGAGCTGGGCGACGCGTTCGGCGGGACCTGGGCAGACGACGACGGTGCTGTCGTCAATTGCGGACCCGACTTCTTGATGCGCCAGACCGCCGGCATCGGGGGTGGCACGACGGAGATGGCCCGCAACGTCGTCAGCGAGCGCGTTCTCGGCCTCCCGCGAGAACCGAGCCTTGACCGCGATGTCGCGTTCCGCGACGTCCCCCGCAGCCGTTCGTCGCACAGCTGACTGCCATGTGGTCAGAGGCGGTACACGCCAGTCGCCGTGCCTGAGAACAACATCGAACGCTCCTCGGTCGAGTAGCCGAGGGTGAGCAGCTTGAACGTATTCCAGAGGCTGTCGTAGCTGAAGCTCTGCTTGTCGATCGGAAAGTTGCTCTCGAACATGCAACGGTCCGGGCCGAAAGCATCAATGGCAGTTTCGACGTACGGCCGCCAGAGCTCGGCCAGTGTGGTTGAGTTCGGTTGCCTTGCGTCCTCCTGGGACCCGAAGCCATAGATGGGCATTCCGACGCCGCCCAACTTGAGCACCACGTTCGGGCGTCTGGCAACCTCGCGCAAATTTCGTCTCCAGTCGTCGAAGATCATGGCGCGTGAAGCAGGGGTGGATTCGTTCGGCACCGGTCCGCCGAAGTGATTGACGATGAAGGTCAAGTCGGGCAGGGCATCCAGCGTCTCGGCGAGTTCGAGCAGTTGAGGGTGGTAGAGCCACACGTCGTAGGTCAGGTCTCGACGAGCGACCTCGCGGAGCCCCGCGCGATACTGATCGTCCAGCAACATATGTGGCACGGTGGCTCGGCCGGCGTGCGAGATGGTGCTGTGTATGTCGTGCCACACGACGTTAAAGCGCACGCCGCGGAACCGTCCTTGCCCGGCCTCGATATGTCCGTCGAGCGTTCGTGCCGCCTCGGCTGGCCGCATGAGGTCTGCCCAACCGACGATCCCGGCCGCGACCCGGGTGCTGGCCGGGCCAACGCTCCCTACAGGTGTGGCCCGAACGACGAACTGCGTCTCACCCACCGGCCGCAGAGCGGGGTCCGGGTCCGAACTGAACGAGGTCATGCACTCCACGAAGACCGTCGCCGAAATGTTGTGGCCCCGTGCAAGGTCAGCGTCCATCGCCGACAGGTCATAAGGGATCCAATAGCCCGGCGGCCAGAGATGGTGGTGGGCGTCAACGATCGGGAGATCCGGCTCAAGAACTTTTTCTCGTAGCCCGTCGTCCCGATCGACTTCGTCGAGCTTCACCTACACCCCGTGGATTTCACGCGCGTTGTTGCCCTGGTGCTCAGACTCGGATGGGGAGCGTCGAGAAGCCGCGCACGGTCGAGGTCTGGACCATCCTCGTTCGGTCCCGGTCGACTTCCCATTTCGGGTACCGCTGAAGCATTTCACGGAGCGCGATCTGGCCCTCCATCCGAGCCAACGCGGCCCCGACGCAGAAGTGGGCCCCGTTGCCGAAAGACAGGTGGCGGTCGATCGTCCGGGTAACGTCGAAACAGTCGGCATCAGGAAAGTGGCGCTCGTCGCGATTGGCGGATCCGTTCAGCAACAGCACTTTGGAGCCTGCTGGAATCACCTGGCCGTGGAACTCGATGTCGGCGGTTGTCCACCGACCGTTGACCGGTGAGGGTGCCTCGAATCGGAGACATTCCTCGATGGCATTGGGAATGAGAGACGGGTCTGTCACAAGCTTGGCCCGCTGATCCGGGTACTCGTCGAGCAACGACCCGACCCAGCCGAGGAGTCGAGCCACGGTCTCCGTGCCCGCCGCAGCCAACAGCAGGACGAAGGAATAGATCTCCGCGTCGTTCAGCTTCCGAAGCGTGCCACCCTCGTCGAGATCGGACAGGGCCAATACCGAAATCAGGTCGTCCTTGGACTCCAGGCGACGTTCAGCGATGAGGGGCGGCAGTAGTTCGAACAGCGCGCCCATACCGAGCCCGCCACTCGAGTCGATCAGACCCGGCGTCGGAGCGCTTGCCGCCGGCGCCTCGCCGTGAGAGATGCTCAGGCTGGCGTCGACGCCTCGTCGCCACTCGTCCTCGAAGCCATCAGGGAACCCCAACAGAGAAAGGATGACCGTTGGAGGAAGAATGCCGCCGTAGTCCTCAATGAAGTCGAACTCAGTTCGACCCGCGGTGGCATCGAGCAGGGAGCGGCAGAGCTGTGTCATCACCGCTTCGAGCGAGGCCATCCGTTTGGGAGTGAACGCCCTGGCGACGACCTTGCGGTGCCAGCTGTGTTCGGGAGGATCCATGTAGATCATCATCGTCTCGGACATCGGAGACACCTCGGGTCCCATCAGATCGAGCGATGTGCTGTGGGTCGAGCTGAACGTCTGGGTGTCGAGGACGGCACGAAGTACGTCGTCGTACCTACTCAGCGCGAAGAACTCGTACTTGTCGTTCCAATAGACCGGTGTCTCATCGCGCATTCGCTTCCAAATCGACTGCGCTCTGATATCCACATCGATATCGAACGGATCGTAATAGATCCCATTGGTAGTTTCACCGGTGGTCATTTGACTCATCCTTGTCGTTCGCAGCCTGAAGTTCGAGTACGCCGATACCAGCCGCCTCGTTCTGCTCGCGCCACTTGGAGCGGGACATGCGCGTAGTGTCGACGTCGCCCGCGAGGCTGCGTAGCGCACCAACCGTCGCGTCGACCTTCGACGTGTGAGCGAAGGGATTCCAGTCGAAGAACCGACATGCGTTCTGCCAGGTGATCTTGTGGATCTCGTCGTCGTTGCAGCCTGCGTCCTGGAATTCTTTCCAGGCAAGCTCTGGCGATTCCGGCCACGTCGTGTCCGTGTGCGGATAGTCGCACTCCCAAGCGATGATGTCGACACCGATGCGATCGCGTAGCAACAGCCCGGAAGGATCGGTGATGTAGCAGGCGAGGATGTGCTCGCGGAAGACTTCCGAAGGCAGCTTTCCGCCGAAGTCGCTGTGGAGCCAGCTCTGGTTCTGGAAGTGTCGGTCGATCCGATCGAAGTAGAACGGGATCCATCCGATACCTCCCTCGGAGAGTGCGACTCTGAGGTCTGGGAAGCGCCGCAGCGTCGGGCCAAAGAGAAGGTCCTGGGCGGTGATCGCGCTGATCTGGCAGGAAAGAACCATCAGGTGGTCGATGGGTGCCTCCTTCGGTGACTGGATGACCGCAAACCCTGCGCCAATGTGCAGCGACAGCACCATGTTCTCGTCGCAGAGTGCCTTGAGCATGGGGTCCCAGTGCCCCGAGAGAAAGCTCGGAAAGCCCTGGACGTGTGGCATCTCGGGAAAACTGATGCTGCGACAACCCTTCTTGCCCAGTCTGTGGATCTCCTCTACGGCCAGTTCGACGTCCCACATCGGAACGATGCCGAGGGGAATGAACCGGCCCGGATACGCGCCGCACCACTCATCAATCGCCCAGTCGTTGTAGGCCTGGAGCATCACGAGGGCGACCTCTTTGTCTGTTGCCTCGTGGAACGTGCGCGCGTTGAAGCCGGCCATGGTCGGAAAGTTCAGGGACGCGAGCACACCGTTGGCGTTCATATCCGCGACCCGGGCGTGAACGTCGAAGCAACCGGGACGGAGCTCGGAGTAGGCACCTGGGCTGAAGCCCCACTCCTCCCTCGGCCAACCAACCGTCGCGGCCATGCCGAACGGCGTAGAGGTCGCGTTGCCCTGGAAGACCCACTCATCCGCCCCGGAACCGTTGCGTACAACTTTGGGTGCCCGATCTTTCCACTTCGCCGGTACGTGGTTTTCGTACATGTCTGGCGGTTCGACCATGTGGTCGTCGATGCTGACCATGATCATGTCGTTCATCTGCATGGGAGGCGCTCTTTTCTATTGCTTCGCTCAGATCGGTCGGCGCGGCGTGACGGCGACGGTTGGGATATTGGCACTCGAACCGCAGCGCAGCAGACCTTCGACGGCATCCACGAAGTGGTCGACGTCCATGAGCTTGTCCGTGAGAAGACCCCGCGCCATCCAGATCGGAAAGAGTTCCCCAGCGAGCGCAGGATCCCAGGACGCCGTAAATCGCGAGCCTGCGTCACCCTCCCCTCCGGTGCACTCACCCACGATCAATCGCGTGAATCCAACGTCCGGGTGCTCCGATCGCCAGGCCTCGACGAGCTTGTCGAGGGCGGCCTTTGTCACGGTGTAGGAGGCGAGCCCCGGCCAAGGCGAAGTGAGGGACGCGCTGACCGAGGAGAGATACACGGCCATGCCTGCCGATTGGCGGAGATGCGGGAGCGCAGCCGCAGTGATGCTGGAGGCACCGATCACGTTGGTTGCGAAGACCCGCATCCAGATTTCCGGCGTGATCTCTTCGATTCGGTTGAGAGTCCCGATACCAGCGGCCACCACGATGGCGTCTATGCCGCCCAGGCCGACAGCTGCGGCGTCGATGGCCTCGCGACACGAGTCCGCGGAGGTCACGTCGCAGGGTATGGCGAGGGTGCCGGCGCCAGCTTCGTCGGCCGCTTCGCTGAGGAGTTGCTCGCTTCGAGCGAGGAGCGCAACCCGAGCCCCTCGACCAGCGAGACCGATTCCGATGCACCGACCCAACCCGGTCGAGGCACCGACGACGACGACTCTACGGGCCGTCACCTGAACCACCCGAAGAGAAACTGCGCGAGCGCGGCGACGCTATTCACCACGGGATTTCGCTTGCCGTCAGCTTGGAACACGTCGACGTTGTTCACGCGACGACCCCCTTGATTCGTAGATCGATGATTGCTTCCATGTCGAGACCGAGTTCGCCGAGGATCTCATCGCCGTGCTCGTTGAACGCTGGCGCTCGCTTCGGAGTCGCCGGTTGCTCGTTGTACTGCACCGGGGCAGCGATCAGCCGGAACGGAACTCCGTCTGCGGTTTCGCAGCCTTGCAGGTAGCCGTTGGCGGTTGTTTGTGGATCGATGGCCGCCTCCAGCGTGGTCTGAACGATGGCCCACTGACCGGTGAAGGGTGCCAGCCGCTGGCGCCACTCGTCCACCGGCGCTTCGGCGAAAATCTCCGTGAGGATCGTCGTCGCCGCGAGACCGTTCGCCAGGAGCGATCCGTGGTCTGCGAAGCGGGCATCTGTGGCGAGGTCGGGTCGCCCTACGACGTCGCAAAGCGGCCCCCAGTACTTGCCCGCCTGCAAGCAGGTGAGCGCGACTTCCCGACCGTCCTTGGTCAGGTACGTCCGCAACAGTGGGTTCCCGGCCAGCTGTGACTGCGACGGTGCCCCCCACGGCCTGTCCATCAGCAGCGAGAGTGCCACGGCCTGCCCCATGGCCCACAGCCCAGTGCCGAGCAAGGAGACGTCGACGATCGTCGCCTCCCCGGTGCGCTCGCGGTGGAAGAGCGCACCCATGATGCCGCCAGCGATCGTCATCGCACCGATCGAATCGCCGAACCCCGGGCCCGGCGGAGGCACGCTAAGTGTTCCGTACTCGGGCCGTGTCGCACCCATTGCCACACCGGCGCGAGCCCAGAAGGCCAGCGAATCGTAGGAACCCTTGTCAGCGTCGGGTCCCCGCTCGCCCTGGCCGGTGCCGCGCACATAGATGATCTTCGGGTTGGCGGCTCTGATCTGGTCGACGCCGATGCCGAGCTTTGTCCGAACTCCCGGCAGCTTGTTCGTGAGGAATACGTCGGAGGTTTCCGCCAGCTTGCAGAGGATTTCCAGTCCCTCGGGAGAGGTCAGGTCGAGTCCAAGGCTGCGCTTGCCCCGGTTCGAGTGCTCGAGCAGGGCATGGACGCCCCCGCCCATCGTTGCGATTCCCGTGGAGGCCAGGCCCCGCATTGCGTCGCCGCGTTCGACGTGTTCGATCTTGACCACGTCGGCACCCCAATCAGCGAGCAGTGCCGAAGCCGCTGGGACGAACGTGTGCTCGGCAACCTCGAGGACGCGGACACCTTGCAAAATTGCGGTCACGTTTTGGCCCCCAGCTGATAGTGAGATGTGACTTGGACGAGGAAACGTAGCACGAGTCAATTCTCAAGTCGACTTCGACGTCAGAGTCAATATTCTCGGGGCGCGCCACTCGATGCGGGTCCGATGGGATCCGGACGTTGAGTCTTGGGCCGACGATCTCGACTCGCGTCGATACGCCCTCGCGCTCCCACACCTTGAAGGGCCCGAAACCGTCGGTAACCTTCTATGGCTCCCGGCGTCCAGATTACTCGGGACGGTCTGTTCGCCGGTAATGACGTTGAGTTCTCCTAGCGAAAACTTACGCCGCGCAGTGACTACGGGACGAGTCGCTCAACCTGGATCGTGGCGGTAGTCCCACTTGGCCAGCAACGTCGCAGCGTCGGGCTGGCGCGCAAACCATCGCCCGACGAGCTTCGCCGCTCGTTCGCAATCGGAGTGGCTTTCCGTGACACTGCGCTGAATCTGTGTGGCCTCCGATTGACGATCGCGGCGCACTCCGGTCGTTTGCGACTCGACCACGCGTGACAGGTGCGAGCCGAATCGCGAGCCGACGAAGGGCCGCAAACCGGTGACCTTTCAGTCGAGGCCGGCGAGCAAGCACGGGTTCTCCGATATCCCTACTGCATCTGATCTGCTGCGGAGTACGTCTCGAAGGGCCGGCCCATCGGAGTCGCACCGACATGTGTCGTACTTGGCTCGCTCTACGAGCGCCCGATCGCGTTGCGGGACTGTGCCGTAGCTGTGGGCACCAAATGGCCGTTGAGACGGACACCCGAGTTGAGGGCCGTGTCCGAGTGGCATCCGCTGTTTGGTGACTCGGCCTTCGCTGCGCTGCGGCCTCCCGAGTTTGCGTGACCCGTCGGCCTGGTGACTGCAAGGGCACCCGTGTTCAAGCCGCCGCCCGGGCCGCCTCCAGGCCCCCGATCTGGAGGACCCGCCGGAGTGACCGGCAACTTCGTCGTGGCGGTCGTCGCCTTCTGCGTGGTCGACGTCGTCTTCTTGTCGTCTTCGTCGTCGAAGCGAGGGCCCCGGCCCCGCCGACGGCCAAAGCAATCAGTGTTGCGGTCAGCAGCAGACCTGGTCGTCGAGAGTGGTTACGCATTGGTGTCTCGATTCATCGGTTGGTGGGGCTCGATCAGGCGGCGGAATGCCACGTTCGGCCACCTCCTTGTCCGTGGGCGTCACACCTCATCGCTCAGGTCGAGACACTCACAGGTCAAACCGTGAGCCAGCCGAGAGCCACTCGCAGGCACCGTACCCAGGGTCTCCTCGAAGGCTGGGCCTGGCCGATCGTCACCCGCCTGGCCACGCCAACTGAAACCCGCAACGACATGAAGTCGGCAATCGCGATTCTTCAAATTGGGGACATCGACGACGCGAAGCTGAGTACAAGAGCATCGTGTGCCGTCGACAGGTCGAGCGGTTCTTCGCGTCCTGGGCTCAGAGGTTGACGCTGAATCCGCCGTTGACCGGGTAGGTCTGTCCGGTGATCCAGCCCGATGATCCGGACGCGAGGAACGTGATCATCGCAGCGACGTCGCTCGGTTCGCCGAAGCGGCGGATGATGTAGCTGCGCAGGACCCGCTTGGCGAGTTCCTCGTTGGTGGTCATCGCCTCGATTGCCGGGGTGCGCGTCGCGGCGATGGCGACGTTGTTCGCGGTGATGTTGAACTGGCCGAGGCTGCGGGCCAGGGCCCGGGTGAGGCCGGCGGCACCGGCCTTGGCTGCCGAGTAGGCCTCGAGGCCGGGTTCGCCGACGCGGCCGGCGTCGCTGATCACGGTGATGAGGCGCCCGCCGTTACCGGCTTCGATCATGCCGGGGATGACTGCTCGCGTGCAGTTGAGCGGCCCGTACAGGTTGACCCGGATGAAGGCTTCCCATTCGGCGGGTTCCTTCTCCCAGAACGGCCGTCGAGTGGTAGGGCTCGGGTCGGCGCCGGCGTTGCCGGCGTTGTTGACGAGGACGTCGATGATGCCGAGTTGTTCGGCGGCGGTGGCGACGGTCCGCTGCACGCTCTCGAAGTTGGTGACGTCGCCGGGGGCGGCGAGGGCGGTCCCGCCGGCCTCGTTGATCTCGTCGGCCACCGCCTTGGCGCGTTCGGCGAAGTAGTCGTTGACGACGACCTTTGCGCCGTACCCGGCGAGGTAGCGGGCCGTTTGGGCTCCCACGCCTTGTCCCGCACCGGTGACGAGGGCGACGCGGCCGTGGAGATCGAGGAGGTTGAGGTCAGACATTTCGGGTTCGTCCTTGCCAGTAGGGGGCGCGGAGCTCGTTCTTGAGCACTTTGCCCATCGGGTTTCTCGGGAGTTGGTCGACGAGCTCGACTCGTCGCGGCTTCTTGTAGGAGGCGAGCCGACCGTCGAGGAAGGCTTGGAGTTCGGTGACGTCGACGGTCCGTCCGGGGGCGGGGATCACGAATGCGAGCGGTTGCTCACCGAAGTCGTCGTGGGGGATCCCGATCACGGCGCAGTCCTCGACGTCGGGGTGCTCGACGATCGTCTTCTCGATCTCGGCCGGGTAGATGTTGACCCCGCCGGCGACGATCATGTCCTTGATCCGATCGGTGATGTAGAGGAACCCGTCCTCGTCGACGTGGCCGACGTCGCCGGTGCGGTAGAACCCGTCGCGGATGATGTCGGGTCCGAGCGGTTCGTGACCGAGGTAGCCCTTCAGCACGGTCGGCGTGTTGGCCGCGATCTCACCGGTCTCGCCCGTCGGCAACCGGTTCCAGTTGTCGTCGACAATGGCGATCTCGACGCCGTCGTAGGGCAGGCCGCTGCTGCCCGGCTTGGTGAGTTGGTGCTCGGGCGAGATCGAGGTGATCATCCCGACTTCACTGCAGCCGTAGCCCTCCCATAGCAAGCCCGACCCGACGCGGTCGACGATCCACTCCTTGACGGACTGCGGCACCGGGGCGGCGCCGGTGGACAGCACGACGATCGAGGACAGGTCGAACTGGTCGACGACGCCGGCGGGCAGCGCCTGAATTCGCAGCAGCATCGTCGGGACCGACGTCCACACCTGCACGCGGTGATGCTCGATGAGACGCAGCGCTTCGGTCGGGTCATAGGGGTCGAGGAGCACGACGGTGCCGCCGACCGCGCAGGCGGCCGATGCGACTGCGGGTCCAGCGCCGTGATGTACCGGCAGTGTCATCAGTACGACGGCTCCGTCGGGCTGCGTTGGGACCGACGTGAGCGACTCCATGTACCGCGCGAGCCGGCCGGGGTCGGTACCGGTCGGATCGAACGGCGGGACCCCGCGGGGTGCTCCGGTCGTGCCCGATGTGTAGAGCACCATAAGTGTGCGACGCGGCCCGAACCGCGGTGTTGAGATGGGCGTCGTGATCAGGTCCTCGTAGCGCACGCCGGCTGCTCCGGGGGCCTGGCCGACAGTGATGAGCACCGCGACGTCCTGGTCTGCCCAACCTGTCGTGTCGGCGTCGTTGCAGGCGAGGCCCTTGGCCTCGCTGTCACGCAGGATGTAGGCGGCTTCGGCGGGGGTCAGCTTCCAATTGACGGCTACTTGGGCGACGCCCAACTTCTGCAGCGCACGTTGGATGACGAACCACTCGAAGCCGAGCCGGAAGCGCATCCCGAGGCGGTCACCTGCCCGCAGACCCATGGCGGCCAGCCCTTCGGCGACATGGTCGGACAGGCTGTTCCATTCGCCGTAGGTGAGCACGTCGTCGCCGTGGATCACCGCTGCGTGGTCCGGTTCGAGTGCCGCCCAGTGCTCGGGTGTGCCGGCCTCGGCGGTCATGGCTGCGCTCCCTGTTCTTCGGTCGCGATGTGTGCAGGCGAATGCGGTGCCGCGGTTAATCGGTTGTTGCGAAGATCGTGATTCATATCTGCTCCAGGTCGAATGCGTGGTGAACCGATGAAACGGTGGTCGGCCCTGTCATGAGGCTGTGGCGACGACGCCGGCCTTGAGGAGCTCGTCGACCCTTGCGGCCGGGTAGCCGAGGTGGTTGCGCAGCACGCTGATGGAGTGCTCGCCGAGCCGGGGGACGCGACCGACTCTGGCGGGCGCGCCTTGGAGGTGGTAGCCGTTCGAGGTGACCAGCACGTCGCGGTCACCGAGGCGGGTGGTGATGAATGCGCCTCGGGCTACGAGGTGCGAGTCGACCGGGGCGGTCGTCGAGTTGACGATGTGATGGGCGGGAACACCCGACTGTTGGAGTAGGCGCTCCGTGTCGAGCGCGTCGAGCTCGCTCGCCCAGACGCTGATGATGTTGTCGATGTCGTCGGGGGGTGCCGCGTCGGCAAGGTCGGGTCGATGGATGACGTCGCACAGCGCCCGCCAGTCGTGCGTGCCGCGAGCGGCGATGGCGATCCATTCGTCGACGCCGGCCGACGGGTAGATGCCGTGGGGGCGCATCGTCGGGTCGGTGTTCGCCTCGCGGTCGAGGATCGTCCCGACGAGCGAAGCGCGGGCGAGGGCGACGGCCATCGCGTGAAGGCCGGTCTCGGCCTGCGAGATGTCGATGTACGTGCCGTCGCCGGTGCGGTCGCGATGCTCGAGGGCAGCGAGCGTGGCGAGGAACTGGTATCGCGGCGCGACGTAGTCGGTGAACGGCCCGTAAGGGCCGCACGGTGCCCGGTCGGGGTATCCGGTCGGCAGCACGAGCCCGGCGACGGCGGCACCCTGGGTGCCGAAGCCGGGCATCGCCGCATACGGCCCTGTCTGCCCGAACAACGACGAGCTGACCATGATCAGGTCGGGCTTGATCGTTCGCAATGTTTCGTAGTCCAACCCGAGGCGTTGCATTGCGCCCGGTGCGAACGATTCGGAGACGACATCGGCCCAGCGGACTAGGTCGAGGATCACCGCACGTGCTGAGGGATTGGTGAGGTCGATCGACAGGCTTTGCTTGCCTGCCGCGGTGGAGGCGAACGAGGCGCTGTTGTCGGGGGGTGTCCCGATGTCGTACATCGGGCCGAGGAGGCGCAGCAGGTCGGGCCGAGACGCCGACTCCACCTTGACGACCGTCGCGCCGTAGTCGGCGAGCATCCGGCTGGCGTACGGACCGGCGAGGATCCAGCCGAAGTCGAGCACCTTGAGGCCCTCAAGCGGCAGGGAGCGTTCTTTGTCGCGCCCGGCCGGTGCTGTGGGGCGCTCCACGAATGGTGTCGCGTCGTGCTCGTCGAGGCCGGGAGCCGTTGATCGCAGAACGATTGGCGCGGCGCTGATGTGCGCGAAGGGGCCGGGGATGGTCACCGAGCCGTCCGACCACCATGCGTTGCGCGCTGCGAATTGCTCCGAGCCCAGGGTCTCGGCGGCCGAGTTGACCGGTGCGAGCACGAAACCGTGGGTGAGCGCGGCGTCGAGCAGTTGCTGCTTGGACAGGATGGCGAAGAAGGTCGCGATAGCGGCTTGGAGCTGTTTGACCGCTTCCGGGGTGACGTCGTCACGGGCGATCGCAGCGGCGAGGTCGGCGTCGAGCGCCCCCTCCTCGGCCATCCACGCGGCTTGGCGAACGGTGAAACGCCGAATTGGACCGAGCCCGCCGACGGCGTTCTGCACGAACCCGTCGGCGCACGCGACCAGCCCGGCCGCACCGAGTTGCGGCGTGGGTCGCGTCGGGCGGCGACTGCCGACTGCCTCGCAGAGCACACTGAACGATGACGTCAGCAACGTCGCCTCCTGCGCCGAGACGTCGACGTGCAGGGGGCGGCCGGTCTTTCGCACGGCGCGAAGACCGACGAGCGCAGCGCCGGCGGCGGCGACCCCGGCATGGGACCACGCCGGGACAGCTGTGTTGCGCAACGGTGCCCTGTCGGCGAAGCCGGTGACTGCGACGTTGCCTGCCGCGGCCTGGATGATCAGGTCGGTCTCTGCGTAGGCGTGCTTCGGTCCGAACGAGCCGAAGGGGCTCATTGACACCATCACCAGTGTCGGGTTGACGGCGAGGAGATCTTCGTATGTGAGCCCGAGCGAGGTGAGCGCGACGTCGCCTGACTCCACCACGACGTCGCACGAGACCACAAGACCCCGGAACTGGTCGCGGCCATCGGCTCCGGTGAGGTCGATCACGATGCTCTGTTGGTTGCGGCCGTGGACCGCCCAGAGCGCCTCGTCGGCGCGGGCTGCGCAACCGCCGGGCGGTTCGACGTGCACGACGGTGGCGCCGAGGTCAGCGAGTAGCTGCCCGCAGGACAGGCCGCGGGCGTCGGTCAGGTCGAGGACCTGGCACCCCTCGAGCAGCATGGTCCTAGCGGCCCTTCCATTGTGCGGGCCGCTTCTCGGAGAACGCTCGCAATCCCTCGACAAGATCTTCGGAGGCTTGCACCCTGGCGAACGGGCCGAGCTGCCCCTCCCAGCCTTCCTCGTCGGTCCAGCCCTCGTCGGCCGCCTGGGTCGCGACCTCAAGCGCAGCCTGGACCGAGATCGGGCTGTTCACCGCGATCTCCATCGCCAACGCACGGGCGGCGGCCCGGGTCTCGCCCGGATCGGCGAGACGGTTG
Organism: Acidimicrobiia bacterium; assembly: GCA_043720395.1. Classification (GTDB taxonomy): domain Bacteria; phylum Actinomycetota; class Acidimicrobiia; order Acidimicrobiales; family JANYDT01; genus JANOYY01. The sequence continues at coordinate 45,451 of JAYSSR010000084.1, forward strand.
ACGAAGCCGATGTCGCGCATGAACTCGGCGGACTTCTCGCCGCCCGTGAGCAGCATCTCCATCGCCACGTTGTACGGGATCCGCCGGGGCAAGCGGAACAAGCCGCCACCGACGGCGAGAAGGCCGCGTTTGACCTCGAAAAGGGCGAATCGTGACGTCGTGCTGGCGACGACGAGATCGCAGGTGAGGACGATTTCGAGACCTCCGGCGAAGGCCTGGCCCTCGATGCAGGCGATGAGGGGCTTGCGGCGCCGGGTCATGATTGCCGGTCGCCTCGATGTGCGCTCGGCTGGCACGGTTGACTCGGAGGCGGGCTCGCGGTGCTCGGTGCGTGTCTGCAGCGCTTCCTTCAGGTCAGCGCCGGCGCAGAAGGTCGGCCCCTCGGCCTGAATGATGCCTACCCAGCATTCCGGGTCCTCGTCGAGACGGGTGAACGCAGCGGTGAGTTCCGCCATCATCTGGCGGCTCAGGGCGTTCCGGGCCTCTGGTCGATCCATCGTGATCGTCAGCACGTGGCCTTCGAAGTCGACGTGGACAAGCTCGCGCTCGGTCATGCGAATGTCCCTGCTTTCATGCTCATTCGACGGTGGTCAAGATGTGTACGACGCACACGGCACCCACGCCGACCATGTGGGCCAGTCCGGTGCGTGCGTTGGGATGTTGACGTTTTCCGGCTTCGCCGCGCAGCTGGCGGACGATCTCGCCGATCTGGCCTGCGCCAGTTGGACCGGTCGGATGACCCATGGACAGCAGTCCGCCGGAAGGGCTGACGGCGACACGGCCACCGATGTCGAACTCGCCGGAAGCGAGCGCAGTTGCGGCCCCGCCGGGCTTCGCCATACCCATCGCCTCGACGTAGAGCAGTTCCTCGACGGTGAACGCGTCATGGAGCTCGACGACGTCGACGTCGGCCGCGGTGATGCCCGACTGGTCATAGGCCTGTCCCACGGCCTCGCTGGTCAATGCGGCGTCGAAGTTTTCCTTACCGTAGACCCGCTCCGAGCAGGAGACCGACGCCGCAATCCGCACTGCCCGCGAACGATCGAGGCCCAGTCGTTCGATCGCGTCCTCGGACGCGACGATCACTGACGCCGCTCCTTCGCCGACGGGACAGCACTGCCACTTCGTCAACGAGCCAGAGATCAACGGGGGTGCAAGCACCTCGTCCATCGTCAAGGCTCGCTGCCGCTGCGCATACGGGTTGTGTGCTCCGTTTGCGCTGTTCTTGACCGCTACGCGGGCGAAGTCTTCGACCGTTGCGCCGTGGTCGTGCATGTACCGGTTCGCCAACAACGCGAAATGAGTGAAGGGCACGACACGGCTACCGCCGAGGTCGCGGAGGCCAGCGGCGCGCTGGGGAAACGTGATCGTCAGCGGCTTGTCAACGCCGGTCGCAATGACGACGTCGTGCAATCCCGCAGCGACGTCGATCGCTGCCTGACGCACCGCGGTCGATCCCGACGCCGACGCGTTCTCGACCTGGGCCATCGGGATTCCGGTGGAGCCAAGATGCCGGTACATCAAGCGCGACAGGCCCATGGCCGTAGTAGCGGTGCCGGTGTACGCCGCCTCGACGTCGCTCCAGGCGATGCCGGCATCCGTGAGTGCCTCACGAACCGCCGTCACACCGAGCACCGTGTACGGGACGTCGCTTGGTCGCTGGTACCGGTGGAACCCGATGCCGACCACGAAGACCGGACGCAGCTCACGTAACGCTTTCATTTGGCTCTCCCGAATCGCGGCTCAACGATGTCTGTACCGGCGTCATCGGCGCCGACCACCACCCATTCAGCGACGACTCGGTCGCCGATCGCGAAGCCGTCATTGGTGGTCATCACAGCGCGGATCAACGGGCCGTCATCGAGCGAGATCTCGCCGATCGTGAACGGGACCTCGATGTCCTTGGCCCGATGCAGGTGCACCGTCGCGAACGAGTACAGCTCGCCGGCGGCAACGAGCGGTACGGAGACGAGCGCATCCGAGCCACATGTCGCACAGCCGATCGTCATCGGCGGGAAGGACGTCGAACCACAGACATCGCAGCGCGTTCCTTTCAACGCCGGCACGGCCGCGTCGACCTCGTACAACTCCGGTTGGCTAGCAGTGGCCATCGAGTTTCCTCTCTTCTACAAGCTGGTTGGATAGTAAGTTAGTTTGGATGCAGTCGGATGTCCAGCGCAACGCCTCCAGGTCCGCGATCCCGTCTGGTCTCGCCGGGGCGGTCCGCCATCGATGCCGACGGGCCGGTCACTTCCTCCCGGGCCCGACGCCCCTGCGCCAGTAGGTTCATGATGGATGGATCGACGCACGCAACAGGAACGCACCGAGGAGTCGCGTCGCCGCCTACTCGCAGCGGCGACGACGTTGTTCGGGACGAAGGGCTATGCCGGGACCACGCTCACCGACATCGGTCGCGAGGCGGGCTTTAGCCGCGGATTGTTGGCGTACCACTTCGGCACGAAGGAAGCCTGCTTGCGCGAGGTGCTCGCCGACATCCGCGCCCAGTCGCACCACCTCGCCACCGTCGGTCTCGGCGACCGGCGCGGCGTAGCGGCAATCGAGCATGTCGCCGAGACCTACCTCCGCAGCTACATCGGGGGCTCGCAAAACGGGCGGACGATGTTCGTCGCCATCGTTGAATCGATCAGCTCGAACCCGGAACTGCTGGAGCTCACGATCGAAGCCGACGAGGCGTTTCGCAGCGGCATAGCGCAACGACTCACCGAGGCGATCGACGACGGTGAGCTACCTCATGGGATCGACGTCCACACCCACTCGGTGCTGATCACCGGACTGCTCCGTGGGATCGCTCTCCAATGGCTGGTGGCCCCGTCGGCAGTCGATCTCGAATCTGTCGTGCCGATCGCGCTGAAGATGATCCACACCTCCCTCGCCGTCGCTCAGCCAGCGACACCGCACCCTGACGCTCGAGGCCGCACTCCCCGGCCCCGTTCGTCGGCCAGATGACGCCCCGCCGTCGGCGACCTTCGACCTTCGACCTGCGGCACTCGCGGCACTGTTCGCCGAGGCGCTCGTGGCCGCTCTTCGAGCGGTGCTGCGCTGTCCAGGCGATTACGGCAGACCAACTGGCGATTCCACTCGGACTGCATACCGGGTGCATCTGGCAAATGGTTCGACGCCTGACCGCCAGGTCCATCGCGGTGTTCGGTCGCAGGGTGCTCGAAAGTGTCACCCACGTGGACGCACTCACCCTGCCCGTGACTTCCGCTCCTTGTGGGAAGGCACCTCAAGGCCGTGCTTCACACCTCTGGTGTCGAGCGGCTAACGCTGGACACACGCCGCCTACGAACGAGATCTCGAACCCGACAGCTACGGACTCGACAACTGCCCCTTCGACACCACGATCGTGTGGCCGGAAAACGACATCAACGTCACCCGGCCCTGTAACTGGTGCGGGTTCACAGATTGCGGATCTGGTTGTCTCGACAACGACTCGCCTTACGGCCACATCGCAGCACGGCGAGGGTGGTGACCCGGGCAGCGCGGCGGTCCCCGCTTTGAAGCGGACGTCGAAGAATGGACGACTCAACATCTCGGTCTTGTCGGTCCGAGGCGAAATGGTGCGGTCCTGGCAGCGGTGGCGGGACCACTACTAGGAGCGACTCACGATGCAGGCCATCGGCGGGAAGGCCATATCACCGCTGACCGGGAGCATGCGAGAACCGGGGGACAGCGCGGTCGCGTGCGTCGAGCGCGAAGAGTCGGCGGACGCCTCCCGATCGTTGACGGTCCAGTCCGCTTTGATGGTTCCGGGCAAGTCTGCGGGGGACGGATCGAGGTCAAGGGAGAACCCTCCCCATGACCTTCACCACACCTTCGGTGACGGCGGCAAGGGCACCTTCGGTGACGTGTTGATTTCCGCCTTGCCGAAGCTCACGGGTCCCGTCCCTTGACCCTGCGCGGTCCGAGGGTTTTGGTCGCTCCTACGGAGCCGAAGGGGCCCCTTCGGCTCCAACAAACCACCAAGGAGAAACCCAATGCCAACACTCACCGAACCAGCCATGCAGGCCCCGACGATGATCAACCGGGGCGACGCGGACCGTTTGACCGTGCACGCCTGGCACACCCCGATCGATCACATCGGCCACGATCACCGCTCACCGTACGCGGAACGATTCTGGCTACCCATCATCGGCCCGACCTGCCTATTCCTACTCCGCTGCCTCGCCTACGGATACGACACCAACCCCGACACCCTCATTCTCTCCCGGTCCGCGCTCGGCGTACAGCTCGGTCTCAACCGTGACAACGGCGGAACCGGAAAACACTCCCCGCTCTCCCGAGCGTTCCAACGCCTCGAAACGTTCCGACTCGCAACCCAGCTTGCCCCGAACGTCGTTTCCGTCCGCGCCGCGATGCCATGGCTCGACGCCGGACAAGTCACCCACCTCGCCGACGCGCACCGTGACGAACATGCCGCTTGGGTTACCGCGTTCAACACCAACCACCCCGACCATGCCGAGCTACGTGGCAACGCCGCACAGGTCGCCGTTATGCGACGCAAGAACGCGACCCCCGAACTCATCGTTGCTTCGCTCACCGCGTGGAACGTCGACCCGGCCACCATCACCGACCTTCTCGCCAGCTAACCCTACGTACACATACCAACCCGCTCCGAACCGAGAATGTCATGACCATCACCGCCACCGTCAACACCGCAACACTTACCGGCCACGAGGCCCGACCCGTCACCGTCACCGCGACAGTTAGGCCCGGCCTGCCCTCGTTCACGATCACCGACCAGCCCGACGGAACCTGTCGAGAAACCCGTGACCGTATCCGCGCCGCGTTCCTCTCCAGCGGCCTCGCATGGCCCGCTCAACACGTCACCGTGACCATGCCCGACACGCGCCGGCCCGCCGCATCCACCGACCTCGCAATCGGAATCGCCGTTGCGGTCGCAACCGGACAACTCGACGCCGGCCACATCGAACACACCGCGTTTCTCGGAGAGCTCGGACTCGACGGCTCGATACGCCGCATACCTGCCGCCTACGCCCTCGCCTCAGCCATCACCGCGCCGACGATCATCGTTCCAACCGCGAACGTTCCGTACGTCACCGTGCTCAACCGTCAAGCCGTCCACTCAGCCCCGAACCTCGCCGCACTCATCGACGCCCTACGCGGAACCAGCCCATGGCCTCAGCAGCCGACAAGGCACGCGGCACCCGCAGCGACGCCAGACATGAACCGAGCCCGTGCCCTGCACGCCAAGTACCCGAACGCCGCCCGTACCCTCGAAATCGTCGCCGCAGGCGGACACCACATGCTCATGACCGGACCAAGCGCCGACCATGCCGCCCTCGCTCCGACGCTCGCCGACCTTCTGCCGGACCTCACCGACACCGAAGCCGACGACGTCCTACGCATCCACTCCGCCGCCGGAATCGATCACGACACCACGCCGACGCGCCCACCGTTCCGCAGTGTCCGCCCCGACGTATCCGCCGTTGCCCTCTACGGAGGCTCCAGCACATGGTGCCGACCCGGCGAAGTCTCGTGCGCGCATCACGGAGTCCTCTACCTCGACCAGCTCGCCGAACACTCACCGTCGAACCTCGACGCACTCCGACAGCCACTCGTCGACGGTGCGATCGTGATCGAACGAGCCCGCATCACCGTTCGCTACCCGGCCCGATTCATTCTCATCGCATCAAGCGCCGCCTGCCCATGCAACAACCTTGCCAGCTGTCGATGCTCGCTTCCTGCCCGTCAACGATATGCGCGCAGACTCAACGGGCCGACCATCGGCCGCTTCGATCTTCGCATCAACGTCAACGAGCCCTACTTCACCGACGATGCGCCGAGTACCGATGCCGACGCGATCCGGGCGCGGGTCGCGTCAGCTCGCACCGCCGCATATGCACGCCAAGGAGTGCTCAACAGCCAGCTCACCCCGTACGGGCTCGACCAGCACGCCACCCTCACCCGCACCAGTCGAACGTACATGCACGACGCTCTACGAGTAGACACCACAACAGTGAGCCGCTTCGAGCAGATACGACGCGTCGCCCGCACCATCGCCGACCTACGAGGCGACACCAGCACCATCCTCAAAGACGACGACGTGATACTCGCCGACCGACTCAACCGCGGACCCAGCAACGTCGACGCGGTGCCGACGATGGCGACCTGAATCGATGCTCGCCCGCGGCACCAGCCGCGGGCGAAGCAGTTCTAGGAAGACGAAGAAGCCGCCGGCCCGGCACCGGCGGTTTCTCCGCGTCCGACGCTCACACGGTCAACGACCGGCCCTCGCCGCCGGGCGGAACGTACAGTGATTCACCGTGCAGCGAGTCCTCAACGTCATCATCGACCTACCCGATACCGCCGCCTACCACCGCGCGACGATCGACGCCGTTCGCCACGCCATCGACGCTCGCAATGCCGACGTTGCCGTTCGCGTCGTACGCACTCCCGAGATTGATGCCGCGTTCCGTGCGGACCCCGGCGACGGAGTCGTCATCGGACCTGGCTCGCCGTACGACGTACCGCTCGCCGCCGACGAAGTCATCCGCACCGCCCGCGAACGCGGCCTGCCGCTCGTCGCAACTTGAGGCGGATTCCAACATGCTCTGGTAGAGCATGCACGCAACCTCGCAGGCATCACCGACGCCGTCCACGACGAATACGGCATCACCGGTACGACGATCGTGTCGCTGCTCGAATGCTCACTCAACGGCGAACAGATCACCCTCAAGCTCGCCCCCGACAGCCGACTCGCGCAGCTCTACGAGACCCGATCGCCGATCGAGCAGACCACGTGCAACTACGGACTGTCGCCCGCCGTTCAACACCTCGCCTCGAGCCACGGAATGATCATCGCAGCGACCGACGAGACCGCAGAAGTCCGAGCCATCGAACGCCCAGACCACCCGTTCTTCATCGCAACGCTCTACCAACCGCAACTCAGCTCGACACCCGAACGACCGCACCCAATCCTCACCGCGTTCATCGACGCCATCACGATGACGTCGCCACCGAAGCACCGCGACCGACAAAGCAGCGTGAGCCGGAACGAGCATCGCGACGCCGAATAGGTTGCCGCCACTCCGCAGGAAATGGCAGACACATTGGGAGGTGGGCGCTGCCCACCTCCGGAACCGTCACTTCTGGTCGTCGGGGTTCCAGGTGACGAACCGTATGATCAGGTCGCCAAGCTCGCTGGTCATCTCGGAAAGGCGTATCGCTGCCTCGCGAGGCTCCTCCTCTGCCAGCCCGAGCGTGTTCAAGAATCCCTTGCTTTCGAGATCTTGAAGAATCGTACACAGACCCCCCACTCCCTGCCCGAGTTGAGCAAACGCATCTGTGATTATGTCGCGTTGGCGGAAGGTCCCGTCATCGCCCGGCACTGCACGCAACTCGACACGATGCTTCGCCGCCCAGCCCGGCGGATCTTGGAGCAACTCGAGAACCCGCAGGTGGCTCGCTGTCAGCTGGGAGACCAAGCGCAGGAGAGTGGCCGCCTCGTCGTGGGTCCACGCCGCGCTTGAAGCTACGTTCGACAGCGCAGACGCGAGGTACCCGATCTTTTCGTCGTCACTCATGATGGCATCGCGCGCCGCGATGGAAGTTGCCGTCAATACGGATTCACGAAGCAGGTCGGCATCGGAAAGGGCTCGTTCAAGCTGGACGATGCGCTGCGCGAACTCCTCAAAGAGCGAATCGACTCTGCGTTGGAGCGGTGCCCTCCACATCTCGGCGAAGATCGCGGAAGCGAGCGAGCCACCGAATGGAACTGACCCCACTCCACCCAAGACAACTCCGCGAAGACGGTCAACAGCCGAAGCCTTTGGTACAACCAAGTCCCCTTGTTCCATGTCCGATTGTCCCATGGCCACCCGCCAATCGACGAGGGCGCAGAGTCGGCCGGAGCGAGATCGGGCTGCGCTCGCTGCGAGCAAAATGTGGTGAGCGCCGGACTCGCTTTCGATCCTGAAATGTCGCATCCTCACCGGGCACGCCGAATGAGTGGGCATGCCAATTGTCTCGGTTACTCCGCTCGGTTCAAACGCGTCCGGCACTGGTGCCGCGATTGGTCAGATCATCGACTACCTCGAACGAGGATCCAGGCGGCCTGAGCCGAACGCGAGCATCGTCGGTTACTACGCCGACACACCACTTCCGCTGGTGTGTGGCGAGGACGTGGAGTCAACGCGCACCATCTCACCGGGCCGATCAACACCGAGACGTTTCGGTCTGTACTCGAAGGACGTCACCCGGCCACTGGCGAATTACTCGTCTCGGCGATCGGCTCGTCGGGCCGGACAGAACATGAACGAGACCTCCCCGTCCTTACCGGCAGCCCTGACCAGGTGATCGACGTGAACGGTGCCGCTGCGTTGCTTGGTGTGGCGGCAACCTATGTACAGCGCCTCGTCCTCGAAACCGAACGTGACCCGGCAACGAAAAGCCCGTTGCACGGTGTCCGAGATGACCAGAACCGTTGGCAGTTCACCCGTGCCGAACTCGACCGCTTCGCCGCCGCTCGAACGGAGAAGAAGGTCGTTGTTGCGTATGACGTGACGGTGTCGTTTGAGAAGTCGATCTCGCTCGTGTGGGCTCGGGCGTCTACCGGTGAACGTCGCACGATCGAAGCAGCGCTCGACGCCGGAACCAACGCTGCGGTCGCCTACCTTGAAGACCACGCCGTCGCCGTCCGTCGAGGTCGTGGAGCGGAGAAGGCTGATGGTGTGTGGGCCGCTTCGTACCGGCATCTCACGAACCGCAACCTTGAACCGCAACTCCATGACCATGTCGTGATCGCAAACATTGGTGCCGCCGACGGCCGCACCCAAGCACTCGACTCGCGTCTCCTGCATCATCACGCGAAGACCGCCGGATACGTCGCCGGTGCCGTCACCAGACGCCACCTATCCGAGACGCTCGGTGTCGAATGGCAGCCCGTCGAACGCGGCCTCGCGGACATCGACGGCATCACCCGCAACCAGATCGCCGCGTTCTCCACCCGCCGTGCCGAGGTCACCACGCTGACCGAAGAACTCGGCCTCGACTCCGCAGCCGCACGAGCCATCGCCGCCCGAGCCACCCGCGAAACCAAACAGGCACCGGCCGACTGGGATGTTCTCGAAGGGGAGTGGCAGGTCCAGCTCGACACCCTCGGTTTCACCGACCAGCGTTGGCAGGACCTCCAAGACCAGCACCGCCCAGCGACGCTCAGCAAACGTGACTTCGAGCATGCCATGACGTGGCTCGACTCACCCGCCGGTGTCACGAAAGCCAACGGGGTATTCAGCAGGAAGGACGTCGTCCAAGCACTCATCGAATGGGACGGCCACTACGGGCAAGGGACCCGTCTCGGGTTTAATGACATCGACCGTGTCACCGACCTGTACGTGTCATCAGGAACGGTGGTGCCGGTTGCGATGACGTCGGCCCAGATCACCCGGACCGGCGAACCGAACTGGTATACGACCACGAACGTGTTGGACATGGAACGGGCAGTGATCTCGGCGTATACCCATGCACGCCACCCATCCCTACCAGCCGAAACACCAATGGTTGCCGCCGCCATTGATGAGTGGCAGGCACGGACAGGTCACACCCTCGGCGACGACCAGGCCCGAATGGTTGCCGCCGTCACGACGAGCGGCAACCAATTCCAAGCCGTTGTCGGACCCGCAGGTTCCGGCAAAACCGCGGCCCTTGACGTCGCCGCCCGCATCTGGGAACAGACCGGACGGACACCACTCGGCGCGTCCGTGACCGGCACCGCAACCGAAGTCCTCGAAGAAGCCACCGGCATGCGCACTCGTACGGTTGCGTCGCTTCTCGCGGAGCTTGACGTCGGCGGACAACCCTTCCAACCGACCACCGTTCTGATTGTTGATGAGGCATCGACGTTGTCGAACCGTGACCACCACGCCCTCGTCCACGCCATCCAACAAGCCGGGGCACGGATGGTCACGATCGGCGACCCCGCCCAACACCGAGCCGTTGAAGCCGGAGGACTATGGGCTCACCTCGTCGAACAACTCGGCGACCTCGTCCCCGAACTGACCGACAACCGACGTCAAACCGCCGAGACGATGACCGACGTTCGACTTGCGAACGCCGAATACCGCGACCGGCACATCGCCTCGGCGATCGACCGGCTCGACAACAACGACCGGATCGTGACCGCACCAACCGCGACGGAACTTCTGGACGTGCTCGCCGCTGACTGGTATCTCGATCATCAACAGACGCTTCATGACGGTGCGCGACCGTCGAGGATGATGGCCGAGAACCACTCGGTGCGACGCCAACTCAACCAGCGAGCCCAAACCCTCCTCGCAGCCGACGGAACCATCAGCGGGCCAGGCATCGTGATCGGTGGCGAACGTTTCCATGTCGGCGATCAGGTCATCACCCGAACCCAAGACCGCGACCTTCGCTACCCCGACGGCCACTTCGTACGTAACGGCGCAACCGGCACCATCACCGACATCGCAACAGACCGCCACGCTGAGCATGAGATGACCGTCAACTTCGACCGCCACGGCACCGTCACGCTCCCGCACGATTTCTTGACCCGACACATCCGGCCCGGCCTCGATGGCGGCCTGACACCGGCGTATGCGATCACGACCCACGCCGCGCAAGGCTCCACCTACCAAGCCGGTCGCATGATGACAACCGACACCTCGACCCGTGAAGGGATCTACGTCGCGTTGACGCGTGGCACGAACGACGCCCGCCTCTACCTCGTCCGCGCCGACATCCTCGACCCGACCGAGAAATCCGATGTCGGCCTACCCATCCTGCGCGACAACCGCACCGCACTCAAAGCGCTCACCGACCACCTCCAAGCGCCCGACCCGGCCACGGTCATCGCCGCGACCGACCCCGACGCCCGTACCGTCCAAATACTTCGTACACACACCATCGGCCAGCTTCAACGCGAAGCGGTCGATGACCCGAACGCACGACGAGCGCTCCGTCACACAGCGACCGCAGCAGCACGCACCGCACTCCACAACCCGCCAGCCGAGATCGTTGAACGATTCGGCAAACGTCCGGGCCCGACGTCACCGTTACGTTTCCCGTGGGACGACGTAGTCACGCGACTCGTCGAGCACCACATCAACCACGGCCCCAACGACCGCGAGAGCCACGAAACCCGTGACCATGCCCGAGTGACCGCTGCGATCCAACGCTTCGACACCCTCCAAGGCGCAGGAGCAGCGAACGAAGTCCGGGACCTCGCCGCGACGATTCGTGCCGCGGAGTCGCGCACGCCAATCGACGAACACCTCCTCCAGACGCTGTCGGCCGAGCTGGATGAACATGTCGAGCGGGCTGTTCGTCGACCAGCCGACTACCTCCACGACGTCCTCGGCCCGAGACCCGCCGAGGACGACGACGATGACGTGCTCGAAGCAGACCGTTGGGACGACGCAGCCACGGCGATCGAAACGCACCGGCACCGCGGCGGGATCACACCAGCCGACGGACCCTTGGACGGTGACACGCCACTCGAGCGCGCCATCGGCACCGAGATCGATGTGATCGACGCGTTGACGATCGAACGAGCCGTCGAAGCCCACCTCGAAGGACCATCACGGTCGCTCGGCCGATCACACTGACACGGACCCGTTCGATCAGCTGGAAAAGGGTCGGCGGCAACCTAATTCGTGACCGGCGGCAACCTCTACGGCCCGGCGGCAACCAAAAATCGGTCGGCGGCAACCAAAAAGTCCTTGAGTGGCAACCTATACGGCAACCGATGCGGCAACGTTGCCGCCGCAACGTGAGATGTCATGTTGACACTCACCGCACTCCGAACCGACCAGACCGCCACCTTCACAACCAGCAAAGGCCGATCCCCGGCCGCACGACAAGCGATCGTTGTCGGGTTCCATCCATGGATCGGCCAACACCTCCGCACCCACGGAGTCCCGCTCGGCGACCGTAACGACCAGGTCGCCACGCTCATCGCCGCGTTCACCGAAGGCACCGTCGAACTCTCGACAGACGCACCATATCTGTGGCCCGCAACCACGATCATCCACGCAAAAGCCCCGATCGGCCGGTACTACCGGCACCTCTACAGGGCCGTCAACCCAATCGGCCAAGCAACCGAACTTGAACACGTCACCGGCATCGAGCTAATCGGCCACAACCGCTTCGAAGCGACCGGGCCAGAACTGGTCCTTGCCTTGCTCGTCGCCGGAATCCACGCCGCACGTTTCACGCTCGAAGACGCATCCGTCGTTGCCCGCATCGTCATCGACGGTGAATCCGCATGACTGACCGACTGACGTACACCGTGGAGGAAGCCGCTGACCTCATGGGTCTCTCGCGATCAGGTGTCTACCGAGGCGTCCGTCGGGGCGAGATTCCGTGCATTCGAATTGGAAGACGTTTGCTCGTGCCGAAGAATGCGCTTGAGACGTTCGTGGCTGAGGTCGGTATCCCGGTGCGTCCGTTGCCGCATGTCAGACGACGGGTACCGATCGCGGACGAAACGGCCTGGGATGCAGCTATTCGACGGAGCTCAGCGGCGCTAGAGGTCGCGGCTGGAAAGACACCGGCGCGGGCACTGCGATGAGCAACTCGCGGGTGAGCATGAACCGCTGCGTCCTCGCTGGCGGGCGGTCACCGATCCCAAATCGAAGACGGTGTCTTCGCGACATGGAGAGACGACTTTGACGACTTTCGCCATCGTACGCAGAAGGACACCTACGTCGGCTCCGTCATCATGGAGGTGCGGGCGTGGGCGCGGGCCGTCTCCGTCGCGCAGCATGTAGTGAAGGGGTCGCCGCGTGGTGGTCGACGGTCAACTCACGCAGCACGAGCATCTCGACAACGGTGGGCGCAAGCAGGTCCGGACTTCGCTCCGAGCGGATCGGATTCACCTTCTCGATGGCGGGGAGGAGTGATGCCGCGTGTCCGCCTCTGCAAAATGCCGGTCGCGGTCCGCTCACGCAGGCCTTGGTCGCTGACCCGTTCCTGACGACTTACATCTCGGAGGTAGTTCGATGAGTCCCGTACACGCGCTCGCCAAGGTGCGCCGCGGCAGCCTCGTCGGCTGACTTCCGTCGCTTCGAGTAATGAGCGAGCATCACTTGTACCGTGTGCCCCTGACGACCGCTGACCGCTGACGGATTGAAACCCGCATCCATTAACTCCGTAGTCGTGAACTTCCGGAGAGCAAGGATCGATGTCTCGAAGCTCTCGTTGGCCAGACCCAGTCGGTTCCGGAGGACGCGCATCCGACGGGTCATGAACTCGGGACGCATCGGTCCGGAACAGTCCGGCTCCAGCGAGAAGACGAAGCAGCCTGGGTCGACGGATACGCCGAACACCTCCGCGCGAGCGTCCATTGAGGTCATATGTGCGCGTAGCATCTCGCACGTCGCCGGATCGAGACTCAGCCATCGAGCCTGATGCGTCTTCGTCGTCTTCTCGACGATCACTCCGCCGGCGTCGTTTACGGCGTTGTCGACGCGGAGTCTCGCGTTCGCGAGGTCGACTCGATCGCGTCGGAGACCGCTCAGTTCTCCACGTCTCATCCCCGTCGTGGCAGCGAGCGCAAGGACCGGTGCTAGGACCATGTCGTGTTGGTTGGCATCGTTCAAGAGCTTGATCAGCTCATCGATCTCGGGTGGGACGACCTCGCGTTTGATGTGCTTGGAACGGGGGAGTTCGAACTCCGCCATCGGGTTCTTGGCAATCATCTTTCGACGTCGAGCCCAGCGCAGCGCGCCGTTGAGCAACGCTTTCGCCTGGTTCATGTGGCTGTAACTCTTGCCGTCGTTTCGCATCACAGCGAAGAGCCGGTCGATGTCCGCTTCTGACAGCGCTCGCAGTCGGATGACGCCAAGTGCCGGGCCGACCCAGTTCTTGCGGATGTCCTCGTAGCGGACGAGCGTCGAGTGAGCGAGTGCTTTCGGGTTGTCGACGCTCTGCTCGGTACACGAGTCGAGGTACATCCGAAGAAGGTCGTTGACCGTGAGGTCCTTCATTTCCGGGAGAGGGATTTTCGATCCGTCGCCGATCTCTTCGACCATTGCTGCGATCAGCTTCGTCGCATGGTGTCGATCGCCCTCGATTGTACGGACCATTCGACGTTGGCGCCCGTCTTCGTGCGCGCCGGCCGTGACGGTGAGCTTGAACACGCCGGTGCGAACTTCTTGAATCGACCCACCGCCTTTCGGCATCCGAATCGTCGTGGGCTTGCGAGTGCCGGGCTTGCGAACGCCGTCGCCGACGAGTGACAGGTGCTCGACGCGGACGCAGGCGGGCTCGTCGGGGCAGCCCTGCACCTTTGCGCCGCGGGGAACGTCGCCGACGTACAGCGTCCACGCAAGGCGAACGGCTGTGATGTCTTTGCCCCGGTACTTGGCTCGCCCGGTGCCTCGGCCCGGGTCGCGAAGACCTGTCCAAACGTGGTGCTCACCTGAGGAGTCAACCTTCGACTCGAAACGCTGCTTGAGCGCGGTCTGTGACATCGCCATCGTCGAACCTCCCAGAACTGGACGGCAACGAAAGCGTATCAAGAACAGCGTATCGTAGTGCGTATCACACCCGAAAGTGCTTATTCTGGTGAGTCGGACCCGAGCCTGGGAGGTACTCGGGCCGTCTGACCTGCGACTTTGTGGTGCGCCCCCTGGGATTCGAACCCAGAACCTGCGGATTAAGAGTCCGTTGCTCTGCCGTTGAGCTAGAGGCGCAAAGAGTTGGAGACTGTAGCCGACGCAACGACCCGCCGAAGCGGGTCGAAGCGACGATGCTTGGGGTGACCGACGGGGCTCGAACCCGCGACCCTCAGGATCACAACCTGATGCTCTACCAACTGAGCTACGACCACCATGTGAAGCGCCACACTCTAGCCAACCATCACGCTCACACCCGAAAGATTCCCGTGCCCGCCGACCCCGACGAACCAACACCGAACGACGCTGATGCCCTCATGGTCTCGCCCGCCCTCACGATCCCCGGCCACGAACTGGCCTGGCGCTTCTCCGCGACGGGTGGCCCCGGCGGCCAGCACGCCAACACGTCCAACACCCGTGCGACGCTGATCTTCGACATCGAACACTCCGAAGCCCTCACCGACCTGCAGCGCGAGCGTCTGATGGAGCGGCTCGGCACGGAGGTGACCGTCACGGTCGGGGACGAACGCTCGCAGCTCCGCAACCGCACGATCGCCCGAGCGCGCCTTGCGGAACGTCTCGCCCAAGCTCTTCGGACGCTGCCCACGCGCCGACCCACCCGCCCCACGAAAGCCTCCCAACGACGCCGCCTCGACGCCAAGTCGCAGCGCTCGTCCACCAAGGCCAACCGCCGCCCCGGACGCCCCCACGACGACTGACCCGTGCTCTACGGGGTAAGTCGGGCTGCGCGATTGCCACACCGGTGCGGGGATTCCACACGGCCGAGGGTCCGTTCCTCGCATTCGTGTGCGAATCCCGCATTCTCCCCGTGAATCCCCGGCGAACGCACGAACTGGGGGGACAACTCATCGCGCGCTGAGCGCCCGCAAACCGCCCTCGCGGTCGGGCCGGCCGACGGACAACGAGGTACCTCGGGTGCCAACGGAGAATGCCCGCGCTGACCCGGCGACTGCGCCCACAGTGCCACATTGGTGCCACAGAGTCACGCTGTACGGACAACCTGGCGCTGTGCACGCACTCGTCGCCCCGCAGTCGGGGCGACAGGCTTCCCAACGTCGGGGTGGCTGTTGGACGTTGGGAAGATTGGCTACCTCGGGGGTATGTGATATTCCCAACGTCCACCAGGCCGCCGCGAGCGGGCTGGGCTCCGGCACTCGGCACGGAACCTACGGCAGGCGGTGCACGATCAAGGGGAGCACGGCCGTGGCACCGGCCTCGCGCAGCAGCGCGGCTGCGACGGTGGCGGTCCACCCGCTGCGATACACGGCGTCGACCAGCAGGATGGGTCCCGCTGGCACCTCGACTCCCGGCCTCAGCGCCATGCCCGCCAGCAGTGCCGACACCTTCGCACCCGACGCAGAGTCGGGCGGGGCCGTGGGCCCGGACAGGCCGAGCGCGTCCACGACCTCCAACTTGCCGACCGACGCCACGTGCGAGACCACCGACTCGATCAGCCGCTGGTGCGTGAGCGACGGAACACCGACAACCGCCACCGGGCGAGCACCCCATACAGTTCGCCACCGCGTCAGCACCGCGACAACGCCGTCGAGGATCGAGGCAGGTGCCGGCGCGTCGAAGCGGCCGAACACCGGACGCAACTCCTCCGACCATCCCGGATCGTCGGCGAACGCGAGCGCCCGACCCTCGCTGCACCCCACGATGCGGCCCCTTCGCCCGACGCCCGACGGCCACAGCTTGCGCGGCTCGATGATCACGTCGCGTCCACGGGCGAACACCCGCGCCGACTCCAGGGTCGACGCCGTAGGACGCTCGCCGGGGGATGGGAGCACGCCCGTGCACACGGAGCAGCGTCCGCAGTCGACCGGGTCCGGGTCGTCGAGCGCTGCTTGGAGGAACCGCATCAGACATCCTGCTCCGGCGGCGAACGATCGCATCAAGTTCGCTTCGTTGGTCCGGACTGCGGCGAGCGCCTCCCAGCGCAGGGCGTCGTAGATCCATGGCGTCCCGGTCAGCGACCATGACGAACCGCTGCGGTCCACGACGCCTTCCACAGCGAGAATCTTTAACAGTCCCTCGATCCGTCCGCGCCTCAACGACGTTGAAGATTCGAGGTCGAGCAGCGTCTTCGGACCTTTCATAAGCGCGCTGAGGATCGTGTCGACGCGCTCCTCATCGGGGACGCCCGCCGTTGCGAAGTACTCCCAGATCTGCTCGTCGGTTTCGGACGGGAGCAGGACGGCCATGGCGTCGTCGAGCGCTCGTCCGGCGCGTCCGACCTGTTGGTAGTAGGCGACCGGGGAGGATGGCGAGCCGACGTGGATGCAGAACGCGAGGTCCGGTTTGTCGTACCCCATGCCGAGTGCCGACGTTGCGACGACGGCCTTCAGCTCGTTGCGACGCAACCGATCCTCGATCCGCTCCCGCTCGGTCGAATCAAGTCCACCATGGTAGGCAGCAACGTCGAAGCCTTGCGACGCAAGGAATCCGGCGAGACGCTCCGCCTCCGCGATCGTAAGTGTGTAGACGATTCCCGAACCGGCAGCGGCGGCCAGGGCATCGCTCACCCATGCGTAGCGCTCGAGCGAGGCGAGTCCGGGCACGACCGCAAGCCGAAGGGAGGAGCGGGCGAGCGAACCGCGGAACGTCACGGTGTCCGCTCCCAGCTGGCCGGCGACGTCGATGGTCACGCGGGTGTTGGCCGTGGCCGTGGTCGCGAGAACCGGGGTGCGCGCGGCCACGCAGACCAGCGTCTTCGCCAGACGCTGGTAGTCCGGCCGGAAGTCGAAGCCCCAGTCGGAGATGCAGTGGGCCTCGTCGATCACGATGAGTCCGGCCGTCGCGATCAGGCCGGGCAGCAGCGAGGCGAAGCGGCGGTTCGCAAGTCGCTCGGGGGAGACTAGAAGGACGTCGAGCTGTCCACTGGTGGCGTCAGCGAGGATCGTGTCCCAGTCGTCGACGTTGGTGGAGTTCACGGTCGCCGCCTTCAGCCCGGCCCGGCCCGCGGCGTTGACCTGGTCACGCATGAGGGCGAGGAGCGGCGACACGATGAGCGTTGGACCGCTGCCCCCGGCCCGCAGCGCCGACGTGGCCGCCCAGTACACCGCCGACTTGCCCCATCCGGTGGCCTGCACGACGAGCACTCGAGCGCGATCGTCGACGAGTGCACTCACGGCTGCCACCTGGTCGGGCCGTGGCCGCGCATCGGGACCCGCCATCGCTGTCAGGACGCGTTGGAGGTGAAGTTCGGCATCGCTCACCACTGCATTGTTGCCGCGGGCGGGTGGGTCGCCGCGCACGTGTGTCGCGCAGTCGGTTTGCAGATGTGCATTGCGTATGGATTGCCAATGGGCTGCAGATCTGCCAATGGATTTGAGGCGCGGCGGTGGATGTGGGCTGAACGCCACTGATCGCACGTGAACAGTGGTCGGTTGACGTTGATCGCTCGCACTGGGCGCACCAATGTTGTGGTGGGCGCAACAAATCGACCGAGACCGAGACAGTCCACCGCGCTGAGGCCGCCGCAGTGGTCGTGGCGACATTGGACAGGTAGCGTCCCCCGCCATGACCGCCGCACCGAAACCCGTTACCGTCGTTACCGGAGCGAACTCCGGCATCGGACGTGCCACCGCCATCCACCTCGCCGCTCAGGGCCACGACGTGTACGGCACGGTGCGCTCGCTCGACAAGGCGGGCAAGCTGCAGGTGATGGCCGAGCAGGCAGGTGTGCAGGTGAACCTCGTCGTGCTCGACGTTGCCGACGACGATTCGGTCAAGCACGGGATGGCCGAGATCCTTGAACAGGCGGGACGCGTCGATAACCTCGTGAACAACGCCGGAATCGGCGGTAATGCAGTCACGGAGGAGTGTCCGATTAGCCTCTATGCGAATGTCATGAACGTGAACTTCTATGGTGTAATTCGGTGCATCCAGTCAGTTCTACCCCAAATGCGCGAGCGTGGAAGTGGTTGTATTGTGAACATCTCGTCGGTCGTCGGACGTGTCGCTGCGATCGCGCAGCAGCCGTACGTGGCGTCGAAGTGGGCGCTCGAAGGCATGAGCGAGGGTCTCGCCCAAGAAGTAGCGCCACATGGCGTGCGAATCGCGATCGTGGAGCCGGGCATCACGAAGTCGGCGATTTTCGCGAAAAACGTCGACGTTCCGAACCCGACTGGCGCATACGACGCCCCCTACCGCCGCATGTTCCAGTTCTATGCGGCGGGCCTCGGCCAGGCGACGGACCCGGTGGAGGTCGGCGCAATCGTCCACCATGCGATCACGACCGACGCGCCGACGCTGCGCTACACCGTCTCGTGGGGCTCAGAAGTCATGATCGCCGGACGCCGCGCGATGACCGACGAGGAATGGATCGCCCTTGCGGACCACGAGGACGACACCGCCTACTACGACGACTTCGCGAACCGCTTCGGCGGCGTCCGCCTTCATCCCTAACGCTCGCCCGCTCGCACCCGGGACGGTCCGTTTGCATGGAGGATGTTGGCGTTGCCTCCGGCTATTTTGCCGAATGTTCGGTCAATCCGCCCCATCGGACGGGCAAGTTCGACCAAACCTGAGGGGTCGCCTGGACCCGCAAGCTCCGTCGCGGTACAACCGGTGCTTCCGCGGTGCACTTGGCGCGCCCGTATGCACCGCAACCGGACCGGATGTACCGCGACAAAGACAGCGGGGTGCCAAGCAAGGTGATGTTTGGTCGATGAACCCCGTCTGGCGGGCAATTTCGACCAATCATCGCAGTGGTTGACGAGATGAGGCCGGTTACGGGACAGGACCCGAAACCGGCGGGGCGCAGGAACCGGCCGAGTGACAGGACCCGAAACCGGCTGGGCGCAGGAACAGGCCGGGCTACGAGTAGGCCGCAGCCTGGATGTTGTACAGCTCCGCGTATTGGCCACCACGGGCGAGCAGGTCTTCGTGGCTGCCGACCTCAGCGACATGTGCACCGTCGAGGACCACGATGAGATCGGCCATGCGGACCGTCGAGAAGCGGTGCGAGACCAAAACGACGATCCGCCCGTTCGTGGCCTCCGAGCGAGATGCCGCGGCGAAGCGCTCGAACAATGCATGCTCGGTCTCGGCGTCGAGCGCCGACGTCGGCTCGTCGAGAATCAGCACCAGCGGCTCGTCGCGCATGAAGCCACGGGCCAGAGCGAGCTTCTGCCATTGCCCGTAGGACACGTCCGCTCCATCGGCCCACGTCGGCCCCAGCTGCGTGTCGAGGCCGTACGCAAGTCGCGTCACCACGTCCTCCGCGCCTGCCCGTGCTACCGCCGTGGAGGCAGCCGGACGGTCCTCAACCCGCGGCAGATCTCCGATCCCGACCGATGCCTGCGCGAACAGCTCGAAGCGGTGGAAGTCCTGGAACGCGCCACCGAGACGTGAGCGCCAGGCGTCGGTCGGCATCGAGGCGATGTCGACACCGTCCGCCGTGATCCGCCCCGAGCCGGGCGCGTACAACCGCGCGATCAGCTTCACCAGCGTCGACTTCCCCGCACCGTTCTCACCGACGATCGCTACGACCGAGCCCGCGGGCAGCACGAGGTTGACACCATCGAGTACCAATCGCGACGTCCCCGGATATGCGAACGAAACGTCCTCAAAGGTAAGCCCACGTACAAGTGAAGTGGGCGCGGCCGCAACAGCGGAAGAATCTATGCGCGCTGCATAATCCTCCAACCACGTCAGCCGACGCGACGAGTCGAGCCAGAACCCTCGGAGGAACCCCAACTCACCCGCCGTCGCACCCACGTATTTCGCGAGCCGCAGTCCAGCGGCGACCACGAGAACGACTGATCCGACGCTGCGCTCGAGCCCGTTCGACACGTACGCAATCGCTCCGACGTACGCCAGACCGAACACCGCCCACGCGCCCGAATGCCACCACGCCGTGCGCTGCCGCGTCGCTGAAACTGGCTTGTACCAACGCTCCCAGGCCGCCCGACGCTCCGTGGTGAGCCATGCGCCCGTACCCGTGACCCGCACCTCCTTTCCCGGAGAAGCCGTCGTGCCGAGTACGAACAGATGACGCGCCAACCGGTTGTTCGCAATGACGGATTCCTCTACGCGACGCTCGATACCCGGACGCCACGTCGACGAATAGACCGCGGGCAACGCGAACAGTGCGAGGAAGATCAGCACCGGATGGATCGTGGCGAGCAGCACGATCGTGATGCCCAGCCGGAACATCCAGCCCAGCGTCGAGAACAGCGACATGAAGAGGTGGTCGAGCGTGAACACCTGATCGCGCAGCATCGCGAGTCGATCGAGATACTCAGGACGCTCGTGGTGCTCGATGGTCGGCACCGACGCTTGCAGGTGAGCGACGTGTGACTCCAGTGCGATCGCGATGCGGTCTCGGAATCGACGCTGCACACGCTGCGACACCACCGACAGGAACCACGTTCCGACCACCGAGACCGCCAGCCCCACGACCGCGAGCCGCACCCGACCGGAGCGGTCTGCGGCCGCAGCGTCCACTAGAAGCTTGAGCCATAGGGCAAGCAGGGCATCGGGCAGCATCATGAGCAACGCGAGTCCGAGTGACAAGACGAGGAGACGCGGCTCGGCGCGGTAGCCGAGACTGAACGTCCTCCACAGTGACCGCATCGCCGGTGGCAGGTCGGCCTTGGATCGCATTCCCGGAGCGTCAGAGTGACTCATGAGCGATCTCCTTCCCGGTCTCGTCGACCTCGGTGAACCGTTGTGCTTGCAGATTGAACATTGTTGAATAGCGTCCGTCGAGGGCCATCAGCTCGTCGTGGCTGCCGAGCTCGACAACCTCGCCATGCTCCAGCACGCAGATGCGATCGGCGAGCCGGACCGACGAGAATCGGTGCGAGATAAGGATCGTGGTGCAGCCCTTCGTTGCCCGCAGTACCCGCTCGAAGATCTCCGCCTCGCCTCGGACGTCGAGCTGAGCGGTTGGCTCGTCGAGCAGTACGACGCGCGCTCCCTGGCGTACCGCGGCGAGGGCCCGCGCGAGTGCCACTCGCTGCCACTGTCCGCCGGAGAGGTCGGTGCCACCGGGGTAGCCCTTCGACAAGATCGTGTCGAGGTGACCGCCTGCGAGGTCGGTGCCACCGGCGTCGGCAAGCGCTGCCCCCACGACGTCGTCGGGTGCGCCGAGCGGGCAGACGTTGGTTCGCAGCGACATCTCGAAGCGCACGAAGTCCTGGAACACGGCGGTGAGACTGGAGCGCCAGGCGTCCACGTTCAAGCCGTCGAGCGACTGCCCGTCCACAAGGATCGACCCGCCGACCGGGTCGTAGAGGCGGCACAGCAGCTTGGCGAGCGTGGTCTTGCCCGCTCCGTTCTGCCCGACGATCGCCATCGACGTGCCAGCCGGGATCACGAGGTTGAACCGGTCGAGGATCTTGCGGCCGGACTCGGCTTCGTATGCGAACGTAACATCGCGGAAGGTGATCTCCGGTGCAGCGTCGACAACGCCAACAGCGCCAACAACCGCGTCCGACGGACTGCTCAACGCGCCAGCCGCAGCCATGGCCTTCTCCAGCCGTGCGAGCGCACCAACGGGCGCACTCGCACCATCGAGCGCCCAGTTGAGCCCGCCGAACGCGATCGCCGACACGCCGATCGCGGCCTGCACGAAGACCACGACGCGAGCCGTGCTCAGGTCGCCCCGCCGCACTGCCTGGCCGAGTGCCCAGAACACCGCAACGTTCGCAACCCCAACAATCGCAACGCACCCGGCGACGCTGCGCTCACGCAGTCGCGTCGCCTCGTACTGGAGTTCGTACAGGCGCTTGCGGGTCGTGACGAACCGGTCGGTCACCCAACCGGCAAGCCCGAAGTAGCGGACCTCCTTGGCAGGCGCAGCGTCCACGGCGAGGCGGTACGAGTAGTCGGCATGACGCTGCGCGAGGCGCACCTCGTCGGTGTTGCGGTCCTTCCAAACGCCACTCTCCCGCAGGAGGACATGGGTCGCAATCCACGCGGGCACGAGCAGCAGCGGTGCCCACCAGGCGAACCCGAACAGCAGGAACGCGGCGATCACGCCGATCACAAGGTCGAGCAGACCGGCCGAAATGAAGTCCATCGAGATGTCGAGCGGCGGACCCATGATGCCGAGGTCGAAGTCGCGTGCCATCGAGAGGTCGCTCGTCAGCTCCGGACGCTCCAGGTGCGCGATGCCGGGCGGTGTCGTTCCGGCTGCCATGAGGCGGTCGTACAGGTGCGCGGCGAGGCGTCCCCCGAGGTTCTGGCTGACCATCGTGTGGATGGGTTGGAGCACGAGCGTGAGGGTGAAGGTGGTGCCCAGCGCTAGGAGAGGCGCGGTGGTCGAAGTGTCCGCTGTGACTGCGCCGACGAGCCATCCGAAGCAGACCGACACGACCGCAGGGAGCGCTCCGCGGATCACGAGCAGCGTCCAGAAGAGGGCCGCCCTCGCTGGTGCGGCCCGCCAGAGTGCGGCAAAGAACCGCCATTCCTGGCGGCTCGTGAGTCGGGTGAGGCGTTGGCGCATGGGTGTCAGTTTCGCGTCGATACCAACTCATCGCTATCGCGCAGCGCTTTCCGACAGACGCCCCGGACCCGTTGCTCGGCTGGCGGTGTCGTCCGCGCCGGAAAGAGTCGTGCGCGCAGCGTGCGCGGACGACTTTCGTCGGCGCGGACGACACC
>JAYSSR010000085.1:0-65959 GCA_043720395.1 Acidimicrobiia bacterium
TTAAAATCGAGTGTCCGCAATCATTTTTTTAGCGCCGCCAGCCGCGCGTCGACCAAGCCAGCGACAAGGGCGGGGAACGAAATCCGCGTCTCCCACCCCAGTTTGGACCGAGCCTTGGAAAAATCGGCAACCGTCAGCCGTGAATCGATGGGCCGCAGCAGATCCGGATCGACGAGGACATGATCGCGCCAGTCGCGCCCAACATGAGCAAACGCAACCTCGCAGAACTCGCGAATTGAATGGCTCTCCCCCGTTCCGATGACATAGTCATCCGCCTCGGTTTGCTGGAGCATCCGCCACATCGCCTCGACGTAGTCGCCGGCGAAACCCCAGTCGCGACGAGCGTCGAGGTTACCGAGAGCGAGACCGTCTTGGAGACCGAGCTTGATCCGGGTCGCTGCGCGGGTGATCTTGCGAGTCACAAACGTCTCGCCGCGGCGTGGGCTCTCGTGGTTGAACAGGATTCCGTTGGAGGCAAAGAGCCCATAGCTCTCGCGATGATTGATGACCTGGTAGTGCGCGAACGCTTTCGCACATGCATAGGGCGATCGTGGCTCGAACCGGGTTGTTTCAAGCTGCGGTGGCTGCGCGGACCCGAACATTTCCGAGCTGCCCGCCTGATAGAACCGGATCTGGGTGCCGTTGTGCTTGATGAAGCTGCGAATCGCCTCGAGGAGCCGCAACACGCCCACGCCGGTCACGTCGGCCGTGTACTCGGGCTGATCGAAGCTCACCCGCACATGGCTTTGTGCGCCCAGGTTGTACACCTCGGTGGGCTGAACCTCGTCGAGGAGGTTGCGTAGCGCGCCGGCGTCGGAGAGGTCGCCGTAGTGAAGGTGGAACTTCTCGTTCGGCTGGTTGCCGATGTGGAGATGGTCGATGCGGTCCGTATTGAACAGGCTGGAACGCCGCACGACGCCGTGCACGTCGTAGCCCTTTTCGAGTAGCAGCTCAGAGAGATAGCTCCCGTCCTGGCCGGTCACACCCGTGATGAGTGCGGTCTTGGTTGTCACTTGCGTCCTCGGTGTCGTAGTTGTGGAGCACATGCTTGTGGAACTCCAGTGTTCCGCAGATCAGCATCGGTTCGTGCGCGGCTGATCTGGAGAGCGTCCGAAGCTCTCAGTTGGACGCTGGCTCGGGGGCCGACTCGGCGGCGAACGCCGCACCTGCGGCGGCTGCACTGCCCGCCCCGAGCACCTGACGCTGCGCGATCGTGATCGCAAACTGTTCGACAGCATGCGGTTCACGCTTGATCTGCGCCACGATCGCCGCGCTGGCACTCTTCATGAGACCGACCTTGCGGCTCTCGACCCACTTCGCCGAGGCGTGCATGGGGGCAAGCGAGCCGTCGAACGCCGGTACAACGTACCGAGCGAACAAGTCCCAGGACCTGCGCGTCGCCTCGTGCGACGCCCAGTCATGCGCGAAGCCGAGGATCGTGCCGAGGCCGCCGGTCAGCGCCTGCATCCGGTGGATTGCGGCGATCATCTCGTCGGGGGTCCCGACGACCGCGCCACCCGGGCCTCCATCAGCACCGGTCGTGCGGTCGAGAAGCGCCCACTTGTCATCGACGTGAACGGAGTCGGGGCGACCGAGCACACGCACGGCGTATTCGTTGTTCCAACGCTGCAAGCCGTCGACGGCCTCGTTGCGGGCCTGCTCTTTCGTCTCCGCAAGGTGCCACGACATGAGGACGCGCCACTGCGAGCGGTCTGCGGTCCGGCCGTGTTCGGCGGCTGCGCGGTCAGCGAACGTCCACTGTGTTGGGAGGGCGGCGAGGCCCTCGTCGGACGTCGAGCCCATCGAGATCACCCCGATTCCGTACTTGCCCGCGATTCTCATGCCCGACGGGGAGAGCGTCGACGCCGTGGCCATCTGCATGTTCTCCTGGAGCGGCAGGATCGGCAGAACCGCATCCGCCATCCGGAACCAATCGGTCTCGTGGGTGACCGTCTCACCTTCGAGCAGTCGGATGATCACGCCGAGCGCCTCGTCCTGCATGTCACGTTGGCGCATCGGCTCGATGCAGAGCATCTTGGCATCGGAGGGAAGCGCGCCTGGGCCGGTGCCGAAGATGACGCGTCCGCGGGTCATGTGGTCGAGCTGCACGATGCGCTGCGCCACGTGGAACGGGTGGTGGTAGGGGAGCGACACGACGCCCGTGCCCAGCATGATGTGCCCGGTGCGTTCACCCGCCGCGGCCAGGAACAGCTCGGGCGATGCGATCATCTCCCAACCGGTCGAGTGGTGTTCGCCGACCCAGAACTCGTCGTAGCCGAGCTCGTCGAGCTGTGCCGCGAGGTCGAGGTCTCGGCGTAACAGCAGCGTCGGGCTCTCACCGAGCGGGTGATGAGGTGCGAGGAAGCAACCGAACCGAAGACGTGGTGGGCGGGCCATGTTGAGCACCGTAGTTTCGCAGTGGTCCTTGCTCTGCGCTTTTGACCTTGCCGACGCTGCCCAAGCGAGCCTGTTGCAAAATGAGTGGCGGGTCGGCGGGGGTCGGTATCCACCTGTGGGTGGTGTTGGTCGGCGATTGTGTGTGGGTGGCTTTTCGTTTATTTGCCGGTGTTTCGTGATCAGCAGTTCTTGTTGCTGTTGCGCGACCCACACCGCGACGTCCCTTGAGTCATTCGTAAGTCAATCGACCCAATTACCCTTGCGTGATAGATATCGTCAACGCCGGACGCTATGGTCCACGACCGACCACCCAGGAGCGTTGGCCAGGGTTTGACCGGAGACACAGCATGAAACTGAATCGTTTACACCCACCGATACGCCGACAGGGCGTAAGCGGTACCGTCGGCACGAGTTTGCGGGACAGAGTTCGGTCGGTTCGTGCGATGCTGTGCCTCACGGCGATCTTCGGCGGCCTTCTTGGCGTGACTATGCCTGCCCGTGGGGCTACTCCAAACGTGGCGAAGGTCTCGGCCCTTATTTCGTCAGTCGATTATTCACGTGCTGTCGCGGTGAGTGGATCAAGCGTCTACTGGACGAACACGTGGCTTAACCCTGGATTTCCAACGGTGGGTACCAGCATTGGCAAGGCAGACGTCGGCGGCACCGAGGTCAACCAGAGCTTCCTGACCGGCGCAAACGCGCCGTCTGGTCTTGTGGTGTTCGGGTCGTTCATCTATTGGACGAACAACGCCACGAACTCGATCGGGCGGGCCAACATTGGTGGTACGGGCGTCAACACAAGCTTTCTCACCGGGGCAAACAACCCGATCGGTCTCACGACCGACGGCACCTATCTGCTCTGGGCGAATTACGGCTCGAACACGATCGGAAGGGCGTTGCTGGACGGGACCGGTGCAAACCAGAGCTTCATCGCTACGGCCGCGGGCCCGTACGGGGTTGCTGCTGACGGCACGATGATCGTGTGGACGAACTACGGTGCTGACAATGGGACCACGATCGGCCGAGCCGATGCGAACGGTACCAATGTCAATCCGACCTTCATCACCACCCCCGTCGGTCCGACCGGAATTGCCATTGGGAACGGCAACATCTATTGGTCGAACTACCTGAGCGGATCGATCGGGACGTCCAAGATCGACGGAACAGCTATCGACCAAAGCCTTCTCACCGGGCTGAACGGTCCGGTCGGCCTCGCGGTCACGTCGGATTACCTGTTCTGGGCCAACTACGACAACAACACGATCGGCCGAACCGTTTTTGACCACGTCGCCCCAGTAGTGACCGGCCCGTCAAACATTTTCATTGTGGCCACCACTCCGGGCGTCATCTTGCACGACGTCGTCTACCCAACCGCCGTGTCGGCCACCGACGCAACCGACATCCCCGCTGATGTCACGCTCGGCTGCTCCGTCGGCACCCTTACCGGCGGCTCCTTCATGATCGGTACGACGACCGTAACCTGCACCGCGAACGATGCGGTCGGCAACGTCGGCACCAAGGTGTTCACGGTCACAATCTCGGAGCCGCCACCGCCTCCACGGGCACCGGCCCCCAGCGCATCCGGCCAGCCACCGTCGCCGCGAACGGGGGTGCCCGTTGCCTCAGCCTTGCCCGCTACGCCGCGAATGTCGGCACCGCCAGCCCCCGGTATCGGCGCGCCGTAAAATTTCGACGAATAGGGTTTCAACTGCGCGGACCATCCGAGAACCGCATTTTGTCGTGGTCCGCTTCCGAGCCGCAGCGGATGGCTGGCTATATCTGGAGCGTGTCGATGGGCGTCGCCGGGCCGGTGAGGACGTCGCTCGGCCGGGCACCCAACCAGTGCGCGAGCGTTGCGTAGTAGTCAGACATCGACACGGTGGCTTGGACATTGCCTTCGTCGTTGAGCCGTCCGAAATCAACCGGTGCACCGTGGCGCCCCGCCTTGACGGGTCCCATCAGCAGCATGGTCGACGCGGTGCCATGGTCGGTTCCACCCGCGTTTGCTTCGGGTCGGCGTCCGAATTCGCTTGTTGTGGCCACCAGCACTCGGTCCACGAGACCATTTGCCTGCAGGTCGTCGCGGAAGGCCGCAAGTGCCACGCCGAGTCGGTTCATATGGTCCGTATGCGTACCTACTTCATTGGTGTGATTGTCGAAGCTTCCCCAAGGAACATGGAACACGCGGATACCGGTACCGGCCGAAATCAGCTGACGTATGGACGCCAGCGACGCCGCGAGATCGTTGCCCTCGGGATAGGACTTCGGTGTTTCGGTGACCGAACCAACCATGCCGGAGAGGTCGATGCCGGCAGCGAGTCCGGCTCGCGCCATAGCGAGCAGGCGATCCGTGTCGGGAGCGCCGAGACCGGACTTGCCGGCCGCGACCGAACGAAGGGCCTGTCGCACGCGGCGTTGGTCGGGTTCGTCATTCGCCAGCTCGCGCACGGCGTCGAGCTGCGGCATCGAAACGGTTGTGGCCTTTGCGGCTATGAGCGCCGGCGTCGAGCCACCCCCGATGCTGATGCCGGTGACGGGTTCGTGCGCAGCGAGGGTGTCGCAGCAACGTCCGAGGAATCCGGTCAGCAGGCCGGTGTCACCGATCGGGTCGCCCTGCCACCAGCGCTGCAGCATGGCGAAATGCGACAGGTCGGGTTTAGCGACGCCGACGCCCTCCACGAAGGCCAGGTGTTCGGCCACCGGAGCGAGACCCTTTGCGAGTGCGTAACGGTCGTCGAGGACGTATAGTTCCTTCGGGTCGATCCAGATCCGATCGCGGAGCTTGCGGAACCGTCCGTCGCCGTAAGGGACGAGCATTGCGAACCCGTCGTGGCCGCCCTGCAGCTCGACCACCACGAGCGTCTTCGGGGGTTTGCCGTCGGATTTGGTCGGGCCGGTCGCGTTCGCTGCTTTGGTCGGCTTGCCTGTCGTTGACGCCGTTGCGGCGGCCTCGGTTCTTCCGCTCGTGCCACCGCAGGCATCGAGCATGAAGCCGGCACCGGTGATACCGAGCATCTGTAGGAGCTGACGACGTGACACGGCGATGGGTGTGCGGGGCGCGTTCATGCGAGTGCGAACTCCGGGCAAAGAAGGGCCGCGGTCATGAGTCTTCGGGAGACGGACCGCTCGTCGGCGCTGCCTGCCGAAGCGAGTGCAGCCTGGTGGAGCGAAGCGCGTGTGGCAGGACTGCACTCGTGGATCGCGCACCGGCGCAGGGTCGCAGCCACGAGGTCGGTGTCCTCGATGGGGAGCATTCGCCACGCCCAACCCCAGGCGTACGCGCCGCGGGTGAGGTGCTGGCTCGCCGACAGCCACTTGGGTCCGGGTGGCCACCCGGCAACGTTCGGCGGGTGATGGGGAAGCTGGTCAAGCTGTTCCAGCGTCCACGGTCCGATGTCGGCGTCCTCGCCTTCGCGGGGCTTGCCGAGTGCTTGGGTCGCGGCGATGTACCACTCGATCGCGTAGCGGGGACGATTCATACGTGCACGTAGGAAGACTGCGTGGTGCAGCAGGTCGTCGAGGAGCGGGCGGATCTCGTACTTCGCGTTGCGGAACAGGGTTCCGAGCTGCGCTCGCCTCGCTTTGGTGGGCGGGTTGCCGATCAGATACGCGTGGATCTTGGCGGCGATGAACTCTGCACATTCCGCCCGGGACAGGATCGTGTCGACCACGTCGTGTGCGTCGAGTCGGGCGCGTCGTCCGAGGAAGAGCACCTCGCCACCGAGCGAGGCTTCGACGTTGCGGGTGAGCTTGCCGGTGTCGTAGTCCACGTCGGTGCCGGCGAGTGCGAGCGCGGCTGCTTTGACGTCGGCTTCGATGTAGTTGCCGCGTCCAAGGGTGAACAGCTCCATGAGCTCGCGGGCGAGGTTCTCGTTCGGTGCCTCAACAGACGAACCTGCAGCGTCGAGGTACATCAGCATCGCAGGGTCGACAACGATCGCGTGCAGCAGATCAGCGAAGTTGCCCATTGCATGCGCGCGTAGCAATTGCTGTTGTGCGTGAAGGAGGTTGAGGTTTCCGACCTTGTCCGCGGACGTTGCGAAGTGGCTATGCCAGAACCACGTCATCTTCTCATGGAGGCCGGCGTCGGGGGAGCGGAGATTGTCGACCCAACCGCGAAGTGAGGTGTCCCATCCGTCGTCGCCGATCTTGTCGGGGACGATCGATCGGGCGGCTGCATTGAGCGCCCAGTCGATCGCCGCTGTTGCCGCGGTGGCCGGATCAGGGGACCCGTCGGCGAATTTTGCGACCCCCTGTGCGCTCGGCCCGAAGGTGACTCGGCGGAGGACGTGTGCAACCAGCGCTGCTGCGGAAGGTTCGGCCATAGGTGCACACGGTACGGATCGGTCCGTGAAGCCAGCGTGAAGCAACTGGAGGGCTTCTTCACCGCGACTTCACGTTCGGCGTGACACACTCGGCAGCCATGCGGATTCTCGTGGTCGAAGACGAGCGGGCACTGGCCAGGGTCTTGACGCGCGGTATCACCGAGGAGGGCCATGCGGTGGATGTGGCCCCGGATCTGGCGACGGCTCGTTTCCTGCTGCGTGAGAGCGCCTACGCCCTGGTGGTGCTCGACCTCGGCCTGCCCGACGGTGATGGCACCACGCTGTGCCGGGAGCTGCGGGACCGCGACGACAGCGTCCCGGTGCTGATGCTGACGGCACGGGACGCAGTCACTGAGCGGATCGCGGGTCTCGATGCCGGTGCCGACGATTACCTTCCGAAACCATTCGACTTCGGCGAACTGGCGGCCCGGGTGCGGGCGCTGCTTCGGCGTCCCCCGACGGCTCGCACGCCGCACCTGGTGCTCGGCGATCTTCGCCTCGACGTGGCTGCGCGGCGAGTGGTACTGGATGGCGTCCTCGTGCCGCTGACCACTCGGGAGTTCGCGGTGCTGCACCACCTCGTCACGAACGTCGATGCGGTCGTGTCTCGAACCGAGCTGATGGAGTCGCTGTGGGACGCGCACTATGACGGGCTTTCCAACGTCGTTGACGTGCACATCCGCAACCTGCGTCGGAAGCTGGATCGTCCTGGCAAACCGTTGCCGATCGAAACAGTTCGTGGCGCGGGCTACCGGTTCGGGGTTGCTGCAGCTGTGGGTTCGACTGAGCAGGACGTGAGCTTTTAGATGGATCTCCGCCGAGTCCGAATCCGCCTGACGCTGCTGAACGGTGTGCTCTCGGCGCTTGCCATCGCATTGGTGACCGTCCTGGCCATACGTTCCGCAACGTCGCAGATCGCAACCACCGCAGAGCGCGAGGCCGAGACGCGTCTCACGGAGTTACTCCCCAACTACGAGGCGTTCCGTGGCCAGCGGGACAACACGTGGTTGGTGTCGCTGGACGGCGAGCGGTCGTCGTCTGAGCCGTTCGGAAGTGCGTGGCTGGAGCCGCCGCTCGGACGGTTGGCGAAACAGGCTATGGACTACTCGGTCCGGGAGGTCTTCCATCGCGGGAGTGGCGGGTTCGTCGCGGTCGCTCGCAAGGTCAATGACACGCAGGCGCTTGTGGTTGCCTTCGACCTGAAGGACACGGGCCGCAGCCAGGGTCGGGCACGTCGAGACATTGCGCTGGCTGGTTTCGGCAGCTGGCTGCTTGCGACGCTCGCAGGCTGGTGGGTCGCTGGCCGTTCCCTCGCACCGGCGCGTCGAGCCCTTCGACAGCAGCGCGAGTTCATTGCCGACGCTGCCCACGAGATGCGCACGCCGCTCGCCACGATTCGCGCGTCGGCATCTCAGGCGCTGCTTCGCGACCGGGAATCTTCGGCGTACAGAGAATCTCTGAGCGAGATTCTTGATGCAGCTTCGCGTGCGCGTCAGGGCGTCGACGAGCTGTTGGAGCTGGCACGTCTGGAGGCCGGGCAGGTGACGTTGCGGACGGGCCCGCTGCGACTCGACTTCCTGGTCGACGAGGTGGTCGCGGGCATTCGGGAGGACGGCTGTCAGGTGACGCAGCTCGACGGTGACCCATCGCCGGTCACGGTCGACGCGGACTATGGGTTGTTGCGTCAGGCGCTCGATACGGTCGTGCGTAACGCCGCTGCCCGGGCGGTGACGGTTGAGGTCGAGGCGCGGCGGGTCGGTGATGTCGGTGTGATCACGGTCGATGACGATGGGCCGGGCATCGCGCCGGAGCTGCTGCCGGTGGTGTTCGACCGGTTCCGACGTGGGGACACAAAGGGTGGTGTTGGACTTGGGATGGCGATCGCGAAGCGGATTGTGGAGCTGCACGACGGCACGGTGACTGCGGAGAACCGGGAGGCGGGTGGTGCTCGGGTGACCCTGCGTGTGCCGGTCGGTCGCGGGGTCGAATAAGCAGGCGGTGCCCTGACATCGTTGGCGAAGTCAGAATGTGCGACTGGGGATCGAGGGTGATTCTGACGACGTTGTGACGTTGACCACCGTGCAAGGGGGTCAACCATCACAACCTGGCGGTTGGCTCTACCATCGTCCGGATGCAAACGAGCCCCCTCCGGTGTGCGCGGTGACGCACGTGGAACCCACGAGCGTCGACGAGGTGAGCGCAGCGCTGGCTGCGCATGGGTACCTGGCCGACGAAGGTCTCGCGACCGTCATCTTCCTGGCCATTGCCCTCCGGCGTCCGCTGCTGCTCGAAGGCGAGGCGGGTGTCGGCAAGACCGAGGTGGCGAAGGTCCTCGCACGCTGGACCGGCGGTGAGCTGCTGCGGCTCCAGTGCTACGAGGGGATCGACGCCTCGCAGGCCGTCTACGAGTGGGACTATGCGCGTCAGCTGCTGCACCTCCGCGCCGCCGAGGTGTCGGGGCTCGACAGCGCGGGGCGTGCCGTGGCCACCGCGGAAAATGAGCTGTATTCCGAGCGGTTCCTCGTACGGCGTCCGCTGCTTCGTGCCATCGACTCCCGGGAGGGGCCCGTGCCGGTCCTGCTGATCGACGAGGTCGACCGCGCCGACGACGAGTTCGAGGCGTTTCTCCTAGAGGTCCTGTCGGACTACTCGATCACGGTGCCGGAGCTCGGAACCTTTACTGCCAAGGTGCCGCCGCTGGTGATCCTCACGTCGAATCGGACCCGCGACGTCCACGACGCCCTCAAGCGACGCTGTCTCTACCACTGGGTCGAGCACCCCGGCTTCGAGCGAGAGGTCGAGATCGTGCGCCTCCGCGCCCCCCAGGTCGGTGACTCGCTCGCTCGCCAGGTCGCTGCTGCGGTCGAGCAGATGCGCAGTCTCGAACTGTTCAAGCCGCCTGGTGTTGCCGAAACGATCGATTGGGCGTCCGCCCTCGCCGCCCTCGGCCGGACCTCCCTCGACGAGCGGGTCGTGGAGGCCACGCTCGGCAGCGTCGTGAAGTACCGCGAGGACGCCGATCGGGTGAAGTCGCACGGGCTCACCACGCTCGTGACAGCAGCAGTTGCACGTGCCACGGCAACGTCGACCGTCGCCATCTGAGCCGACCATGTCGACCACCGCGCTGGTTGAGCCATCTCGGCTCGCGGTTGCTTTCGCGACGGTCGTGCGCCGCGCCGGGCTCGCCGCGCCGGTCGGCTCGGTCATCACGCTTTCGCAAGCCTTTGAGGCCGTCGGTATCGACCGCCGTGACAACGTCTACTGGGCCGGCCGATCGGTGCTCGTGCGACGCCCCGAGGATGTCGGCGTCTACGACGCTGCGTTCGGTGCCTTCTGGGACCGGCTAGCTCGTACCGGCGACATGACCCAAGTGGTCGAAGAACTCGTGACCCTCGCGATCGACGACGATGACGCCGACAACGACTCCGATGACACTGAGGACGACGATCAGAGCGACCCCGGTGAGATGATCGCTGTTCGCTGGAGCGCCACGGAGACGTTGCGCGACAAGGACTTTGCCGAGTACACCGCAGAGGAATTCGACGAAGCACGCAAGGCCATGGCAAAGCTTCGCCTCGTCGGCTCGCGGCGCCGTTCGCGTCGTCTGCAAGTCACCCACGGTCGCAAGGCCACGAAGCGGC
This sequence comes from Acidimicrobiia bacterium, assembly GCA_043720395.1. Classification (GTDB taxonomy): domain Bacteria; phylum Actinomycetota; class Acidimicrobiia; order Acidimicrobiales; family JANYDT01; genus JANOYY01. Next base: position 10,364 of record JAYSSR010000085.1, read on the forward strand.
CGGACCTGCGGCGCAGCGTCCGACGAGCGCTTCGGACCGATGGTGTGGTCATCAATCGTGCATACCGAAAGCCCTCGGAACGTCCTCGTCGCATCGTGCTGCTGTGCGACGTGAGCGGGTCGATGGAATCGTATGCGCGCGCGTTATTTCGGTTCTGTCAGGCGGCCGTCGTGGGACGTGGCCGGGTCGAGGCCTTCACGCTCGGGACGCGCCTGACGCGGGTGACCCGCGAACTCAGCAGCCGTGATCCCGACGACGCTCTCCGGCGCGCGTCGGCGCGCGTACTCGACTGGTCGGGCGGGACGCGGCTGGGCGACAGCGTCCGCGAGTTCAACGACCGCTGGGGCGTGCGCGGCATGGCACGACAGGCGATCGTGGTGGTCCTCTCCGACGGATGGGACCGTGGCGAGCCAACGGTGCTGGCCGCGCAGATGGAGCGGCTCCACCGCGTCGCCTACCGGGTGGTGTGGGTCAACCCGCTCAAGGCCGCCCCCGGCTACCAGCCGCTCGCTCGTGGCATGGCTGCCGCGTTACCGCACGTTGACGTGTTCATCGAGGGTCACTCGCTCGCCTCGTTGGAAGAACTCGCCGCGGTGCTTGCGCAGTAGTCCGAAGCCTGAGGAGTCGCTGAGAAACCTCGGTGGCGGTTCAAGCTCTGCAAGTCGGACGTCGATGTCTCGCCCGTGCCTTCACGTCGGCCACCGAACCCAGCACTGGGCGCGAACGCGCCCTCCCGGCGGCCGTGGCTGAAAACGTGGGTCGGCATCTGGGTCACGCTTGTCGGGGTCGAGGTCGCGGCTGCGGTGCTTCCCGGGGAACGGGCCCTGTGGACCAGTGCTCTCGGCCTGTTCGTGATCGTGGTCGTAGCCGCCTCGTTGTGTGCCGTTGCCGCTGTTGCGGTGCTCGTGGTGGCGCATCGTCAGGGGCTCGCTGAGCTTGGCCTGATCGGTGCCTTCGGGTACAGCGTGTCGGTGCTGCCTCTGGTGCACGGCCTCACGACGCCGGGCGTGCTCTACGGGGCCAATACGGCAACGATGGTTTCGGTCTTCGCGGCCCTTCCGCTCGCAAGTGTGGCGCTCCTTCCGCTGATTGCACCACGGGCCCGGTGGTCGCTGACCGTGACCCGTGATTGGCGGTTCCACGTGGGCCTTCACGTGTCCGCCACGACGGCGTTCGCCGGGGTGCTGCTTGTGCTTCCTTCGGGCCTTCCCGGACCGAGGATGGGTGCGCTCAACTCGATTGCTGTGGCCGTTGCCTCGCTGGTGGTGTGCTTCGTGCTGTCCGCCCGGCATCTGCGCTTGAGCTGGATCAGCCGGTCGACTCAGTCCTTCGCAGTTTCGGTTGGGTTCGCGATGATTGGGGCGTCGAGTCTCGTGTGGGTCGGCAGGGCCCCGTTCACAGTCGGGTTCTGGCTTGCCCATGCATTGGACATCGTGGGCGTGTTCCTGCTCACGATCGGCGGCATTGTCGCCTATCGGCAGCGCTCGACGCTTCAGGACGTCATTCGACCGCTCGTGGCCAACGAGCCGCTGTCGGCCTTCGCGCTCGGACTTGAGCCGCTCGTGCACCGCTTCGTCGCCTCGTTGGAGGCAAAAGATCCGATCACGCGGGACCACGTAGCGCGAACTGCGGCCATGTCTATGAAGGTTGGGGAGGAGCTGCGCCTGTCTGCGTTTGACCTCCACCAGGTCGGCTTGGGTGCACTGCTTCACGACGTGGGCAAGCTCACGGTCGACGACGCGATACTGCACAAGACCGGTCGTCTGGATGCGTCCGAATACGAGGCGATAAAGCTTCACACCACGGTCGGCGAGACGTTGGTCCGTGAGTCGGCGGTGCTCGCTGCCATCGGTCCGACTGTGCGTGGTCACCATGAACGCGTTGACGGCGCTGGCTACCCCGATGGGCTTGTCGGCGACGCAATCCCGCTCGCTGCCCGGATCGTGAGCGTGTGCGATGCGTTCGATGCCATGGCGAATACTCGGCAGTACCGCGTCGGAATGGGAACGGATCGTGCAATCGCCATCCTGCGTGAGCACGCCGGTTCGCAGTGGGACCCGCGTTGTGTTTCAGCGCTCGTCGATGTTGTCGCGCGGGGTGCGGTCAGTGCTGCGGTGTTCGACGACGTTGGCCGGACCGACGGGCTCGAGCCCGTCGCGTTCTGTGGGTGCGAAGACGCGCTGCCTGCTGGCGTGCTCGTGGGCGTCTGAGGGAGTTCGCTTTTCGTCGAGAGTTCGTTGCGGACGGGTCGTTCAGGACTGCGAGCCGCACCAGTCATCGATGCGAAGCCACTGTTCGTCGAGCCACGTCGTGCGGGCAGAGAGATCAGCCGGGATCTCTGCCGCCGACGTCCGCCACGCGACGACGCGCACCGGTTCGCGCAGCGGCACGTTCCGAGCGAACAGAGCGAAGGTCGGGTACGGCTCGAGCCCACTGTGAGCAATCACAACGACGTCGGCGGCCGGATTCGCGTCGAGAAGCACCGAAACCCCGCCTGGGCGAGGCGGAAGAACGTTTCGCAGGCCAGCGAGCGCCGCTGCGCGAGCCGGGTCGCGGGTTGCGAGGCGCGACAGAGAACGCTCGAGTCGATCAGGCCCGAACAGCTGACCTTCCGGGAAGATGATCGTGGCCGTCGTCGGATCTGATGGGCCAAGACCGGCGATCGCTGATTGGGCTTCCGGTCCGTTGTCGCGGGCGATGAACACTGATCCGGTGCGGGCGTACAGCAGGTCGAAGCCGGGATCGGCAAGCAGTTCCGCCATGACGACGCTTCGCGTCCGGTAGCCGATCCGCTGGTACAAAAGCGAGGGAAGCGAAGCATCCAGGATGCTCACGTGGCGGCACAGCACAACGACAGGTCCCGGCGACAGCGACGCGAGGGAATCGTCGTCGATGTTGAAGTGCAGCCCGAGGAGCTGCTCCGCTCGTCGAGCCAGCAGATCGACCGACCATGCCATGAGCCGTTCGTGACGCCGCAGAGAAACGTCCGATCGGAGCCGTGTCCCGAAACCGGCGATGACCCAGAGAAACGGTGCGAGGACAATCTCCGCGCTGTCGTTGAGCCCGTATTGGACGAGGAACAGCAGCACCCTGGCTCTTGGCAACCGTCGATGTCGGGACACGACGTCGGCCATCACTACGCACGGGAGCGAGATCGGAAGCGTCAGCAAGGCGGCGCTGGTCGCGCTAAGCATCAGCGGAATCGTGATCGCGCGGCGCCTCCAGGTGGCAGCACGCGTCTCGCTTCTCGGTGTCCCACGGCTCACGATCCGAGGAGCGTATGTGTTGCGCGCACGGTCCGCAGTTGGTGTCACCATCGGGGGATGGGTACACGCGAGAGCGGTCGAGTGCGTCGATTGATCGGCGTGTACGACGCGGACGGAACAATCCGCGGCGAATTGATCTACTGGGTCAAGGCAAGGCTCGGGGTTTCGCATTGCGCGCTGTGTGACATCACTCACGGCCCGGTCCGAGAGCGCGGGGATTGGAAGAGCTGCCGCGATGAGCTACACGTCGCGTTCGACATCCACCACCGTGACGACCAGCCGGACGCCGTACGTCGGGCCTCGGGCGACACTGCGCCTGTTGTCGTTGCCGAGACCTCCGATGCACTCGTGCTGCTGTTGTCAGCGTCGGATCTCATGAATTGCAATGGATCGCCCGAAGCGCTGGTAGTCAAGATCGACTCGGCCATGGCGTCTCTCGGTCTCGAATGGGAATCAAGCGGTCCTCGGTAGATCGACGACGGGCCCGACGTCAACGAAACAGTGGCAGCATGAACGTGATGCATCCCCGCGCCCGGCTCCTCGCTCTCGACGTCGTCTCGGTGCTCGTGTTCGTGCTGATCGGACGCCGCCAACACGACGAAGGCTCGGCGCTCGGTGGGGTCGCAAAGACGGCGTTGCCGTTCCTGTTGGCACTCGCCGTGGGATGGGCGGTCAGTCGAGCTTGGAAGCGCCCGTTCGAGGGGCTGACGGGCCTCAACGTTTGGCTGATCACCGTCGTCCTAGGGCTGCTTCTGCGGCGGACAATTTTCGATCGTGGCACCGCTATCGCCTTCGTGATCGTGGCCACCGTGTTCCTCGGCGTCACGTTGCTCGGCTGGCGGTTCGTCGCATGGCGTTCCGTTCGTCGTACGGCGTCATCTGAAGCATAGCTATGTGCACATATCAATTTGCAGAGGAGCGCAACCGTGCGTGAGGTATTGAACGACATCGAACGATGGCGCAAGCAGGGCAAGCGTGTGGCGATCGCGCGTGTGGTCGAGGTCGAGGGTTCCGGCCCGCGCGACCCAGGCGCGACCATGGCCGTGAGCGCCGATGGCGAGGTGTCCGGCTCCGTGAGTGGAGGCTGCGTTGAGGGCGCGGTGCTGACTGAGGCCCTCGATATTCTCGACGGCAAGCGGGCCCCGGGCGTCATAACGTTCGGGTACTCCGACGACGAGGCCTTCGCGGTTGGTCTGACCTGCGGCGGGACCATCCATCTCTTCGTCGAAGAGCTGAACTGGTGAGCGGTGTTTATGAACTGCTCCGCGATGCGATCCGAGCGGAGCAGCCGGTCGCACTGGCGACGCTGATCCGCGCTGTTGACCCTGCGGCACCGATCGGTGCGAAGTTGTTGGTGCTTCCGGGGGAGGATCCGGTCGGCTCGCTCGGCGACGCAGAGCTGGACCGCGTCGTGGCTCGGGACACGGAAGGGGAACTGGCTTCCGGCCTTACGAGCACCCGGCACTACGGACCGAGTGGCGAGGCGCGCCAAGAGGGCGTGAGCATCTTCATCGAGTGCTTCTCGGCGCCCCCGAGGATGATCATCTTCGGTGCCGTCGACTTCACCGCAGCGCTCGTGCGCGCGGCGAAGCTGCTCGGCTACCGGGTCACCGTTTGCGATGCCCGGCCGGTGTTCGCCACGAAGCAGCGGTTCATGCTGGCCGATGACGTGGTGAACGACTGGCCGGACCGGCACCTCAACGCAGTGGGCGGCGATCTCGGCCCCCGAGACGCTGTGTGTGTGCTGACCCACGATCCAAAGTTCGACGTGCCGGCCATTCGTGCGGCGGTCACCACGAACGTCGGGTACCTCGGTGCGATGGGGAGCCGCAAGACGCACACGACTCGCTGCGAGCGTCTCCGCGAGGCCGGGCTGACGGAGGCGGAGATCGCCCGCGTGATGGCACCGATCGGCATCGACATCGGCGCACGAACGCCGGAGGAGACGGCCATCGCGATCGTTGCGGAGATCATCGCGTTGCGCACCGGTCGTGCCGTGGCGTCCTTACGCGACGGGGACGGTCCCATCCATCGCCGCTGACTGCCGTCCGCGTGCGAATTGTCGCTCTGGGCGAGACATCGTGCGATGAGTCTCCGTTGAGCGGGAGCACAAAGTGCGGAAACTCGGATCTTCCGACTTCGCCATGGAAGGATGAGGGGGCATGACCGCGCCCCTACTTGATCGTCATGGCGAAGAACACGCATGCGACGGCAAACAAGTTGGCGCTCGAAGTGCACACGGCGAACGACTCAGAGGTGAAGGTCGTGATTCGGAAGAAGGAATGGACGAACGAATTTCTCCGATCGAACACGACCGTCAGCGAGGACCTGTGGGTCTGGGCAGCGTCTGACCGCGTGAAGATTTCCAAGACAGGGAAGTACGCACGCCAACTTGCGAAGGCCGGTATCGAGTTTCCGGTTCGTGTTGTCCGGTAGCTAGGCCTCAACGCGGTCGCGGTTGTGTTTCCGGCCTGGCAGGCTGGAGCGATGGAGACGTGTGACCTGTTGGTGATCGGCGGTGGACCGGCGGGCGCGGCAACTGCGATCGTGGCGGCACGGGCCGGTGCGAAGGTCGCGGTGTTGGAGAAGGGCGCGCATGGGCGCGACAAGGTCTGCGGCGACGGCCTCACACCGCGAGCGGTCGCCGCGCTCCAGCACCTCAAGGTCGACCTCGATGGGGCACACCGCATCGATGGTCTCCGCATGATCGCCGGGAAAACCACCCGCGAATTGGCCTGGCCATCGAACGGCACGTACCCGAGCCACGGGGCCGTTCTTCCCCGACGAACGCTCGATCAACAGCTCATCGATGCAGCCATCGACGCTGGCGCCGAGGTGCTTTTCGGCCACGACGCGCTGCCGGTCCTCGGCAAGAACAACGACGTGATCGGCGTCGAATCAAACGGACGACGCTGGCACGCGCCGCTGACCGTTCTCGCCGCCGGTGCACCGGGCGCGGCCGCCCGCTTGCTCGGCGCTGAGCGCGTCCGCGATGAGACGTTCGGCCTCGCAATCCGTGCGTACGTGCCGTCGCCCCGGCACCTCGACCGGCACCTCGAAGCCTGCCTGAGCCTTGCCGACGAGCACGGGTCCGCGATCCCCGGCTACGGCTGGATGTTCCCCGCTGGCGACGGCACGGTGAACATCGGTGTCGGCGCGTTGTCCACGATGAAGGGCTTCAAGAAGCTGAACCTCAACCGCCTCATCGATTCGTATGCGCGCAGCGTTCGTGACAGCTGGGGCATTGGCGAGTACATCGAGAAACCGCGTGCGTGGCGTCTGCCGATGAGTGCGCAACGTCGACATGGGCCGGGGTGGCTGGCCGTTGGCGATGCTGCGGGGTTGATCAATCCGATGAACGGCGAGGGCATCGACTACGGGCTCGAATCAGGGACGCTGGCGGCTGAGCGGTTCCTGATCGACCCGTCGTCCGCGTCGGCGACGTACGACCGGCTCGTTGGGGAGCGCTTCGATGCATTCCTGCGAACCGGGCGTCGGTTCAGCTTCCTCATCGGCCATCCCTTGCTGCTGCGTACTGGTCTGCGCCTCGCAGTTGGCACGCAGACCGCTGCGGACCTCACTCTTGCGGTCATGGGAAACCTGATCGATGGTGACACGCCGGGCGCAGCCGGGCGCGTGATGCGCGTTGCGGATCGGGTGCTCGCCGCGGCCGATCCGGTCCTGCGTCGGACTCGGGCGCGAGGGTGATCGCCGCAGTACTTCTCGCGGCAGGCGGCGGATCTCGGTTCCGAGCCTCAGCGGCAGACGCAGGCATTGACGTGTCGCACAAGCTGTTGGCTCCGCTCGGAGGACGGACCGTTGTAGAGCGCGCCTACGACGCCATGCACGAAGGAGCGCCGGTCAACTCGCCGCGCATCGTCGTTGCTGGTGCGGTGCAACTTCCGGCGTTGCTACGCGCGCAGATCGTGGCGAATCCCGGCTGGGCCGAGGGACAGGCGGGTTCGCTGTGGGCGGCACTGGACGCTGCCCACGCAATTGGTTGCTCCGGCGTCGTTGTCGGGCTCGGCGACCAGCCGTTCGTTGCCCCCGCTGACTGGCAGGCCGTGTTCACGGCAGCAGATGCTGGCGCAGTCATCGCGGTCGCGACGTACGGCGGGCGTCGTCGCAATCCCGTGTACCTGCACGAGTCGGTCTGGCCACTGATCTCGCGCGAGGGCGACGAGGGTGCGCGCAGCGTCCTTGCGGGAAACCCGGTACTCGTGACGGAAGTAGCTTGTTCCGGCAGTCCAGCCGACATCGATACAGCGGAGGATCTCCTGCGATGGAGTTGACCAACGATTTCCACGTGCCAGCGTCGCTTGATCGCGCATGGGCAGTTCTCACCGACGTCGAGCGCATTGCGCCCTGCATGCCCGGCGCGCAACTCGAAGAGATCGAAGGTGAGGAGTACCGCGGGTCGGTCAAGATCAAGGTCGGACCGATCACTGCTCAGTACAAGGGCAAGGCCACCTTCCTTGAGCGCGACGAGGTGAACAAGGTTGCGAAAATCCGTGGCGAGGGTCGCGACTCGAAGGGTCAGGGCAACGCTTCGGTCACCGTCACGATGACGCTGAAGGCAGCCGCCGATGGTGGCACCGACGTCAACGTTCACAACGATCTTTCGATCTCCGGCAAGGTCGCGCAGTTCGCTCGGGCCAGCGTCGTGAAGGAGATCAGCGAGAAGATCCTCGGACAGTTCGTGCAATGCCTCGAACACGACGTGCTGTCCACGCCGGAGGAGACCGCCGGTGCCGTTGCGGCGGCGTCCGCAGCAGAGTCGACCGTGGCCGCCGAAGTTCCAGCTGGTGGAACGCCTGTCACTGACACGTCGGACGACAGCCCGGCAGCTTCTTCGGCCGCGTCGACGTCTGACGCAGCAGTCCCGACCCCCGTATCTCCGGCTGCCGACGTAGAGACGCCGAAGCCGACCGTCCGCAAGATCGAATACAAAGAAGCCAAGCCGGTCGACCTGCTCAACACCGCGGGTGCCCCGATCATCAAGCGAGCGGCACCCGTCGTTGCGATTCTCTTTCTCCTGATGTGGCTCCTGCGTCGTTCGAAGAAGTGAACACGCCGGCGTCCGACGCCGACCGTGGTGTTGTGCGTGCCCTCCTTGGACGCGACCCGAAGACCGAATTCGAGGTCTGTGTTCGTCATCGCGATGGCACACCAGTGGTGATCCGCAACGCGCCGTTTGAACGCGACGGCACGCCAATGCCCACGCGGTATTGGTTGCTCCCTTCGTCTCGTGCTGCCATCGCCATCGGCCGGATCGAGTCGGGCGGAGGCGTGCGACGCGCCGAGGTAGAAGTTGCAACGTCCGACATCGAGGCAGCACATCGCGCGTATGCGATCGAGCGAGATGCTGCGATCCCGGCCGATCACGTCGGGCCGCGACCGATGGGTGGCATAGGTGGTACCCGTCGCGGATGCAAGTGCCTCCACGCGCATTACGCGCATCTGCTCGCCGGTGGCGTCGATGCGGTCGGTACGTGGGTCGAAGCACAGCTGACGCCCGCGGAGCGAGACCGATGACCAGCGCGCGCGCCACTGCGGCGATTGACCTTGGAACCAACTCGACTCGCCTGCTCGTTTGTGGCGTGGACGGGTCGACGTTGGCCCGCCATTCAACCGTCACCGGACTTGGTCGCGGGCTGAACGATGGTGGCAGCGTCTTGTCGGCGGACGCGATCGAACGCACCGTCAATTGTCTGCGCGCCTATCGATTACTCCTCGAACAGCATGACGTTCAACTCGACCAAGCACGGGTGATGGCCTTCGCTACTTCGGCCGCCCGCGATGCGACAAACCGTAATGACTTCTTCGACGCTGCTCACGCTGCCCTCGGTGTGCGGCCGGTGCTCCTGACGGGGGAGGAAGAAGGTCGCCTCGCCTTCGCCGGGGCAACTGCTGATCTCGAAGCGCGCCAGACCGAATTTGGCGAAGACGCGCTTGATCTGGTGCTCGACATCGGAGGGGGATCGACCGAATTTGTCGTCGGCGTCACCGGTCAGCAACCAATCGGCGCATTCTCCGCTGACGCCGGGTGCGTACGCTTCACAGACAAGTACCTGAGCGAGTTCGACCCGCCGGGTCCGGAGGCGCTGAGCGGTGCCGTGTCGGTAATGCGAGCCCACCTTGAAGACGTCGATCGAGATCTGCCCGCCGCAAAGCGAGCGACTCGTCTCATCGGCATCGCAGGTTCTGTCACGACCACCGCGGCGATCGAGATCGGTATATCCACGTACGCTCGCGACCGGATCCACCACTTCATGCTGACCCGCTCGGCCGCAGAAGACGTGTTTCGGACGCTCGCCATGGAGCGAGGCGCGGACCGAGCCGCGAACCCGGGACTGCCGCTCGACCGCGTCGACACGATCGTCGCCGGAGTGCTCATCCTCGTCACGGTGATGCGCCACTTCGAGTTCGACGAGTGTCTAGTCAGCGACAACGACACGCTTGACGGTGCAATCGCACAGCTGCGCCGCACGGCAACCTGACCGCTGGGGCGAGGGCCGAGTAAGCCGGGTTCACGAAGTCGCAGGTGCGGCCGCGGCGGCCTTCGCTGCTGCTGCGCCTGGATCGGCCGTGCGCGCGGTCTTGGCCCAGCCGTTCTTCTTGGTCGCGATCCGACCGAGCGCTCGCAATCCCGAAACCATCCAGAAGTACACATAGATGTTGAAGATGTGGGTATCGACGAGGATGCGCCAAAAGGCCCGTCCCGGCGTGCGGAGCCAATACAGGTAGGCATAGACCCACGCGAGGGAGAAGCCGAATGCGTAGCCGAGCGGAAGACGCCACCAGCGTCCGATGATCCACTCCGCATGGCCGAGGCTCAACGCCTTCAAGAACAGCAGGAACGAGATGCCGCCGAGAGCGATCGTGAAGATCGACATGAGCACCATCACGATGGCACCGAGGAGGTGATAGCAGAGGTCGACGATGACTCGGGGCGACATGGGCGAGCGGATGATGCCAGGGATGCAGTTCCAGCATTGGAGCTGGCCTTGGAACCAGCGGGTTCGCTGGCGGAGCAAACGTTTGAAGTCGGTCACTGCCTGCTGGTTCACGAACGCCGTTGGGCAGAACGTGTTGTACCAGCCCTTCGACATCATGTTGATACCGAGTTCCAAGTCCTCCGTGAGGTAGTCGGACCACGGCTCATCGCCCAACGACATGAGGGCGGTGAGGCGAGTGAACTGGCCGTTTCCGCCGAGTCCTGCGGAGCCCGATCGGTTGCGAGCCTTCTGGAACATCTCCGTGAAGACAACGAATTCAATGTCCTGCATGCGCGCCAGGAAGTTCTCGCCGGCGTTGTACATGCGCACCCCGATCTGGCACGCGCCGACCTTGGGATCGCGGAAGAACGGGGCCACCTCCGACAGGGTGTTCGGGTCGGGCCGTCCATCAGCGTCGACAACACCCACAATCACGTCGTCGAGCCGTCGGCCGTCGAGCAGGTCCGATTCGAGTAGGTACGCGAATGCGTTGTTGAGCGCGGCACCCTTGCCCTTCTGGCAATTCGGCGCGACGCGCTGGAGGAGCCAGACGTTCGGGTTCTCCTTCGCGCGTTCCTTCACGATGTCGCCGGTGGCGTCGTGGGACCCGTCGTCGATCACCATGATCGCCCGCGGTGGTCCGGGCAGGGTCGTCAGACGTTCGAGGGTGCGGTGAATCACCGCTTCCTCGTTCATGCATGGGACCATGAAGACGTAGAAGAGGTCCTCGGGCGCTGGAAGCGGCTGCGGAAGTCGCTTTCGAGCTTGCTGCGTAATGAATGCCCCGTACAGACAGGCGGAGATCACGAGGATGCTCGCGCCGATGTTCAGCCAGTGGATCATCGTCGAAGTCCCTACACGGCCCGAACGAACGGTAGGACGGACGCGTCGGTGTCTGGCGTCTCGCGGTTCGTATCGCTCGGCCCAATCATGGGGAGGTCGATCTCGGCCTGGCCCATTGCGACGGGGAGGAAACGGTCGATCAGCGACTGATTTTCGGTGTCCCGATCTCTCGGGGCAACGAGGGCTGGCAAGGACCAGTCGACCGGCGTGTTCGTCCGTTCCGCGGCTCGCCCCACGATGGACCGCGACCACGGGCGGCTTGCACCGCGCCGTTCGACCCGTTGACCGTGTTCGGATTGCTCCTGGCCTTCGCTCGGAAGGGCAGGCGCGAGCGACCGATGCGCGCTCCGGTCGATGAGACCGGTCCGCGCGGCGATCGCCTGGATTGCAAACGTGAGGTCTCGTACCGCTCGTTCGAGGTCCTTCATCGCAGAAGGTTCCTGCGATCGCAGTGCGACCTCGGTAAGGAGTGCTGCGGGTACCTGGGGCGCAGGCCCGACCGCTCCCGCAGCGGCGGACTCGTCCAGTGAACGGTCGTTCAGACGCTCTTCAAGACGCCGGACGTCTTCGGCAACCGCCCGTAAGTAGGCGCGCACCTCCGCGCGGTCGTACCCGCGGAGGGTAGGAACGAACTCCTTGATCTCGATGTCGTCGGGGGCAAAGGTCATGCGCGGGTTTGGTTAGGGGGCACCACTTCTTCGGCAGTTTGGACGTGGGACTTTCGCCCGATGTTTGGCTTGTCGCACGCCCGAACAGGTGAAGCGCCGTCGAGCGGCGGCCGGTTTCACTGGTTTTCGAGCGGCCGGCACTTTGCGTCCCTCGTTCGGAGCGGCATCGTCGATGGCTCCGCACCGCAACTGTCAGCAGTACCGCAAATTGCGGCCGCGAGGTGTCGAGCTAAGCGTTTCACGCCGGCTCGGATTCCTTGGCCTTGCGGGGGTCGGGGACTCTCGGGGTCCGGTGGTCAACATCGCGATGCATTGCAAGGGCCGCAATCGCGAGAACGGCCATGGAAATGAGCCAGATGCCCATCAGCCCTTCGAAGGCCAGGAGGACGATTCGCAGTGCCGTCATCGTCCGGCCCGAACGGGTCAGAGCGAATGCGTTCACCGGTAGCAGCGCGGCCACCGTGCATTTCCAGCCTCCGATTCGGTACATGGCACACTCCCGTGACGGCTCGACCCTGCGTGGAGCGCAATCCATACTTCGACCACGTAGAGCGGCATCTTGAGGGATGTTGGCACTCTTCGTGGTAGGACGCGAGGCTCATTTCTCGCTTCACGACGCCGTGCTCCACAGTTTCGCCCCACCGTCGGGAGCAGTGATTCCGAGGCGTTCAGGGCCGCAGGGCGTCGAAACCCACGCCTGCCTCGTGCAGCAACTCGCCGAGTTCCACGACAGGTAATCCAGTGACGTTGGTGACGCTGCCCTTGATGCTGCGAATGAGCGTGGCACCGCGTCCCTGAATCGCGTAAGCGCCGGCCTTGCCGTGCGGTTCGCCGGTTGCGACGTACCGTGCGATGTCCTCGTCGCTCAGATCCGCGAAGACAACGGTGGTCCGCACGACCCGTGACGTCGTCGCTTCCCCGCATATCGAAACGGCGATTCCGGTGAACACGTCGTGCGGGCGTCCGGACAATCGGCGCAGAATCGTTGTGGCATCAGCATCGTCGGTCGGTTTTCCTACGATGTCACCGTCGACGACGACGGTTGTGTCGGCGGCAATTACTATTTCGTTCGCAGCACCACGGACTGCGATCGCCTTCTCCCGTGCGAGGCGTTCTACGTAGAACGCAGGTGCCTCGCCAGCGTGTGGCGTCTCATCGATATCGGCGGGCCGAGCCTCGAAGGCGAGTCCAAGATCTTCGAGAAACGCCCTTCGACGCGGCGACCCTGAGGCCAGCACGACCCTCAACCGAGTTGCCCGTTCAGCCGCCATCGGCGAGCGCCTCGGCGTCGGCGGACGGTGGGGTCGCGTCGTCGAGGTTGTCGAGATACCCATAGGGCAGGTGGACCTTGCGCGGGCCGTTCGTATGGCCCCTTGGTAGGCGTCGATTTTCGGGCGGTAGCTCGACGGTTGGGTCGAGCGTGGCGAGCAGATCGTCGAGATGGGTGAGCGACTCCACGAGGCCGAGTTCGCGCCTGATCGCCGGGCCGACCGGGTAGCCGGTGAGGTACCAGCCCGCGTGCTTGCGGAAGTCGCGGATGCCCTTGTCGTAGGCACGGAACTCACCGGGTGGGCGGGCGGGGAATTGCTCGAAGAACTCGACCAACCTCGTGGCGTGCTCGCGCATGACGCTGATGACTTCGCCGAGCCGCGGACTCGGTGCCGCTTCCTTGCCTGCCAGCACGTTGGCGAGGTCGCCGAACAGCCATGGCTTGCCGAGACAGCCGCGCCCAACGACCACGCCGTCGCAGCCGGTCTCGGCGAGCATCGCGATCGCGTCGTCGGCGTCCCAGATGTCGCCGTTGCCGAGCACCGGGATGCTCGTGACGGCCTGCTTCAGTTCCGCGATCGCGTTCCAGTCGGCACGCCCGGAGTAGAGCTGCTCGGCCGTACGCGCATGAAGGGCCACCGCGGCGACGCCCTCCTCCTCGCCGATCCGACCCGCGTCGAGGAAGGTGAGGAGTTCGTCGTCGATGCCCTTGCGGAACTTGATCGTGACCGGGACGCGTCCGCCCGACTCCGCCGTCGCCGCCTCGACCGCGGCGCGCACGATCGACCGGAAGAGGTTCTTCTTCAGCGGCACCGCCGACCCGCCACCGTTGCGCGTGACCTTCGGGGCCGGACAGCCGAAGTTCATATCGATGTGGTCGACGCGTCCCTCAGCAACGAGCACCCGCACGGCCTCGCCGAGCGAGACGGGTTCCGTGCCGTAGAGCTGGATGCTGCGCGGGGTCTCGTCGGGTCCGAACTGGATCATCCGCATGGTCCGACGTCCACCACCCGTGACGGCCCGAGCCATGACCATCTCGCTCACGTAGAGGCCCGCTCCGTAGCGTCGACAGAGCGAGCGGAACGGCGAGTTCGTGACGCCCGCCATCGGCGCGAGAACGACGGGGACGTCGACCGTGATCGGTCCAATGTGCAGGGGGCGGATGGTCGGAACCATGGGTCCAGTCTCTCGCACTGCGTCCGGGCGCGTGTTCAGCGATGTTCTTGCTGCGCGCTGGCGGCGACTGAAACCCTCGGACGAAGGCGGAGACGCCATGCATGGGAGGGGGGATGGTGACGTGTTTGCCGCCTTTGCGAACGATCGCCAGTGTGCGGTGGCCGCGGTCCATGCCCATCGATTCGATGTCGGCGCCGAGCGCCTCGCTGATTCGAAGTCCGTTGAGGGCGAGGAGCGAGATCAGCGCTGGTCGCGAGCGGAACCCAACCCGGCCTGCACAAGTAGGCCACCGAGTTGGTTGCGATCGAGGCCAAGAGCGGGTGGGCCGTCGTCGGGCGACGGTGGATCGCATTCCGCCGTCGGCTTCCATGGTCCGTCCGAAGATTTCCAGGTGGGCTCGGCGGACCTCCAGCAATCGCAAGTCGTTGGTGGTCCTGCACGGCGACCAGTCCAACGACCGTAACGCTCGGGAGCTGACGCGTCGGGTGAGGCGTCGGGTCGGTCAGGCGACGTCGAGGTAACGGCGAAGCGCTTCGCGGATCACGTCGCTCGCGGTCGTGTGATCGTTGACGGCTCGCTCTTCGACCGCGGCGCGAAGGGTGGCATCGAGTCGGACAGGAACGACGTCGGCGGGCCCGCCAGCGAGTGCTGGGCGTCCGCGGCGGCGTGGTTTGAGCGTGGCGAGGTCGATGTCACCGGCGACCTCGTCGGCGAGGGCGTCGATGTCGGCGTCTGAGAGTACGCGCCCGGACTTGGTGACGTAGGGCTTGGTTGGGGGTGTGGTCATGTCAGAGGTCTCCTTTGCGGGAGCAGGTTGTGAAACGTCGGCCGAAGCGCCATGGCATGTATGACAAGTTCGCGGTCGTCGGCGAGCGACAGGATGATCACTTCGAGGAGTTTGGCCATCACTGCGAGGGCCGATCACTAGCACCTTCGGCGGATCAGCGTCGGGGTCCATGTCGACGACGACCAGCGCGTGCTCGACAGTGTGGGTCACTTCGTCTGCGTCGATGCCGTGTCGAGCCGCTGATCGATGAAACTCCACCGATTAATCGTATTACGACTAATGGTCGCAGGTCAAGCCCCGGGGTCGGTTGGCGCGGCGCTGGCACACGTCTCGGGCCGAAGTGGGCGGATCGACGCGCTGATCGACCCAGCCGCGTTGTAGGCACCGCACGCTCCCGGCGAGATGCAGCGCACCTCGCGACATGGGGGCACCGACACGACCACTCAGGCGGCGTCGGCCTCCGGCGTGGGCTCGCCGTTCGGATCGGGTTCGAGTCGTGGTCGTCGTGGGAGTGCTCGGAGACGTTCCTTGGCCCTCGCCACGTTGCGGTGGTCCTCCGCAGACATCCCGGTAGCGGCACGCTGCACCCCGACCAACGCTTCGACGATCACCGCGTTCTCACGGGCACGACGGACCGGGTCGATGGTGCGGACGGGCCGGTCCGGGTTGAACAATCTCCCGGGGTCTGGTGGCGGCAACGATGTGTACGTGATCCCGTCGTCACCGGTCACATCCAACCGACCATCGGAATGCAATACGAGTCTCTCGCCGTACTGGTGCACACGGTGATGATGGCGATTACAGAGCAAGACGCAGTTTGATATTGCGTGAACACCGCCGTTCTCCCAATACCTTATGTGATGAATATTCGACCATGCTGCCGGACGATCACATCCCTTGTACCGGCAATGTCGATCCCTCGCGATGACCGCTCGACGCAATGCATGAGGCACGGTCCGCGACGGTCGACCCACATCCAAGATCACCGACTCCGACTTCAGGACACGGGTCAGGATGCAGTCGCACAGGTACCGGTCAATCGTCGGTCCGTTGAGCCACATGCCCGACGATGCCATCCCGCCACCACGGCGACGCTTCCGACCTGACGGTGCCGTATACCGGCCCGACGACTTCCACCTCGGCTCGTCCGCCTCGTCGTCGTCGTCGTCATCATCATCGCCGTGGTCGTGACCCTCGACGAGATCATCGACATCAACAATGACCTGCACGTGCGGACGTTGCCCGTGCACCATCGTCTTGCCCTGATTGTCCAACCAGAACCGTGCGATCGACGTCAACGCATCCGCTCGACGCTGACCCATCGACCGGGTCTCCTCCTTGCCGTCCCAATCCGACTGGGAGACCGCTTCGATCGCTTCGGACACAACCGCGCCCTGTTCCGGGGTCAACGTTCCTTTGAGCATCCACTCGCTGTCACCAACCGGGAGCACGAACAGGTCACGGCGTTCCTCAACATCGGAACCGTCCTTGTCTGCGGTCGCGGCATCTGCGGTGCGGTACCACTGGCCCATCAACGTCGACAACTGATCGACCGGCAACTTGTCGCCTGCCGCCAGCAGACCGGCCTCGTGTTCATCGAACAACAACGCGGTTCGTTTCGTACGAACCCGCGAGAACTCTCTCGCCTGCGACAACGACAACGTGCCATCCGCGAGACGCGGTCCGACCAGCGTGGTGGACGCCAACCGTTGTGCCGACGTGATCCACCCACGCGCTTCACGACGCGAACGGCGACAACGATCCGCGAAGAAATCCGTCGGCGACAACCCCGTTTCTGCTTGCACGCCACCCTTGCGAACCGCCTCAACGAGGCCCGTCAGCCAGCGTCCTTCCAGTCGGTCGATCAGCGCGCGAACCTCGACGAGTTCTTCTAAACCGATGACGCGAGTGTCCGAATCACCGTCAAACAACGCTCGAAGGGTCTCGACAACCATGAACAGACTCTACCACACAACGAACTCAGTATCGAACATATATTCGGCTCTGTTGAGCGGCCGCACTGATGCCGCATTCAGATTGTCGGCTTCGCAGTTTAGATTCAATTGGGCCTGTCGGTCCGGCGCCGGGCGAGCGCGAACGAACATCCTCGCATCGACCAACTCAGCGATACGAGTCGAGCGGCGGGCAGGCACACACCACGTTGCGGTCACCGAATGCGCCGTCGACGCGACTGACCGGTGGCCAGTACTTTCCGCGGCGAAGTGACACGGCGGGATACGCCGCCAGCTCGCGCCCATAGGGGTGCGACCACTCGTCGGCAACAACGTCCTCGGCGGGATGTGGCGCATTGCAAAGCGGGTTGTCGTCCGTGGGCCACTCGCCCGACGCGACGCGGTCGATCTCCGATCGAATCGCAATCATCGCTTCGCAGAACCGATCGAGCTCAGCGAGCGACTCGCTCTCGGTCGGCTCGATCATGAGCGTGCCGGGAACAGGAAAGCTCATCGTGGGTGCGTGGAATCCGTAATCGATCAGTCGCTTTGCGACGTCATCGACGGTGATGCCGCTCGAAGCCGTGAGGGGTCGGAGATCGAGGATGCACTCGTGAGCGACTCGCCCCCCGAGGCCCGCGTACAGCACAGGGAAATGTGTGGCGAGACGTGTTGCCATGTAGTTCGCGTTGAGGATCGCGACGGCCGTCGCATGCCGAAGGCCGTCTGCGCCCATCATTCGTATGTATGCATATGGAATCGGCAGGATGCCCGCCGACCCATACGGCGCACTCGTAAGCGCGCCTACGGGTTCAATCCTCGACGCGGTAGGTGCTCCGATCGACGACGTCCCGTCGAGCGCTGGATGCCCCGGAAGGAACTGCGCGAGGTGTGCCCGAACGCAAACGGGCCCGACGCCAGGTCCGCCGCCACCATGAGGGATGCAGAACGTCTTGTGGAGGTTTAGGTGGCTCACGTCTGCCCCGAATGCGCCCGGCTTGGCGACGCCGACGAGCGCGTTGAGGTTCGCCCCATCGAGGTACACCTGGCCTCCAGCCTCGTGCACAAGCTCGCAGATCCGAACGATTGCCTCCTCGAATACGCCGTGCGTCGACGGGTAGGTGATCATCAGGGCGGCCAGCGACGACCGGTTTGCGGCGATCTTGTCGGCGAGATCGGCGAGATCCACGTCTCCGCTTTCATCGCACTCGACTACAACGACACGCAGTCCACACATGGCGGCGCTCGCCGCGTTGGTGCCGTGCGCGGAGCTCGGGATCAGGCACACGTTCCGCTGCGGTTCATTTCGGGAACGGTGATACCCGCGGATCGCGAGGAGGCCGGCGAACTCACCTTGCGATCCCGCGTTGGGTTGCAACGACACGTTGTCGTAGCCCGTGATCTCGGCCAGCATCGTTTCAAGTTCGCCGATGAGCTGGTGGTAGCCCTCCGCCTGGTCGGTCGGTGCGAACGGGTGGATGTCGGCGAACTCCGGCCACGTGATCGGGATCATCTCTGTGGTCGCGTTGAGCTTCATCGTGCACGAGCCGAGCGGGATCATCGTGCGATCCAGGGCAAGATCGAAGTCGGCAAGTCGACGGAGGTAGCGCAACATTTCGGTCTCTGAGCGGTGCGCCGAGAACACCGGGTGGATCAGCAGCGGTGAGGCGCGAAGCCACGCATCGGGCACGCCGACGAGAGGCTGATCGGGCAAGTCGGGCGGGAGGCCAAATCCGCGAAGTACCGCTTGCAAATGCGCGTCGGTGGTCGTTTCATCGCACGCGATTGACACCGTCGACGTGTCAGAGAGCCGGATGTTCACGCCTTCGGCGAGCACCCGAGCCACGATCTGGGCGGCCGTAGAGCTGGAGGAAGAGATATGCACGCTTACGGTATCGAACCACGTGTCGTTCGCGAGATCGAAACCGCCCGCGCTCAGCGCAGCCGCAAGGCGACCCGCCTGACGATGTACGTGACCAGCAATCCGGCGGAGGCCGTCCGGTCCATGCCAGCACCCGTACAGGCCCGACATCACGGCGAGCAGCACCTGCGCAGTGCATATGTTGCTCGTGGCCTTCTCCCGCCGGATGTGCTGCTCGCGTGTTTGCAGGGCGAGCCGCAACGCCGTGCGTCCCTTGGTATCGACGCTGACTCCCACGAGGCGTCCGGGCAGCGACCGTTTGTGAGCGTCTCGAACGGCGATGAAGCCTGCATGTGGTCCGCCAAAGCCGAGTGGGACGCCGAAGCGCTGAGCGGTTCCGACAACGACATCGGCCCCGGTGGTGCCGGGTGGCTCAAGCAGGACGCAGGCAAGGAGGTCCGCGGTGACGCAAACAAGTCCACCCACGTCGTGCACCGCGTCCGCAGCGTCATGGTGATCGACCACTTCGCCACACGTGCCGGGCCAGGCGAGCAGCGCTCCGAACGCCCCGCCCGCCCGAGCCTCAGCGGCCACCGCGGCTGCCGGAACCAGGACGACCTCGATCCCGAGCGGCTCGGCGCGGGTCTGAACGACGGCGATCACCTGCCGATGGCAGGCAGCGTCAACGAGGAATCGGTTCACTTTGGACTTGGCCTGGCGATGGGCGAGCGCCATTGCCTCCGCCGCAGCCGTTGCCTCGTCGAGGAGCGACGCGCTCGCGAGATCCATGCCCGTGAGATCCGCGATCATCGTCTGAAAGTTCAAGAGCGCTTCGAGGCGGCCCTGGCTGATCTCGGGTTGGTAGGGCGTGTAGGCGGTGTACCAGGCGGGGTTCTCGAGGACGTTGCGCAGAACGACCGGCGGAACGATGGTGTTCGAGTAGCCGAGGCCGATCATCGACGTGACGACCTGATTCTTGGCCGCGAGGTTGCGCATCTCGGCAACTGACTGCGCCTCGCTGATCGGTGCCGGGAGCCGGAGCGGGCAAGTACTACGAATTGACGCCGGGATGGTTTGGTCGAGGAGGTCGTTGAGTGACGCGGCCCCGACCGCCGCGAGCATCACGCCGACTTCAGTGAGATCGGGTCCGATGTGCCGATTCGCGAACGAGAAACCGTCCTGGTCGAACGATTGAACGGGACTGGGGGTTTCGGGCACCTGTTGCTCCTGCGCGGTCTGTTGAACTCAACTCTTGCACGGGAACCTTTCCGCCCGATTCCGACAGGGTCTGATGATGAACTTGTGAACAGTTGTGAACGTTGCTGGACACGCGGGGTGCGGGGCCGGATACTGATCGGCAATGTTGCAGCGTGGAACGACGGAGTCCCACTCGAAAGCAGTCGGTGCCGGTGTCGCGTGTGGCGAAGTTGCCTACGACGTTGCATCGTGCAGTTTTGCCGACGAGCTACGAGCGGTCCTGGCCCTTGCGTATGACGCGATGCTGCTCATCGACCGCGACGGCCGAGTGCGCTACGCCAGCGAAGATGTGCTTCGGCTGCTCGGACGACCGCCGGATGCCTTGATCGGCACGAGCGGTGTGGATCTGCTGCATCCGGACGAGCGTGTTGAAGCGCTCGCTGAACTGGTCGCAAGCCTTGAGGGTCCCCGCCTTCGAAGCGCTACCCGGATCATCCGGCTCGCGCAGCCCGATGGTTCGTTTCGGGAAGTGGAAATCTTCGGTGTGAATACCCTCGAACGTTTCGATGCATACACGGTTGGGCTCCGCGAACTAACGGACAGGCGGGTGTCCGATCGAGTGATGGCGGCCGACGATGTGCTGTTCCGGCGTCTTGCGACGATTTCGAGCGACCTCATGGTGCTGATCGACCAGAGCATGGGGGTTGTGTACGTAAGTCCGACCGTGACAACGATGCTTGGTTATTCCATCGAGGCAGCGCAGGCGCTTCCGGCCCTGGAACTCGTCGACATTCGGGATCGATCGGATCTGGAAGGAGTTATTGCTCACGCAATGCGTCAGCCCGGCCTTCCTCATCGACTTGAACTGCGTGCCGCGAACTCCGACGGTGGCGTCCGCTGGGTCGAGTTGACCGTCGTGAATCTTTTCGATGACCGGCTGGTCGGAAGCCTCGTCTTGCACGCGCGTGATGTTCACGCTCGGCGAATGGTCGAAGATGAACTGCGGTTTCGAGCCATGCACGACCCACTCACTGGTTTGCCGAACCGCTACTCCTTCGTGGAGCACCTCAGCGGTGCGGCCCCGATGGCCGAACCAAGTCGTGGACATACTGCGTTGATCTTCTGTGATCTCGACGGATTCAAGGAAGTCAATGACCGCCACGGACATTCCGTCGGCGACGAGGTCCTGCGGCAGTCGGGAGAACGTCTTCGTTTGGCCGTTCGTCCGGGCGATCTCGTCGCACGAATTGGCGGCGACGAGTTCTGCGTGGTGTGTCGAGGGCTTGCGAGCGTCCACGACGCGATGGAGATCGCGGAGCGGATTCGCGCGGCGATTCGCGAACCTATCGATGCAGCCACCGGCGTTGGCGTTGGTGTGAGTATCGGGATCGCGTGGTCGAGTGGGGGTGTCTTCGATGGCGACCAGCTGCTCAGCGTCGCCGACCGGGCGATGTACGTGGCCAAGAGCGCGGGTCGCAATCGGGTCGAGCTGGTGTCTGTTCCCTGACGCCACGCGCCTGCTACGTGCGCGCTGGGCTTGCGAGGTTGACGCTTACTACGATGCCAATTGATGACGGGCTCGAAGTGGAAATTCATGCTGTCGGATCGCCTGGTGGCGGCATCGCTTGGGCCCGAGCTTCGAACCCGTCGGCTGGTGCTTCGACCGCTTCGGTCGAGTGACGTTTTTGCCTGGCAGGAAGTGCGGCGACGGTGTGCAGATTGGCTGATTCCGTGGGAGCCGATCCGTCCGCCGGGGTCGCTCGATCCCACGGCGAGCCGTTCGGCGTTCGACGCTCGGTGCGATCAACGCGACCGGGAGCGCTCGTTGGGAAGTGCGTTCGGATTTGCCATCGTTGAGGATGGACGCGTCATCGGTGAGTGCAATCTCAACAACGTTCAACGCGGGGCGATGCAGGGTGCCTACGTTGGGTATTGGATTGACCAGTCACGAGCTGGTCTCGGGCTGATGCCCGAAGCGGTAGTGGGTGTGTTGCGGTTCGCCTTCGAAGAACTCGGACTCCATCGGGTTCAGATCTCGATCGTGCCTCGCAACCACGCCAGTCGCCGCGTCGTCGAGAAACTTGAGCTGCGAAATGAGGGCATTGCGGAGCGGTACCTGGAGATTCACGGCGTGTGGGAAGACCACGTGCGGTACGCGATCACGTCCGAGGAGTGGGTAGCGCGACGCAGCGTCCTTGCTGCGACATGGCTCGAACCGGCGCTCGGCTGAGCCCACCCGGGTACGTGGGGTGCTAGGGGGTGCTACAGGTTCGGGTCGCTGGCCCGCCAGCCCCCCCACATGGCGGCGAGGCTGGTCACGGCAAGGCCGATCAGGTCGGCAAGATCGCCCGCGACCTGAGAAAACGAACTTCCATTGTCGGTAACGAACTTGATACCGAGCCCAGCGGCCGCTAGCCCGCCGAGGCCTGCCGCCAACGCAGCACCGCAGATCCAGCCCGCCAGCCGCTCGTCGCGTCGTGATCGTCCACGGCCCGCTGCTGCTGCCAGAACGGCACACACGATGGCGGACAGCAGGAGTAGTCCGTGCAGCGTCCCGAGGCCGCTGGCGGCGTTCCCAAGCCGATCGGTGAGCGAAACGGCGTTGTTCGCCGAACCACGTTCTTGACGCGCGGCACCCGCAGTAATGACCGAGAGGCGTAGGACCGCGGCGGTTGCGAGTCCGAGACCGGAGACCAGGAACAAGCCGACGAGGTGACCGGTCGCTGCGGGGATCATGGCCGGGTTTGGTTTCGTCGCTTGGACAATGGGTGCAGCCGAAGCGGGGGTCCGCGCAAGTACGTGCGGCGGCGTCGATGATGCCTGCGGCGCATGCGCAGTCGCGGGGCGTTGGTCCCCGTTGGCAGGTGGTTGTAGATCCGCCGTTATTGGCGGGCGCCGGCTCGGCGTGCTTGCCGTCAATTTCGGTGTCGCGTGCGCAGGGAGGAGTATGGAACCGTCGTCTTCGCGGCCGAACTCAGCCACGAGATCGCGCTCGATGGTGCGATCAACGTCGGTTACGAACGCATCGTCGACGTGCTCGTCGAGCGCAGTGTCGAGGCTCGGTTCGGCCAAGAGGTGGTCGATCTGCTGCTCGATCTCGTCGTCGTCCCATGTAGAACCCGGCCGCGGTAGTTCGGCGACGGCCGGAACGATCGATCCATCGACGTGCTCTGCGGTGCCCGCCGCGTCGCTTGCTGCCGACGCCGACTCGATCAAGTCGTGCAGCGGGGGCGCTGGGGTCGCGTCTTCGTCGGTGACGTCCACCTGGGTTTCCGGGGGGATCTGCCGATCGAAGTCGTCCTGGTTGGCGTTGCCCTCGGCCTCGGCGAGAAGTGCGTCGATCCGCGCTTCTTCGTCCGCTTCCTCGTATGGATCGTCCGATGATACTTCGATCTGAGCTGTCAGTTCGGTTGGCGACACGCTCGTGGCGGAACCCCATGAGATCCCACTCGGACCCAGGACCGGTACGACGCTCCCCAGCGGGGTAGCAACTCGGTCGGCCTGGAGTTCAACGTCGGCTCGGTCGTGCTCTGATGGCGCTATGACGTGGGCCTCGGCGTCGACCGCAATCTCGGGACCTGGTCGGTCGGTCGGCAGGTACTCATCCGCAGCTTCCGTTGCGTCCGGTTCCTCATCGACGCTGGCCGCGCCGGCATCAGGTTCATCGACGAAACGGTCCTGAGTCTCGGGTGCCCACGGTGAACTGGCCTGCGCCGCAGCGTCCGTGTCGTCTAGGTTCCGAACCCCGGCGTCGGGAGCGTCGGCATCCCAGGTCGAACCGACGGCGTCAGGGACTTTGGCCTTCCACTTGCGAGCCATGTCGGCCGTCATGTCGGCGAACTGGGTTTGGTCCGATTCCAACCAGGCGTCGACGTCGGCGGATCGCGGTTCGGCAGCCGGTCGGACGCGCGCTCGGCGGGTCCGGTCGTTCCAACCGTCGTCCCAGCCCTCGTCTGACCAGGCGTCGGCTGACCAGGGATCGCCGAAGGCCCCAGCACGTGTTGGGTCGTCGACTGGCGGCCGCGTCGCGCTTCCCGATCCGGTGGCAACTCCGGGAAGGTCGGGACGGGACATGGGCTCTGCCTTGGCGGTACCCCGCCGCAACCAGCCGCGCTTTCCGCGATTCCCATTTTCGGCCATTTGCAGAGCCTACGGTGCAGCGCTCGGCGGGCCGTGCACCCTCAGCCGCTGACTGTCACACCCCTCCGTCATGATGGGTTCATGACCCCTTCCATTCGCAGAGCGACCCCGTCGAGTGAGCGTGTCCCATCGTCTCGTTCGCTGGCCGGAACCTTCACCGATCTCGTACTCGTCGTGAGCGACGAGGCGCGCCGACTCGGCCTGCATCCGCCCTTTTACCGTTCTCCACCGAAGGCCGGTCTCGATCGGTCAATTCGGCGTCGGGCCGACGGGTCGGTCGTCGTCGCCGTCACGGTTCGAGGCCGCGATGTTCCGTCGATTGCTCGTGATGTCGTCGAAGGTGTAGTGGTGGCAAACGGGTTAGCCAGCGACGAAGCGGCGGAATTGTCCGCCCGGCTCCTCGCCGTTGCGGTCGCTGTTGCCGCCGTATCGCCGACGGCTGTAGGACTGGCACCAGCCGCGTGACCGGATTTCGTTAGTCGGAGAACCTGTTGCGGATCGCCGGAGGGAGGATGGGGCAGACGTCGGAGGGTGCCTTTGCCAGACGTTTGCGGTTCCGCGCCACGAGATCGTATCCGGCGTCTCGGAGCGGGCGGGGAACGGCGTGAAGTGCTCGTCCCACCGCGCCCCAGCGTCCGCCGATTGCCGTAAGTATCTCGGCGACTGCGTCGCTGCGCACGAGCACCGTCCCGTCGGGTCGAACGACGACGACAGTGTCGACGTTGTGTGCAGGTGAGCCCGTCGGCACGAGGGCCTGATGGGTCGGGCCGCCGAGGGGAGCGAAATGCACGGCCCCCTCGTGATCGCGTTCGGTGGTGAATTTCACCCCGCTATGGCAGACGCCGCAGCCACCGTCGTAGAACATCCACGTCGGCCCTTGCGCCTTCGCCGGGTGTGTCGGGGTTTCGCTCACGTCACCATGATGTTGATCTGTGAAGTTTGGTCGGTCCATCGTCGGCTCCGCGCACGTAGCATCGTTGTCGTTGCCCGGGTGGCGAAATGGCAGACGCGGAGGGCTTAAACCCCTCTGGCTCGAAAGGGCCGTACGGGTTCGACCCCCGTCCCGGGCACGGGCGCGCTCCTCGGCCGTCATCTTCTTCAGGCGAGCGTCCTTGAGCTCAGTCCAGGTTCGGCGCGTCATGTCAGTCCTCTGCGGTGTGTTGTTCGGCGATGCATCGATTTGGTGGGCTTCTCTGTCGCCGCTCAGCTGAGGGAGCGAAAGAACGCGCATCCCAACGTCGACCATCGCCGATCTTCTCGAAGAAGATACCGACGAAGAGATCGCCGAAGAATACGGAATCACCGTGAAGCAGGTGAGTTGTCTGAAAAACGGCAGCCGGGCGAGAACCTGTTCACCGAACCTGGCGGACGATCGAAGTACAAACGGGGCCTCACTCGAACCGCGGCGTGCCCATCATCGCTTCGCTCTGCTGCTTGTGCATCCGCTCGTCGAGTGAGATCTGGCGGAAGAGTTCGGCGAGGCATTCGTATCGACCGAATTCTGCGTCGAACGAACTCCGCACCGGCGTCGTCTCCCACGCATAGTTTTCCCGGACGGCGAGTGCATATTCATGCTCCGCGTGGTCCTCGAAGTCCGCATTGAGTCGGTAAGACCATGCCGGCCGGGCCTGACCGGGGACGCTCAGCCGCGACGAGGGTCCCAAGCCGCAATTTCTCCCATCGCTTCGGCGAGGTTGGCGATGATTGTGTCCCATTGCGCTTTCCCGTCCTGCGCGTTCGCGCCGGTCGGATCGCCGATCACCCCGAGAGGCAACGACCCGTTGTTCGGAACCGGCTCGAAGTCGCTGCTGAGCCAGCCGAAGCTCACGTCGCCGCCCCACTTCACGTGTCGGTTCTCGGCGAGGTGGGTCGGGACACGACGCACGGCCTTGGTCATCTGCACGAGGTCGGGGCGAAGGTGGAGCAAGATCGACGTTTCGTCGTGGCCGCCGTGAATCCCCATGCCGAGTTCGTTGCCGTGATCGCCCGCCATGAACGGGTGGGCGAGGAACGTTTGCAGGCCGTGTCGCAAGCGAAGATCTCGACAGGCGACTTGCAGCAGCGCCGAGTTTCCACCGTGCGCGTTCACGAAGACCAGCGTCCGCGTGGGCAGCGTCGCAAGTGATCGCCCGATGTCGTCGAGAACGGCCAACAGCGTCTCGGCACTCAGCCATATTGTCCCCGGTGCCCAGGCGTGCTCGTTCGACTTCGTGTAGGCCAGGGGCGGAAGCGCCCAGAGGTCGTAGGTGTCGCCGTGACGAGCGACGAGTTCGGCGACCGCAGCCGACGCCACGATCAAGTCGGTGGCAAGGGGGAGGTGCGGGCCGTGGGCTTCGATCGCCCCGACCGGCTGTACAAGGATCGAGCGGTCGGTGATGTGAGTGGCGAGATCGTGCATGGCCAGCTCCGTGAGCAGGCGACGGTGCGGGGGTGTGGGGACTGGCACGGTGGCGACGTTACCGGTCGCCGCACCGTTCGAATATCGCGGAGTGCAATATTCTGCGACATTCGTAGCAAGATCGTGTCGGCCGCAACACGGCGAGCCCACGAGAAGGGAAACCCGCAGATGGACTTCGGCGCGATTGTGATCGGTGCCGGTCACAACGGACTCATCTGTGCCGCGTATCTCGCACGTGCTGGCATCCGCACCCTGGTGATCGAGGCGCGGGCCGAAGTCGGCGGGCAGGCGTCTACAGAGGTCGCGCTCGGCGGAGCTCGGGTGAACATCTGCAACTGCGACCACACGATGGTCCGGACCACGACGATCCCAGAGGAACTGGGTCTCGCCAAGTACGGGCTTCGATACCTCGACGCCGAACCATCGCAGTTGAACGTGCACTGGGACGGCGGGCCCGGCTGGTTTGTTTTTCACGACATCGAACGCACCATCGAGTCACTGCGGATCTCCTATCCGAGCGAGGTGGAGAACTACCGCCGCTATCTCAAGTCGGCACTTCCAATGGCGAGGATGATCGCCGACATCTCGCAATCAGTGCCGACTCCCGGTGCCGTGCTCGGGTCGGTCGGCCGCAGCGTCGTCGCCGCGTCGAAGGCGGTTCCCGCGCTCCTGTCGTGGTCACGCAAGAGCGTGGCCGATGTCGTCAGGGCACACTTCGATGCAGAACAGGTCCGCACGCCCGTTGTGACCACCGGCCCGAGCGTCTGGGGACTCAGCCCGGAAACGCCGGGAACTGGTCTCGGGGCCCTCGGCTACGCAATGAAGCACATCGCACCGACCGGACGCCCGGTCGGTGGAAGCGGTGCGCTGCCCACCGCGATCGCACTCGCGTTCGAATCGTTCGGCGGAACCCTGCGTTGTAGCGCGACCGTGGCGGAGATCGTGTGCGAAGACGATTCGGTCCGTGGAGTGCGGCTGGCGGACGGCGAACTCATCGAAGCACCGATCGTCGTCTCGGCCGCCGATTCGCACAACGCCCTCGTTCAGTGGCTGAAGAACCCACCCGCGGCCGCCCTGCCGTTGATCGAGCGGTACCGCGCCATGCCATCGAGCGAAGGGTACGAATCCAAGATTGACGCTGTGCTCGACGCTCGTTACGCCTGGAAGGCGGTGGACGACACGATGCGGTCGCGTCTCGTGTTGAGCGACGTGGAGGTGCTGCATCCCACCACCATCGTGTCGAAGTCCCTCGGCGAGCTGGCCACGGATCATGCGGCGTCCAAGCAAGGTCGGATTGCGGCGCGACCGCAGTTCTACGCACAGCTGCCGTCGGCCCTCGATCCGAGCGTCGCTGCCGCGCTCCCGCCCGGCTCCGAAGTGTTCAGCCTGGAAGTCCTCTGGACGCCGTACGCGCTTGAGGGCGGTTGGGCCGGATCGGCGGAACCACAGCGTTGGCTCGACGCGGTCTCGGAGCTCGTGCACATGGCCGACGGCCGCCCACTGACGCAGCACATCGTGTCTTCACGGCTCATGGGGCCTGAGGACTACGACCGTCGGTTCTCGATGCCAAAGGGCCATGCGCAGTCCTTTGCTGGAACACCGTTCACCGCATTGCTCGGACGGGACCGGGAACAGACGAGATACGAGACGCCGGTCCGCGGACTCTTTCTCACCGGCGCTGGCACGTTCCCTGGTGCAGGTGTGTGGGGCGCGTCCGGTCGTAATACCGCCACGGCAATTCTGGCGTCCGACGGACGGAGTGCTCGCGCCCGCCGGTCCGTTCGCGCCGCAGTCGCGTAGTACGTGACGAGGATCAGGAGAGATCGAGCCGCCGCACGACGGTGGTCGATGACACGAGGCGTCCGCGGTGCCACACCATGCGCTGCTGATCCGCACGCGCGATCGCGTCTTCGACGCTCGTGCCGAGCAGCGCTACAAGCTCAGCAGGAAAGCCCGGTTCGACTCGCACGACGGGCAGGCCCATGGCGATGCGAGCACCGTCGGTCACGGCGTGGAACGCCTCGTCCGGTAAGAGGTGACCCGCCATCACGAGCAGAGCCGCAGTCTCCAACGGATCGCTTCGCCCCATCGAGTTGAACGGGTCTCGAACGTTGTCCGCACCAGCGCCGACCACGACGCCCGCATCGAGGAGTGGGCGCAACGCAGTGAGCCCGCGTGGCGGCGACACGGCATGTGCACGACCCTGGAGGAACAGGTTTGTCTGGGGAAGGGTGATCACGGCGACATTGGCGGCAGCCACCTCCTCAGCCACGGCTCGCTGCACGTCGATGACTTGCACGCCAAGGCTCACGCAGTGGCTAGCCGCCGCTCGATGTGGGAATTCGGTGAGTCGAACCCGCTCGGCGAGGTAGCGCAATTCGAGGTGCGCCGGGTCGAGCGTCTCGTCGGTGTGGAGGTCGATCGCACGGCCGAACTCCGCTGCCGCCGCAAGGCTGGCATCGCTCGCGCCGAACGGATCGATGTCGATATGCGGGCATCCTCCGGCGATGATCGACGGGTCCATCCGTAGCGCGTCGCGCAACATCGCTCTGTTGTCTGCGCCCTCCACGCCTCCAAGAGGACCTCCGACCAGTGCGACAATCTGCAGATCAAACACCCGTTCGAGTTCGTTGCGGACCGTGAGCAGTGCCTCGACAGCGTTCGTTCCGATGCCATCGTGCACGTTCGCATGCGAGCGCACGGCGGTCACTCCCGAAGCGACGAGTTCAAGCGCAGCACGCCGGGCTCGCTCGATCATGCCCGCCTTCGTGATGTGGGGGATGAAGTCGATCCACGCCTCGATCGCTCCCATCAGATCACCGCGACGGTTCGGAACCGTCTCAGACGTGAGTGCCTTGTCGAGGTGCGCATGCGGTTCGGCTGGCGCTGGGAGCAGGAGGTAGCCAGTGAGGTCGATCTCAGTGGTGCTGGACGCGGCACGACTCTGTGGTCCGGGCGACCTTGCACCCGTTCGAGGTCGGTCGACCACGTCCACGATCGTGCCGGTGACGCAACTCAGGGAGACGTCGGCCAAGCGGCCACCCGACAGCGTTGCGTTCCGCAACCAGGTGATCTCGGAGGTGCCGTCGTTCGAAATGGTGTCAGTCATGGCTGTCGAAGCTCCTTCGCTATCGCGGCGAGGCCGTCGGCCGTTGCTGATCGGTCTCGTTCGGTCGCGCCAGCAGGCGTGAACGCGCCGATATCGACTCCCACCACACCGGGGATCGCCAAGACCTGTCGACCGTAGGCGGTCGCAACCTCGACGCCAGCGTCCCAGGCGCGCCCGCCCTGGCTGATGGATGCGAAGTAGCCCTCTGGAACCCGGTGGCTGGGGTACGCATCGAGGCTCGCCGCTGTCGCCTTGTCGAAGGCCGCTGCAACGCACACGATGAATGCCATCGGTCCGTTACAGGCGTCGCTCGCGGCGGCCACAAACGCTGCGACGTCGTCGACTTCGCCCGCATGGTTCACGAAGCAGATGGTGGCACCGGTCTTCGCTTTCTCGGCGAGGCGTTGCGGCCGGATTTCGTATGGCGGGGCACCGGGCGTTTCGGCAACGGACACGTTGAAGCCCAAGTCGGAGGCCAGTGCCGCGAGCGTGAACGACTCAAGATCGAAGACCGACATGGCGTCGGGTCGGTCGCCGCTTGCCGGATGATCACCCGTGACGCAATGGACCCGGCGCACGTGAAGCGCGCGTAGGGCGAGCAGCTCGGACTCCAAAGCCACCCGGTTGCGGTCGCGGCAGTTGATACCCGGCCACGGCTCGACGCCGGCGTCCAGAAGAATTCGTGCGGTGAACGACGGCGGGAACTGGAGACGGCCGGACCTGAGATCGCCGTGCAGTACAGCATCGACGGAACCGGTGAGCCGTCGAGCGTCTCTCGTGATCGCGTCGGCGTCGGGAACATTTGTCACGATGTCAACCACGATGAGAGGGGCAGGACGTGAAGGCGTCTCGAACTCCTTCAGGGCGTTCTCATCGGTGGTGGTGCTGTTGGCTTTGCCGCGAGACCATGGCGTCAACGGGCGATCAAGGAAGACGCACGAGCCGAACGTTGCAACCTCGCACTGACCCGACGGGAGGACGCCCCCACACGGTCCGAAGAGCATCTTCTTCGGACATCGGTACGCTCCGAGATCAGGCATTCAGCACTCCCGCACGATGTCGAAGACTTTCATCGTGCATGCCCGGAACCAGAGGCCCATGGACTGGTCGACCGCTTCCATCTCGTCGGTCGGTATGGCGTGCCACGACGCCTCGTCAGTCCAGCAGATCATCGCGTGAACCTGACCGGGGTTGCCCTGCTCGGACCAAATCTGCTTGCTGACGAAACCGGCTTGGCGTTCCAGGAATCTGCTCCATGTCTGCTCTTCGACGGCGAGCCATTCCTCGCGCTCCTCGGCGTTGACGTCGAAGGTGAGGAACTCGATGACCATCGGCAGATGGTAGTTCGGTGGATATTGACGGGATCAATGCTTCGCCGTAGAGTGCCGATATTCGTCCAGTCAATGGTGAAGTTTTGACCGGACGTCGGGTCCTGCGGCTAGATCGCCGACATCTGGACTCTCACAGTCCGCACCACACACGTCACCCGAGGGAGTTTGCATGAACATCGAACCGACCACGAACCCTGAAGCCGAGCCGGAATCGTCGTCCCTTCTCGGGCGTCGTTCCTTCGTCCTAGGGGCCGCTGCTCTTGGTCTGCTGGCGGGTTCGCCCGCCGCGCTTGCTGCTGCGAAGAAGACCACTAAGGCGAAGCGCTCGGCCAAGATTTCCGGCACCATTGCCCTGCAGTCCAACAATGCCGACGACAAGTCCAAGAAGGGGATGGAGGCCGTTGTCGCGGCGTTTAACGCCAAAAAGGCGGGCACGGTCAAACTGAACACGGTTGCTGGTGAACTCTACCGAACCCAGCTTACGCAGTACCTGACCTCGTCGAAGCCGCCGGAGGTCCTCACGTGGCTTGCCGGGAAAGCGGCGCAGAACTACGCCGACCAGGGACTGCTGCTCGACATCTCCGATGTGTGGTCGTCGTCTGAGATGGCGGGCTACTCCTCGGCTCTGAGGGGTCTGTCGACTGCATCAAACGGGAAGCAGATCTTCGTTCCGATCTATTACTACTGGTGTGGCGTCTACTACCGTCCATCGAAGTTCGCCGAGTGGGGTGTGAAACCGCCGAAGACGTTTGAGGAGTACAAGGCGCTCTGCAAGACGGTGCAGGACAAGGGTGTCACCCCGATCGGTATGGGTCTGTCCGATACGCCGTGGGTCGCCTCGTTCTGGTTCGACTACCTCAACCTTCGGCTGAACGGGGCGAAGTTCCACCGCGACGTTCTCAGCGGGAAGAAGAGCTTCAACTCCCCCGAAGTGAAGGCCGTGTTCAACAAGTGGCAAGAGGTTCTGCCCTACATGGACAAGCAAGCCAAAGGGTTGGCGTTCGCCGAAGCGCAGACCAAGTTCTACAAGGGCGAGACCGCGACCTACGTTGCCGGCAACTGGTGGGCACTGGGTGCCCCGGCAGGTGTTGGTGATGACATCGACTTCTTCCAGTTCCCGATTATCGACCCGAAGGTACCCGTAGCGGAGGAAGCCCCGGCCGACGGATTCTTCGCATCGGCGAAGGGCTCCAATCCGGCGCTCACGAAGTCCTTCATGCGATACCTCGCAACCCCGGCCGCTCAGGAGCTCTACCTGACCACCTCAGGCAACTCGTCAATTCCGGCTTCGCCTGGGGCCAAGGCTGCGGTCACCGCGCAAAACACGAAGGGTAAGGCAATGCTGGAGGCGGCTGCTGACCTCACCCAGTTCTTCAACCGTGACGGTGGCGACGAACTGCAACCCACCGCCGACGCGGCCCTGCTGAAGTTCATGGACAACCCCGGCAACGCCGACGCAATCATGGCTGAATGGCAGGCAGCTGCAGTGAGCGCCCGCAAGGCCTAGTGCACGCAAGCGTAAGTTCCATGGACGTCGCCGTCGTACTGTCCCCCAACTACGAACTCGCTCCGGTCGCCGGTGACGTTCGTGGAACTTTTGCGGCGACGCACTAAATGTCAGTTCCGGGCCGCCACCGTCGGAGGGTTGACTCTCTCCCTCCAACAGTGGCGGCCTTCATTCTGGTGCCGTTCCTGCTGGAAGCAGCTGTCGTCTTCGCGCCGGCTATCCAGGGTGTCTTCCTCTCGTTCACCGAATGGCGGGGGATCGGCGGCCCGAAACCCGTCGGCCTGCAGAACTTCCGCGAACTGGCCGACGATCCCATTTTCCTCGTGGCGTTCAAGAACACCGTTCGGTGGTTGGTGGTGTTCGGTGGACTCTCCGGTCTTCTGGGCCTTTCGTTGGCTCTACTTCTAAAAGCTGAACGGCGTGGCGTGGCGGTGTACCGGTCGCTCATCTTCCTCCCGGTGATCTTCTCGTTGGTCGTCACCGCATTGGTCTGGCGGGTGTTGTATGCGCCGGAGGGTTTGTTCAACAATGCGCTGCAGGCGGTGGGTCTCGGATCCTGGGGCCATATCTGGCTCGCAGAGCCGCGAACGGTGCTGTACGCGTTGGTCGTGGCTTCGCTGTGGCGGTCTTCGGGATACATCATGGTGCTCTACCTGGCGGGTTTGAAATCGATCGATCCTGCGTTGACTGAAGCGGCACGAGTCGACGGTGCGAACAGGTGGCAGCTCTTTCGAAACATCACGATGCCTCAGCTCAGTGGGGTCAACTCGGTCGTTTTGTCCGTGATCGTCATCGACGCGTTGCGTTCCTTTGACATCGTCTACGCCCTGACCAAGGGCGGCCCCTACAACTCCTCACAGCTGTTGAGCACGTTCATGTTCCAAACCGCATTCGCTACCGGCCGATTGGGCTACGCCTCGGCGATTGCCGTGGTCATCTTCCTCCTCGCCGTCAGCTTCATCGTCCTCTACCTGATCCGCGCGCTCCGGGAGGATGTCCGGTGAACGCACGGGAAGCGCTGTCGACAGGGGAGATTGTTCGCCGTCGGAGCGGCCGCGTACGAAAGGCGCGCACGGCTGGCTTCCACCTGAGCGCATCGTTCATCTCGCTGCTTTGGGTCGCACCGTTGATGCTGGTGGTGGTGTTGTCGTTTCGATCATTTGACGACATCTTGGGGAACGGGCTCATGGCGCTTCCCCGTTCGTTTACCTTTCGGGGGTACGCAGACGCATGGGGCCGTGGCGGTGGCCGACGGGGCATGCTCAACAGCCTCATCATCACCGTGCCAGCGCTGACCCTTGCCCTCCTGCTCTCGTCGCTGACGGCGTTCGGACTGAGCAGATTCAGGGTGCCGTTTCGACGGACGATTCTCCTCGTCATGCTCGGGGGAAACCTTCTTCCTCCACAGATCATGCTCATTCCGCTCGCACGCAATGCAGAAGCGCTGGGGATCTTCGACACCTTTCCGGCCGTGATCATCCTGCATGCAGCCTTTGGTCTCGGTTTCTATGTGTTCGTCCTCTGCGGCTTCATGCTCGCAATCCCGTCGGAGATCCAGCAGGCTGCGATCATCGACGGTGCGACACCCTTTCAGATCTATCGGACGATCATCCTCCCGCTGAGCCGACCGGCTTTGGCGTCGATGGGGGCACTCGGCTTCACCTGGATCTTCAACGATCTTCTCTGGTCGATCACCGTCCTGCGGAGCGAGAACAAGATGCCAGTGACGGCCTCGTTGCTGGGCCTCCAAGGCACCTACGTGTCGGACTGGGGCCTCATCTCGGCAGGCACGATTACCGCGGCCGTTCCCACGCTCATCGTGTTCCTGCTGTTCCAGAAGTCATTCGTCGGTGGCCTGACCCTCGGCGCGGTGAAGTAGCAGATTTGCGATATTTACAGTGACACGCTTGCCTCAATTGGCCCCTCCGCCTTCGCGGCGCAACCCAGATTGAACACCATGACGACTCGAACGAAACCGACGGTTGCCGACCTCCTCGCCGGGAAGGGGAAGGTGCAGCGAACCAACGTCCTCGCGTGGACGGTTGACGAAGCAGCGGCGGCCGAAGAGGCCGGGATCGACATCGTCACAACCGGTCACAATCCGCAGCTGTCGGCCATCCGGGCCGCAGCGCCGACGGCATTCATGATCACCGGGATGGACTACGGGCGGCTGGCAACCACCGACGACTACCTCCGCGAAGCCTGCACCCTTTACAAGGTCGGAATCGACGCGATGTACTGCGTCGCGAGCCTTGAGACGATCGGCCGACTGGCGGCCGAAGGCTTCCCGATCATGAGCCATGTCGGGCTGATTCCGTCCAAAGCCACCTGGACCGGTGGCTTCCGTGCGGTCGGCAAGACCGCCGAAGGGGCGATGAAGATCTTCCGTCAGATCAAGCGGCTCGAAGACGTTGGCGCGCTCGGAGCGGAGATCGAAGTCGTACCGGCGGAGGTCGCCTCGGCCATCTCGGCTCGTACGTCGCTCTTCATGATGTCGATGGGTGCCGGTACAGGTTGCGATGCGCAATATCTCTTCGCAGAGGACATCCTTGGTTCTCATGACGGTCACTACCCGCGTCATGCCAAGCGCTACCGCGACCTCCGGGCGGAGTATGCGCGCATACAGCTTGAGCGTGTCTCTGCTCTCACCGAGTTCCGCGATGACGTGGCCTCTGGCCGGTTCCCGGAGAAGGGCCACCTGGTCCCAATCGCGTCGGACGAGTTGGAGAAGTTCCTCAACGAGCTCGACGCCGAGTCGACTACGTGACAAGGAATTCGGTGAACGATCTACTGCCCCTTCTCGACGACCGCTACGAACTTGCTCCCGAGGCGGTGGCGGCCTACCGCAACAACGGTCACGTCCTTCTTCAGGGAGTGGCCAGACCCGATGAAGTTGCTGCGTTCCGGCCCGTTGTAGCCTCCGCCGTCTCCCGGTTCAACCGGGAGAGTCGTCCGCTTGCCGAACGAGACACGTACGGCAAGGCGTTCCTTCAGGTCATGAACCTGTGGTGCGACGACGCCGACGTGCGCCGCTTCGTGTTCGCTGCTCGGTTCGCCGGCGTTGCCGCCGCTCTGCTCGGGGCCGAGGGCGTTCGCATCTACCACGATCAAGCGCTCGTGAAGGAGCCCGGTGGCGGGCACACGCCGTGGCACCAGGATGCCATCTATTGGCCGATCGACGGCACGCGTTGCGTCACGATGTGGATGCCGCTCGTGGACATCACCCCCGAGATGGGCATCATGACCTTTGTCGAGGGCAGCAACACCGGGGAGCTCGGCGAAGAGGCGATCTCCGACGACTCCGAAGCCCATTTCGATGCACTGGTGAGCCGCACCGGGGCCAAGCTGTCCGTTCCGGTCCCGATGTCGGCCGGGGACGCCACGTTCCACGGTGGCTGGACGCTGCACAAGGCCGGGGCGAACAGTTCGGCAATCACCCGCGAGGTCATGACCGTGATCTAC
Organism: Acidimicrobiia bacterium; assembly: GCA_043720395.1. GTDB lineage: Bacteria > Actinomycetota > Acidimicrobiia > Acidimicrobiales > JANYDT01 > JANOYY01. The sequence continues at coordinate 46,328 of JAYSSR010000085.1, forward strand.
TTCGCACGCGATCTGACCGTGCAGACGCCAACCAATGAGCCGCAGCGTCGCGACCTCGCCCGTTGGCTGCCAGGGCTCGCCCCGGGCGACCCAGCGGCCTCGGAACTGAATCCCGTCCTCCCGGACTAGTAGTTGGGGACGAAGCATGCCTGCACCAACTCCGCTTGAGGACTTCGAGTTTGATCTGCGGGGGTTTCTGGTGTTGCGCGGAGCTCTCGACCGAGGCGAAGTCCGTCGCCTCAACGAGGCCTACGACCGGTTCCCGCCGTTGTCCAACGGCGAGTGGGTTGGCAACGCGCAGCGTCGTGATTACACGAAGGACACCGGATTCGAACTGCATAACGTTCTCGATTGCGATGACCGGGCCTTCGATTTCCTGATCGATCATCCGAGCTGGATCGCTCATGTGCGTCACTATGCAGGCGAAGAGGGGACCTACGTCGAAGGCGTATCCATCGACGAGAACATCGCCACCATCCGACGGGCCGGTGGTCATCACCCCGTCCATTCCAGTGGCTTCACTTCTCCGGTCCGGACTCAGTACGCCTATCGCCACGGCAGTTTCCGGTGCGGTCAAGTGAACGTGCTGTTGGCGCTCACCGATATCGGCACAGACGATGGAGCGACCATGGTGATCCCGGGAAGCCACAAGTCCAACCTTCCCCATCCACTCGCCGGGGATTATGCCCGTGGTGATCGCATGGACACTTTACCGGGAGCGGTCGAGGTGCATGCGAAGGCCGGTGACGCGCTGATGTTCGTCGATTCGCTCATGCACGGTGGGTCGAGCCGCACCACTGTTGCAAGTGAGCGTCGGGTCATCATCCTTCGGTACGGGCCGTCGTGGGTGCGCACCCGGTTTGGGTACACCTGGTCCGACGCCCTGCTGTCACGGATCACCCCGCATCAACGGGAGATCCTTCAGCCCCGATCGCCGGTCAGGACTGGCGATCCGAATATCCCGTACCAGCGGGGATAAAAAAGCGGGGCGTTGCCAGCCATGGAAAAACAACAAATTCGCACTATGAAAGGCCCAGGCTATGAGCGTAATGACGGCCCCCGACAAGGAATCGTTCGACCGTGACGGGTTCGTGATCAAGCGAGGCTTCTTCACGCCCGACGAAATCGGTGCAGTGATCAACGCGTTCCAGGTCGATCAGTCGATTCATAAGCGCGCCTATGGTGTCGACGATGGCCAGGGAGGTGCAACCGAGATCGCTCTGTGGAATGAACCCGGCGAGGACTCCTTCGGAGCCTTGGCTCGCAGCGAACGGCTCGTGCGCGCCGTCGAGAGCCTGCTCGGCGGCGAGGTGTACCACTACCACTCCAAGATCACGATGAAGCGGCCGGGTGCCGGCGGCACCTGGGTCTGGCATCAGGATTATGGGTACTGGTACCCGAATGGTTGTCTACGCCCTGACATGCTCACCGTGGCGATTCCGCTTACGCCGAACACGGCAGCCAACGGGTGCCTGAACGTACTGGCCGGGTCGCATCTCATGGGCCGCCTGGACCATGGGTTTGTCGGCAAGCAGACCGGCGCTGAACCGGTGCGGGTTACTGCTGCCGAAGAACGCCTTCCTCGGGTGGCGTTCGAGGCGCAGCCGGGTGATGTGATGTTCTTTCACTCGAACACGCTGCACACGTCGGCGCCGAATCAGTCCGACATCGACCGTCACCTGCTTCTGGTGGCTTTCAACACCCGGACCAACGATCCTTACCTTGAGCATCACCACCCGCGCTACACGCCGATCGAAGTTTTGCCAGACAGCGAGATCGTGGCCCGAGCCAATCGCCACGACGGCGAGGGTCGGGTCTTCCTCGACCCGTCGACGGACAAGAGCGAAGCCACGTTCGAAGTTCTTGCTTAGTCAGATGGAATTTCGCTCTGTCGAGTCGACGCATTGCATCGTTGTTGACGACGACAATGGACTGCCGATTGCATTCAGTTCTTCGGTGCCGGGTGGTGCGCGTCGGGTCCGTATCGAGGCCGCTGTCGAATGCGAGGTCGATGGATCTGAATGCCGAAGCCCAACGGGCGGCATCGAATACGTCGACACTGTTCGATTGACAGATTGTGTTCGCACCGCCGACCCCACAATGCATGAAACGCCGACCGGTCGCACATGGCGGGTGCCGGTGCGGATTGGCGGAGCTGTCGGTGCAGTGGAGGTTGTCGGCGAGTTGCTCTACAGCCTGAACCGGCTCGGCCCTGCGGGCAGTCTGGGATTCGATTTCGTAGGCGCGCAGACACTCGTTGTCCGGAACCTGGTGTTGCGGGTTTCTCTTCAGCTCGGCGGTGGCACATGGTCCTTTACTGCCCCGGGGAACGGGATCGCAGGAGCCACGCCTCTGGAGGTCATCACGTCCGCTGTTGGTATCTCACCAATCGGTGGCTTGCGAGGGTCGAGCGGCCTCGTACATCTCGAACCGGCCAATCATGCAGACAGCGCCGTGGGCATCTGGTTCGACAACGATATGGAGATCCCCGAGATCGACGTGCGCGGAACTTCCCAGTCGTCCCTTGCGTTCTCGCTCACCACGAACTTTGCGGCCGACCTCGCCAACACCACGAGCAACGAACTCCAATTCTGCTCGTTTGATGTCGACGTTCCTCGGTGGTCGGGCTTCCCAGCGCTGTTCGATGGGTGGCTTCGCGCCCGTGGCCACACCTCACCGGGGGCCGCTCCTAATTGGATCGTTGGCGCGATGATCTACGAAGCGCAGATCGGCTTCTCCGTGTTCGCGCAGACGAATCACTACAGCCCGTATCCGGAGGTGAACAATCTCACCGACGATCTTGACCGCATCCGCGGACTCGGATTCACCGTGATTCAGCTAATGCCCCGCCAGCCCTATCCCAGCTACAACATTCATGATTACTGGAATGTGGACGTTTCGTACGGTCCGCGAGCCATGTTGGTTGAACTCGTGGAGCAGTGTCATGCGAGAGGGATGCGCATCATCTTCGATGTGCTTCTTCACGGCGTGCTAGATCAAGAGTCGATTGGTGCGGCAGCCGACGGAGTGCGGGCAGGGCCGTTTGCTGACCTTGTAACTGCCGAGACCTCGGACAGCTTTGGCAGCGACGTGAACGACTGGCACAACTATCTCATTGCCTGGTCCCGTCACATTCTCGACTTTGAGCCGTATTGGCGAGCGGGTAGCCCGGCGGTGTCGCCCTTGATCGCGGACCATCCTGATTGGTTTGCCCGTGACTCGGCGGGCGACGTGGCCGGCGTGTACACGAAGGCCTTCGATCCACGCAATCGCGAGTGGCAGGCGTACTTCACCGAGGCCATGAGCTTTCTTATGGTCGAACTTGGCATTGATGGATTCCGGTTCGACGCGCCGACGTACAACGACTTTCCGAACTGGGCGGACTGGGCGAGGGGCCGAGCGGGTTCGTCTGCCTTGTCGTGTGTTGGATTGTTTGAGCGCCTTCGGCCGGTGCTCAAAGGAATTCGGTCTGATTCGTTGATGTATACCGAGCCGTCGGGCCACGCGCTTCGCAAGTCAATGGATCTCAATTACAACTACGACGAGCAATGGCTGGTTACTGCGATCACCAATCCGTCGGCGGTGAAACCGTGGGGAGTAAAGAATGCGAAGGGACTGGCGCTCTGGATGAGCGACCGCGACGCGCTGTTGCCGAAAGGTTCGCTCACCGCGCACCACATCGATTCGCACGACACGTTCTGGTGGCCGACATGGGGCAAGAAGTGGCGTCGCGAACAGTTCGCTTCGGAGCAGTTTCGATTGCTCACGGTCATCTTCGGGAGCCTCCCCGGGCCGTTCATGATGTTCGCCGGCGGCGAGCAGGGAATCGAAGATCTGCTCCCTCTTCTGGCGACGCTCAAGGACCGTCGCGAATGGAGCAACGGCGCGGTGTCTTGGTGGACTTCCGATGAGGTGCCCGAGGCGGTGTTCGGTCTCACTCGCTCGTTCGGCGCGGAGAGCACGACGGTGTTGGCCAATTTTGCTGATGCCCCGGTGGCGGTGTCGATTCCTGTGCTCACTCCGAGTCCGAAAGTCCTGTACAGCGTGAGGGGCGGCGAGGCATCGGGCGGATTGGGCGAATTGGGCGAATTGGGCGAATTGGGCGAGTCAGTTGATCGTACCTTTACCGATGATCGAATCCTGCTGGGTCCGTTCAGTGCGGTCGCGTTTTCGAATAGCGCATGAGTGATGACGCGGTCTTGAAAGTTGCTGTGCTCACAGACATGACCGGAATCCATGTGTTCGATACCCAGGGGGTTTCCTACTTCGTGAGGCGACCGGAGAACCGGCGATGACCGAGGAGCGACAACACGATGACAACACCGAAGCCGAGACTCGTGTAGTAACCGTCGAGACCGACGGCCACCACGCCCGTTTGGATGAAGACGACGGTGGCAGCACCGATCAACAGGCCCCCGATGGTGCCGCGACCACCGCCGACCGGCGTGCCGCCCACGAACACTCCGGCCAGCACCGGGAGGAGCAGTCCTTCGCCCATCGTTGCGTAGTACGTGGAGTTCAGGAGAATCGCGATCACTGCGGCGATGGCACTACAAATCCCGACGATGACAAAGGCGATCGTTTTGGTTCGCTCGATGTTGATTCCCATAGCCCGACCCGCTTCGGGGTTGTCGCCGGCAATATGGGCATGGATTCCGTATTTGTGCCGATGGAAGATCATCCCCAAGAAGAGCGCGATTCCCGCAGCCCAGAACATCTGGGAAGGAATTGGGCCCCAGGATCCAACGATGGCATGGCGGATCGCAGAGTTATCGTATGACGAGAAGATCCGAATTTCGCCTCTGTTCAGCACGTGGGTAAGGCCGATCAGGGCGAAATTCATCCCGAGGGTGGTGATGAGGGAGGACAGTCCGAGCCGTGTCACCAGAAACCCATTCAACCAGCCACATCCGATTCCGACCACCAACGCTGCGAGCAAGGCAACGAAAAAGCTCGTTCCGAGGGCTTTGAATGTTACGGAGTATGCGAGGCCTGCCAACGGAACAATCGATGGGAAGGAGAGGTCGCTCTCGCCTGCAACGGTTACGAATACAAGTCCGAGTCCCAGGATGATGAAAATCGGAAGCGAAAGGAATACTGCGGAATAGATCCCAGTGTCTTTCAGGAAGACGCGGGGCGACGCGATGATGAAGATCACCATCATGACGAGAAAGAACACGCCCGCACCGACAACGGGCCGAAGCCTCTCCGGAACGATCAGAGTTCGTTTCTTCCTCGGCACGACGGCGGCACGCAAAGACTCGCTTACAGAAAAAGACTCGTCGGCTGTCATGACTGGATCTTTCCTCGAGCCGAGTCCTTCAACAGTCGAACAAACTCGTCGGAAGTCATGTCGCCCTTTGGCCCGTCGAACACGATGCGCCCCCGATCGAGAATGACAAACCGGTCGGCAACGGCATGGGCGTCCCAGGGGTTGTGACTGATGAAGATTACGGACTTCCCTTGTTGTTTCAGGTCCACAATAAAGTCCATGACTTCGGCAACTTCCGAAAGGGCCATGGCTGTCGTAGGCTCGTCGAGGAGCACCAATCTGCTGTTGAACAAGATTGCCCTGGCGATCGCCACGCCTTGCCTCTCACCCCCCGAAAGCTTGTTTACGGTGGAGATCGGTGTCCATACTTTCGAGGTGTAGCCGATGCGCCGAAGCAGTGCCTCGGTTTCGGCGATCTCCTCCTTGCGCTTCACGAAGCCGAGCGCGTTGGTTCGTTCTCGGCCCATAAACACGTTGTTGTAGATCGTTTGCTGCTCGGAAAGCGCGCGGCTCTGGTGCACGGTCTCGATGCCGAGGTTTCGGGCTTTCGACGCATTCCACCCTCTTGTCTCACGGCCGTCAACGGTGATTCGGCCCCCAGAATCAGGTCGCTCAATGCCAGAAATGATCTTGGTGAGCGTGGACTTTCCTGCACCGTTGTCGCCGACGAGTGACACGATCTCGCCGGGATAGAGGTTCAGGTAGATTCCTTCGAGCGCAAAGACCCGACCGAAAGACTTGCTGATGTTGGTAAGTTCGACCAACGGGTCGGACGTTCCAGGAATCTTGGTATCCACGACAATCATCATTCGATCGGGTCTATGACACCTTCGCTGCCTAGCGGTATCCCTTGGGCAGTGTCGATACCAACTTGTAGTTGTCGGTCGTGACGAAGCCCGAGGAGGTGTCGACACTCGAAGGGGCCAAGCCGTAGACCTTTTGCATGCAGAGCGAGACGATCGGCATGTATCCCTGCTTGAAGGGTTCCTGGTCTGCGCTGAGCTGCACGTGGCCGCTGGCAAACGCTGCGAACACGGTGGCACCAAGATCGAAGCCCGAGACCTTTACCGCGCCCGGCTTCAGGCCTGCAGCCTTGAAGTAGTTCCCCATGTTCCCGAGCACCGGTCCGGCTGCGACAATCAGCTTCAGCTTCGTTGCCTTCTTGACGCTTGCGGTCATCGAGGCCGTAGCGAGGTCGGGGTTTCCGTTGGTGTCGCCCAGAGTGTTCAAGTTCAGTTTGTTGACCTTCAAACCGGCCTTCTCCAAAACGGCGACGGTCCCGTCCTCGCGGTCGGAACGACCGGGCACACCGAAGGTGCCGGCGACGATCGCCTCGTCGCCGGCGACGAGACCGAAGTCCTTGATCGATTTGGCGGCGAGAGACTCGCCCATGAAGCGAAGGTTTGCGCCGACAAAGCCACCCCCTACATTCTTCAGCGTTTCAGCCGGAGGTACGTTGGCAAAGTCAACGAGGATCCCGGCCTTCTTGGCCTGGGTCGCCAGAGGTTGGATTGCTCCATCTCCAGGGTGTCCCATGAACGAGATCGCGTCGGGCCTTTTGGCGATCTCTTCCCGGAAGCCCTGGACCATTTTGGGGAAGTCCCAGCCTGAGCCGATGATGGTTACGTTGGCCCCGGTATCGGCGGCAGCGGTGCGCGCGCCCTTCTCCAGAATGTCGGAGAAGGCATCGGACGCACCACCTTTGAAGTAGCTGATCCTCACCTTCGAACACCAACCGGTGCCCGCCGCCGTTGCGCTCGGCGCACTGATGAGTGAGAAGGCAGCCGCACTGATTGCGGTAGCTGCCAACATCGCTGTTGGTCGACGTGAAACGTTCATGGTTCCCCCTGAGTATGGGACTGGGCAATCGTCCAGACCCGGAAATTCTCCAGCAGACCCACGCATCCGGTCAAGTTCAGTATTGATTCCATGAATATGACGCTGCTCGGAGCATCGGGCGTACTGGCCCATGGCTCGTGGGGAAGCTGGTGGATGATTCCGACCTTCTTCGTGTACGGAGCGCTCCATGGCGGCGTCAGCGATTCACGCTGGCATGAGTGCGGGCACCGAACTGCTTTCAAAACCGCGTGGATGAACGACGCGGTCTACGGTCTCGCGTCGTTCATGGTGTGGCGCGAGGCCGTGTCGCGTAGAGGAGTCACTTTCGCCATCACAGCGCGGTTCAGAAGATCCTCCTCAACGTGATCGGCAAATTTCCACACCGAGCATCACATGTTTCCAAATGTTCCCTTTCAGGCACTCCCGGCATTGAGCAAGGCGACCAAGGCGGATTTCCCGCCGATGTATCCGGGGATCGACACTCCGATATAGATTTCCCTTGATGGCATCGACGACCTCGTTCACGTTCTATCTGGACTGGGTCGTCTGCGCCCAGTTTGCAGGCATCTTCTGGGCGAAGGAGAACAGGTTGTACGAAGCCAAAGGGCTTGATGTCAAGATAGTTCCATGGCACGATGACGGCCGTTCCGTGATCGAAATGGTCCTGCACGCAGCGTCGAACGGCGAGTTGTGCGCGGGGTGCGCGGAAGACAATCTGATCGTGAGCCGGTGCGCTGCAGATGGATCGGTCCGGGTTTTCGGGGCAATGCTGCAAGACACGCCGTTGGTGGTGATGAGTCGGCCAAATCAGTTCATCCGAAACGTTGCGGACCTGCGCGGGAGGCGAGTCGGTATGCACGCTGATGGAATCCGGGCGTTGGAGTTGGTACTGGCGTTGGAAGGGATCCCTGCTAGCGACCTCGACCTTGAGGAGGTCGGGTTCGACTTAGAACATCTACGACAGGATCGCTTCGACGCACTGCAGGGCTACACCATGACCGAGCCGGTGCAACTCGCCGCGTTAGGTGTCGACGTCGACGTGACGCCGGTCAAACATCGAAAGCTGAAACCCTATGCGCAGACATATTTTTCGGCAACGACGCTTCTGGCCGGACACGGGGAACAGTTCGCGGACTTTCTGACGGCATCCTCCGATGGATGGTTGGCCGCCTCCGCGCAACCCGATGATGCGGCTGGCGTCATTTCGCAGTTGATGGACGGCCCGTCGCAAGACGTTGCGCGGCGTCGAGCACAACGTCGATCGCTTGATCGGCTGGTTCCGCTCGTCGCCGGTCACTTGCCCGTCGAACGAATCGGCTCTGTTGAAATCGGGCAATGGAAAAGAAACTTGGATACGTATTTCGAATTCGACTTGATCAATCGCCGTCTCGGCGTCGAGGACGTTGTGTTTGATCTTGGACGTAGATGAGTGACTGCTCAGGCCAACACACGATCCAATGCTGCGCTGGCCGTTGCCGCAGCCGAATCCGGGCTCATCGTTCTGATTCGTGCGTTGAATGGTTCGACGGTCAGCGGACCGACGTAGCCGATCGTTCGCAGAGCTGCCAGAAATCCCGCAATGTTGATCAGGCCGGTCGACCCGACCATCTCACGTTCCTGGTCGAGTTGTTCCTCGACACCACGCCCGACGACCGCATCGTTGACGTGGACGGAAACCACTTCGTTCTGATCAAGGTGTTCGATCTCGGCCAGCGTACCGCCCGACGCAAACCAGTGGAAGCTGTCCAACAAGACGCCGGTGTTGAGCGAGTGCATGCCTATTGCGGCGGCGAACGTCCGCATGCCGTCGAGAGAGTGGACGAAATCCTTGCATGGACCTGTTCGCATGGTCGAAGGGCCGATGAACTCGAAGCCCAGCATGATCCCGTGGTTTGCCAACACGTCGGCAACGCGGATCAAACGCGGCACAACGAGATCGAAGTGTTGATAGAAGTCGAGCTTGTCGCTGCGAGGCAATACCCAGGTGTGGCAGCGTTTGCATCCCAGCGCCGCGGCCAGTTTTGCATCTCCGACGACTGTCTCGAGGCTTCCGTCAAAGGAGTCTTCTGTGTCGCACTCGCGCCATGCGGCGTTCAAGGAGAAACCACCGGGATGCAGCTGGAAGGCACCGAACCAATCCAGCGCTGTCTGTTGTGATCCGAGAGAGCGGAGGAATCGAAGGTCGAGCTCGACGCCTGCGAAGCCGTGCTTCCGCGCAAGGGCGCACGCTTGATCGAATGGCACGGAGTGTCCGAGCGCTTGCATGCTCAGGTTCTTGTACATCGCACCAATCTAAAGGTCACGTGTGATTCGATTCCCGTCCTGCTCCGTGCCAACCACAGTTCGATCAGAACCGACGCGCGACACCGGAAACGTCAAGGACTTTGGGCCATCCGACGGGAACGAAACGGTGGGCCGGGTACAGATCCACCTCTGTACACGACCCACCGATTCGGAGCTTGGCTCGGCTAGAGGCCGATCTTCGGATCGATGAACTCGTTGGTCACCATCGTCGCGGCCTTGAAACCGGCCGGTACGTCCTTGTAGTCGCCGGACTTGACCATGAGGTCGATGAACTTCTGGACCCGTGGGATGTCGAAGTTGCCGAGCGTCTTGTCCGGTCCGTTGGAGACCAGACCCAGCTCCTTCTGCTTCGCGACCGAGAAGTCGGCCAGGCCCTTCGAGTAGACCCAGAAGTCCTTGTACTGGGCCACGGCGTCCACGATGATCGCATTGGCACGATCAGGTGCCTTGATGAAGTCGATAGCCGACTGTTGCACCATTGGCACGAACTTCTTCAGGCAGGGGCGTAGTTTGGCCAGCTCAGTCGGCCGCACGCCCAGGGTCTGCGAATAATCCTGATAGCCAGCGTCGAAGAAGAGTTGGAAGGCGACATCCTTACCCCATGCCTTGATGTCGTTCTTGTAGGAGTACGGCTCGGCCGAAGCGAATCCCTGCTGTGCGATCTTGCCGTTGGCGGCGACGAACCGGGCGGGTGATCCGTCGTAGGATGGATCAACGAGATTGTCGGGAACGATCTTGTCGGCGATGAAGAACGACATGACCGACTTGGCGAACACGTTGATGGTCACGCCCTTCTTGGCCAAATCGGCGATGGACTTCACGTCGGGATACGTGGCCGGATCCCACATGACCATCTGCGGGTTCTTCTCCAGTGGCGCCACGACCTGAATCAGCGGGAGCTTGTTCCACAGGTTCGCCGACCCGGTGTAGTCGTAGCCCATTGTGATGCTGGGGTCGGTGGCCATGACGGCCGAAGGGCCTGCGAAACCGATGGCGGGACCACCGGTCCGGACCTCGATTTTGACGCCCGTCTTCGCTCCTTTACGGTCGATGAGGCTGCCCGAAACGACCTTCTTCTTGAGGTCAATCTTGTAATCAGCGCCGATCAGTTGGTACAGGGCTCCGTGTTCCGCCTCCGGGAACCAATCGGTCTGAATGACGATGGTGGCAGGGCATACGCCCTTGAGGGAGGTGCCCGAGACGGCAACCTTTTTCTTCGCGACGGCAGAGGCCGCGGATGTCGCGAGGGGCGACACCGCTACCGCAGCGATCAGTGCGCTGCCCAGTAGGACGGACGTTCGGTAACGCATGGGTTCTCCTCGTGAAATTGAGTCTGCGGCGCGTTCGGACGGCGGGCAGTCCCGGGCACAGCGGGGACTCCCTTGTGACGAACGTCATTGATACTATCAATGACTCCGCGTTGCCGAGGAATCGAGAAGTGAGGCTCGACTTCGCTGATGCCTGATGCGCAACACTTAGAGAGTGACCATGACCACGGGGATGACAACGCGATGATGGGCGAACCAACGGGCCAGAAGGCTTGCGCGCTTTCCTTCCGGAACATCTCGATGCAATTCCCGGATGGGACCAAGGCCGTTGACGATGTCTCCTTCGACGTTGCCAAGGGTGAGTTCGTGACGGTCGTCGGACCTTCCGGCTGCGGAAAGTCCACCCTCCTGAAGATCGCCTCTGGATTGCTGGATCAGACGGCCGGCAGCGTCGAGGTCGACCGCAGCAACATCGGTTACGTGTTCCAGGACGCGACGCTTCTGCCGTGGCGGACGGTGCGACGCAACGTCGAGCTGCTTCTTGAACTTCACAACAGCCCGAAGACAGACCGGACGACCATCGCGCAAGACGCCATCGATCTCGTCGGACTCAAGGGGTTTGAGAGTCACTACCCTTTGACGCTCTCGGGAGGCATGAAAATGCGGGCGTCGCTCGCCCGGGCGCTCACCCTCAAGCCGCCGCTGTTCCTGTTCGACGAGCCGTTCGGAGCCGTCGACGAGATCACGCGCGAGCACTTGAACGAAGAGACCCTCAAGCTGTTCCAGCAGGAGCAATTCGCGGGACTGTTCATCACGCACTCGATCAGCGAAGCCGTTTTCCTGTCCACCAGAGTGCTCGTGATGTCGGCCCGGCCCGGGCGCATCGTGGCATCGTTCGACGTGCCCTTCGCGTACCCGAGAGACCCACAACTCCGATTTGATCCGGCGTTCGCAGAGCTCGCAGGCCACATCAACCAGTCACTCCGTGGAGCACACGCATGAGCACCGCCAGCAACGCAGACCTCACTCGCCCGGGCGGGTTCGAAGCGACCCCCGGAGTGCTTCCGGACGACGCACCGCCATCTCGTGTTCGTCAGCGCGAAGGGCTGCTTTCGCTGCTGCTCCCGCCGTTCGTTCTCGGCCTCATGACGATCGGTGTCTGGTACTTCGTGAGCTACGTGCTGCTCGATTCCAAGCGCAGGTTTTTGCTCCAACCGCCGCACCTGGTGTTCAAGAACGGCTTCGCCGACACCGAAGTGCTGGCTGAGTTGGGCCATGGACTGTGGTCCAGCAGTCAGGTCGCGCTCTGGGGCCTGGCCATCGCAATTGCCATCGGGTTCACCCTCGCCGTGGTCATGAGCCAGTCCAAGCTCGTCGAACGGGCGGTCTTCCCGTACCAAGTGATGTTGCAAGCCACTCCGATCCTCGCCATCACGCCGCTGATCGGGTTCTGGTTCGGTTACGGCTTCAATTCCCGCGTCTTCGTCGCAGCGCTTATCGCCCTGTTCCCGATCGTGGTGAACACTCTGTTCGGCCTCACGTCAGCCGACCAAGGGATGCACGACCTCTTGACGCTGCACAACGCGGGTCGACTCACCAGGCTGCGCAAGGTCATGTTCCCCGCCGCGCTTCCTGCAATCTTCGCCGGGCTTCGCATCTCGGCAGGCCTGTCCGTGATCGGTGCCATCGTGGGCGACTTCTTCTTCGGGCAGGGCGACGTCGGTATCGGCCAGCTCCTAAAACGCTATGCGAACCTTCTCCAGGGAGAGCAATTGCTCGCCGCTGTCATCCTGTCGTGCCTGCTCGGCGTGTTTGTGTTTGTGTCGTTCGGTTGGCTAAACAACCGAGTGGTTGGCCGCTGGTCGACCGTCTCGCGGGGAAAGATGCCGTCGGCTCGTTAGGAGTTGCTCAAATCGGGAGCCGCCCGATTTCGCGTTCCACTCGTCGGAGAAACGCCACTCGACGCGCCTCGTCGCCCTTGTCAAGGCTGTACAACGCCACCCAGTGAAACGTTGCGCGTGGGGCGCAACGGGCACGTACGACACGAGCTGCCGTGTGATAGCCCGACCGTCCGGCGATGAGGTTGCCAAGACGCGTGCCGCCGTGTGTGGTGACACACACCAGTGACGTGACGGAAGCGGCTTCGTTTGCCACCACGGCGGTCAGCCAGGCAAGGAGAAGCGCTGGCTGGGTGGTCCACCAAGTGGGGTACACCAGGACCAGGGTCGAGGCGCGGTCCAACAGATCGCGGTGTCGCTCCGGCAAACCGCTGCCCGGTTGAAAGCCGTCGGCGTAAAGATCGACGGTCTCAAACGGGGTCTCGGCCGACTCCAGCCCGCGCTTGACTCGTTCGAAAACGGCAGCGCCAAAGCTCTCGGACAACGGGTGAACGAATACGACGAGCGCACTCATAGTTTCGCCAACCGCCGCTCGACGGTTCGCAGGAACGTGCCGATCCCCTCTTCGTGACGGTTAGCTCCGCCATAGAGCGGCAGCCACGCGGTTCTTGTCGACCGACTCGCACAGAGACGCAAATTGCGCATGAGAATGCGTCGGCCGTTGTCAAACGTACGTTTCGTAGCCCACCACGTGTCGTCGTACAAGGAGATTCCAACGATCCGACGAATTCCGGACAGGCCACCTTTTGCTCCGCCGGAGTCGTCCAGGGTGAACGACACGCCAGGTACGAGCACCCGGTCGAGCCATCCTTTCAACGCCGGAGGCAAGGTGGACAGTGTCGTCGCATACACAAACACGAAGGCATCGCACGAAAGCACGGCTTCGGCATAGTCGGCTATTTCGGGATCGATGATCGGCTTGTCGGTGACATAGGCGAGGCGTTCAGCCCGGCTCATTGCGGGTGCGAATGAAAACAGGTCGAGCTCGCGCACCGTATGGCCCCCCGCCCGCAGACCGGCAACGGCGGCGACCCTCATTCGTTGGATCATCGTGTCCGTTCGGGGGACAGAAGAGGGAGAGCAGACAAGAAGCACCCGCACTATCTGCCCTTCCCTTTCAGCACGGCTATGTCCGCCTGCGCGATGCGAAAGAGGCGGATGGCCTCCAGGGCGGACTCCATCATCTGAGCAATCGGGTCCCCGTCGACGAGAGCTAGGCCGATGCTCTCCGTGTCGTGACGCATCATCAGTTCGACCATACCGGCGGCCACCGCTGCGGGGCTGCCCTGCAAGGAGGTCGGGTCCTGCGGCGCATCGTCGCGGAAACGCGCCGACGCGTAGAGGGCGACGTGAATGGGTCGCGAGGAACGCGCCCAGTCGATCGGTGTGGAAAGGGAGTCAAGGCGGAATCCCGACAGGAACACTCCGTCGGCTTCGCGTGAGGCGAGTCGTGTCAACTGCTCACCCTTGGTTCCCACGAAGATCGGGACGCTCCGAGCCGGTGCCGCGTGATCGGGCGGTTGGTACCGTTCCGATGGTCGGCGATCGAAGACGTCGCGAGCTGTTCTGATCGCGTCTCGGATCAGGGCCACCGGACGTTCCGCTTGCAACGCGAACGGCCCGAGAGACTGATCTCCACCGACTCCGAACCCAAGGATTGCCCGACCGCCGCTGAGCTCGTCGAGTGTCGAAACGCTCGATGCGATGGCCCCGGGATGTCGGAGCATCGGCGTCGTGATGCCAAAGCCCAATCTCACGGAACTGGTTCGTGGAGCGGCGGCACTGAGAATCACCAGTGGTTCGCGGGCCACGCCTTCGTCCGCGATCCACAACTCGTCGAGCCCGGCTCTGTCTCCGGCCACAACCGCTTCGACGAGATCTGTCACTGGCGCGTCGGGATACAGCCATATCCCGACACGCGGTGCATTGTTCATGACGGTTGAACTGCCTTTCCGATTTTGGTTCGAAGCACGTGAATCCGCGGAGATCCCACGTGGAACGTATCGTGCGCGACCCACGACCAGTGCGTCCCTGCGCGGGTCGAAAACGTACACCTCTTCCAATAATCATATTGATGACATCAATTCTCTTCGCAAATCTTGCTACCGTTCGGCCGTGACGTCGCACGTGCCCTCCATGCCCCCGCCGACGCCCCGGCCGAACATCGCCACGATCGAGGAGATCGAGCGGCGGGTTCTCTGGATAGCGGTGCGGATGGTCGACCACGCGAATCATGATCGCCCCGGTGCCGGGGGCGTCAAGGTCGGGGGCCACCAGGCGTCGAGTGCGTCCATGGTGTCCATCATGGCGGCACTGTGGTTCGGCCATCTCGACGGCCACGACAAGGTCGCCGTCAAGCCGCACGCGTCTCCGGTGTACCACGCCATCAAGTACCTGTCCGGAGAACTCGATCGGTCCTACCTGACCCGCCTTCGAAGCCTCGGAGGATTGCAGGCCTACCCGAGTCGCACGAAGGACCCCGATGTCTCGGACTTCTCGACCGGTTCGGTGGGCCTCGGCGCAGTTGCGCCGCTGTTCGCCGCCGCGGCCCGCCGATACATCGACGCCCACTTCCCCCCGTCCCGTCCGGGTCGCTTCTTCGCCCTCGTGGGAGATGCTGAGCTGGATGAGGGGAACATCTGGGAGGCGATTGCGGACCCTGCGCTCAAGAACCTGTCGAACGCGACATGGATCGTGGACGTGAACCGCCAGAGTCTTGATCGGGTCGTCCCGGAGATGAAGGCCCATCTCCTCATGAAGTTCTTCGCGGACTCGGGATGGCACGTCGAAGAGGCGAAGTACGGTCGCCGACTCCATGCAGCGTTTGCTCGACCTGACGGCGAAACGCTGCGCAGACACATCGACGCAATGGCGAACGAGCAGTACCAGAGCCTGTTCGCGTTCCGGGGCGCTGAACTGCGCACGCGGTTCCTCGACGGTGCGAACGACGATGTCCGACAGTTCGTCGCCACGATCGGAGATGAGGATCTTGCCCCGCTCGTGCAGAATCTCGGTGGCCACGACATCGGCGAACTCTTGCGTGCCTATCAAGCATGCGACGCAGTGAGCGATCGGCCGAGCGTGGTGTTTGCATACACCGTCAAGGGTTGGGGCCTGCCGATCGCAGGCGATCCGCTGAACCATGCTGCACTTCTCAGCTCGGGGCAGATCGATGACTTTAGGAACGCGCTCGGACTGACGACCGAGACCGAATGGGACCGGTTCGATCCGGGGACCGATGCCGGGCGGGCATGCGCCGCTGTCGGAGCGGAGATCAACAACCATCCCCGGACGCCGCGTCCCCACGTTGTGGTCCCGATCCAGACCGGCGTGTTCACGGCCAAGCCGGTGTCGACGCAGGAGAGTTTCGGGCGCATCCTCACCTCTCTCGCCCAGTTTCCCAAGGTGGCGTCTCGAATGGTTACTACGTCGCCCGATGTCTCTGTGTCGACCAACCTCGGTGGCTGGATCAACAAGGTCGGAGTTTTCACGCCGGCCGCGCAGACCGACTACCTCGGCGACGGCCGACTCCTGCGATGGACGCAAGGTCCGAGCGGTCGCCACATCGAACTCGGGCTCTCCGAGATGAATCTCTTCCTGATGCTCCACGCGTTGGGTCTCGGCCACGAGCTGCACGGCGAGCATCTACTTCCGATCGGCACCGTCTATGACCCGTTCGTCTGCCGGGGCCTCGACGCCCTTATCTATGCGCTGTACAACGGAGCGCGCTTCATTCTTGTCGGCACGCCCGCGGGAGTGACGCTTGCGCCGGAGGGTGGAGCGCACCAGAGCACGATCACCGCGTCCATCGGTATGGAACTCCCGGGGATCACCTATGCGGAGCCGGCCTTTGCAACAGCACTCGACTGGCTTCTGTGCGATGGGCTGGCAGGCCTCAGCGAACCTGACGGACATTCGCTCTACCTGCGCCTCACGACCCGCCCGATCGACCAATCACCGTTCAACGCCGCGGCGGCGCGCGTGGGCGAAGAAGTATTGCGCCGCGACGTTCTGGCCGGTGGGTATCGCCTCGTGTCACCGGACGCATCGGCCGACGTGATCATCGTGGCGTCGGGGGCGGTGATGCCGGAAGCGATCGAGAGCGCGGCCCGTCTTCACGACGAAGGCGTCGAGGCGGTGGTGATCGACGCAACGAGCCTTGATCGTCTCTACGAAGGCTGGCGGGCAACGCAGCGTTTCGCAGTGGCTACGGGAAGTCGGACGCGGCCGGACTTCCACCTCGCCAAACTGATTCCGGTAGTTGAGCGGCGGGTGCCGATCGTTACCGTGCATGATGCGTCGAGCCATGCAATGGCGTGGATTGGATCGGTGTTCGGCCAACGAGTCGTGCCCGTCGGGGTGGACAGCTTCGGCCAGTCCGGTACGGTCGCCGACCTCTACGGCCTCTTCGGGATGCTGCCGGATCAATTGGTCAACGCCGCCCTCGTGGCCCTCGACAATGGCTGACGCTCTGGGAGCACGATGTCTTGGCCGGAGCGTCTTGGCGTTGCGTGGTGTATTGAAGCAGTCAATACTGCGGCTATTTTGTGGGTGTTGGACTAGCCGGCGATACGCCCGAACGAAAGTTGACTTGAGATGAAGATCGGTGCGTTCTTCTTCGGCGGCGTCGAGATGTCCGATGCTGGCTCGGGGCTACCCAGTCCCATGGATCGGCGCTACGACAACGCTGCCTGCTGGGCAGCAACACTCCAGTACGTGGACGCTGCCGTGCAGGCCGACCGGCTGGGGTACGACAGTTTCTGGACCACCGAGCACCACTTTCAACACGAGGGCTACGAGGTGATCCCGAACGGGATTCTGATCTCTACGTGGATTGCGGCCCGTACGGAGCGGATTCGACTTGGCTCAATGTTCAATGTGGTGCCGCAATGGAATCCCCTACGCCTAGCCGAGGATTTCTCGACCATGCACAATCTCTCGGGTGGCCGCGGCATTCTCGGCGTCGGGCGTGGCACGGTGCCGAGGGAACTGCTGCATCTCAACCCCGATCAGGTGTCCGTCGGGTCGGCCGACAACCCGGACCAGGCGAGTGACGACGCCCGGAATCGCGCCTGGTTCGAAGAGGCAATGGACATCGTCCGTATCGCGCTCACCGAGGAACGAGTCGCGTTTCGCGGGAAGTTCTTCGAGATCCCGAGACCGGGTATCCCCGATCGCGGATCGACCGTTTCCGAACTGACCCCGATCCCCAGGCCGATCTATCCGTTCGAGATCTGGCAGGCCGCGACGAGCCCGCCAACCGTCGAATACGCCCCGATTGTCGATCACGGTGCAGTGTTCTGGAACCAGCACCCAACCTTCATCAAGCGGATGTGGGATCGCTATGGGGAGTTGTATGCAAAGCACCACGGTATCGAGCTGGCTCGAGGCGACAAGCGGATGCTGGTCGTTGGCGTCCGGATCGAGGACACCCACGAGGCGGCGATGCAAACAGCGCGGACCGGCCACGACGAGTTCTGGAAGTTCCTCGGCCCCTACGGCTGGAGTCGTGGCTACATGGCGGATGACGGTCGGCCGGCAAAACCCGGACTCATCCCGACGCTGGAGGAATCGATGGCCCAGCAGACCATGCTCGTCGGATCTGCGGCGGAGGTGGCCGAAGGCGTGCAGTCGTTGCGCGACCTCCTCGGCGTCGCGAACCTTACGGTGTTCCCGCACCTGATCGGTGACCCGTATGCCAAGGCCGTTGAGCAGATGGAGCGATTCATTGGCGACGTTGTTCCGCTGCTGAGTATGTGACTTGACCTCGTCGCGGCCCACCGCGAGCGAGAATGAAGAAATGGCACGTCGCAAGCTTCCAGAGAAGACTGAATGGGAAACGCTCGGAGGTGCCATCCGTGAACGTCGTGTCGCGCGAGACCTGACACTTGTTGAGCTTGCCGTGCTCGTTGATCTTTCGCAGCCCTTCCTCTCGCAGATCGAAAACGGTCGGGCCAGACCGTCGATGACGTCCCTGTACCGGATTGCGCACGCTTTGGACTCCACGCCGCAGGGATTGTTCGGCGGGACGATCGAGGCGTTGTCTGCCCCGGCTTTGGTCCGAGCGAGCGAAGCGCGCGTGGTCGACTTCGATGCGGCGGACGTGAAGTCGTCTGCTCATATCTTCCTCGCAGGCGAAGCACCGTTTCATGTTCTCGAGTACGCAGGCTTGCCTGCCGAGTTCGGGGACTATTGGGAACACGAAGGTTTTGAAGCTATCTACGTCGTGGAGGGCGAGATCGAGATCGATATCGACGGGCAACTCTCGAAGCTTCGGAGCGGCGACTTTCTCTCGTATCCCTCGCGTATCCGCCATCGTTTGCGGTCCCTGAACGACGAACCGGCACGAGCGCTCCTCATCGAGACCAAGTTTGAGGCGTTGCAGGACCGCGGGCCGGGGGGCCATATGCCAAAGCCGGCGACCCGACGCGCGACGAAGCGAGCGCCAGCGAAGTCTGGCGTCGCCGCCGCCAAGTAGAGGCGCTGCTCTGCGACAGGATGTGGTCATGAACACGCCTGTGAATCCCGCGAGCATCGGTGCTCCTGTTGCCGCGTACAGCCTCGGCGTCATCAGCTCGGCAGGAAGTCGCATGCTGCACACGTCAGGCATCGTCGCTACACGGTCGGATGGCACGACCCCCGAATCGCTTGCCGAGCAGGCAACAGTGGTCTGGCATTCCATCGGGGAGATCTGCGCAGCGGCGGGCATGTCGCTGGTGGATGTTGTGAGCTACACGACCTACGTGGTCGACGGAGAGGACCTCGCCGTCGTGATGGCCGCCCGTGATGTCGCGCTCGCGGGACACAAGCCAGCGTCCACGCTCATCGCCGTTCCCCGGTTGGCCCGACCAGAGTGGCGGATGGAGATCACCGCCGTGGCCGCGGCGCAGTGAGCATGAGCCACGACGGTGGAGCGTTCAGTCTCGAAAATCGCGTGGGCGACATGCAACTGCCTGCCAAGTCACCAAGGTACGTCGACTTCCTGGTAGCGCCTTGGGCGCAGCGAAAGGTGCATACATGGATACGACGCACGAGGCACGACGCAGTACGG